>CAVVRH010000044.1:0-13348 GCA_963750585.1 uncultured beta proteobacterium
TATGAATGTGCGTCTCGCCGAAGTAGGCGTCGCGGTCGGGATTCTTCTGCTGCGCGATCGCCGGCGCGCAAGCCAGTGCTACCGCCGTCATGATTGCGATGCGCGTAACCTTACGCTTGCTCGATTTCATCACAGCCTCCCTTCCAACACTCGGATCGATGTCAATCGACGCGACGGCACCGGCGTGCTAACCAACGGTGCAAGGCGATCGGCCCACCGATCGCCTCACGCTGTCACAAGATCGTTTCAGTTCAGATCGGGATCCTTGAAGAATTTCGTGCCGCCGACCGTGAGCGTCGCGGAAAGGCCGGTCTGCGTCAGCTGGTAGAGGTAAACACCGGGCGACACCGCGGCCGCGCCGCTGAACATGCTCCCCTGACCACCCGCCATGGCGGAAAGGTTGGCCTGACCGCCGAACTCCCAGCCTTGGTTGATGAAGTTTCGCAGCGCCTGTTCGTTGGTGAACACGAAGATAAGGCGATTCTGGTTCACACCGAACCCAAGTCCGCCTTGTACCTGAATCATTTTCATAAAGGTCTGGCGACTCGTGCGCTTGTTGATGACCATTCCCTTGCCAGTCGTGCCACCGGCGAAGAAGAGCTTGACACCGAACGTGCTGAACACGGCGTAGCCTGCCGCGCCTTCGACCGTGCGTCGCGTGCCTGGCGTGATCTCGTACAGCGTGGCGAGCGCGTCCTGTGCCATCTCTCGCACCTGCGTCCTCGCCTGAATGATCTTGGCTTCGCTCGGCGTGCCTTCGGGCAGCGCCTCCTGCACGTCCTTCAGTGGATCCCAGGAAAATACTTGCGCCGCAATCGGCGGCGAAGCGAGCAACATGGCTAGAGCGATCACGAACGCACTGGATGCGAGTACGAGCGCGGTGTTGCGTTTTGTTGATTTCACGTCGTTGGCCTCTGTCGTTACTTTGGAAACATCCGTTGTACCTGGGCTCAGATCTGCCAGTTCGCTTTCTAGACTCGCGCGAAGCGCTCGGGGAGATGTCCCAAGAACGGTCGTACCAGCGTCCACGGAAAGGCTGGCACCACGCCGGACTTCACGCGCTTTTCGATCAGCCTGGTCATCTCGCGCGCCGCTTGCTCGACCGGAATCGCGAAAGGTAACTGGCCGATATCGACTCCCTCGACGATGTCAGTCTTGATATAGCCGGGCAGGATGTCGGTGATCGCAATGCCCTTGCGCTTGAGCTCTACGCGTGCCGAATCGAGGTACATCGAGAATCCGGCCTTGCTCGCACAATACGCAGCCTGCGTTGCGATCGGCTGCAGCGAGGCCAGCGAGGAGATGCCGACGATGTGCCCCTTGCCGCGCTTCAGAAAGTGCTCGGTGGCCGCGTTGATCGTCGCAATCGCACCGACGAGATTGGTCTGGATCAGATTGAGTTCCTTCTCCAGATCGCCGCCTCCGATGTGCGTGATGTCATTGGCGCCGGCATTGACCACTATGATGTCGATCCCGCCCAGGCGGGCGAACAGCTCATGCAACGTCGGGCCGACGCTGGCGCTCTGGCAAACGTCGAGCATCGCCAGTTCGACACGCAACTTCTTGCCGTGGGTGGCGCGGAGCTCATCGTGGAACTGCTCGAGCAGCGCCACGCGGCGTGCGGTCAGGCCAAGTGCGTGGCCGTGACGGGCCATTTCCAGGGCCAGCGCACGACCGATACCCGAGGAAGCTCCGGTGATGACGACAGTGGAGTGTTCGGTCATGGCGACACACCGCCGATGGCAATCCCGATCGCCGCCAGCAACGTCGACTGGTCAACGGGTTTTTCGAGATAGGCATTCGCACCAAGCCGAAGCGCACGCGAACGGGCCTCAGGAGTATCGTCGCCGGTGATCACGATGATGGGAGTGCTTCTCCCACTTTGGGCGAGACGGACCTGAACATCGAATCCGGTCACTTGCGGCATATTGAGATCGAGCACCAGGCAGTCGGGCGCATCATTGGTATCCGCATTCAAGAACTCGGCTCCCGATGCGTAGGTGTCCACGTCAAATCCGGCTGAACGAAGCAACCGCCGCAACCCCTTGAGTACGAATGGATCGTCATCCACGACTGCGATTCGTGGTGTCTTGGTGGCCATTGACAACACCATAGGCCATGCCGATGGCAAGGGGAATTACACTTTGGTTCAACATCGACAGCGTGCCCGCCCGATGTCAGCGATGTGCACGCCTCCGCCTGGCCGTGCTGCACCAACGTCCTGAAAGCGGGTAGAGCGGCCGATCAGCCTTCGGCGGGTGGCACCGGCTCGATGCCCGCGCGTTGCGCGAGTCGCACCAAGGCTGCAAGCGTGCGCGCCTGCATCTTCTGCATGACTCGTGCCCGATGGACCTTGATCGTGTGCTCGATCGTGCCGAGATCCGCGGCAATCTGCTTGTTGAGCTTGCCGGACAGGACATGCGCGAGGACCTCGCGCTCACGCGGCGTCAGCGTCGCGAACCGGCGCCGGATGTTTGCGATCTCCTCTCGCGCTCGATACAGCGCTTCGCACCGCTCTATCGCGTTGCGCACGGCAGCGAGCAGGTCGTTGCCGCTGACGGGTTTGGTCAGGAAGTCGACCGCACCCCGCTTCATCGCCTGCACGCTCGACGGGATGTCGCCGTGTCCGGTGAGAAAGATGATCGGCAGCGCGCTGCCGCGATCGGCCAGCGCCTGCTGCATCTGCAGGCCATCGAACCCGGGCATGGCAAGGTCGAGGATCACGCAACCCGCGGCATCGCCGTCGTACCGTTCGAGGAAATCGCGCGCGGAAGCAAACGCTTCGGCCGCGAGCCCGGCCGAGCGCAGCAGCCGCTCTACGCCCTCTCCGCACCGAAGGGTCATCGTCAACGACGAAGACGGTGGGCGCGCCGCTGGTCATTCCGCGTGGCGCCTTAGCGGAACCGTAAACCGGAAAGTCGCGCCCGCGCCGTTGTTCTCCGCCCACAGCCGGCCGCCATGCGCGGCGATGATGGTACGACATATCGAAAGACCCAATCCCGTGCCGTGCTCCTTGGTAGTCACGAACGGCTCGAAGATTCGTTCAAGATCACCGGGCGGGATGCCACCCCCGCGGTCCGAGACCGATACTTCGACGCCGGCGCCGTCCGCGCAGCGCGCGCGAATGTGCACCTGACGAGGTTCTGGCAGTCCGGCCATCGCTTCGCAGGCGTTGATCACCAGGTTGAGCAGCACCTGCTGCAGCTGGATCCGGTCCCCAAACACCGTGGGTAGATCCGGCGCCAACTCGACGCTGGCCGCAACGTCGCGATTCATCAGGTCGTTGCGCGTCAGGCGCAGAACGTCGTCGACGACAGTTGCTGATGTCGAGCGGCGCATGCTGCACTTCTCCCCTCTTCAGCAAGGCGCGCAGGCGCCGGATGACCTCACCCGCCCGCCTGTCGTCCTCGACAATGTCGTCCAGGATCTCGCGCACCTCGTCGAGGTTCACGTCATCGGCCGCCAGGAAGCGTTGCGCAGCCTGGGCATTGCTCAGGATTCCCATCAACGGTTGGTTCATCTCGTGCGCGATGGACCCGGACAACTCACCCAGCATCGCGACACGCGACAGGTGGGCGATCTCGTCGCGCTGGCTGGCTGTATGCCCGCTCGATGCGTCTGCGCTCGGTGATGTCGACGACCGACACCAGTACGAACGATCCTTCCTCGGTGGGCATCGGACTGAGCGCCACTTCCACCGGGATTTCGCCGCCATCCTTGCGACGCGCGAACAGCTCGCGTCCGGTCCCCATCGCCCGCGGCCGCGGGTCTCCAGCGTAGGCGCCCCGCAGTCCGGCGTGCGAGCCACGAAAGCGTTCCGGAATCAGCATTTCAACCGGCTTCGCGACAAGTTCCGCCAAGGAATAGCCGAACACGGTCTCGGCCTGCGCATTCGCCAACATGATCGCGCCTTTGTCGCTGACCAGAAGAATCGCGCTCGGAACCGCTTGGACGACCGCCCGGAAGCGCTGCTCGCTCGTGCGGAGCTGCACCGCTAGCTGCGCCGCCGCAATCATGTCCCAGCCGAGCTCATAGCCCATCGCTAGGACAACAACGAAGACTCCCGGCATGACGATCGTGGGGGCATGAACCAGCCCTGAAGTAATCAGCGCTGCGAAACCCGCGACAGCGGTGATGCAGACCACGAGACTGCCTCCGACGACGGCCGCGCGGCGACGCGCATCGGGGCCGCCACGTCGCCAGAGCGTGGCAGAAGCGTCAATGACGAACCCGACCAGGAGCAGGTTGCCGACTTGCGGCACGATCGCCCAGGGATTGGCGACACCGACCGGTCCGGAAAGGACGGCGCCCCCCCACAGCATCACCTGGTCCAGCGAGGAAACCTCGCGAAAGTTGATGTTTACGCCGGTCACGAAATTCAGCCCGAGCGCGAGCAATCTGAACGCCGGAGGCCATGTATGCGAGCCAGAGTCTTCCAGCGTCGAAATAGAAATGCACGAACCAGACAATCGACAGCACAAAAATGGCGAGCAGCACGTGAGCCCAGCGCAGCGCGACGGCATAGGCGACAGGAGATTGCGCGTGCATCATCGCGAGCTCGAAGGCGCCGAAGGCAGCGGCCGAGACCGCGAGTGCGAAAAACAGCAGATGGGCGTATTGCAGTCTCTGCTTGAACCAGACGAAAAGATGGATGACACCGAGCGTCAGGCTGGCCGCGGACATCATGATCCAAGCGATTTGGACCCAGTTCATCTCGTCACGACACGAAAGCCGCGGTAGCGGCGCCGGCGCGATCAGCGCCTCGATGGCGAGCCACCGGCCGCGAGCGCGGCCTGGCCGACCGCGCGTTGCAGGCACGGTCTGCGCGCTTCACGCTGACGGCGCGGGATCAGTCGCTCTTCGCCTTCTCCTGCATCGCCGCCTGCAGCTTCTTGATGTCCGCGGGCGACAACTGCGGGCGGTCGACCTTGATCGTCAGCTTGTTGAGCTTGGCGGTCAGCGCGAACGGCGGCTTGTAGTCGGCGTCGTTGACGCCGGTGAGCGTGTCCGAGCCGATGTCGAAGCTCTCGTCCCACTGCAGGATCATCGGCAGCGTCTTCTCCATCTTCTTCGTCGCGACCTCCTTGCCGTCCACCTTGAGCATGCCGGTGCCGGGCCGGCCGACGCCGCTGAAGTTGTTGAACGCGAGCGTGCCGGCGCCGATCCCGTCGTACTTGAAGTCGAACTCGACCGTGTGCCGGCCCGGCGGCAGCGCCTCGGGGCCTTCCCACTTCAGGCGCTCGAGATCGACCATGTTCCACAGGAACACCGGCTTGCCCTTGAGCAGGTAGAAGCCGTAGCCGGCGAAGCGCCCGCCCGAGGTCAGGATCATGCCCTCGGCGCCGCCCTGCGGCACCTCGATGTCGGCGGTGATCGTGTACGAGGTGTTCAGCAGCAGCGGCGAGTCGCCCTGCGGCAGGCCGACCATCGGCCGCGTGTAGACGAACTCGCTGCGTCCGGCGGTGATGTTCGGCCGCGGCGCGACGATGCGCGCCGCCACCGACGCGTCCATCGGGAAGACCTGGTGCTTCTTCGCCTCGGCGACGAACATCTGCTTCAGTCTCCTTGACCTTCTGCGGGTTCTTCGCCGCGACGTCGGTGGTCTGGTTGAAGTCGGTGTTCAGGTTGAAGAGCTCGAGCACCTGGTTGTCCAGCGGGTTCGGGTTGGCCGGGCCGAAGGCCTCCCACGGTGCGCGGTTGACCTTGGTGCTCAGGAACCAGCCGTCGTGGTACAGCGCCCACTGGCCCATCATCTCGAAGTATTGCGTCCTGTGCCGCGACGGCGCCTTGGCGTTCTTTGCGTCGAAGGTGTAGGCGAAGCTGGTGCCTTCGATCGGCGCCTGCTTGATGCCGTCCACCATCTCCGGTGCGCGGATGCCGGCGGCCTCGAGGATCGTCGGCACGACGTCGATGACGTGGACGAACTGCTCGCGCAGGCCCCCCTTGTCCTTGATGCGCGCCGGCCACGACACAACCATGTTCTGGTTGACGCCGCCCAGCTGCGAGGCGTTCTGCTTGAACCAGGAAAACGGCGTGTCGAAGGCCCACGACCAGCCGGCCGACATGTGGTTGTAGGTGTGGTCGGTGCCCCACACGTCGTAGAACTTCATCTGCACGTCGACGGGCAGCTGGTTGACGCCGTTGAAGAACGCGACCTCGTTCGGCGTGCCCATCGGCCCGCCCTCGGCGCTGGTGCCGTTGTCGCCGTTGATGTAGATGATCAGCGTGTTGTCGAGCTTGCCGAGGTCCTCGAAGTGCTGGATCACGCGGCCGATCTCGTGGTCGTTGTAGGCGGCGTAGGCGGCGAAGACCTCGACCTGGCGGATGAACAGCTTCTTCTCCTCGGCCGAGAGCTCGTCCCATTCCTTCAGCACGTCTTTCGGCCACGGCGGCAGCTTGGCGTCCTTCGGGATCACGCCGAGCTTCTTCTGGTTCTCGAAGATGCGCTCGCGCACCTTGTTCCAGCCCTCGTCGAAGAGCTTCATCTGGCTGATCTTGTCCACCCACTCCTTGGTCGGGTGGTGCGGCGCATGGGTGGCGCCGGGCGCGTACTTGATGAAGATCGGCTTGCTCGGGTCGATCTGGTGCATCCGCGTCATGTAGTCGATCGCGTCGTCCGCCATCCCGGTGACCAGGTTCCAGCCCGGCTTGCCCTCGAACGGAAAGATCTGCGTCGTGTTGCGGAACAGGTTCGGCTGCCACTGGTTGGCGTCGCCGCCGACGAAGCCGTAGAAGTAGTCGAAGCCCATGCCGGTCGGCCACTGATCGAATGGCCCGACCTGGCTGGCCGCGAATGCGGGCATGTTGTGGTTCTTGCCGAACCACGACGTCGCGTAGCCGTTGTCCAGCAGGATACGGCCGATGGTGGCCTTGTCCTTGGCAATGATGCTGTTGTAGCCAGGGAAGCCGGTCGACTGCTCGGAGATCACGCCGAAGCCGGCCGAATGGTGATTGCGTCCGGTGATCAGCGCGGCGCGCGTCGGCGAGCACAACGCGGTGGAGAAGACCCGGTTGTAGCGCAGACCCTCCTTCGCGATGCGATCCAT
This sequence comes from uncultured beta proteobacterium, assembly GCA_963750585.1. Taxonomy (GTDB): domain Bacteria; phylum Pseudomonadota; class Gammaproteobacteria; order Burkholderiales; family Casimicrobiaceae; genus VBCG01. The sequence continues at coordinate 7,047 of CAVVRH010000044.1, forward strand.
CGACGGCGTCGGGATCACACCGCCGAAGGTGCTGGGCACGCCGAAGCCGGCGTCGTCGGTGATGATGAGCAGCACGTTCGGCGCCCCCTTCGGCGGCACGACGCGCGGCGCCCACCAGGGCTTTGACTGCAGGGCATCATTCCTGATCACGCCGCCGAACTTCGGGTCCGGAGGCGGAAGCTGCTTCCCGCTGATGCTCGTCGTGGCGCCTGGAGAACCCAGCGTGCCGGTGACCTGTTGCGCGCCGACCTGCGTCGTGCCGAGGAAGGCCGCGATGACCGCCGTAACCAAGGCCGTCTTTTGCAATTTCATGGTTGGCTCCAAAGATTGGGACTGGACTCGCTTGGCTCGCTGCGCTCGCCTCGCCGAGGAGGCGTTGGCCACAGCGGCAAGATCGTTCGCGAGCGCCTGCTGCGGTGCGGGGGGCAATAGTAACAAGAACCAGCAGCTTCCAGCGCTGGAGCACATTGCCGATGCGGCCCCAACAACGGGCCGAGGCGCGTACGCGCGCCCCCGTTGCCCGAGCACTGCAACGCCGCGAGCTGTGGCATGATCACAAGACAATGCGCCAGCTCAACAAGGGCGATGCGCTCTTCCTCGCCTCGGAGAGCGCCCGTTCCAATTCGAACGTCAGTCTCGTCCAGATCTACGACCCGTCGACGGCGCCCGGCGGCCGGCTCCGCTTCAAGAGCATCCTTGCGCTCGTCGAGAGCCGGCTGCACCGCTCGCCGATCTTTCGGCAGAGGCTTCGCCAGGTGCCGTTCGGGCTGGACGACCCGTACTGGATCGAGGACGAGAACTTCGACCTCGAGTATCACGTGCGAAACATCGCCCTGCCGAAGCCGGGCGACTGGCGCCAGTTCTGCATCCAGGCGTCGCGCATCCACGCGCGCCCGCTCGATCTCGACCGGCCGCTTTGGGAGATCTACGTCATCGAGGGCCTCGACAGTCTCCTCGACCTTCCGAAGGACAGCTTCGCGCTTCTCACCAAGCTCCACCATGCGGCGATCGACGTCGAGCGGGGCACCGAGATCATCACGCTGCTGCACGACATGACGCCGCAGCCGCCGAAGGTCGAGCCGCCCGTGCCTTGGTTTCCAGAGTCGCCTCCGAGCGACCTCGAGCTCGTCTACCGCGGGATCTTGCGCACCGCGACGTCGCCCGTGCGGCTGGCACGCCCGATCGTGAACGCGGTATCTTGCATCGTCCCGGCGGTCCGCTCGTTCGCGCGCGAGCTGTTGCAGCGACAGGAATCGGTCCCGGTGACCCGTTTCAACACGATCGTTTCGCCCTACCGGGTGTTCGAGACCCGACGCTTCCTGCTCGAGGAATTCGGCGAGATCCGCCGCCTCGTCCGCGGCGCGACGATCAACGATGCGGTGCTCGCGGTGTGCGCGGGGGCACTGCGCAAGTACCTGGAGGCGAACGAGGAGCTGCCGGACGAGGATCTCTCGACGATGACGCCCGTCTACGTGCGCGATGCCGGCGGGAAGCCGCAGGTGGAGTGGGTGAACCTCGGGCTCGGCGTGAACATCGCGGACCCGGCCAAGCGGCTCGCCTTCATCAAGGCGCAGACGGCGGCCTCTGAACTCATGTCGCGCGCGATCGGCGCACGGGAACTCACCGACATCGGCACGCATGCGCCGGCCGTCACGTTGACGCTCACCGGGAAGATGCTGGGCCGCGCGCTGCTCGGAGCGGGTCGCCGTGCGCCGCTTGCGAACTGCGTGATCACCAACGTGCCCGGCCCGACGGTTCCGCTTTACCTCAACGGCGCCCGCATGACGTATTTCTCAGCAATCATGCCGATCAACGACGGGCTCGGGCTCGTCTTCGCGGTCACGAGCTACGACGGGAAGATCATCGTGTCGCCCACGTCGTGCCGCGAACAGATGCCCGATCCGGAAGTCTTTGCACAGTGCGTGCGCGACTGCTTCCAGGACTATGTAGCGCTCGCGCGTGCGCGGACGAGAGCCAGGGCGAAGGTTCCGGCCCGGCAGCGGACTAGGCTGACGCGAACCCGGAGGTCATCAGCCGGTATAGCCGCCCGGTGATGCCCGACGGCTCGAACGGCCGCCACTGGCCCTCGGGCTGCGCGAGGCGATCCGCGACAATCCAGAGCGCGAGCGAGTTGAAACCGAGCCCGAGGTGGCTGCCCGGCACGCGGATGTTTTCGTGCAGCGCCGGATTGCCGTCGATCGTCGCCTCCTGCGGCGGCACGACGCCGTCCGTCAGCAGTAGATGCACGAGATCGGCAGGGGAAGCACCTTCGGCCGGCGGAGATTCTTCGCACGCAGATGGGTCACGTGTGCCGCGGTCCCCATCGGGTGCGCGATCAGCCGATAGAGCGCCTTGACCAGAGGCGGCGACTGGCTGCCGGCGGGGTCGAACGTCACGGGGCTGCCGAGCGTGATAACCGACCGGATGCAATCCGGAGCCTCGTGCGCACCGTACATCGCGAACATGCCTCCCAGGCTCCAGCCCACGAGACTCACCTTCCGGCCGCTCTTGTAGTGCATGTAGCGGATCTTCTGCTCGAGCGCCTTGGCATGCCTGCTGCTGAAGCCGACATTGCGCCCGAAGCCCCAGGTCTGCACTTCGTAGCCTCGGTTCTCCAGAAAGAGCTTGAGCACGACCAGCGTCCCATCGTCCGCCATGAATCCCGGAAGCAGCAGCACCGGATGGCGGTCGCCGCGTGGAGCGGTGGCGAGCATCGGCAAAAGCCACGGCAGCGCGGCCATCTCGAGGAAGACGCGCGGCTCGATCAGCTGGTGCAACAGGTGGGGCTTGCCGACGTGCGTTTCTCGGGTGGTCATCGGTTGTCTGGTCGTCGTGAATTGGGCGTCTGGACAAATCGACCGCCGTCGCCGCTCGCCCGGACTCTCAAGCGCAGGATGCCATAAGCTGTCGTGAGCAAAGCCGTCGCACAGCGGCGGGACATTGATCGTCGTCAAGCCCCCTGCTTCAATCGGAATCGCGGTCCGCCTCGAAGATGATACGTTGGACTCGATTGACTGGCCTCGACACCTGTCGCAACGCACGGAGATCGCCATGCCCGCCGACGCCGCTGCTTCACCGTCGACCGTGCTCGTCACCGGCGCTTCGTCCGGGATCGGCGAGGCGCTGGCGCACTGTTTCGCGCGCGACGGCCACCGCCTCGTGCTGGTCGCCCGCCGGGAAGACAAGCTGCGCGCACTCGCGAGGGCGCTGTTTGACGAGCACGGCACGCACGTGGAGGTCATCCCGGTCGACCTGGCAACACGGGGCACGGCGGCAGCCCTGGCCGCGAGGTTGCGACGCAGGCGACGTGCGATCGACGTGCTCGTCAACAACGCCGGCGTGCTGATGCAGGGGGCGTTCATCAACTCGAACGCAGAGAAACATCAGCAGTTGATCGACCTCAACGTCTCCGGCTTGACCGCGATGCTGGCCGCCTTCGTGCCCGCGATGGTCAGGCGCGGCCACGGACGCGTGCTCAACATCGCGTCGATCGCGGCGTTCGCGGCGGTGCCGGGCTTGGCGGCTTACGCGGCCAGCAAGGCCTACGTGCTGTCGCTGAGCGAATCGCTTGCCGAGGAATTGCGCGACACTGGCGTCACCGTCACCGCATTCTGCCCGGGAATTACGGCGACAGCGATGTTCGACCACGCGAAGCAGGACAACGCGCACGTCGCGCAACTGCCGCGCGTCCTGGTCGGCGACGTGCACGAGGTCGCGGCCGAGGGCTATCGCGCCTGCATGGCGGGTGACGTGGTCACTGTTCCAGGAATGCTCAACCAGGTGGCCACGGTGGCCGGGCGGGCCACGCCGAAGTGGCTGCTGCGGCGCATTGCCGGAGTTCTCGGGCGGCGGATGCTCTGATCATTCTGGACCTGGTGAAGACCGCCTGCTCGCGACAGAGCCCGAAACCAATGTTCAGCGCCATCAAGAGGCGTACCGCATGAAACCGCTCTCCGGGATCGACGCGCTCTTCCTGCATCTGGAGACGCCCGAGACACCGATGCATGTGGGCGCGCTGCACCTGCTCGATCCGCCGCCGGGAGATGCGCGCGCGTACGTCGCTGCGGTGCGCCGGCACGTTGCGGCGCGCCTCCATCTGTCGCCCGTATTCACGCGCCGTCTGGCGCGCATGCCCCTCGCGCTCGCCAATCCGGTCTGGATCCATGCCGACACCGTCGACCTGCGCGCGCACGTGCCCCACGTGAAGCTGCCTGCGCCCGGCACCTTCGCGCAACTCGAAGCGACGGTCGCCCGGCTGCACGCGCGGCTGCTCGAGCGCGACCGCCCGTTCTGGCGCCTGCACGTGATCGAAGGCCTCGCGTCGGGCGAGCTCGCCCTCTACACCAAGTTTCATCACGCGACGCTCGACGGGGCGGCGAGCGTGGCCTTCGCGCACGCGCTGCTCGACACCACGCCGAAGCCCCGCGAGGTGATGGCAGGCGAGCAACTGGCACAGGGCGAACATCCGGGGCTCGCGGAACTGCTCGAGACCGCCGTCAGGACAACGGCTGCACAAGCCGTGCGGGCGCTCCGGCAGGCACCGGAGCTCGCACGCGTGCTGACCGCGCTCGTGGCGCGCCCCGATGCAACGCCGGCCACGGGCACGCGGAAAGGCTCGTTTCGGTTTGCCCCGAGGACGCCCCTCAATGGCACGATCGGCCGCGCCCGCGCGGTCGCGACCCTCTCGGTCCCGCTGCCGGCCATCGTGCGCATCGCAGACCGTCATCAGGTGACGGTCAACGACGTGGTGCTCGCGGTGGTGAGCGGTGCGCTGCGGCGCCATCTCGCCTCCCACGGCGGTCTGCCCGCGGAACCGATGTTTGCGGCGGTCCCCGTTTCGCTGCGCGAGGCCGGCAATACCGACGCGACGACGCTCGCGACCATGAGCCGGATGGGACTCGCCACCGACGTCGCGGACGCGCTCGCCCGCCTGCGCGCGATCCACGCCGGCTCCGGCCGGACCAAGTCGCTGACCCGGGAGCTGCGATCGATCATTCCCACCGACCTGCCGTCGATCGGGATGCCGTGGCTGTTCGGCGCCGCCGCCGCGCTGTACGGCCGCGCTCGCCTCGCGGATCGGATCCCTCCGCTCGCGAACCTGGTGGTCTCGAACTTTCCCGGCCCAACGGTGCCGCTATACCTTGCTGGAGCGAGACTTCTCACCTGGTGGCCGCTGTCGATCGTCGAGCATGGCCTTGGGCTCAACGTCACCGTGCAGAGCTACGCCGGCTCGCTCGAATTCGGCGTCGTCGCGGCTCGCAGCGCGTTGCGCGATCCGAACATGTTCGTTGGTGCGATGCGCGAGGCGTTCGCCGAATTGCAGGCGCTGCGCAAACCACCGGGGGCACCGAGGTGACGAGAGCGATTGTGCGGGGTATCGAGCTCGACTACGAGAGTTGGGACGTCGGCGCGCCGGCAATCCTGCTGATCATGGGTCTGGGGATGCCGGGCATCGCGTGGCCGGACCCCTTCGTCGACGGACTCGTCGCCGCCGGCTTCCGGGTGATTCGCTTCGACAATCGCGACTGCGGCCACTCGGGCAAGGTTGCGGGCGGACGCCTGCCGGACCTCCGGATCGCCGTCGCGCGCGCGCTGTTGCGACGCAAGGTGACGGCTCCGTACACGCTGGACGACATGGCTGCGGACGCTGTCGGTCTGCTCGACATGCTCTGCATCGATCGCGCCCATCTCGTCGGCGTATCGATGGGCGGGATGATCGCGCAGAACGTCGCGGCGTTGCATCCGCAGCGCGTCGCGAGCCTCACGTCCATCATGTCGTCGACCGGCAATCCGAGCATGCGCGTCTCCCTGGGAAAGCCGCGCGCGCTGCGCGCGATCCTCTCGCGCCCTGCCAGCACGAGCGACGTCGAGTCGCTTGTCGAGCACTACGCCAGCGTGTTCGGTGTGATCGGCAGTCCGGGGTTCGCCGTGGACGGGGAACTGCTGAGGCGAAACCTCAGGCGAATCGTGAACCGCGGCATCCATCCTGCTGGTACCGCACGCCAGCTTCTGGCGATACTCGCGTCGGGTGACCGGCGGCCGCTCCTCGCGCGCATCGTCGCCCCGACGCTGGTCATCCACGGCAGCGATGATCGTTTCTGGCGGCAGGACGCGACACGGCCCTCCACATTCGCGGTGCCCGCCTGGAGGTCATCAGGGGAATGGGGCACGACTTGCCACCAGGCGTGCAGCCGCTTCTCGTGGGGCGAATCGTCGAGCATTGCCGCAGTGTCGTATGCGCGGCAGGACCGTGATCTGCTCCGGGTGCGCGTGTGCCGGAGTCCGCGTGGTTCACCCAATCA
>CAVVRH010000045.1:0-92549 GCA_963750585.1 uncultured beta proteobacterium
CCCCACAGCGGTCGCGCGGCGCTCATGCCGCCGCTCCGGGGTTGGAAAGCGCAGCCGACGACGCCGCGATTTCCACCAACCGGTGCACGAATATTCCTGGCGTCACGATGTGCTCGGGGTCGAGCGAGCCGAGCGGCATGATCTCGCGCACCTGGGCCACCGTGCATCGGGCCGCTGTCGCCATGATGGGGCCGAAGTTGCGCGCCGTCTTGCGGTACACCAGATTGCCCCAGCGATCTGCCGCGCTCGGCCTTGATCAGCGCGAAATCGCCGTGGATCGGGTATTCGAGCACGTAGTCGCGGCCATGGATCAGCGCGTCTCCTTGCCCTCGGCGAGGTGGGTGCCGTACCCGGTCGGCGTGAAGAATGCGCCGATGCCCGCGCCCGCCGCGCGGATGCGCTCCGCCAGGTTGCCCTGCGGCACCAGTTCGAGCTCGACTCGCCCGCGCGGTAGAGCTCGTCGAAGTGCTACGAGTTGGCCTGCCGCGGATACGAGCAGATGATCTTGCGCACGCGCTCGGCCTTGAACAGCGCCGCGATCCCCACCTCGCCGTTGCCCGCGTTGTTGTTCACGATCGTCAAGTCCTTCGCGCCCTGCGCGATCAGCGCGTCGATCAGTTCGTCGGGCATCCCCGCAGCCGCCGAAGCCGCCGATCAGGACGGTCGCGCCGTCCGCACGTCGGCGATCGCGGCTTCGATCAAGGGGACGGTCTTGTCGATCATCGGTGGATTCTGGACTGCGGCAACGCGGGCGATGCACACGATCAAGGGCGACAGGCAGAGGCCCATGCCAATCGCCGACCAGGACCTCCCTGCCGATGGTCGCCGCAACGTCCGGCGCGCGTCAAGCACGGGAAGCCTCTGCACAAGTGCGCCAGGCGGCACGCGCTGCTATCCTTCGACTGCTGCCGCGTGTCGCACCTCCGCCGAGACCCTTCCCCACCGTGACCGACCCCGCCTTCCGCGATCCCCGCCTGCTCGACCCGGGGCTCACGCCGAGCGCGATCGTCCGCGAGCTCGACCAGTACGTGATCGGACAGGACGAAGCCAAGAAGGTCGTCGCCGTCGCCGTCTACGCGCACTTCAAGAAAGATCGCGAACGCGCAGCATGAAGACTTCGCGATCGCGAAGAGCAACGTGCTGCTCGTGGGGTCGTCGGGAACGGGCAAGACGCTGATGTGCCAGACGCTTGCGCGCATCCTCGACGTGCCGTTCGTCACGGCCGAGGCGACCTCGCTTGCCCAGTCGCGCTACGTCAACGACGAGATCGACGCGATCCTGCAGCGCCTGGTCGACAAGGCTCACGGCGACCTCCGGCGGGCGCAGCGCGGCATCGTCTTCATCGACGAGATCGACAAGCTGAAGGCGGGACGCGAGCCGCGCGCGGTATCCGGCGAAAGTGTCCAGCACGCGTTGCTGAAGATCATGGAAGGCTCGCAGGTCAAGCTGGGCAGCGGCCACTACGTCGACACCACCGATGTACTCTTCATCTGTGGCGGCGCATTCGTCGGGCTGGAGGAAATCCTGGCGCAGACGCACGGCTTCGGGTTCATCTCGACAACGGGCGGCAAGGACGACAACCAGAAGATCCTCGACCGATTGAATTCGCGGGTGAAGCCGACCGACCTCTTCACCTACGGCCTCATTCCGGAATTCACCGGCCGCCTGCCGATCATCGCGCGCTTCGGTGACCTCGACCGCGACATGCTGGTGCGCATCATGGTCGAACCGCGGGACTCGATCTACCGCCAGTTCCGCGACCTCTTCGCCAACGAGGGCGTGGAACTCCTCGTCGAGCACAAGGTGTTCCTGCAGATCTCCGAGCTTGCCATCGAATACAAGACCGGCGCGCGCAGCCTGCGCGGGATCTTCGAGGAGCTGATCTCGCCGATCCTCTACGTGATCCCCGACCAGCGCGACATCCGCAAGGTCACGATCCACTCGCTCTTCAGTTCGCCGGTCTTCGCACGCGCCTGACCGGGCCAGGTGCTGAGTCGCAGGGCGGACTGCCGCGGTTCGACTCACCGCGCCCGTGTTAAGCTTTGCCGCGTCGCTGTCAGTGGTGGCGAGAATCGCGCGGTTGCCGCGCGGCGTGACTCCGACGCGACGATCACCTCCGACTTTCTCCCGTCGAGCCTGCCGCGCCCTTGGCCGTTCGCTCACCCACCCTCGCCAAGCTCACGCGCCCGAAGCTGTACGACGCGCTGCCGAGGCCGCGCCTGTTCGCGTGCCTCGACGAAGCCCGCAAGCGTCCGATCGTCTGGGTGTGCGCACCACCCGGCTCCGGCAAGTCCACGCTGGTCGCAAGCTATATCGAGGCGCGGCGCCTGCCGCACCTCTGGTATCAGGTGGACGTCGCGGACAGCGACCCGGCGACGTTCATGCACTACATGCGGATGGCGGCCGTCCAGTTGCTCGGCAAGCGGGCCGCCGCGCTGCCGGTGTTCACCTCGGAGCCCCAGCAGGATCTGAACCGGTTTGCACTGAGTCTCTGCCGCGATCTCTTCTCCTCGCTGCCGCAGGGCACGCTGGTGGTGCTCGACAACTTCCACGAGGCACGCTCTTCTCCGGCGCAGCGCGCCGCATTCGCGCAAGGGCTCGAGGAGATCCCCGAAGGCATCAACGTCGTCATCCTGTCGCGAGCCGATCCGCCGCCGGAATTCGCGCGGTTGCTCGCCGGCCGACGCATCGGACGCATCGAGCCTGCCGACCTGCGCTGTACGGAGGGGGAGGCGGAAGCGTTGCTCGGCGGCACGCCCCTCGGTCGTGCCGAGGTTGCGCGCATCCAGCGCCAGAGCGACGGCTGGGCGGCCGCCCTCGTGCTGCTGCGCGAGCACTTGAGCCGCCCGAATGCCCTGCTCGAGGAATCGCTCGGCGAAGGCAAGGACGCGATCTTCCAGTATTTCGCCGGCGAGATCTTCTCGCGCGCGAAGCCCGAAAACCAGCGCGCGCTCATGCTGACCGCCATCCTGCCGTCGATGACGCAGGCCGAGGCGATCGAGCTGACCGGCAGCGAGGATGTCTCGCGGCTGCTCGACTACCTCTTCCGCCGGCACCTGTTCATCGACCGCCGTCGCGGCGCGCAGATCGTCTATCGCTACCACGCGCTGTTCCGCGAGTTCCTGCTCGAGGAGGGCCGGCGGCGCCTGCCAGCCGCCAGGCGCAGCGAACTGAGCTCGCGCGCCGCGCGTCTCCTGGAGGCGCGTGGCGAATCGGAGGACGCACTGGTCCTCTATCGCGAAGCGGCCGATTGGGAGGCGATGCGCCGGCTGATTCGCGCGAACGCGCTCGAATGGGCACGCCACGGCCGCTCGCAGGCGCTTTCCGACTGGATCGAGGCACTCCCGCCGCAGGTGCGGGCCGCGGATCCGTGGCTCGAATACTGGTTCGGGCGCGCCTGGATCTTCGTGCAGGCGCAACGGGGACGTCAGTCGCTCGAGCGCGCCTACGACGCATTTCGCGCGGCAGAGGACCTCCGCGGCCAGGCGCTCGCGCTCAACACGATCGTCATCGGCTACTACTACGAGTGGGCCAACTTCGCACCAATCGATCGCTGGCTGCCCGAGTTCGAGCGGTTGCTAGGCGGCGAACATGCGCTGCGACTGGACCGCGAGAGCGAGCTGCGCGCCCGCGCGGCGTACGTGATCGCGCTGCTCTTCCGCAAGCCGGACCATCCGGACCTGGAACCGTGCGCACGACGCCTGGACGAATTGCTCGACGACGAGCCCGACGTCAACGCGCGGATGATGGCGGCCTCGACGCTGTTCAACTATCTCAACTGGCATGCGAAGGGCGAGTCCGCGGACGAACTCGTGGCGCGGGTCGAGCCGCTGCTCGCGCGGCCCGACGTGACGCCGCTGATGCAGGTCTGGTGGCGAACGCATCTTTCGTTCTGGCACTTCCTCAACGGGCGCTACGATCAGTCCGCCGCAGTGACGGCCGCGGCGCGCGAAATCGCCGAGCGCTACGGCCTTGCGGCGTACCTGTTCGAGATCGACCATGCGGAAGCCTCCGCGCTGATCAGCAAGGGCGCGCTGGCCGAGGCAAAGGCACGGCTGGAAATCATCGAGCAGCGGCTTTCGCCGAGCCGGCGCATGGACTGGGCGTATTTCTATTACTTGCAGGCCAATCTCGAGCAACGACTGTCCCACGTCGCGGCGGCCGTGAAGGCGGCGGAGCGGGCATTGACCTTGGCACGCGAAACCGGGCTCCCGACGATGCAGCTGCCGCATTTTCTCGCCAGGCTGGGCCACAGCCGGATGGCGGCCGGTGACCACGAGGGTGGCCTCTCCGCGCTCGACCAGGCGATCGCGCTCGCGGGCGCCCCGGACAGAAGGCTGCTCGAGCAGCAGCGCGAGCTGCTGACGATCGGGCTCGATCTCGATGCCGGGGATGCGGAACGCGCGGCCGCGCGCATCGCACCGCTGCTCGCCGACTTCAAGAGCCGCGGGCTTATCGTGTTCCTGCGCAACCGACCCGACCTCGCCGCTCGCATCGCCGCCTTCGCACTCGCGCGCGGCATCGAGCCGGATTACGTGCGCCTGCTGATCGAGCGCAACAGCCTCGTGGCGCCACCGGGCGTGGGCCCCGACTGGCCGTTCCGGCTGCGCATCCGGGCGCTGGGCGGCTTCGAGCTCGTGCGCGAAGGGCAGCCGATCCGCTTCACGGGGAAGGCGCAGCAGCGCCCGCTCGACCTGCTGAAGCTGCTGGTCGCGCTCGGCGGACGCGATGTCGAGAGCACGGCGATCATGGCGGCGCTGTGGCCGGACGCCGACGGCGCTGCGGCCAAGGCTTCGTTCGACACCGCGCTGTTCCGGCTGCGCAAGCTGCTCGACGTCGAGCACGCGCTGCCGCTTGCTGGCGGCAAGCTGTCGCTCGCTCGCGAACTCGCGTGGACCGACGTATGGGCGTTGGACGATGTGCTCGACGCGGCGCAGCGGGTCGCCGAGGCTGGGACGAAGGAATCCCCCGGTCGAATCGCCGAAGCCGCACGCTCGGTACTCGCCGCCTACCCGGGTTCGCTGCTGGGCATCGAAGAGGAATCGTGGATCGCCAAACCGCGCGACGCGCTGCGCGCGCGCTTCATCCGCATGCTGATGCGCCTTGGCGAGGAACTCGAAGCCGCCGGTGAATGGCCCGTTGCGATCGACGTCTACCGGCGCGGGCTCGAGGCCGACAGCCTTGCCGAGCCCTTCTACCGCGGACTGATGCGTTCGCTCGCCACCTCCGGCGACCAGGCGGAGGCGCTCGTCGCTTTCCGTCGCTGCCGCGAGCTCCTGTCCGTCGTGCTCGGCCTCAAGCCCTCCGCAGAGACCGAGCGTCTGCATCAGGACATCGTGGCGGGTCGGCTCCCGCCGGCCCGTCCAAGGCCCGCCGCGTAAGTCATCCGTAAGGCGCCCGCCGGGCGCAGGCAAGTCCGGTCCGCGCCGCCGGGGTCCGCGGCGCGCGAACTCCGCCACCAGCACCGGCGAGTCCCTGTCAGTTCCTTTTGCGTCAAATACTTGGCGCATGCGCTGCGTGCCGATGGGCCGCGCAGCGCCGCCTCGGTTTCCCGTCTGCCAATCCGTAAGCGATCGGCAAGGGCATCGCTCGCAAACTGCCGCCATCCCGAACGACGGCACGAACGCGACGCTCGATCGGGAAGGGAATTGCCGCCAGGGAAGAACGAGATGGACATCGCACACCTACCGAACTGCACGCCGCAAGCCACCGCCCGAGGTCACGCATGAAGCGGGCGGGCAAGCCGAAGGAGCCGGGAGCCGCGGACGACCTGAAGCGCGGCAACCAGGGCGAAGCAGTCCAGTACACACAAGTGCGACCGTTGCAGCAACAAGCAGTCAGGCAAGTGGCGGCATCGACAGGGCCCGAGGTCAAGCCCCGCAAACGCCGCAAGCCGTTCGTCTTGTAACCGTCACCGAGGAGGAATCGAGCCATGAAACACCTACGGAACGCAGGCCACATGCTGCAGAGGGCCGGGCCGTACCTGCTGCTCGAGATCCTGCTACCGGGCGGGACCCTGTTCGCGCTGCTGCTCTTCCTGTACCAGCGCAGCCAAGGCAACGCCGCGCGCGAAGGCGCACCGCGCATCGCCGTCGTGATCGCATGGGCGTTCGGCAGGGTGCGCGAGGTGCTCGAACTGCTGCCGCTGTACGGCGTTGCCGCGGTCCTCGACATCGATCGCGAGCGCGACGGCCTGGAACCGCTCGCGATGGCGCCAGGCTTCTGAGAAATCGTGTGCACGCTGCGCGGCCGAGCGGTCGCGCAGCGCGCCCGATCGGATTCACCCACGCCCCGACCCACCAACTGCATGAGGAGATGAAGATGAAGCGACACATCATTGCAATCGCCGCGGCCGCAATGGCTGCGCTCGGTACCACCGCGGCGCTCGCGGCCGGGAGCGACACGGCTTCCGTCGAGCGCGGACGATACCTGGCTCGCATCGGCGCCTGCAACGACTGCCACACGCCTGGATACAACGAGGCCGCGGGGAAGCTCCCCGAATCCGAATGGCTGACGGGCAGCCCGGTCGGATTCCAGGGCCCGTGGGGCACGACCTACCCCGCGAACCTTCGCCTGAAGTTCGATCGCATGACCGAGGTGCAGTGGCTCGCTCGAGCGCGCGCCGAGATGCGCCCGCCGATGCCGTGGTTCAATCTGCGCGACATGACCGACGACGACCTCCGTGCGATCTACCGCTACGTGAAGAGCCTCGGCCCCAAGGGACAACCCGCGCCGAACTACGCGGCACCCGGGCAGCAGGTCACCACACCGTTTTTCGTGTTCGTGCCGCAGAACCTGCCGCAGAAGACCGCAACGCGCTGACCGGCGCTTCCCGCAGACCGGGGACTCCGCGCGTCAATAGCGCGCGTTCCCCGGTGTGCGCGGGAACGGGATGACGTCGCGCACATTGGAAAGTCCCGTCACATAGGCGATCGTGCGCTCGAAACCCAGGCCGAAGCCCGCGTGCGGTACCGTGCCGTAGCGGCGCAGGTCGCGGTACCAGCCGTAGTGGTCACGGTCGAGTCCTGACTCCGCCATGCGAGCGTCGAACACGTCCAGGCGCTCCTCGCGCTGGCTGCCTCCGATGATCTCGCCGATGCCCGGCGCGAGCACGTCCATTGCCGCGACCGTCTTCCCGTCGTCGTTCATGCGCATGTAGAACGCCTTGATCTCCTTCGGGTAGTTCATCAGGATCACCGGCTTGCCCGCGTGCTTCTCGGCGACGTAGCGCTCGTGTTCGGACTGCAGGTCCATCCCCCACTGCACCGGGTACTCGAACTTCTGTTTCGCCTGGGCGAGGATGCGGATCGCGTCGGTGTAGTCCATGCGCTCGAACTCGGACTCGACGATCCCCTGCAGCTTGGCGATCACGCCCTTCTCGATGCGTTCCTCGAAGAACGCCATGTCATCCGCGCGCTCGGAGAGCACCGTGCGGAAGATGTGCTTCAGCAGTGCTTCGGCGAGCGTCGCGTTGTCGGACAGGTCGGCGAAGGCGATCTCGGGCTCGATCATCCAGAACTCGGCCAGATGCCGGCTCGTGTTCGAATTCTCGGCTCGGAACGTCGGGCCGAACGTGTAGACCTTCGACAGCGCCATGCAGTAGGTCTCGACGTTGAGCTGACCGGAAACGGTGAGGAACGTCTCGCGTCCGAAGAAATCCTGCGCGTAGTCGATCCTGCCGACGGCGTCGCGTGGAAGGTTCGCGAGGTCGAGCGTCGACACCCGGAAAAGCTCGCCCGCGCCTTCCGCGTCCGACGACGTTATGATCGGCGTGTTGACCCAATAGAACCCGCGTTCGTGGAAGAAGCGGTGGATGGCCTGCGCGATCGTGTGACGCATGCGCGCGACCGCGCCGATCACGTTGGTGCGCGGACGCAGGTGCGCGACCTCGCGCAGGAATTCGAGAGTGTGCGGCTTGGGCTGGATCGGGTACGCATCGGGATCGTCGACCCAGCCCACGACCTTGATCGCACTTGCCTGCATCTCGAACGGCTGTCCCTTCGCCGGGGACGGCACGATCGTGCCCGTCGCTTCGACCGCACAGCCGGCCGTGAGGTGCAGCACCTCGTCGGCGTAGTTCAGCATCGTGCTCGGCGCAACGATCTGGACCGGATGGAATCCCGAGCCATCGGACACGTTGACGAACGAGATGCCCGCCTTCGAGTCGCGCCGGGTGCGCACCCAACCCTTGACGGTGACGGGCGTCTCCACGGGCGCGCGTCCACCGAGAACGTCCGCGCAAGTCAGAACAGTCATTGCACCCTCTGGCGGGATTGGGAATGCCGATCGGCGCGGTCGGGGATCCCCAGCGGGACTCACGCCGGACGCGCCGATCGCGCAGCGCTATTCTATCCGGCGGACACGGTGCCCTTGCCGTTGCACCCGAAGTCGCGGACCATGCTGCCCGGTGAACGCACTCGCCACGCAAATGGAGACCGCCGCATGAGAAAAGTCGTCTGGGGCGTATTGAGCACCGCGAAGATCGGACTGCAGAGGGCGTTGCCCGGCATGCAGAAATGTGCGTGGTGCGACATCCGGGCGCTGGCCTCGCGCAACGAGGCAGCCGCGCACAAGGCCGCGAAGGCCCTCGGGATTCCGAAGTCGTATGGTTCCTACGAGGCGCTGCTCGCGGATCCGGAGATCGAGGCGATCTACAATCCGCTGCCCAACCATCTGCACGTACCGCTGACACTGCAGGCGGCCGCTGCCGGCAAGCACGTCCTGTGCGAGAAGCCGATCGCGCTGACCTCTGTCGAAGCGGGCAAGCTCCGCGACGCCGCAACAAAGGTGCTGATCGCGGAGGCGTTCATGGTGCGCTTCCATCCGCAGTGGCTGCGCGCGCGCGAACTGGTCCGTGCCGGCGCGGTCGGCGACTTGCGGGTGGTGCAGATGTTCTTCGGCTACACGAACCTGGATCGCGAGAACATCCGCAACAATGCCGCGTTCGGCGGTGGCGCACTTTACGACATCGGCTGTTACGCCATCGTGGCCGGACGGCACTTCTTCGAGGCCGAACCGCAGCGCGGCATTGCGCTGATCGACCGCGATCCCGAGTTCGGAACGGATCGTCTTACGAGCGCGCTCGTGGACTTCGGCGTCGGCCGCCGCCTCGACTTCACCGTGTCCACGCAGATCGCCCCACACCAGCGCATCCAGCTCCTGGGTTCCAAGGGCAGGATCGAGATGCACATCCCGGTAAATGCGCCACAGGGCGCGAAGACGCGCCTCTCCATCGACGATTGCTCGTCGCTCGAGGGCACGGGGATTCGCACCGAAACGCTTCCGGAAAGCGATCAGTACATGCTGCAAGGCGAAGCGTTCTCGCGCGCTGTCCGCGGCGAGATCGCGCTGCCCTATGGAATCGAGGACGCGATCGCCAACATGCGCGCAATCGACGCGCTGTTCCGCTCCGAGCGGAGCGGCAAGTGGGAACGCATTGCACCAGGTTAGGGCAATCATGCGCGGGTGCGTCGCGAGTCTTGCAACCGTCTGGCAAGAACTAACAAACACGCGGTCCCGGGCGACCATCGGGAAGGCGTCGGTGCGGCGGCTGGCACGTCAACGACGTTGCGTGAAAGGCTTGCCTTTTGCCGAAAACGGTGCATCATTCGTGCCCGCAACATTGATCCATTCGCAACTGCGATAACCCTTCCCCGGCGCCCACCTCCGCCCCGCGCTTCGAACCGCCGTCCGCGCACCCGGCAGGGAGTTTCCAGGCTCGCTGCCGCACGCCGATTCAATCCACAAGCTGGGAGTCCCAATGAATCTGCCAGGAAAATTCTCCGCATTGATCGTTGGCCTCGTGGTCACGCTGTTCGCAACCATGCCGGCGCTTGCGCAGGCACCGGCCAAGCAACCGAACATCATCATGATCATGGGCGACGACATCGGCTGGGCCAACATCGGCGCCTACAACCAGGGCATCATGTCGATGCGGACGCCGAACCTCGACCGTCTCGCGGCCGAGGGCATGCGCTTCACCGACTACTACGCCGAGGCGAGTTGCACGGCGGGCCGTGCCAACTTCATCACGGGCGAGTTGCCGATCCGCACCGGCCTGACGACGGTTGGGCAGGCCGGTTCGCCGATCGGTATGCCTGCACAAGCGCCGACCATCGCGACCGCGCTGAAATCGATGGGCTACGCCACCGGCCAGTTCGGCAAGAACCATCTGGGTGACCTCAACAAGTTCCTGCCCACGGTGCATGGCTTCGACGAATTCTTCGGCTATCTCTATCACCTCGACGCGATGGAGGACCACTGTCATCCGACATTCCCGCAGGCGCTGCAGGCCACCATCGGCGCGCGCAACATGGTCCATTCGTGGGCAACGACCGTCGATGACCCCACGGTGCAGCCGCGCTGGGGTGCGATCGGCAAGCAGAAGATCGAGGATGCCGGCGAACTGTGTCCCAAGCGGATGGAGACCGTCGACGACGAGATCCTCGACTTCACGCTCAAGTTCATGGACAAGGCGCGCAAGGACGGGAAGCCGTTCTTCGTCTGGCTCAACCCGACGCGGATGCACGTCGTCACGCACCTGTCACCCAAGTACGAGGCTATGCGCAATTCCGACAACAACTGGACCATTCAGGAAGCCGGCATGGCGCAGATCGACGACATCGTCGGCTCCGTCATGAAGTACCTGAAGGACAACAACCTCGAGAGCGATACCATCATCGGCTTCACCACCGACAATGGTGCCGAGAACTTCACGTGGCCCGACGGCGGCCAGACGCCGTTTGCGGGCGGCAAGGGGACGGCGCTCGAGGGCGGCTTCCGTGTGCCGATGATCCTGCGCTGGCCCGGCAAGGTGCCCGCCGGTACCGTCCAAAATGGCATCGTGTCCGGCATGGACTGGTTCCCGACATTCGTTGCGGCGGCCGGCAATCCGAACATCACCGCGGAATTGCTGAAGGGCAAGCAACTTGGCGACAAGACGTACAAGGTGCACCTGGACGGCTACAACCAGATGGACCTGATCACCGGCAAGGGGAAGTCGGCGCGCCAGGAGATCTTCTATTTCACCGAGGGCACGCTCTCGGCGGTGCGGATCAACGACTTCAAGTACCGCTTCACCGACCAGCCGCAAGGCTGGCTCGGCGGCACGGTCAAGGTCGACTGGCCCATCCTCACCAACCTGCGCCTCGACCCGTACGAGCGCACCGGCCTGCCGAGCGGCGCGCAGGGATCGCTCGCGTTCTACAACTGGTTCGTGTTCGAGTTCTGGCGCTTCCAGTTCGTGCAGCAGGAGGTCGCCAAGGTCGCACAGACGGCGATCGAGTTCCCGCCGATGCAGCCAGGGGCAAGCTTCAACCTCGAAGCGGTCAAGGCGCAGATCGAAAAGGCCCGGGCCGCTCACGGCCAATAGGATCGTTCCGCCTTCTTGCGCAGTGCCGCGCTGTTCGCCGTCACGGCGAGCGGCGCGGCGATTTCGCTGCCGTCGGCCGGCAACCAACAGCGGCCCGAACGCTGCCCCCGCAAACGGATCGGTTCGCTCGCGCTGCGCCGCAGTATCGCGAACTTCTTGATCTGTACCAAGGTTCGGCCCGCGCGTCGACCCAACAATGGACGCCTCGCGTCCGCTGCGCCCTGTCACGCCCAACCATCGCGGCGGATGCCGAAGGAGGCGGGCTCGTGCTGCAGATCATCATCCAGGGCCGTGGCGGGCAAGGTGCGCAGACGGCAGGCAATCTGCTGGCGATGGCGTTCTTCGCGGCGGGGCGCGAAGTGCAATCGTTTGCGAGTTACGGCGGAGCGCGGCGCGGCACGCCGGTGAGCTCATTCATACGCGTCGATGACCGGCCGATCCGCGTGCGCTGCGACATCGAGCGTGCGGACGCGATCCTCTGCTTCGACGCGAGCCTTCTCCAGGGCCCGTTGCTCGCGACGGCCCGTCCCGACACGCTGGTCGTCGTCAACTCGTCGCGCACACCGGAGCAGTTCGCCGGGCAGCTGCCCGGCTACAGGGTAATTCCCGTTGACGGCATCTCGATTTCGCGCCGCCACGGCCTCGGACGGATCGTCAATTCCGCATTGCTCGGTGCGCTTGCACGGGCCATCGACGCCCCGACGCTCGAGCAGCTGACCCGCGTGCTCATCGAAGAGGCACCGAAGCTTCACGACGAGAACATCGCAGCCTGCGAAGAGGGCTATCAGCGGGTCGACGCGCAGCTGCGGAGGGCGGCGGCGTGAGCGGCGACGAGGGGCCGCGGTCGCGAAGCGACCTGGGGATCGGAGCAAGCGCGAATCGACGCAGGACGCCGACAGCTCGTCCGCCATCAAGCGCCGAGCCGATGGAGGCGGCAGCATGAACGCGAACGATCCGGTGCCCAGCACCTGGACAACGGGCACGACCGAGGTGTTCAAGACGGGCACCTGGCGGGCCGCATTGCCTCGGCATGTCCACGCTCCGTCACCGTGCCATGCCGCGTGCCCGGTGGATGGCGATATCGCGGAGTGGATCGGCCGCGCCCGCGCGCGAGACTTTCGCGGCGCGTGGGAGATCCTCACCCGTCACAACCCGTTTCCCGCGGTCGCCGGGCGCATCTGCCACCATCCGTGCGAAGCCGCCTGCAATCGCGCCGGGTTCGATGGATCGCTCGCGATCTGCCGCCTCGAACGCTTCGTCGGCGATCTTGCGCTCACGGAAAATTGGATGTTTGCGCCGAGCGAAACACCGCGAAGCGAGCGGATCGCGATCGTCGGCGGTGGACCCTCGGGCCTGTCGGCCGCGTTCCACTTGCGCCGGCGCGGTTACGCGATCTCGTTGTTCGAATCGCGGTCGCAGCTCGGCGGACTGATGCGTTACGGCATTCCTTCGTATCGACTGTCGCGATCCGTGCTCGACGGCGAGATCGCCCGCATCGTTGCGCTGGGGATCGACGCGCGTTGCGGTGAATCGATGGAGACACCCGCGGACTTCGAACGCCTGCGTAGCGAATTCGACGCCGTGTACCTCGCGGTCGGCGCGCGGTGTCGGAAGCGCCTGCCGCGCCTCGACTACACGAGCTCCTGGGTGATGGATGGCGCGGACTATCTGGCACAGGCGAACGCAGGCGCCCTGCCCGCGCTGGGGAAGCGCGTGGTCGTGATCGGCGGAGGCAGCGCCGCGCTCGATGTGGCGCGCAGCGCAAGGCGCGCGGGCCATGAAGTCACGATTCTTGCGCTGGAAAGCGCATCGCAGATGCCCGCGCAGCGCGAGGAAGTCGCTGAAGCGCTGGAGGAAGGCATTGCGCTGGTCGACGGCGCGATGCTGACCGAGGCCATCGACCGGGGCAGCGCGGGTCTCTCGCTTCGATGCGTACGCGTACGGTTCGAGGCTGGCGAGCGGCGCGGCCAGTTCACCGCCACGCCGCTTGCCGACAGCGAATTCTCGCTCGAGGCGGATGCCATCGTTCCCTCGATCGGACAGGACCCCGACCTCGCGCCGGTGCATGCGGTGCTCGAGGCCGACGGTGCGCTGCTCAAGGTCGACCCGCGCCAGGCCACGAGCCTCGAGCGCGTCTATGCCGGCGGCGACGTCTCCAGCATGGCGCGCTTCGTGACCGAGGCGATCGGCATGGGCAAGCGCGCGGCGCAGGAAATCGACCGCCTGTTGCAGGGAAAGGTGCCACGCCCGGATGACGGCACGGCCGGCGCGAGCGCAGTTGCCGACGCCGAGCCCGTCGTCCCGCTTGCGGCGATCAACACGTTCTATTTCCCGAAGCAGGCGCGGGCGGAGGGAGAGCGGCTGGACGTGGCGCAGCGCCTTGCGAGCGGCGCCGAGGTGCAGATCGGCCTCGAACTCGAACGGGCGCTCGCCGAGACCGAGCGCTGCTTCTCCTGCGGCACGTGCTTTCAGTGCGACAACTGCGTTCATTACTGCCCCGATCTCGCGGTCAGGCGTGGAGTGGATGGCTACGTGGTCCTGACCGATTACTGCAAGGGGTGCGGCATCTGCGTCAAGGAGTGCCCGACCGGCTCGATGAAGATGGTCGAGGAGACGCGATGAACGCGCGCGACCAGACGCCGGCCCGCGAGAAGCCGATGCTTCTGACCGGCAATCACGCGGTCGCCTGGGCGGCTCGCCTCGCGCGTCCCAAGGTCGTGCCGCTCTATCCGATCACGCCTCAAACACCGATCCTCGAGAAGATCACGGAATTCCAGGCCGCCGGCGAGTTCGATGCCGAGGTGATCACGCCGGAGTCCGAGCATTCGGTGATGGCCGCCTGCATCCCGGCCTCGCTCGCGGGCGTGCGCGTGTTCACGGCGACGGCGTCGCAGGGCCTGTTGCTCATGCACGAGCTGCTCCATTACGCGAGCGGCGCGCGGGCGCCGATCGTGATGGCCAACGTCAACCGGACCGTGGCTTCGCCCTGGGCGTTCTGGCCTGACCAGACCGACAGCCTTTCACAACGCGACACCGGCTGGGTGCAGTTCTACACCGAGAGCGCGCAGGAGTCGCTCGATACGGTGATCCAGGCATTCAAGGTCGCCGAACATGTGCTGCTGCCGGTGATGGTGAACCACGATGCGTTCTACGTTTCGCACGCGCTCGAGCCGGTGCGCGTGCCGGCGCAAGCGTTGGTCGATGCGTTCCTGCCGCCCTACGCGCCAGCGCACCGGCTCGACACCGCAAAGGTCGAGTCCTGGGGCAACGTGGTCACGCCGGACATGTTCTACCGCCACCGCCAGGCGCTCGGCGAAGCGATGGCCGAGGTCCCGGCCGTTGCGCTCGCGGCGGACCGAGAATGGAGCGCGCTCACCGGCCGCGGCTACGGGTTGGTGGAGCGCTACCGCTGCGAGGGCGCCCGCATCGTCATCGTGACGCTGGGCAGCATGAGCGGTACGGCGCGCGACGCGGTGGATGCGTTGCGCGAAGCGGGCGAGGCCGTCGGCCTGCTGAAGGTGCGCCTGTTCCGGCCTCTTCCGGTGCAGGCGCTGCGCCAAGCCCTCGCCGGCGTTCCCCGCGTGCTCGTGCTCGACCGCGACTACTCGCCCGGCCACGGCGGCGTGCTGCACCAGGAGCTGCGTGCCGCGCTTTACGGAATGCCGGAGGCGCCGTGCATTCACGGCTACCTGGCCGGAGTGGGCGGCGTCAACGTCTCGCCCGAAAAGATCGCCGAGTTCGTCCGCAGCGCGTACACGAGCGAGGCACGGCCGGACACGGTCTGGGTGAGGTGACTCGCATGCACAAACTCGAACTGCCGGACGAACCGATCCTCTGCTCCGGACATGCAGCATGCCCGGGCTGCGTGGATGCGCTGTCGGTGCGGCACGTGCTCGCGGCGCTCGGGCCGAACACGATGGCGATCGTCCCGCCCTCGTGCATGGCCATCATCGCGGGCCCGCAACCGTACAGTTCCCTCAGGATTCCCGTCTATCAGCCCACGCTCGAGGCAAGCGCCGCGGCGGCGTCGGGGCTGCGCCGGGCGCTCGACGCGCGCGGCGAGCACGACACGCAGGTCGTCGTTCTCGCCGGCGACGGCGGCACCTACGACATCGGCTTCCAGTGCCTCTCGTCCGCAGCCGAGCGCAACGAGAACTTCATCTACATCTGCCTCGACAACGAGGGCTACATGAACACCGGGGCGCAGAAGTCCTCGTCGACGCCGCACCTGGCGAGCACCGGCTCGACCCCGGCGGGCAAGACCTCGCGCAAGAAGAACCTCACCGAGATCATGGCGGCGCACGATGTGCCCTACGTGGCCACCGCAAGCGTCGGCTTCCTGCCCGACCTGATCCGCAAGGTCGAGAAGGCCAAGGCGATCCATGGCACGCGGATCATCACGCTGCTCATTCCTTGCCTCGACGGCTGGGGGCTGCCCGACGACGCGGGTGTCACCGCCGCGCGCTATGCCGTCGAGAGCGGCGCATTCCCGCTCTACGAAGTCGAGAACGGGCGGACCTACACGCTGAATTACGCGTCGAAGCCGCGCCCGTTAAGCGACTATCTGGCGCTGCAACGACGCTATCGGCACTTGAGCCCGGCCGACATCGACGCACTGCAAGCCGAGGTCGACGACGGCTGGGCCAGACTGCAGCAGCGGGTCGAGGCCGGGAACCGCGCAGTCATTGAGCGCGGGTGAAGTACGGCCTCGTCTCGAACACCGATCGCGCGAAACCTTCGCCGGTCAGCCTGAGACTTCGCTTCAGCACGAAATCGAACAGCAACACGTTGTGCTGCCTGATCTCGCGCAGCAGCGCGACCGCGGCGGGATCGAGCAGCTGCCGTTGGACGAGCGCCGGCAGGGAAACCAGCGGCAGCACACCCGGCAACGGATAGTCCGAGCCATTCAACAAGCGATCGTGCCAATCACGGCGCGCAATCAGCGTCGCGACGACGTCCATGCGGTTGCCCTGGGTGACGGCCGAGATGTCTCCAACCAGATTCGCGCGATAACGCGGCTCGTCCATCAGGCGCGCGAAGAGCTCGAAATTCGGAACCATCGTCGTGCCGCCATGATCGATGTCAAGGCCGCTGCCCAGCGACCCGCAATGCGCGACCACCACCCGCACCCCGGCGTCGAGCGGGCGCCGCAGCCTGAGCGGGTTGCCCAGGTGTTCGCCGAAGCCACGCACCGCGCGCTCGTCGCCGGCATGGGAAATGAGCGGCATCCGAAGCGTGGCGAGCTTCGCAAAGAATCGATCGCAGCGCGGGTCTGCCGGATCGATGCCCTGCGCAGACGGCAGCCACTTGACGGCGCGGGCGCCTCTCGACGCCGCGGCGTCGAGGCGGTCGAGCGCGCGGGGATCGTACGGATGAATGGAAGCTGCCCATTCGAACTTCTCGGGATGGCGCACCGCGAGCGCGGCGGCGTAATCGTCCGGTACGTAAAATGTCGAGCGATCCTGCACCGGCGCTCCCGACTCGTCGCGTGCCCAGTCGAAGGCGAGCAGCAGGACCCTGAAGCCAGCCGGCATCGCCTCGATCTGGTCGAGCAGGCGGTCGACTACGGTCAGGTCGATCTTGCCCGGATCGCTGTGCGCGCACCCGGCATTGAGAAAGAACAGACGCTGCGCGTACAGTTGCGGATGCCAGAGGCGCTCCATCAGCGGATTGAACCAAAGGCCGCTGCCCGAATCGCCGTCGCCGAACACGTGGCAATGGGCGTCCCACACTTTTGCAGGATCGAGACCTTGCCACGCCGCCTGGACCAGCGGGTGGTCGCGCAGACGCGCCGGCAGCGCCGCGAGGCACGCGTTGAGCACGCCGTGCTGCAAGGAATAGTCGCAGCCCGTCGCCAGCAGACCGGCCGCTGCGCCAACCCCGAGGAAACGGCGCCGATTCATGACGCCCGGGACGCGTTCCAGTCCGCTGCTGTTCCGAAGAGGATTTCTGCAGCGTCGATCGTCAGCGCAACAGCTCGATCCCCGTCGACGTGACGCGAACTCGGTCGCCGATCCGCAAGGCGGGCGCCGCGGTTTGCTGAATCGTGGCGAGCGTGCCATCGTCGTAGCGGACCCCGATCCGCCAGACGAACGTCTGGCTTCGCTGCGACATCTGATTGCCGGCGAACCCGCCACCGACGGCACCGATGATGGTGGCCGCGGTCTGGCCCCGGCCGCCGCCGATCAGGCTGCCCAGTCCGCCACCGATCAGCGCGCCGCCGATCGTACCGACGGCCGTGTCGACGTTCTGCACGGTGTCCTGGGTGATCGACTCGACGGTTCCGATGCGAATCGCCGGCTGCTCGCTGACCTGGAAGGGTGGCGGCGTATTGCAGCCGGCGAGCGCCATCGCAATGCATGCGGCGCATGTGGCGGCCAAACGCCGCCATTCCGGAAATATCGTCATGTCAATTCTCCTGTCTGCAGTCCGAGTTTCACTCGGGAATCGAATTCAACAGGTACATGGCCGCGAGCAGCCCGGACGGCCGTCCGAGCTTGCCCAGCCATTGCGCGAAGATCGGGTCGATGTCGCCGCCCAGGTAGATCTGCGTGAGCGCCTTGTTGACCTCGAGCCGCAGCGCCGAGTCGTTGCGCGGCAATGCCATTGCATACGGCTCGAACGACAGGTCTTCCGCGAGCAACGCGAGCCTGGCCGGGTCCTTCGCCTGGGCGGCCAGTCCCACGAGCTTGATCTTGTCGCCGGCGTAGGCATCGGCGCTGCCGGACTCCACCATCGCGACGCCTTCGCCGGCATTGGCGATCGGAACGACGGTTGCATTGATCAGCCGCCTGCGCAGCGTGTCGTTCAGCCGGCCCTCGGTAGTCGTGCCTTTGAGCACGGCGATGCGCTTGCCGCCAAGGTCGGAGATCTGATTGATCGGCGAGCCGGCCTTGACGAGGAACCCGCCTCCGTCGATGAAGATCAGGTTCGAGAAATCGACATTGGCGAGTCGGGACTGCGTCTGCGTCGTATTGGCGCATTCGAGCTCGGCGCGACCCGAGGCGACCATCTGCAGGCGTTCGGTGACGGAACCGGCGAGCCAATTCACCTTCAGGTCAGGCTCGCCGACCGCGCGGCCGATCTGCGCGATCGCTCGCTTGCAGAGATCGATCGAATACCCCTGCGGTTCGTTGTTGGTGCCGGCGAAGGAGAACGGCAGCGAATCCGGCGAATACGCGACATTGATGGCCTTGGCCGACTTGATCTTGGCGAGCGAATTGGGCGACGACTGTGCCGAAGCATTGCCTGCAATCAGACCCGCGGCGATGACCAATGCAACAAGCAGACTCTTCATCATGGATGCCTCGACTGAACTCTGAAAGTGGGCGGAAGGGGAAACGCGTGGCGTACGCAGGGGCGAATGTTCAACGTGCGAGTTTATTCCCCGATGGACGCGACCGCGAAGTTTAGCGCAACACGGTACGTCACGCGCACCGAGGCGCCGATCGAAACCCGATGCCCTGCGGAAGCATCAGGCGTCGATCCATTGCCAGCCGGACCGTCAACCAGAGCGGGATCGCGCACGTTATCAAGTGCGGCCAAGGTCGAACAAGCCCGGCCCAACCGTGGAGCTACCGATGTCGTACGCACGCCTTCGTCGATGCCTTGTTGCATTGCTGCTGGTGCCGATCCCCGCCCTTGCGCAGACGGTTTTCACCACGCAGAACGTCAACATGCGTGCCGGTCCGGATCGCGCATTTCCGCTGGTCACCTGGCTTCCGGCGGGAACGCGGGTCAACGTGCTGGGCTGCACGAGCGGCTGGCGCTGGTGTGACGTTTTCGCGCGGAGCCGCCGCGGCTGGGTGCATTCCCGCTATCTTTCGGCGCCCGTCCGAAACCGGGTACCCGTGATCACATTTTCCGTCGCACCGTACTGGGACGCCCATTATCGCGGGCACCCGTGGTACGCGAATCGATCGAGCTGGGTCAACTGGGGAACACCGTCGTTCCGTCCGCCGCCGCCTCCTCCACCGCGGCCACCAGCCGCGCGGCCATCCCGGCCACCACAGGGTCCTCCCGACTTCGGCCCGCCTCCCGCCGGCAGTCCGTCACGCCCGACGCGATAATGGAATAATCGGGCAGCAGCCATGCCGATCAGTCGAGACCGCCGGCAGGCAGCGGGATTCCCGCTGCGATGTATCCTGGAACCCCGCCGATCGGCGCTTGCCTTCGCGTCGGACGGGCAACCCTCCGACGCGGATCTCGTTGGTCGTCGTGCACGTTCGGTACCAGGTCGTATTGCAGCCCGAATCGCATCAGCTCGGCGAAGGATCTCGTCCCCAGCTTGCGCATGACACGCGAGCGGTGAACCTTGACCGTCGCCTCCTGGCTTCCCAGCGTGCTCGCGATCTCCTTGTTGCGTTTGCCCATCACGACGAGGTAGAAGACTTCCCTCTCCCTCGGGGTCAGGCTCGCAATCAGCTCGCGGGCTCGCAACTGCCTCCAATGCGCGCCGCGCAATTCATCGCACTTGGCGAGCGCGCGGGCAATGGCCGCGAGGAGATCGCTCCTGCTCAAGGGCTTGATCAGGAAATCGATCGCGCCCGCCTTCATCGCTCTCACCGCCATCGCGACGTCGCCGTTCCCGGTCATGAAGATGACTGGAACCTTGCTGTTCCCGTTCTGAATGACGCGCTGGAGATCGAAGGCGCTCTGATCGGTTGTGCACACGTCGAGCAACAGGCAACCGGGACGGTCGAGGCTGCCGCACGCGAGGAGCGCCGCGGCGGACGCAAACGATCGAACTTCATAACCCACCTCCGACAGGAGCCCGGTCAACCCCTTGCGTATGCAGATGTCGTCATCGACAATGTAGATGGTCTTTGCGCCAGGCATTTGAGGCCCCGTTCCATTCGAGTCGAGCGTCCCGTTTGCGGCCGAATAGTTTCCGCGAACCTCGGCTTTGTCGAATTGACGCGTATCAATGCCGATGTTAACGGATCGGTTACGGCTCCGGGCGGGCAATGCATTTTCGCAAGACTGCGGAGCGCAATCGGAGCACGCGGGTGAGCAAGCGTGCCCGAGGATGGTGCGCGAGGTGGTGGTGGTGCATTCCAATTGAAGCTTCCATGGAGAACTCAATGGCAAAACGAATGAATTTGCGTGCGGCAATGGTCGTCGTGTGCGTGACCTTTGCCTCGGTCTGGGGCAACGCCCAGGGTCAGGAAGTCCCGCTGGTCACCGGCGAGCATTGGACCAAGTCGTCGGAGCAACTCAAGAAGGTCTACCTCATCGGAATCGCCAATGTCCTCCAGGTCGAGGCGGCTTACGAAGGCGCGAACCCGCCGTCTGACGCGCAGAGCATTGTTCCACGCCTGACCAAAGGCTTGAAGGGTCAGACCCTGGACGGCGTGCGCGAAGGGCTGGACAAGTGGTATGCCGCGAACCCGGGTCAGCTGCAGCGGCCGGTCATTGAAACGATCTGGTTCGAGATGGTCGTGCCAGGTCTCAAGAAAACCCAGTAGCGGAGGCGGACCATGAAACGAGTTGGACTGATTGCGGCCATTGCGGCCGCGGCAATCGCGGTCGGATGCACGAACATGTCGGCGCAGCAGCAGGGAACGATGAGCGGCGCAGCCATTGGCGCCGCTGCCGGGGCCGGGATCGCGGCCATTTCCGGGGGCAGCGGCTGGACTGGTGCGGCCATCGGCGCCGTAGCCGGCGGCGTTGCCGGCAACATCAAGGGCAGCCGGCAGCAATGACGCCGTAGAGGTGCGCGCCGAGAGCACGGCGCGCATCTGCCTCAATGGTGCCGGGGCACGCTCGCGGACGCGCCCCTGATGCGCCCACGCACAAGTGGAGGGCTATAGGCCGTCGCTCAGCGCGACGCCGGCACCGATCGTGGTCTGCTTCCAGTTGTAATCGATCAAGCTCTCCCCGTAACCCGAGAAGAATTGAACGTAGCCGCGAAGCGGACCAAGGATCGGCGGCGACATCCAGGCAAGCTGTACCGCGCCCTTTCCCGTGTTCACGTTGCCCCGCACCGCCGCCGAAAAGCTGTTGTCGCGCCACCGGTACAGCGCGCCGATCTCGCCGTGACCGTAGTAGTCGGTGATGTCCGGATTGTCGTCGTCTGTCTGAATTCTCCGGGAGGCGGTACCAGAACTTCGCAGACAGCGCGAAACTGTCGCGCTCGACGCCGAACTCGGCGAAGAGCCGGTCCCAGCTGCGGGACAGAGTATCGGTCCGGCCGTTCGACTGATGGTTGTACCCGGCATTGAACAATCCCCAGCGGAATCCGCCCCCGAGGTCCACGTCCGGCCGGAAGCTCACGAAAAGTTCCGGCATGTAGTTGGTTTCACGGAACGGTCGGGATTCGTCCCCGTTGTAGACCTGCCACTGGTTCTGCTGCGTGTAGGCGGCCCATACGCCCCAGCGGCGATCGTCGGTCGTCCACAGGCGCCCCTTGAAGCTGAACTGGAATTTCGCCTCGGTTGAGTTGAGATCCGGCTCCGGTTGGTTGAGCGCCGCGGCGAGCGGCAGATAGGGTGCCGTGTTGACGCTGTCGGTGTAGCGTCCGAACAGCAGGTAGTTCGCGTTGTAGAAGCGGATGTCGTAGCGTGGCGACGACGGATCGAAATCCCATGCCTCGTCGAGCATCGACGCCTTCGCGACGGGTGGTGGCGCTTCGCCTTCCGTGCGCGTCGTTCCGGCAGCGGAACCTGCCGCGGCCGGCAGCGCCGCAGGCGCCGCTTCCTTCGGCGCGCCACTTGTGCGCCCACTGACGCGGTCGTAGCAGGCGAGGCGCTCCATGTTGTCCGCGATTGCGTGGCATTCGCCGGTTGCGGTGGGAGTCGTCTGAGCCACGGCGGCGCCAGCGCCAGCCGCGAATGCGACCAAGAGCGCGCCGACACGTGCGCGATGGAAAGCGTTCATTTCGATACCCTTTTCCCTAGCCGCTGCAGATTCAAATGTCCGTCTTGCCTCGCGCAGCACCCAACAGTCGGACCATGCGCGGCACGCCGATTCGGCACGGAATCGATCGCGGTGATCGCGAACCTCGCATGCGCTGCAAGTGCCGAAGCGCGACGCGCAAGAAGATTGCCACATCTTGGCCGACGTCCTGGTCGTGCAGCGGTCGACGTACGCCTTTGGCTTACTCGACCGCCGTTCTTCCGATGATTGGGCGTGGTGTCAATAGTTGATCATTAAAGGTCCGGTCCGTTCCCGCCCTTGTCCCGCCCCTCGACGATTGTCCGTGGGAGTCGAGCTTGCTATGCTCCCGCGTCGACGGCTCCCTGCGATGCAGTCGTGCCGTCTCCGCCTTTTCATGCGCAGCACTGCATTCCGGCGCTGTCGTTCGGCGGATCGAGGGGAATTCAGACAGGGTGATCCTAGCCGGCGATACGGCATGAACGCCGCGCAGGGTGCATCGTGCGCTTTCTGCTCGCGAGGCCGCGCGACCGTGCTCTTAGAGGAGAAACGTAATGGCGTCAACTGAACAAAAAATGTCGCGGATGCAACTCACCGCGATGGTGGTGGGCGGCATGGTCGGCGCGGGCATCTTCTCGCTCCCGCGGACCTTCGCGAACGCGACCGGTCCGCATGGGCGCGGTCATCGCGTGGATCATCGCGGGCACCGGCATGTACATGCTGGCGCGTGTGTTCCAGGCGCTGGCCGAGCGCAAGCCCGACATCGATGCCGGCGTCTATGCGTACGCCAGGGAAGGCTTCGGCGACTACCCGGGCTTCCTCTCGGCGTTCGGCTACTGGATCGGCAGCTGCATCGGCAACGTGTCGTACTGGGTGCTCATCAAGTCCACGCTCGGCGCTTTCTTTCCGATATTCGGCGACGGCAATACGGCGATCGCGATCGCGGTGGCCTCGGTCGGCATCTGGCTGTTCCATTTCCTGATCCTGCGCGGCGTGCAGCAGGCCGCGTTCATCAACAGCATCGTCACGGTGGCCAAGGTCATTCCGATCATGGTCTTCATCGTACTCATGTTCTTCGCTTTCAAGATGGACCTGTTCCGGTTCAACCTCTACGGCGGCGACCTGACGGCGGGCCTCTTCGAACAGGTCAAGGCGACGATGCTCGTCACGGTGTTCGTGTTCATCGGCATCGAAGGGGCGAGCGTGTACTCGCGGTACGCGAAGGAACGCTCGGACGTCGGCAAGGCGACGATCCTCGGGCTTCATCGGCGTCACCGGCCTGATGGTTCTGGTCACGCTGCTGCCGTACGCTGTGCTGCAGCGTGCGGGCATTGCCGGCATGCGCCAGCCGTCGATGGCGGGGGTGCTGGAGTCGGTGGTCGGTCCGTGGGGGGCGGTTTTCGTCAGCGCGGGACTCATCGTTTCGGTGCTCGGCGCCTACCTCGCCTGGGCACTGATCTGCGCCGAAGTGATGTTCAACGCGGGCAAGTCGAAGGACATGCCCAAGGCATTCGCCAAGGTCAACAAGAACAACGTGCCGGTCGTGGCCATGTGGGTGACGAGCATCATCATCCAGCTCATCGTGATCTCCACCTACTGGTCGAACGACGCATTCGCGCTGATGCTGAACCTGACCAGCGCCACCACGCTGATCCCGTACCTGTTCGTCGCCGCCTACGGCCTGATGATCGCGCAGCGCGGCGAAACCTACGACGTACGTCCGGAGGAACGCCAGCGCGACCTGATCCTGGCCTCGCTGGCCGTGGCCTATACGCTGTTCATGATCTACGCCGGCGGCCTGAAGTTCATTCTGCTTTCCGCCATCCTGTTCGCGCCAGGCACGGTGCTGTACTACATCGCGCGGCGCGAGCAGGGCAAGCCCGTTTTCGAGAAAGCCTCGGATTGGGTCGTTTTCGGCGTCATCGTTGCCGCTGGCGTCTACGGCGTCTACGGTCTTGCCACCGGTTCCATCACCATCTAGACGAACACCTCGGAGTCCAACATGGCAAATGCAAGCGAAGTGAAGTTCGGTGTGTATTCGGAGGTTGGCCAGCTGCGCAAGGTGATGGTGTGTTCGCCCGGGCTGGCGCATTCGCGACTGACGCCCTCCAACTGCGACCAGCTGCTGTTCGACGACGTGCTGTGGGTCGAGAACGCCAAGCGCGACCACTACGACTTCATGATGAAGATGCGCGACCGCGGCATCGAGGTGGTCGAGATGCACAACCTGCTGGCCGAGACGGTGGCGGTGCCCGAGGGCAAGAAGTGGATCCTCGACAACCAGGTCGTGCCGGACCAGGTGGGACTTGGTTTCATCGACGAGCTGCGGAGCTATCTCGAAGGCCTCGAGAACCGCAAGCTCGCCGAAACGCTGATCGGCGGCTTGTCGACCCACGATTTCCCGGAAGCGCACGGAGGCGCGGCGCTCAAGGTCGTCAAGGAAGCCGCGGGCGTCACCGAATACCTGCTGCCGCCGCTGCCGAACACGCTGTACACGCGCGACACCACCTGCTGGATCTACGGCGGCGTGACGCTCAACCCGCTGTACTGGCCGGCGCGGCACGAGGAGACGATCCTCACCACGGCGATCTACAAGTTCCATCCGGATTTCGCGGGCAAGGTCAACGTATGGTGGGGTGACCCGACCAAGGACCACGGCCTCGCGACGCTGGAAGGCGGCGACGTGATGCCGATCGGCAAGGGCAACGTGCTGATCGGCATGAGCGAGCGAACGTCCCGGCAGGCGATCAGCCAGCTTGCGGCCACGCTGTTCAAGAAGGGTGCGGCCGAGCGCGTCATCGTCGCAGCGATGCCGAAGATCCGCGCCGCGATGCACCTCGACACCGTGTTCACGTTCGCCGACCGCGACTGCGTGCTGCTCGCGCCGGACTTCCTGGCCAAGACCACCACCTTCTCGTACCGCCCGAGCAACCATCCGAGCGGCGTCGAGCTGCACAACGAGAAGAAGCCGTTCGTCGAAGTGGTGCGCGAGGCGCTGGGATTGAAGAAGCTGCGCGTCGTCGAAGCCGGCGGCAGCGACTACCAGCGCGAGCGCACGCAGTGGGACAGCGGCGCGAACCTGGTCTGCGCGTCGCCGGGCGTCGTCTATGCCTACGACCGCAACACGTACACGAACACGCTGCTGCGCAAGGAAGGCATCGAGGTCATCACGATCGTCGGTGCGGAACTCGGCCGAGGCCGCGGCGGCGGGCACTGCATGACCTGCCCGATCATCCGCGACGCGGTAGACTTCTAGCCTCGGTCAGGAGAGCGACCGCGCCGCAGGCGTACTTGCCGCCTGCGGCGCGGGTTCTGTTGTGTGTAGGAAGTGGGACCGGCGCCCGATCGGGAGCCAGGTACTGCTCAATGGACTGTGCAACGACGTCGGACCCGATGAGCGCAAGCGTCGATTCCTTGCCGTTTCCGCTGGCGGCCCGTCGAAGCCGATGGCCATTCCCGGCAGGCGCCCTCGACCTCGTGCGCTACCGTCCGGCGACCGTCAGCCTTTGCCGTTCAAGACGCGATGCCGTTCAGCTCGGCCCAGCCGGTCCACATGATCTGGATGCCGATGCAGAGCAGGATGAAGGCCATGAGACGTATCATCACCAGCGTGCCGATTTCTCCGAGCCAGTTCAGCACGGCGACGGAGTTCCGGAAGATCAGGTAGAGCACCAGCGATACCAGCGCCGCGCCCCCGGCCACCGCGAATACGCCGGCCAGAAACAGCGCCGGTTTCGTCGGAATCTGGGCGCCGAGAGCAATCGACGCTGCGATGGTTCCGGGACCGGTGGTAAGCGGAAACGTGATCGGGAAGAAGCTCTGCCGGACAATCTCGGCGTCCGAAAGCGTCGCAGCTTCGTCGAGTGCCGCCTTGTGGACATCGTCGTCCTCGGTGCGGTTGAGCATGCGCCAGCCGGTCGCTGCAACCAGCACACCCCCGCCGAGCCGAATGACGGGCAGCGTAATGCCGAAGATTTCCAGAATGTGCGTCCCGAACAGCATGGAAGCCACCAGCACGAACCAGCTGTTGATCGCGACCTGGCGTGCAAGCGGCGCCGAAAGCGCGCGGTTGGCCCCGACCGTCCCGGCAAACACCGGCGCAGTGCTAAGCGGGTTGATGATCGGGAGCAGCGTTACGGGAATGAGCACGAGTGCCTTGAGGAAGGGGACAACGTACAACTCCATGGTGCCTCCGAAGGCGTCATGCCGGAACGGCGAGCCGGTCGAGAGTCTATCTCGACCCGCACCTCGCCTGACTCACCTCCATGCAAGCCGCCCGGACAGCATCCGGTAACAGCCCGATCCGATCGTCGCAGTGTATGACCCAACCCAACAAACCTCAGCCGCTTACGCTGACCGAAGCAATCGTTCCGGTCGCCAGCCTCATCCTGCTGGTCGGACTTTCCTACTTCCTGTTCGGCGACGCCGGTGCGGGCGGGCCCAACCAGGTCGCGCTCGTCGTCGCCACGATGATCGCCGTGTTCGTCGGCTGGCGCCGCGGCCATACGCTGCAATCGCTCGGCGACGCCGCGTCGTCGAGCGTCAGCACGGGCATCGGCGCGATCTTCATCCTCTTCGCCGTCGGAGCGCTGATCGGGACCTGGGCGATGAGCGGCACGCTCGTCGCGATGGTCTATTACGGGCTGCAGCTGCTCAGTCCGAACTACTTCTACGTCACCGCCTGCGCAATCTGCGCCATCGTGTCCACCAGCATCGGCAGTTCCTGGACGGTCGTCGGCACGATCGGCATCGGCTTCATGGGCATTGCGGCGAACATGGGGCTCAACCCGGCGATCGCCGCGGGCGCGGTGATCTCCGGCGCCTATTTCGGCGACAAGTCCTCGCCGCTTTCGGACTCGGCCAATCTCGCCGCCGCTGCAGCCGGCGTCAATCTCTACGAGCACATTCGCGAGACGCTGCTGACCTCTGCGGTGGCGCTCGCCATTTCGCTCGCAGTGTTCCTGATGCTCGGCAGGCCGGGCGACTTCGACGCGAGCGACAAGATCGGGGCGATCCAGCAGGCGTTCCACGTTTCACCGGTGCTGTTCCTGCCGCTCGTGGTGGTCGTCGTGCTGGCATTGTTCAAGGTCCCGCCGTTCACCGCGATCTTCATCGGCGCGCTCGCGGGCGGCGTGCTCGCCGTGTTCGTGGCGCCCGGGCGCGTGATCGCATTCGCCGACCCGGATGGCGGCCTGCCCGCCTGGCTCTCGCTTTTCAAGGGCGTGTGGCTTGCGCTGGCGAGCGGATACAAGTCCGACACGGGCTACGCGGCGATCGACGTGCTGGTGTCGCGCGGCGGCATGGACAGCATGCTCAACACGATCTGGCTCGTCATCACCGCGCTCGCCTTCGGCGGCGTGGTGGAAAAGGCGGGCGTCCTCGACCGCCTGATCACGCCGATCATCGACAAGGCGAAGTCCAACGGTGCGCTGGTGGCCTCGCTCGTGTCCTCCATCATCGCGACGAACATCGTGACGGCCGACCAGTACATCGCGATCGTGCTGCCCGGGCGGATGTTCAAGAACGCGTTCGCCAGGCGTGGGCTGGCGCCCGTCGTGCTGTCGCGCGCGGTGGGCGATACAGCGACGCCGACCGGGTCGCTGATCCCATGGAACAGTTGCGGCGCCTACATGGCCGCGACACTCGGCGTAGCCACATTGAGCTATGCGCCCTACGCGTTCTTCAACCTCGTGAGCCCGCTGCTGACGGTCGCCGTCGCGTATGCCGGCTTTCGCATGCTGCGCATCCCGGCAGTGTCGACGCACGCGGCGACAGGACCGGCCGAATCCGCACCTACGCGCGACGACTAGCGCAGGTGCTGCTTACACCATGACGGCAAGCGCGAAGATGTCGCCTGGGACGTTTGTATAATTGGCGCACTGTTTCGAATTGCGTCTGTTGCGCGATCGCGTCGCCGGAATGCAGCAACGAAATTCAGCCGCACCATCGATAGGGAGTAGCACCGTGTCTCCGAACCAGGCCGCCACGCGAACTGGCCCTTCGCATCGCGCGACCGCCCTCCTCGCGCTCGCCACCTTGGTGTTGCTGTCGGCCTGCAAGCGCGCCGAGGAGCCCCCCGTTGCCGAAGTACGTCCGGTCCGCGCGATCACGATCGAGAAGCGCGCGGCCGGTGACACGGTCGTGCTCACGGGCACCGTCCAGGCGCAGACTGAGATCAACCTGTCGTTCCGGATCGACGGCCGCATGCTCGAGCGATTGGTGAACGTCGGTGACACGGTGAAGCCGGGCCAGCTCGTCTCCCGGCTCGATTCGCAGAACGAGGAGAGCAGCCTGCAGTCCGCGCGCGCGCAGCTGACGGGCGCCCAGGCGCGACTGGCGGAAGCGCAGAACAACTTCACGCGAATGCGGGACCTGGTCGCCGATAACGCGGTATCGCGCGCGTCCTTCGACCAGGCCGAAGCGCTGCTGAAGACCGCGCAGGCACAGGTCGAATCGGCGCAGTCGCAGGTCACCCTCGGGGAAAACCGTCTGAGCTACACGCGGCTCGTTTCCGACGTCGCAGGCGTGGTCACCGCGCAGGGTGCCGAGCCCGGCGAAGTCGTCGGCGCCGGGCGCATGATCGTCCAGGTCGCACGCGAGGGTGGACGCGACGCGGCGTTCGACGTGCCTGCGCGCGTCAAGGATGCCACGACGGCCAATGCCGACATCAATGTGATGCTGACCGCGGATCCGAAGGTCACCGCGACCGGGGTCGTGCGCGAAGTCTCGCCGCGCGCCGATCCGGTCACCGGGACGTTCCGCGTCAAGTTTCGCCTCAACAATCCGCCGGCGGCCATGCGCCTCGGCAGCACGGTGACGGGGCGCATGAAGCTCGGCGCCACCGCGAGCATCGAGATTCCCCCGTCGGCGGTGATCCGGTCCGACAGGCAGGCAGCCGTCTGGATCGTCGATCCGAAGACCGGAGCGGTTGCCACGCGCAACATAGAAATCCGGTCCTCCGATCCGGTCAGGGTGGAGGTGGCGTCCGGTCTCAATCCGGGTGACGTCGTCGTAACGGCCGGCATCCAGGCATTGCGACCCGGCCAGAAGGTCCGCCTGCTCGAGAGCAAGCAGTGATCGGGCCGAACCTGTCGGAATGGGGGCTCAAGCGGCCCTCGCTGGTTGTCTTCCTGATGATCGTGGCGGTGCTCGCGGGCACCTTGTCGTTCCTGCGCCTGGGGCGAGGCGAGGACCCGGCGATCACCATCCGGACGATGATCGTGGCCGCGGGATGGCCCGGCGCGACGGTCGAGGAAACGCTGAAGCAGGTCACCGAGCGCCTGGAGCGCACGCTGCAGGAGACGAAGCACCTCGACCGGATACGCAGCTACACGACGGCCGGGCAGACGACGATCTTCGTCGACCTCAAGCAATCGACGCCGCCGTCCGAGATACCGGACATCTGGTACCAGGCCCGCAAGAACATCGGCGACATGCGCCAGACGCTGCCCGCCGGCGTTGTCGGACCCTTCTTCAACGACGACTTCGGCGACACCTTCGGCATCATCTACGCGTTCACCGCCGATGGTTTCACGTTCCGCGAGCTGCGCGATTACGTAGAGGCAGCGCGTTCGCGGCTGCTGCTGGTGCCGGACGTGTCGAAGATCGAGGTGCTGGGCGCACAGGACGAGCAGGTCTTCATCGAGTTCTCGACCGCGCGGCTCGCCGGCCTGCGCCTCGACTATCCGACGATTCTCGCGACGCTGCAGGCGCAGAACCTCGTGCGGCCGGCCGGCGTCATCCAGACCGAGCATGAGCGCGTGTTCCTGCGCGTCACCGGCGCGTTCGACAACGAGCGCGACATCGAGAACGTCAACTTCGTTTCCGGCGAACGCATCTTCCGGCTGGGCGACATCGCCACGGTGCGGCGAGGATTCGTCGACCCGCCGCAGCCGATGTTTCGCGTGAACGGCAAGCCCGCGATCGGCCTCGCGATCGCGATGCGCGATTCCGGCGACATCCTGGCGCTCGGCCGCAACATCCGTAGCGAGATGGCCGACATACGCGCCAACCTTCCCCTGGGTATCGATCCCGTGCTGGTTGCGGACCAGGCGGTGTCCGTCGACGTCGCGATCAACGACTTCATGACGTCGCTGTGGCAGGCGATCCTGATCATCCTCGCCTGCAGTTTCGTGAGCCTGGGCGTGCGCCCCGGTGCGGTGGTTGCGCTCGCGATTCCACTGACCCTGGCGATCGTGTTCGCCGTGATGGACGTCGCGCACATCGGCCTGCACCGCATCTCGCTGGGCGCGCTGATCATCGCGCTGACGCTGCTGGTCGACGACGCGATGACCACGGTGGACGCGATGATCCGAAGGCTCGGGGCGGGAGACACCAAGGACCAGGCGGCGACCTTCGCCTATCGGACCCTCGCGGCGCCGATGCTGATCGGCACGCTGGTCACGATCTCGAGCTTCGTGCCCATCGGCTTCGCAAAAAGCTCCGCCGGCGAGTACACGTTCTCGATCTTCTCGGTGGTGGCCATCTCGCTCATCGTGTCGTGGCTGGTCGCCGTCATCTTTGCGCCACTGATGGGCAAGGCGCTGCTGAAAGCGCCCAAACCCGATGCGGGCACCAAGCCGAGCAAGCTGCTGGACGGCTACAGCGCGTTCCTGCGCGGCGCGATCCGCGCGAACTGGCTGACGATCGGTCTGACGCTCGCGGCGTTCGTGGCAGCGATGTTCCTGTCCAGATATGTGCCGCAACAGTTCTTCCCGGCCTCCGACCGTCCCGAGCTGACGGTCGACATGACGCTGCGGCAGAACGCCTCGATCTTCGCGACCGAGGCGCAGGCAAAGCGCTTCGAGGCACTGCTGAAGGACGACCCCGATGTCGATCACTTCAGCACCTACGTCGGCCGCGGTGCGATCCGATTCATTCTCACGTTCAACGTCCAGCTCGCCAATCCGTTCTTCGCGCAATTCGTGATCGTCACGAAAGGCCTCGAGGCGCGCGAGCGGGTGCAGCAGAAGCTCGAGAAGGCGCTCGCCGAGCAGTTTCCCGATGTCGTCGCGCGCATTTCGCCGCTCGAGCTGGGCCCGCCGGTCGGTTGGCCGTTGCAGTATCGGGTCACGGGACCGGACAAGGACGAGGTGCGCAGGATTTCGCTCCAGTTCGCCGACGTGCTCGCCTCCGACCCGCGAACGCGGCATGTCCACTTCGACTGGATGGAGCCTGCGCGGCAGGTGCGGGTCAGGGTCGACCAGGACGAGGCGCGCCGGCTCGGCGTAAGTTCGCGCTCGTTGGCCAGCGTTCTCAACGCCGCCGTGACCGGGTCGACGGTCACGCAGTTGCGCGACGACATCTATCTCGTCAACGTGGTTGCGCGCGCCACCGACGACCAGCGAGCGTCGTTCGAGACGCTCTCCTCGCTGCAGGTGCCGACGCCGAGCGGGCGGATGGTGCCGCTGCAGCAGTTCGCCACTTTCGTGGAAGACCAGGAGTTCCCGCTCGTCTGGCGGCGCGACCGCGTGCCGACACTCACGGTGCGCGCCGACGTCGCCCATGGCGTGCTACCCGATTCCGTCGTCGGCGCGCTCGCGCCGAAGGTCGCCGAGTTCTCCGCGAAGCTGCCGAGGCCCTACAGGATCGAGACCGGCGGCCTTTACGAGGAGAGCGCCATATCGAGCGCGTCGGTGTTCGCGGTCGTGCCGCTGATGATCCTGCTGATGCTGGCGGCCATGATGCTGCTGCTCGTGAGCTTCCGGCGGCTCGCGATGGTGGTCGCGCTGCTGCCACTCGGGCTGATCGGCGTCGTTCTCACGCTGCTGGTGTTCAACCGGCCGCTGGGTTTTGTCGCGATCCTCGGCATCCTCGCGCTGATCGGCATGATCGCGAAGAACGCCGTCATTCTCATCGTCCAGATCGAGACCGACCGCGGCGAGGGCAAAGGTGTCCGGGACGCGGTGATGGCCGCGGCGACGTCGCGCTTGCGGCCGATGATCCTGACCGCGATCTCGACGGTGCTGGGTCTGATCCCGATCGCGCCGACCGTGTTCTGGGGACCGATGGCGTTTGCCATCATGGGGGGGCTGCTCGTGGCAACGTTGCTGACGCTGATCCTGCTGCCGGTGCTGTATGTCACGGTGTTCGGGAACGAAAAGGCGCCAC
Source organism: uncultured beta proteobacterium (assembly GCA_963750585.1). Classification (GTDB taxonomy): domain Bacteria; phylum Pseudomonadota; class Gammaproteobacteria; order Burkholderiales; family Casimicrobiaceae; genus VBCG01. The sequence continues at coordinate 32,357 of CAVVRH010000045.1, forward strand.
CGATCGACGCTGCAGCCGAATCGACGTGATCTGCAGTGGACAGCCCCGTGACACTGGAAGAGAGCTATGGCGGGATCATCAAGGAAAGTTTTGTGATCGGCGGCTGGGTCGCGCTGTGGCGGCCGCTCGAGATCTTCCTCTATGACTGGTGGCCGATCCGCGCGGAGGCCAGGCTGCTCGATCGCCTTAGCGAAATGGACGTTCGTGTGCTCGACGCGCCGGTAGCCGGGCCGGGCGTGCGCGAGGTGACGGCACCGTGAATCCGCCACCCTCCGCCGCGCGGGCCACCCGATTGCATTCGCCCAGGCGCGCTGCGCTGGCACGCGGTGCGGCGTTCTTCCTCCTGTGGATCGTGCTGATGCAAAGCGCGAAGCCGGCCGATCTCGCGGTCGGGGTGCTGGCGACCTTCGGTGCGACGTATGTGAGTCTGCGGCTGCTGCCGCCCGATGCCGGCCGCGTACGCTTCGCCATTCTGCTCGTGTTGTTGCCGCGCTTCGTCTGGCTCTCGCTGCTGGCGGGCATCGACGTGGCGCGCCGCGTGTTCGCCCCGGGCCTGCCACTGCGCACGGGTTTCGTCGATTACCGGACGGACTTCCCGCGCGGGCACGCACGCAACAATTTCGCCACGATCACGAGCCTCATGCCGGGGACGGTGCCGTCGGGCGATGGCACCGACACGATCGAGTTCCATTGCCTGGACACCGGCCAGCCGGTCGTCGCGCAGATGGCCGAAGAGGAACGCCGGCTCGCGAAGGCGCTGGTACCCGGAGCGTCTCATGGCTGAATTCCTGCTCGCGGCAGCGGGATTCGTGCTCGCAATGGTCGCGCTGGGCCTCGTGCGCGTGCTGCGCGGCCCCGGCGACGCCGACCGCATGATGGCCGCGCAACTCCTCGGCAGCGGCGGCATCGCCGCGTTGCTGCTGGGCGGCGCGGCGACCGGCGACAGCTCCGTCGTGGACGTGTCGCTGACGCTCGCACTGCTGGCGGCGTTCGCGGCGATTGCGTTCGTCAAGTTCGCGCCGCAAGCAACCGACGAGTCCGGCAAGTCATGAGCAGTCTCGTCGACATATTCACGTATGTCGCGATCACCGCGGGTGCGCTTTTCTTCCTTGCAGGAACGGTTGGCCTCTTGCGTTTTCCCGACACGCTCACGCGTCTTCATGCGCTGACCAAGGCCGACAACCTCGGACTCGGATTGATCGTGCTCGGCCTGCTGCCGCATGTCGATGGCGTATTGAACGGGCTCAAGATGATCGTGATCTGGCTGCTCGTGCTCCTGTCCGGTGCCGATGCCGGGCAACTCATCGCCCGTGCCGCGCGGCGCGTCACGCGCCGGAATCCTGCCGAATGATCGACGTCTTCTATGCCGCCCCCGCGCTGCTGATCTTGGCGCTGGGCATCTACACCACGGTCGTGCGGGATACGTTTCCTGCGACCGTGGGCTTTATCGCATACGGCCTGCTGCTGACGATCGCATGGGTGCAACTTCGTGGCGTCGACATCGCGTTGACGGAGGCGGCGATCGGCGGCGGGCTGACCGGCCTCCTCCTGGTTCGTGCGTCCGCCAGACTGCGCGCGATCGAAGCCGATGCGCGCACGGAAGCACCGGGAATGGCGGTGCGGCTCGTTGCGGGACTCGTGTCGGGATGCGTGGCCGGAGCGCTCGCGATCGCGGTCCTGACGCTGCCCGAGCCGGCGCCGACGCTCGCGCCGCAAGCCGCCGCCCATATGCCGTCCACCGGCGTCGGCAATCCGATCACCGCCGTGCTGATGTCCTACCGTGCGATGGACACGATGCTCGAGGCCATCGTATTGCTGCTCGCACTGATCGGCGTCTGGTCACTCGCACCCGACCGCGTGTGGGGTGGTCGTCCCGGGCCGCCCTACAACGCCGATCCCGACGGCATTCTCGCCTTTGTCGCGCGCGTGCTGCCGCCGATCGGCATCATCGTCGGCGTCTACATCTTCTGGGTCGGCGCCGACCACCCGGGCGGCAAGTTTCAGGGCGCAACGATCATCGCGGCGATGTGGCTGCTCGTCCTCATGGCCGGCCTCACCAATGCGCCGCCGATCTGCCGGCGATGGCTGCGCGTCCTCCTCGTCACAGGTCCCGTCGTGTTCATCGCCGTCGGCGTCGCAGGCGCATGGACGGCCGGCGCGTTCCTGGGCTACCCCGATGGCCGGGCGAAGCCGTTGATCCTGGTGATCGAATTCGCACTGATGCCGTCCCTGGCGTTGACGCTGGGATTGATCATGGCCGGAGCGCCGGAACGGCCGGCGGAACCGTGAGCGCCCCCGAATCATGAGCGGAGCAACCCTGTTCGGACTTGTGGCCGCGGCGCTCGTTGGCGTCGGCCTCTATGGCCTCATCGTGAATCCTCAACCGCTGCGCAAGATCCTCGCGTTCAACGTGGTCGGCAGCGGCGTCTTCCTGCTGTTCGGCGTGATCGCGCGGCGTGGCGCCGCGGTCGGCATGGGTGGCGACCCCGTGCCCCAGGCATTGCTCATCACGGGTATCGTCGTCGCGTTCTCCGCGACCGCGCTGGCCGTCACGCTGCTGCTGCGGTTATACGAAGAGACTGGATCGACCACGCTGTCCTCCGATCTGCCCCCGCCCACTGCGCCCACGGGCGCAAGCCACGAATAGGGACACGGTGGCGGTCGAGGCGATCACGACGCCCGACGGACTGCTGCTGCCGGCGGCCGTCCTCGTTCCGTTCGCGGGCATGATGGCCGGGCTCGTCCTTGGCCGGCGCAACGCTGAGCGCATCGCCATGATCACGATCGTCGCCGGACTGGTCATTGCGCTCGCGATCGGCGACGCGACGCTGCGATCCGCGGCCCCGCTCACGTATCTGCTCGGCGGCTGGGCGCCCCCGCTCGGTATCGCGCTGCGGGCCGACGGCCTGTCGATGGTCATGATGCTCGCGGTCGCGGTGGTGATCGCCGGTATCGGACTCTATGCGCGCGGCGACTTCGGCACACCGCCCGGCGTATCGGAAGCGCGCGCGCCGACGGTGTACTGGCTCCTGCTGCTCGCCGTATGGGGCTCGCTCAACCTCGTGTTCGTGAGCCGCGACCTGTTCACGCTCTACGTTGCGCTTGAATTACTCACATTCGCGGGCGTTCCGCTCGTCTGCCTTGACGGCAAGGGCGAGACGCTGCGCGCGGCGTTGCGTTACCTGATCTACGCGCTCGCCGGCTCGATTCTCTATCTGCTCGGTGCCGTGTTGCTGTACGGCGAGTTCGGCACGCTCGACATCGGCCTGCTGGCGCAACGAATGCGTCCCTCGCCGGCGACATGGATCGCCGTCGCGATGATGACCACGGGCCTGCTCGCCAAGACGGCGCTGTTCCCCCTGCATCTGTGGCTACCGCCTGCACATGCCGGCGCCCCGCCGGCGGCAAGCGCGGTACTTTCGGCGCTCGTCGTCAAAGGGTCGTTTTTCATCGTCATCAGGCTGTGGTTCGACGCGGCGCCCGCCCTACCCGGGATCGTCGCCGCGCAGCTGCTGGCCGCACTGGGTGCGGCCGCGATCCTGTTCGGCAGCGTCATTGCACTCAGGCAGGAACGCCTGAAACTCCTGATCGCGTACTCGACGCTCGCGCAGATCGGCTATCTGTTCCTGATGTTTCCGCTTGCGTTCGATTCGTCTTCGCAGGAATTCGTGCGCGGCGGCGCTCTGACCGGGGGCATGCTGCAGGCCATTGCGCACGCGACCGCGAAGGCCGCGATGTTCATGGCGGCCGGCCTCATCTACAAGGCGTATGGTCACGACCGCATCGCCGATCTCGGCGGCGCGGCCCGGAGCGTTCCGCTGAGCGTGCTCGCGTTTGCCGTAGGCGGCGTGGCCCTGATGGGCGTGCTGCCGAGCGGCGCGTATCTCGCCAAGAAGCTTCTGCTCGACGCGGCGGATGCCAGCGGGCAATGGTGGTGGGAATGGGTGTTGCAGGCAGGCGGCTTCCTGACGACGAGCTACGTCGTGCTGGTGATCGCATGTACGCTGCGCAAGGGGGACACGCCCGACGTGCGGCGAAAGGCTGTCCCGCGCTATCAGGAAGCGGCCGCGCTTGCCCTTGCGCTGTGCTCGCTGGCGCTAGCGCTGGCCGCAGTCGTCGGGCCGGTGCCCGCCGAGCTGCTCGGCAATCCCCTCGCACCCAAGGAGCTGGGCTGGACTCTCGTCACGCTGGCCGGCGGCAGCCTGCTCGCTCTCATGCTCGCGCGTCAGCCGCCGGCACTCGCGGCAGGCATGCGCGCACTTGTGCTTCCCCCGCGCCGTGCGATGCTTGCGATCGGCGGCATCCTCGAACGCGTCGACGGCGTGCTGCGGCAGTGGGCCGTGGCCGGCCTGTCGCTGCTCGTGCTGGTCTTTCTCTTCGGCATGGCGATGCGGGCGAATGGCTGAGGCCGTTCGTTGCGCGACGCCCCGGATCGGAGCGGTGACGCGAAGGCCATGCGGTCTAGAACGAGCCGAACATCGTGCCCAGCACGATGACGGCGACCAGCCCCAGCACTGCGCCGACGATGCCGACCATCACGATGTCGACGTAGCTCTCCTTGTGCGTCGAACCGCACACCGCGAGCAGCGTGACCACCGCGCCATTGTGTGGCAGGCTGTCGAGCGTGCCCGCGCCGATCACCGCCACGCGGTGCATCAGCGCCGGATCGATGTTGAGCTCCGCCGCCATCTGCATGAACGGACCGCCGAGCGCCTCCAGCGCGATCGTGAGTCCGCCCGACGCCGAACCGGTCAGCGCCGCAAGGATGTTGGTGGCCAGTGCGAGCGAGACCAGCGGCCCGCCGCCAATCGAGAGCACCCAATCGCGGACCACGGCGAACGCGGGCATTGCGGCCACCACCGCACCGAAGCCGACCAGGCTGGCCACGCTCAACACCGGCAGCACGGACGCGGTCGCGCCAGAGTCGACGGTTTCGCGCAGCGCGGGCAGCCGCCGGCGGTTGAGCGCCACCAGCACGGCGATGCCCAGCGTCAGTGCGAGCAGCACCGACCACACGCCGCTGACCGAAGCGACCCCCGCCCCGCCCCATCGCTCATCGGCCAGGAAGCTCAGGTCGAGGCGCGGCAGCACCAGAAGCGACGCCACCAGATTGACGACCACCACCACCATCAGCGGTAATGCCGCGACGAACGCACCCGGCGCATCGGCACTCTTGTGCCCACGGTGGATTTCCGCAGGATCGAACGCGCTCGCGGTCGTTGCACGCTCGCGAAATGATGTGTCGCCTGCCGCCGCATCCGCTACGACGGCGGTAGTCCCGAATCCCTCCCCCGCGCGGCGTGCCGACCCCTCCACACGCGCGAGCCACCACAGGCCGAAGCCCAGCATGATGGCCGATGCGATGATACCCAGCCCTGGCGCAGCGAACGGTGTGGTCCCGAAGAACGGCATGGGAATCGCGTTCTGGATCGCCGGCGTGCCGGGCAGCGCGGACATCGTGAATGTCGACGTGCCGAGCGCGATGGCCGCGGGCATCAGTCGGTTGGGAATGTTCGCGGTGCGGAACAGCGCTTGCCCCATCGGGACGAGCACGAAGAAGGCGACGAACAGGCTCACGCCCCCGTAGGTAACGAATGCGCCGGCGAGGACAACCGCCAGCACGGCGCGCTGCGGGCCGAGCCGTTCGGTCATGAATCGGGCGATCGCTGCCACGGACCCGCTGTCCTCCATGAGCTTGCCGAACACGGCACCGAGCAGGAAAAGCGGGAAGAACTGCAGGATGAAGCCGGCCGCCGCACCCATGAACGTAATGGTCCAGTTCGCGAGCAGCGGCTCCATCGCCGCAGCGGCGGCGATCAATGCCGCGGCGGGCGCAAGCACCAGGACGCTCCAGCCGCGAAACGACAGCCAGACGAGCCCGCCCAGGCCGAGCAGGATACCGAGCAGTCCGACACCCATCGCCTCAGACCCCTTCCGTCAGTGCGTCGAGGTCGAGCGTGGAACGCACGCCCAGGTCCGCCGCTGTGCGCCTCGAGAAACGCGGTAGTCGCCTTGCGGCCCTCGTCGCGCAGCATGCAGAAGAACGACCATTCGGCGATGAGCTTGGATGAATAGCCGAGGTCGAGCATCACATCGCTCGCGATGCGGTGCACGCGCATCTTCGCCCATATCGCGCCCTCCCCCGTGCCGGGATCGGTGACATGGTGCAGCAGCGCGCCGGCATGCAATTCCTTCAGCAGCACGGAATTGAATGCGATTTCGTTAAGCCGGTTATGGATTTCGCGCGCCGTCTTCGGCGTTCCCGGCCGCTCGATCGGATTGATCTGCACGAGAATCGTGTCCGACGACGTGCATTCCCGGATCAGCGGCGCCATCGACGGGTTGCCGGCATATCCGCCGTCCCAGTAGGGCTCGCCGTCGATCTCCACGGCCTGGAACATCGTCGGCAGGCACGCGGACGCCAGCAGGACGTCGGGGGTGAGGTCCGCGTTGCGGAAGATGTGGCCGCGGCCGGTGCGTACGTTGGTCGCCGTGACGAACAGCTTGATCGGCGCAGTGACAAGCCGTTCGAAGTCGACGCTGTCGGCCAGGATCTGGGCGAGCGGATTCGAGGCGAACGGAATGTCGTAGGGAGAAAGCACCCTCGATGCAAGGTCCATCGCGGCGAACACCGGCGAGTAGTCGAGCGTCCAGGTGCCGGTCAGGATCTCGAGCGGGCCGCGGCGCAACGGACTCAATTGCGCCGCGTCCGACACGCGCTTCCAGAACGCCTCCAGCGCCGCGCGCGCACCCTCCGGCCCGCCGGTCGTCAGACCATCGGCCATCACCACCGCGTTCATGGCGCCTGCCGACGTGCCTGAAATACCGTCGAACGTGATCCACGGTTCCTCGAGCAGGCGATCGAGCACGCCCCAGGTGAAGGCGCCGTGCGCGCCTCCGCCCTGCAGGCCGAGGTCGACCGGCACGACCTTGCGTTGCGACGGCGCACGGCCCTTGGTCGCGCGGGCCCGAGTCACGGCAACGGCTTGCCCGGGTCGTTTCGGATTGGACGCTTTGCGCTTGGCCACGGAGTTCTCCTCGATTGAATCTGCGCCAGCGCAGACCGGAATTTCCAGGACCATGCGTCCTGGACACGATGAATGCGGGGCATCATGCGATTCGCTCCGGAGCCCTGCTGGCCGCCGAAGTCAGCGCCGCCCCCCGACGCCCAGGATGAGCGCAACGCCGACCGATCGCTGCACAGGAACGACAACCTCGGTCAGTCACCGCCCCGCACGCGACCGACCCACGTCCTGACCAGCGCAAAGACGAAACCGCCGGTCAGCGCACCCAGAACGTAGATGCCCATGACCAGAATCGAAACGGGAAGCGTGATGCTGGCCGAGAACAGGGAAACCGTGACGTCCTGCAGATTCTGGATCTTGAACAGCAGAACGATCGCCGTGAAGAGGACGATCAACACGATGTACAGGTACCTCACGCGTGACTCCCCATCGTGCGATGCTTCGCGGCGTTGCGCCCTATGCGATATGGACGTAATGTTGCAGTGCATGATGCCACTTTTCCGGATCGGGCGCGACTAAACCTTGGTTTAGCTGCAACGTCATGACAAACGCTGCGAGAATGCACAGGCCCAGGCGGGTGGCTGATCATGACCTTCGCAATGCACGGTACGTCCGCTCGGACGGACGAGCCTTGGCGGTTCCGCGCAGGGGCAATGCAGCGGTCGGATGCGTGCGCTGCTCGCTCATCGCGGCATGGAGAACGAAATGAGGAGATGGACGTTCACGGCGCTCGTCGCCTTCGCGGTCACCGTCACAGGGTGCACCGTCGGACCCGACTACGTGCGTCCCGGCGTGGACACCCCGACCGCGTGGCGGATCGACTACCCCAAGGCCGCCGACGTTGCGAACACCAAGTGGTGGGAGCAGTTTCGCGATCCGGTGCTGAACGAGCTCATCGAGACCGCGCTGCGCGAGAATCTCGACGTGCGCATCGCCGCCGCGCGCGTCGAACAGTTCATCGGCGCGCTCGTCTCGACGCGATCGCAGCTCTTTCCGCAGATCGGCTATGGCGCCGATGTGACCCGCGCGCGCTCCAGCCGGGAGGGGCGGCCACCGATTCCTGAACCCGCGGATCCGTACTTCACCTTGTACCAGGCGTCGCTCGGCGCGTCCTGGCAGCTTGACCTCTTCGGCCGCGTGCGACGCCTGACCGAGGCCGCACAGGCGCAGGTCTATGCGGGCGAACAGGCAAAGCGTGGTGTCGTGCTTACGCTGGTGACGAGTGTCGCGTCGAGCTACATCGTGTTGCGGGCACTCGACCGGCAGCTCGAGATCGCGAAGGCAACGGCAGCGAACTTCGGCGAGACGGCGCGAATCTTCGACCGTCGCTTCAAGGCGGGCATCGTGTCGCAGACGGAGGTCTCCCAGATCCGTTCGCAATACCAGCAAGCGCTTGCCGCGATTCCGGCGCTCGAGCAGGCGATAGCCGCGCAGGAGAATCTGATCTCCATCCTGCTCGGCCGCAACCCGGCGCCGATCCCGCGCGGGAAGACCATCGACCAGCTCGTCGCTCCGCTCATACCCGCGGACCTGCCATCCGCGCTCTTGCAGCGCCGGCCGGACATCCTGCAGGCCGAGCAGAACCTCGTCGCCGCGAACGCCAACATCGGCGCCGCCCGCGCGCTTTACTATCCGACGATCTCGCTCACCGGGTTGTTCGGCTCGGCCAGCACGGCCTTCGGCAACTTTCTCACGGGTCCGGCAACCGCCTGGGCGCTGGCGGCGGGCCTGACCGGTCCGATCTTCACGTTCGGCGGCATCGAGGGACAGGTACGTTCGGCCGAAGCGGGAGAGAAGCAGGCGCTCAACGTCTACCAGCAGACGATCCTGAACGCGTTTCGCGAGACGAACGATGCGCTCGTCGGCTCGCAGAAGAAGATCGAGGAAGTCGCGATGCAGGGGCAGCGCGTGGAAGCGCTGCGCGAGTTCGCCCGGCTTTCGCGGCTCAAGTTCGACAAGGGCGTGGCGGGCTACCTCGAAGTGCTGGTTGCCGAGAACGAGCTGTTCGCGGCCGAGCTTGCGTCGGTGAGCCTGCTCGCCGCACGTTACACGCAACTCGTCGGTGTGTATCAGGCGATGGGAGGCGGTTGGGTGGACGTCGCGGATTCGCTCACGCCACAGCCGCAGGGGGTGGCATCGGCACCGTCGCTGCCTTGAATGGACGCAGTGAGACCGCCGGTCAGGATCAGCTGCCCGGCGACGAACGCACGACGTTGGATGGCCGCTTGCCGACCGTGATGGCACGGGTGGCGCGCCTCGCCGTTATCGGCGGGATCGTCGCTCTGGCGGGATGTGGAACCCTGCTGCGCAATCCGGTGCCGCCGCAACTGACGGCAACGGCGACAATCCCGCAGATGCCCGAGGCTCGCGCGCAGGCCGGGCGATCCAACCCGGCGATGGAGCGCGATCTTGTCCAGTCCTTCGCGCAGGAGTCGCGCGCCGAGTTCCCCGTCGGCGCGGATGGCGTCGTTCACTACGCGCACCTGGCGCTGTCAGGCGGCGGTGCGAACGGCGCATTCGGCGCGGGGTTCCTGACGGGCTGGTCCAGCGCCAAGAACCGTCCCGTCTTCAAGATCGTCACGGGCGTGTCGACGGGCGCGCTGATGGCGCCGTTCGCCTTTCTGGGACCCTCGTACGACGGTGCGCTGCGCGAGTTCTACACGACGACGTCGACGCGCGATATCTTCATCATCGGTTCGCTGTTCAACCTGGCCAAGCGGTTGCTGACCGACGAGGCGCTGACTGACACGGGCCCGCTGGCCACGCTCATCACGCGCCATGTCGATGCCGATCTCGTGCGGCGGGTCGCCGACGCGCACGATCGCGGACGGCGGCTGTACATCGGCACGGTCAACCTCGATTCGCTGCGCTTCGTCGTGTGGAACATGGGGCTCATCGCCAAGAGCGATCGTCCGGAAGCACTGGATCTCTTTCGCCGGGTGATGCTCGCGTCGGCATCCATTCCGATCGTCTTTCCCCCGGTGTACTTCGACGTCGAGGCCGACGGGCGCCGCTACGACGAGATGCACGTCGACGGTGCCGTCGGCGCCCGGGTCTTCTACAACGAGGGGCTCTTCGCGCCGTCGATCATTCGCCAGCGCGGCGGACACGGCGGGGAAGGACGGGAGGACATCTTCGTGATTCACAACGGACAGCTCTTTCCGGAACCGCGACCGACCCGCAGGACCATTCTGGGCATCGCCACGCGCGTCCTCGATGCCACCGGCCGCTCGGCTGTCATCGGCGACCTGTTTCGCATCTACACCGTCGCCCAGCGCCAGGATGCCAGGTTTCACTGGGTTACCATTCCCGATGGAATCGAAATGGCGGGTGAGGAAGTCTTCGATCCGGTCAGCATGACGGCGCTGTTCGAAGTGGGTTACCGGAGTGCCGCTGCGGGCGCCAACTGGGCAACCGTTCCTCCGGGATTGAGAACCGAACCGCCGCCATGATTCGCGCGTCATTGACCACGATCGGGCCGCCGTTCCGCGACGCCATGCTCGATGATTACCAACCCAAGGGGACTACGCAATGAGCAATTTCTGGGACGTCATGCTGTTGATACTGTCGAGCTTCGTGTTCCTGGCCTACCTGATCGTCCTGTTCCAGGTGGTGGTCGACCTGTTTCGCGATTCTTCGCTCGGCGGCGGCGCCCGGGTGCTCTGGATCATCGGGCTGATATTTCTGCCATTCCTGACCGCGCTGCTCTATGTCATCACCCGGGGACGCGGAATGTCCGAGCGGCAATCGTCGGCGGCGCAACGCGCGCGGTCCGATGCGGAGGACTACATCCGGCAGGTGGCCGGCAAGTCGCCGGCGGCGCAGATCGCCGAAGCGAAGGCGCTTCTCGATGCCGGCACGATCAATCAGGACGAGTTCGCGAAGCTCAAGGCCAAGGCGCTGGGCTGACGGCAGGCCCCGCCCCCGGGCGCGGCGTAATCGATTACTTCGTCGCGCCCGCAGCGGGCGCTGTTTCCGCCTGCGAGTTCGTGCGCGGGAGAGCGGGTACTGCAGCAGGTGGCACGCGGGTCGATCCGGTGCCGATGCCTTCCTCGATTCGTTCCATCATGTACGAAAAGAACGGGTTCGCCGACATGCGGATCAGCGAATCCAGGCTGACGATCAGCGTGCCTCGCTCGCCCCGCGTGGCCATCGCGCCCAGGTTCACACCGTAGTCGTCGGCCGACTCGGGCTCGAGTCCGTAGAGCGGATCGCTCATCGGAAACGGCAGCGCAAGGTGCGAGAGCGAAAACACGTCGCGCGGGTAGATCAATCCTAGCGCACGCGTCTGCTCGGTGGTCGCACCGGCCTCGGTGATGCGCTCGACGACCTCGGGAATTCCCGGGCCCACATTGGTGATGACGGTGGTCCTGTACGTCCTGGGCGGGTCGGGCAGGAGGCGTTCCAGCATCGTGTCGGTGGTGCGGCGCAGGAGCGGGCCGAATTTGGCGCTCCGGTTGAGGTCGAACAGGACGAGCTCGCTCCCGTTCGCCGGAAGGTTTGCATAGAGCGCGTTGATGATCGCGCGCGTGCTCACCGTGAAGTCCACCACCGACTGGAACGTGAGGACCGGAGCCAGCTCGCCCAACCGGCCCTCGCTCGCATATTGCGCGATTTGTTGTTGCAGCGTTCGCGCCACCAGCGAGGACTGGCGCGCGCCATTGACCGGGAACGAGTTGTACTTGAATGGATTGAACTCCGGCACGATCCCGAGCCACGCCGCCTTCGCAAAGGCCGGAAACACCGCCGGCCAGCCGAAGATCCCGGCAAACCGCGCCAGGCTGGTGATGCCGATCATCGGCGAAATGAGCACGATGCGATCCGGCCGCGCGAGCGTCTTGTCGCCAATTGCGTCGAGCGCATACTTCATCGCGAGCGCGCCACCGTTGGAGAACCCGATCACGTGCAACGGAGTCGGCGCTCCGGCGCGCCGGCGCGCTTCGCGGACGGCCAGACGAGTGGCTTCGGCCCATTGCTCCCATTCGATGTGGGTCAATCCACTCGGCACCGTGCCATGACCGGGCAGTCGGATCGCGACCGCGACGTACCCGTCGTCCCGATAGCGCCGCGCGATGTGGCGAAGGCTGTATGGCGAATCCGTCAGACCATGCAGGAGCACCACGGCGCCTGCCGGAACACCGTCGGGCTCGAGGATGTACGACCGATTCCAGTCGTTCGCAAAGTTCCCCGGATAGATCGGGCTGCCGGCGAAGTATCGGTTGGCGGGATTTCGGGATTCCGGGTCGAGCTTGTCGGTGACCTCCGCACGAACTTCAGCGAATGCCTTTTCCTCGGCCGCGACGTATTGCGTCCAGTCAGACTTCGCAATCTGGCTGGCCGAGAGCTCGTGCGGGACGAAGGTGTGCCAGAGCTCGAGCGGCGGCCCGCGCTGCGACTCCCAGGCGCGCAGGACCAGCACCGTCGTCAGGACGACCGCGAGCAGTATCCCCGCCCACTTCAACACCTTGACCGCCTTCGCCCTCATCGACCGAGTTCCCTCGCGGAGCTTGATGGATGACAGACCAATGATTGCTCTCCGTCCGACCGCGGAACACCGATCCGGTACCTCGCCGGGATCGGATCAGACCGTCGCAACCGGGCCGCGGCACACTGCTCGGGGCACCGCATCACGCGTCGGCAACGCCTGAATGCCCACGGTACACTGGGTCATGGGCAGGCGATTCGAAACATTCGTTCATGGCGCAATCCTGGCACTGATCATCGGCTGGGTGCTCCATATCGGGAAGGACATCTTTGTCCCGATCGTCTTCGGCATTCTGACAGTTTACGTGATCGTCGGCCTGACGCGCCTCCTGCAACGGCTTCCCGTCGTCGTTCAGTTCCTCATCGGCAATTTTCTCGACCCGTACGTGATGGGCAATTCGCTGAATCTCAGCCCGTTCGCCATACTCGTCAGCCTGACGGTGTGGTCGACCCTCTGGGGCATTCCCGGCGCGTTTCTGGCAGTTCCCATCACGGCGATCATTGCCATAATCCTTTCGGGGTTTGCGGGAACGCGAGCGATTGCCGTGCTCCTTTCCCGGAGCGGTCAGGTGTGACAGCCCGGTCCGCCGCACGGCCTGCGACGGCGCAATTGTCGAGCCATGTGGAACGCGAACATGAGCTACACGGATGTCCGGGATCTGTTCAAGGCAGCGGCCGTCAACTGGGTGCACGACTACGCGCAGAGCATGGGTGCAGCACTGGCCTTCTACACCGTGTTCTCGGTCGCCCCCCTGCTGCTCATCGTCGTCTCGATTGCCGGTCTGGTCTTCGGTGAAGAAGCGGCCCGTGGTGAAATATTCGCGCAACTGGATGGCATGCTCGGCAGGCAGGGGGCATTGGCGGTGCAGGGCCTGCTCGAGAGCGCCGGCAAGCCGGCCGAGAACGTGCTGGCCGGGATCTTCGGCGTTGTCGTCCTCTTCATCGGTGCGACATCCGTCTTCGCCGAACTGCAGGATGCGCTGGATCGCATCTGGCGGGCACCGGCGAGAACCGAGAAGTCCGGGCTGTGGAGACTGCTGCGCGCTCGCCTGCTGTCGTTCGGGATGATCCTCGGCATCGGGTTCCTGCTGATGGTGTCGCTGGCATTCAGCGCCGGCATGGCCGCGTTGAGCCGTTGGTGGGAACCGCTGTTCGATGGTTGGGCGAGCGTGGCGTGGGCGCTCGACGTCGCGACCAGTGTCGCGCTGTCGGCCACGGTGTTCGCGATGATCTACAAGGCGATGCCGCGGGTGCGGATCGATTGGAAGGATGTCTGGATCGGTGCGGCCGTCACTTCGCTGCTGTTCGTCGCCGGCAAATACCTGATCGGCGCCTACATCGGCAGGACCAATATCTCATCCGGATTCGGGGCGGCAGCGTCCCTCGTTGTCGTGCTGTTGTGGTTCTACTACTCGGCCCAGATCTTCCTGTTCGGTGCGGAATTCACGTGGGTGTACTCGCACAAGTTCGGTTCGCGCAAGGGGCAACCGTCGACCGCAGCGCCTGCCCACCTGCCCGCGCGCGACTGACACGCCATGGCGAATGGGGAAAGCTACGGCTCCGCCAAGATTCTGGCGCCCATGTCCTTCACGAGGCGCTGGAATTCCGGTGACGCCATGATGATCGTCCCTGCCGCGGCGCGCAGGCGGTCGACGGCCTCTGCGGGCAGCACGAACGTCGTTGGCTGCTGATTCAGATAGTCGCGTTCCGCCGGGTCCTTGAGCGCCGGAAACGACACGTCGATGGCATAGATCTCCGCAGCCGGGAGGCGCAATGCATCGGCAACCGCGGGATCCTTGTTGGCAGCAAACGCGGCCGAGTTGCGGATGAGGCGCATCGTATTCCACCGCATCGCCGTGTCCTTCAGCAGTTCGGTTGTTTCGTACGAGTAACGGTCGATCGGAACTCCCGTCGCCTTCAGAAGAACCGCGACGGTGCCGGGCGGTGTCTCGGATTCGTCCCAGTTGGTCGATGGCGACGACAGCGAATTGACGATGAAGACAATGATCCTGCGCGTGTTGTCGAGCCGACTGGGGATGCCAGCCGCGTGAAGTGCCTCGAGGATTTCCAGCGCATCGAGCACGCCGCGCATTCCCACGTTGTCCGACACGCCGCCGTCCACGAGGTGGAGGAAGGGCCGATGCACGCTGTCGCCGAAAGCCTCCAGGGACCTGAGCGAGCGTATCGCGCGTGCGGCGGGTCGCGGCGGGTTGTCGGAGTCGATGAACAGCTTCACCCAGCCTGGGGCGCTTGAACCGCATGTGCCCCCATAGTTGTTGATTGTGACGGGCGAGAGGACCACCGGCACCGCCGACGAGGCCGCAGCGGCGCGGGACAGTGGCATGGCGTCGAGATTCGAGCAGAGGAAGTCGAAATAGGTCTGTTGAAACACCAATCGGGAGCCGGTCGAGATGTCGGTGGCCGATGTCAGGATCAGCGGCCCCTTGCCTCGGGCGAGATCGGCAAAGGTGGCGCCGTTGAACAGGATTTCGTCGTACAACTGGGCCGCCAGTTCGGAGCGCCCCCAGCCCGTCGACCACAGGTTGCCCCAGTTGGCCGGGCTGAACGTGCGCGAGATGATCTCGCCCTGCACATTGCGCTTCAGGAAGCGCTGCTCGTATTCCGTGAACAGCTTGTCGCCGTAG
This sequence comes from uncultured beta proteobacterium, assembly GCA_963750585.1. Classification (GTDB taxonomy): domain Bacteria; phylum Pseudomonadota; class Gammaproteobacteria; order Burkholderiales; family Casimicrobiaceae; genus VBCG01. The sequence goes on from CAVVRH010000045.1 coordinate 47,511, forward strand.
AGGCCGTAGGCCAGCGCGGTGAAACTGCCACCGGAAACGCCGGTGATGATGTCGACTTGATCGAGCAGGCGAACTTTGTCGCCTGACGGCCCGACCCCTTCGGTACGCCGAAGGAATTCCAGGACTCCGTAGGAGAATGCGGCTGCCCGGGTGCCGCCACCCGAGAACGCGAGGATGACCAGGTTTTCCTTTTTCCTGTCCTGCGCCTGGCGCGTCTCGAAACGGTAGCCGGTCAGCGGGTCGGCGTGCGCAATCGGCGGGTTGATCGGGCGGCTGGCGCAGCCGCAAAGCAGGAGCAATAGCGCAAGTGCTGACCATGCTGGTGTGCGCGATCGAGTCAAAGCTTCGGCCAGGAGGAACATGGAGAGATGTCCGATGGAAGCGGATGCGCACGAAGGCTAGCACGCGCATGCCAAACAGGGTTCACGGTTAGGCGAAGGCCGTCAGCTTACGCGGATTCAGATTTGCCCGTCAGCGAGCGTGTGAGCGGGTCGCAGCTCTGTCAAGTTCTCGCCGGTTGTGATGGAATGAGTATTTGGGCCCGGTGCGACGACTTCGGTCGGTTCACGTCCAGGTGGATTCGCACTCGATGCGGACCGGGCGACATGTCACAGGTTGACAGACCGTACTGACCCACGATTCTTGGCTTGGAACCTTTCGATCGCATCCGGTGACGCTGCGCCCCTCAGCTCCTACGCACCATTCAATGGAGATTGCACGATGAAGCTCGACAACAAAGTTGCAATCGTCACCGGCGCAGCCGGCGGGCTCGGCAAGGCCATCGCGATCCGCTTTGCTCAGGAAGGCGCGAAGGTCGTGATCGCCGACCTCGACGAGCGGGCGGTCGACGACGTCGCAACCGACATCACGGCCACCGGCGGCCAGGCGATCGGCGTCGCGATGGACGTCACCAGCGAGGACGACGTCAACAGCGGTGTCGCCGCAACCGTGGTCGCCTTCGGCGGAGTGGACATCCTGGTCAGCAATGCCGGCATCCAGATCGTGCATCCGCTGGAGGAGTTCAGCTTCGCCGAGTGGAAGAAGTTGCTGGCGGTCCACGTCGACGGTGCGTTTCTCACGACCCGGGCCTGCTTGCCGCACATGTACAAGGCCGGGCGCGGCGGCAGCATCATCTACATGGGGTCGTGCTTTCGAAGGAATCCGCACAACTCAAGGCTCCTTATGTGACGGCCAAGCATGGTCTCATCGGTCTCGCCAAGGTGATCGCCAAGGAGGGTGCCAAGTTCGGCGTGCGCGCCAACGTCATCTGCCCCGGATTCGTGCGCACGCCGCTCGTCGACAAGCAGATTCCCGAGCAGGCGAAGCAGTTTGGTATCTCCGAGAGCGAGGTGATCAAGAAGATGATGCTCAAGGACACCGTCGACGGCGAGTTCACGACGGTGGATGATGTCGCCGAGGTCGCGCTCTTCTTTGCCGCCTTCCCGACCAATGCGCTCACCGGCCAATCGCTGATGGCGAGCCATGGCTGGCACATGCAGTAGCCCCGCGTAGCGGCCGTCAATGCAAGGGCAACGTGAAGGAGAAGATCGTGCCCTTCCCCATTTCGCTTGCCACCGAGATTCGGCCGCCATGCAACTCGACGAACTTGCGCGAGATGGCGAGCCCGAGCCCGGTACCTTCCACCTTTCGCGCCGCCGTGCCAACCTGCCGGAATTCCTCGAACACCACGCGTTGGTCTTCGGGCGCGATGCCCACACCGGTGTCCGTCACCGAGATCGCGGCCATGCCTTCCTGCAGCTCCGCCCGGACCCCGACCTTTCCACCCTCGGGCGTGAACTTCAGCGCGTTGGACAACAAGTTCAGCAATACCTGCTTGACCTTGCGTTCGTCGGCGTTGATCGTTCCCAGGCGGTCGTCGACGCTGCACGCAAGCGCGATCCCGCTGCGTTGTGCCCGCTCCCTTACCAGACTGACGCATGCGTCGCAAATGGTCGGCAAATCGAAATCCGTCGCCTGCAGCTCCATGCGTCCGGCCTCGATCTTGGAGAGGTCGAGAATGTCATTGATGAGGGAGAGCAGATGGCGCCCTGATCCCAGTATGTCGGCAAGGTATTCCGCCTGCTTGTCATTGATCTCGCCGAAGAGTCGCTCGGACAGCACCTCGGAGAATCCGATGATCGCATTCAGGGGTGTTCGCAATTCATGCGACATGTTGGCCAGGAACTCGCTCTTGTGCTTGCTCGCCGTCTGGAGCTGCCGCCCCTTGTCCTCGATTTCGCGAAACAGCCGCGCATTCTGGATCGCCAGCGCCGATTGCGTGGCGAAGGTTGTCAACAATTCGATCACATGCGGTGCAAACGGGCCGACGCTATTGCGAATCACGACCAGCCCGCCCAGAAGGTGATCCTCGCGCAAAAGCGGCACAGCCAGCAGCGCCCGATAGCCCAAACGGACGAGAACCTCCCGGACCCGGCTCTGGTAGATGCTTTCGTCCGCGATATCGCAGACCTGCACCGGTTCACCGGTCATGGCCAGCCGCCCCAACGCACCTTCGCCTTTGCGGATGGGATCCGCACGCAATGCCGCAACCAGTTCCTCGGGTAGGCGGTCCGCCGTGTGAAGGTAGAACACCTCTCGCGCGTCGTCGTACTCGTAGATGGAGCCACCGTCCATGCCGGTGAGCTGCGTGGCACGGCCGACGATGGTCGAGAGCACGGTCTCGAGGTCCAGCGTCGAACTGACTGCCTGAGCGACATCACCCAGCGCACGCAATTCTCCGACCGACCGGGTCAACTGCGCGGTCCGTGCTTCCAGTTCCTTGACCAGGCGCACGTTCTCGATCGCGATCACCGCCTGGTCGGCGAAGGTTTGCAGCAGGGCAATTTGCGTGTAGGTGAATGGCCCCGGCTGGGCACGTCCGACGGAGATGGCACCGATTGCGCTGCCCTCGCGCATCAGCGGAACGGCAAGCTCGCTTCGAAGGCTTCCCGGGAGCGAGCGGACGTCCGTCATATAGTCAGGGTCCTCCAGCACATCCGGGATCGCGATCACTCGGCGCGTCAGAATCGCCCGGGCGGCCCCGGAATCGCGACCGGGTGGCCGTGGATACGTCGGGTGCATCGATTCGCGATATCGCGGATTCACTTGCTCGGACGCGGCCAGATGGATCAGTTCGCCGTCGAAAGTGAAGACATTCGCCGAGCTGCCGCGGCACAGCTTCAGCGCAGCGACCGCGATTGCGTCGAACACCGGCTTCGCGTCTGTCCGCGACTCGCCGATGACGCCCAGGACCTCGCTGGCTGCTGTCTGCTGTGCGAGCGCCTCGGTGAGGTCGCGATTGCGCTCTTCAAACTCGGAGTACAGGCGCGCGTTCTCCATCGCGATGCCCGCCTGCTCGGAGAACGTTGTCATCAGCTCGATATGCGAATCCGGAAACCGCCTCGCCACGTCCCGAAAAATGCTGATCGCTCCGATGGACTTTCCATCGCGCAGTATCGGCACCGAGAGCACGCTTCGACAATGCGCGGCTTGCACAACGTCCCGGCAGACGGTCTCCGTGTCACCGTGCACATCGGGGATGTGCACAATGCTGCGAGTCATGATGGCTCGCTCAGTAGCGCCGCCCAGGCTCGGTCGTCTCGGATACGCTGCGCGAAAGATCGCGGCATCCTCCCGATTGATGGCTCGGAGGGCCCCGATGAAGACTTGTTCGCCGTCGAACCGGAAGACCGCGCTGAACGCCGCGTCACATAGGCGGAGGGCGCTGTCCGCGATCGCGTCGAACACCGGCTGCACATCGGTCCGCGAATTGCCCAGGACACGCAGAATCGTGCTTGTCGCCGCCTGCTGCTCCAGCGCCAAGGACAGCCGCGCATCGAGATCCTGTCCCGAGCGAGCACCTGTCCGCGCTGCCACCACATCGGGTGACTTCGCTCCGACTCTGGCTCGCGCACGCCGAGCACCCGGCGCCATCGACCCTCCCGGCCACGCGCGGGCCTATCGCTTGCGTAGTCCCGCAATGGACGAGGACGCTACGCCGATGCCCGCACAGGGTCAAGGAACGTTCGGCGCATGCCTGGCGTCAACTGGCATTGAGCCCTTCGCGACGAACGCCGACGTCGCTGCTCCGCGGATTGCACGCAGTCCTTCACCATTCGTCGTCCTTTCGGTGCGTTCGCGTGTCGGTGCGAGACTTTGCGAGCGCATCCCGAGTCCGGTATCAGGCATGTTTGTCGCCGTCGAACTCGTCGACTGATCTTTCGCTCGCAGAGGTCGCTGAACGCGATTCGCAATGAGGCCGCGAAGTCGTCCCGAGACGAGAACGCCAACGCGAGCTTTCCGTTTGCCCGGTCGCATTGGCACATGATAATGTGACTCGCAGGCCCTTTGAGCGTTGCACTTTTTTCCAGCTTCGCGTGCGGAGAAATGGACCGATGAACGTGATCGATTCGAGAGTCGTCAACATCGACGAATTGAAGCTCGAGCATTTCGAGAAGGGCGACAAGTTCGAGTGCGACGCGGTGCGCATCGGGCCGCTTCTCGGCGCAAGGGACCTCGGCTATTCCTACGATGTCGTCCCGCCCGGAAAGCGCTCATGCCCCTTCCACAGCCATCGCGGCGAAGAGGAGATGTTCTTCATCGTCAAGGGCAACGGCACGCTGCGCTACGGCCAGGAGACCAGGAAGATCCGCGCGGGTGACGTGATCTGCTGCCCGACCGGTGGCCCGGAAACGGCGCACCAGATCGTCAACGACTCGGACGCCGAACTCGCCTACCTGTCCGTCAGCACCATGTTGCCGGCGGAGGTCTGCGAATATCCCGATTCGAAGAAGATCGGCGCTTTCGGCGGTGGCCTTCGCCACATGACGCGGTCAGACCACGTCGTGGACTACTGGACGGACGAGGCGTGAGCGCCGCAGGGCCGTCCCAAGGCGCGAATTGCTCCCTCTCGGAGGGAAGGCGCGCAGCGCCAAGGGTGCGCCAATGACCGCGGCGAGGGCAGCGGCGCGTTCAATGGGACGCTCTCATGTCGACGAGGCCGGTCGAGAGTCGCATACGTGATCTCCGTTCTCGCCGCATTGGAGAGAGACCATGCAGAGGATCACCCCTTTCCTTTGGTATTCCAGCGAAGCCGAGGATGCCGCCGCGTTCTACGCATCGGTCTTTCCCGACTCGCGCGTTACCCGGGTCGTGGCGATGCCGAGCGAGTCGCCGAGCGGACCACCTGGCTCGGTGAAGATCGTCGAGTTCGTTCTGTTCGGACAGCCTTTCGTCGCCATGAGCGCCGGCCCGCTGGATCCGTTCAACCACGCGGTGTCGTTCGTCGTGAATTGCGAAGACCAGGCCGAGATCGACCGATACTGGAGCGCGCTACTGGATGGCGGCTCGGCAGAGCAGTGCGGCTGGCTGAAGGACCGCTTCGGTCTTTCGTGGCAGATCGTGCCAACCGTGCTCGGCGAGATGATGGCCGACCCTGACCAAGCCAAGGCCAAACGAGCCGCAGACGCCATGATGAAGATGGTCAAGCTCGACATCGCCGCGTTGAAGGCGGCTCATGCTGGAACGTCGGGGTGAAGGTCCGGCTGTCGTAGCGCGCCGTGTCTCCTGCGGGTCGATCTCGCCCGCCAGCCATCTTCCGCTCGAAAGGGCCGATCGTTGCCTGGCATCGATCGACGGCCCTGCGCACTATGCGTCTTGCCTTCTCGAAGCCCCGTTGAAATTGACCACTTCCTCTTCGGCCACCAGGACGCTGGGTGGGCCCGCCATTGGAATGTGTTCGGCGCTGTAGGCCCGTTCGAACGCAGCCAGTCCTTTGGCACGTAAGAACATGCACCCACTTAGCGCGGAGGTCGCATGAAGCGGATCGCGTTCCTGATCATCCTGCTCGGCGTCTGCGCCTGCTCGCCTTCGGGCCCGCCCACGCCGACTTCAACAATGCCGGCCGGGGCGCTGTCCTACTTCGACAGCGCGGGACGCGACGACGTGCTGTCCGGCGGCGTGAAGCTGATCCCGATAACCACGCCCAAGGGAACCTTCAAGGTCTGGACGAAGCGGGTGGGCAACAACCCCAGGATCAAGGTTCTTCTCCTTCACGGCGGGCCCGGTGCCACGCACGAGTACTTCGAGGCCTTCGACAGCCATTTCCCGAAGCAAGGCATCGAGTACTACTACTACGACCAACTTGGCTCGGCATACAGCGATCAGCCGAACGATCCGAGTCTCTGGGATCTTCCGCGCTTCGTCGAGGAAGTGGAACAGGTACGCCTGGCCCTCAATCTGGATTCGAGCAACTTCTATCTGCTGGGCCACTCCTGGGGCGGCATGCTGGCCATCGAGTACGCACTCAAGTATCAGGCGAATCTCAAGGGACTGGTCATCTCCAACATGATGGCCAGCGTTCCAGCCTACGTCGAATATGCGCAGAAGGCGCTGATGCCGGCGATGGAGCCGAGGGTGCTGGCCGAGATCATGGAGATCGAGGCGAAGAAGGACTACGACAACCCGCGCTACATGGAGCTGCTGGTTCCGAACTATTACGCGCTGCATATCTTGCGGATGCCTCCCGACCAGTGGCCCGATCCCGTGAACCGCGCGTTTGCTCACCTGAACAAGGAGGTCTACATTCCCATGCAGGGGCCGAGCGAGATGAGCGCAAGCGGGAAACTCGAGAAGTGGGACCGCTCGGCGGATCTCGGGAAGATCACCGTTCCAACGCTGACGATTGGCGGTCAGTACGACACGATGGATCCGAAGTACATGGAGAAGATGGCCGGGCTCCTTGGCAAGGGGCGATATCTCTACTGTGCCAACGGCTCCCATCTGGCGATGTACGACGATCAGAAGACGTACTTCGAAGGTCTGATCCGGTTCGTCAAGGATGTGGACCAGGGTCGGCTCTAGAGCTGACTACTCGCGTCGCCATGGCGTGCGATGAATTGATTCGTCGACCCGGCGAATAGCGCGAGGCCCGAGTCGGTTGTAGCCGTTGCGACTTGACCTTCCAGAACAATCCGGCCTTTCTGGCGACCGACGTTGTCATCACGACGTCGTGCCGGATTTCGACGACGCGCGTCATGCGCAACTCGAAACTGCAGGCACGACTAACGAAGCGCTGCGCGCGAGGAGTGGCGCACGTCCAGCGGCTGCGGTAATTTCCTTTTGTCGGCTGCCATGGCTGTCGCAACGCGTCATCCCTTGCCAAGTGACGTTCGAGATTCGATGCATGGGGAGTTCCCCTGGCGTGGGTCCCGCACCTTCCGCGAGTCCGTTCGTACTGCGCGATTGGCATTCTTCTTGCGATGGATGCCCCTATGGGAACCAGTCCGGGCAAGCCCGACTCCTCCGAAGTCAGGCTGTTGCAAGAATGGCAGCGGCTGGGCTGGGCCGCGATGAGCCAGGCGATGGGGTATTACCTTCACGGCTGCGCCAACGTCGCAATGGCGCGCTCGCCTCGGCAGGCGTGGACGGCGTTGCGAAAAGCGCGGTCGGACCTGCTAAGACATTCGGCGCGCACGATTGCCGACGCCGCGAGGCTTTGGCGCACGCAGAACCGCGAACTGCTCGTCCTGCAATCCAGGCGCGCGCGCGCATCCCGGCAGCCAGCAGCCAAATCGCGACCAATCCGGACTCGATGAGCGCCAGCAGGGGACGCAGAACGTAGATTTCGCGGCGGTCGCCAGCAGCTGGCACTTCATGCGCAGCACTTGGCACGACGAGCGGCCAAGGGATCCCGCGACCTCCGTGTTCAGCCGGGAGCGCTCAGTGCAAGGCGGCGCCACCCGTCAGCAGTTCGTGTACGGCGTCGAACCGAGCGGCGACGTTGGTCGTATCGACCGACCTCTGACGCCAGACCGCCCCGCACGGGGCGACAACCACAGCGATCCTGTCTCACAATAGCGCCCAGCCTCACTTCGCCGTCCACTATGCGTGGACGCCGTCGCCCGCCCGCTGCCACACACGCCTGGTCCGACGCACTCGGTAGATCACTTCAATGGACATCCTGCGGGTTTGCCTGCAGCGGCGGAGTGTCCACCCTTGGCGCGAGGTAGCGCTCCTCCAGTTGATGCCGCAGCCTGTCCGCAATCTCGATTTCGGCATCGGTTGCAAAGCACGGCGCCGGATCGCTGTTGGCGTCGTTGTTGTGCAGTTCAGCTTTGTGCATGACGGGCTCCTTCTTCTGGAAGGAAAGGACCCATTGGTCCGTCACACACCGATCCGCATATCGCGTGCCAGCAATCGATTGCGTAGTCGAATCAGATCATCACGGGCAAATCGGAGAACAGGACGCATGCCCTGAAGTGCCCGGCGCAAGCACATTCACAACAGCTTGGCATTCGATCACCAAGCTCTCTTGAATTGCCACCGGTTGCCGACGGCCGATTTGCGCCGTTCGACGAACGAAGCTGTCCGTTCGTCGCCCGCGGCGCGCCGAGCCCCGGAACCCGGACCAGGAGCCTCGCACCGCAAACGTCCTCGGACGCCATTCGCAGGTGTCGCGCCGTGCACGAACTCAACGTGCTCCGGACGATCCAGGAAGCGCGGGGCGAACCAAGAAATGAGGCATTTCGTTCCCGGTGTCGGCCGGCATTGCGATGTGCCGGATTTCAGGTCGCGATCTCCATTCGCAGTCTATCGAGTCCAAGTCGCAACCTGGACCACTCCAGCTCGGCCTGGACCTGATCTGCTGAGTCAATCCGGCAGCACCCGTTTCGCAAGCGCAGCCTGGCACGCATGAGGCCTCACTGCGGCAACGCCTTCAGGATGTTGATGAGAATCGTCGGCACCCGATGCGGGCCGCGATCGACATCGGCCAAGAGCTCCTCGACCGTAGAAGTGCCCGGGAGCCCTGCCCACTTCGACAACTGCTCGGCAGTCGCGCTCAGGTAAGCCATGCGCCAGGACTCGAAAGCCCGCACGTCGACTTCCGCCTCGTAGAAGACCTTGACGGAGTGGTGCCTGGTGTCGCGCGCAATGCTGGCCATGAGATTGCGTACGACGGCTTCGTCGCCTTCGATGATCTGAAAGAACACCCCGTCGACATAGACCAATGCACCGGTGACATTGCGCGCTTGATTGCCGGTTCGCGCATCCGTGAGAATCTCCTCGAGGTCGGTCACCGTCATGGGCTCCGTCGCCTGAGACGAATACATGATCTGATAAGGCATTCGCGCGCTCGCTGCTGTTCGGTCGGACCGTACTGCGATGAGCCGAAGGACCACTGGACAAGTTGTATGAGAACACGGCAACGTCACACAGGCAACCGCGACAGGCAGCTCCGGAATCGCGCCTCGACGCGATTGGCGAACCAGTCGCTCGTGAGCTTGCGGGTGATCTTCGGACTCTCCAATGGAATGCGCGGAAGCACGGCACGCGGCGCCGGCTTTCCGGACACCTTGTCCGCGAGCGCAAACACGCGGACGAACAGCGTGCTTCGTTCGAAGCCCGGGCCCTTCGCGAGCTCGAGATCGCGGCGAATGTCCGCGTGACTCATGTCGATCCGCCTTGCCAGCACGCGCGTCGCCAGCTCGGTGTCGCCCGCTTCCCGGGCCGGCTGGCCCTGCTCGTAGCGCAAGAGATCGCCATCGAGCGCGAGCGGGATGCCGGTGAGCTGGGTGATGGCGCTCTGGAACGCCGCATTCCGGCTGGCATAGCGCCCTGCATTGAAATCGGCGAATCGATACAGCATGCGATCGTAGTCGGCCGGGTAGTCGAGCAGGTGGGCAATCCCGAAGTACAGGCCGCCGCGACGGGTGAACACCTCATGCCGAATTGATCCGGAAACCGGGTAGGGATAGGGCCCGGACGCGGCCTGCACCTCGGCGAACGCGATACTCACCTGCATCGGCCCGCCCGTCCGTACCGGGTTGCGGTCGGCGAAGAACCGCTCGCCGAACGGCACCATGGCAATGAAATCCTCGAAGATTTCGCTCAGCTGCCGCTCCGTCTTCACGGTGTCGAGTCGTTCGCTGTAGCTCTTGCCCGTGGGGGACGGAAGCGCCAACGCCGCGTCGAGGGCGAGTTGTGGAATGCCCGCGCGCTCGCGCCGCCGCTCGATCTCCTGGCGCGCGATGCCCGCGAGCCCCGGCACCGGCGGATCGACCCGGAAGCTCGACTCCTGTGCGGTGATCGCGATCGCGGCGCAGATGTTCTCCGCCGTCGGCTCGATGTCCAGCGCTGCGATCGCCGCATAAATGTCGGTCGCCCAGCCCGTGCGGTCGGCCACGCCGTCCGGCAGCAACTGACCTGCCAGGGCGCGCCCTTCCGATGCCGTCAGCACCCTTCGTGACGGCGGTTGTGGCGGCTCGTAGGTCGTGGCGCAGCCCGCGACCAAGGCAGCTACCAGCGCCAGCAACAACCAGCGTGAGACCTGCCGGCGCAGCGGCACTTGGCCCGGCGAGACGTGCCGCGGAATCGGAGTCAGGTTCGTCCCTGCAGACATGGAGCCGGCCAGTCTCTGAATCAGAACCAATACCTTTCGGAGGGAACATCATCTGTCAGAAGAAATTCGGCCTCCGCCGTGTACCAGCAGCGCGAGCTTACGCGGTCAATCGAACTCGTGGAAAGCCGGCCCTCTCCGGTGGAAAGGAGAACGCCCGACGCAGACGTTCAGCATCGGCGTCGGCGCAGGAAGGTCGGCGAGCCCGGCGAACCCCTTCCGTCGAGGGAAGCCGCTCCGGAGCGCCGCGGAACGGTTCCTTGTGCATCGTGCGCGCCGCGCGGACGCGGGCGCGCAGGGACCGCAAGCGACCTCACTTCTTGAGCGAGACCTCCATGCCGCTCAGGTCGAGCGCGAGCTCGAGCCCAATCTGCTTGCCCTTGACCTTCAGTACCACACCCTTCGAGTTCTTGAGCTCGGCAACCTTTGTGCCGCCGGCGACCGCGACGCTCGCCTGCCCCGCCGTGTACGTGCCTTCGATGTCGCTCGCGTTCTTCAGGTTGTAGACCTCGCCGATCAGCTCGGCCTTCGACACGCCGATCGTCGCGCCGAGGCTGACGCCGCCGATGCTCAGCGGATACTGCTTGCCCTTGAACTTGAGCGTGCCGCTGCCGCCGCTGCCGCCGACGATGAAGCCGGCCTTGTACAGCGTGATTTCGATCGTGCCGTCGGGCGCCGCATTGGCCAGGTTGGCGAACAGCATCGTGCCCGCCGCGACGATCAACGTCGCTGCCATGGCTGTAGAATGATCTTTCCAAATTCGAAGTGCGCATGATCAATTCTTCCCTGTTTCGATTGCCGTCCGATTTCGTGGTACTTCCGACCACGCGGGACGGTGTCGGCGCAGTCGGTTCGATGTCCTGCGCGCAGGCCGGTGACATGGCCCCGTGAGCGCGCCAGGCGGCGAGAGCCAACAGGTCAGTTCGCGGCCCCTCCCGCTTTGGCGGGCGAACCGCCCAGATCACGCAACAGCGATTGGTAGTCCTCGGACTGGCGAAGCAGCTGCGCGGCGGCTTCGCGCAACAGATCGACGTCCCCGGCCGGCAGGACGAACGTCGTCGGCATGTTCATCAAGCGGTCGCGCTCGGCCGGATCCTTGACGGCGTCGAAGCTGATGTCCATCACGTGCAAGGTGAGCTTCGGGAACGGGACGCGCGCCTCGGCCTCCGCCTCGGTCGCACCCGCGAGGCGCGCCCGCAGAATCTGGATCTCGCGCCGCCAGCCATAGATCTCCTCCCGGTCCTTCATGAGCTCGATGGTCTCGAACGAGTAGCGGTCGATGGGCACTCCGCTGGCTTTCAGCAGTTGGTCAATCGTGCCGGGCGGGTTCTCCTGGCGATCCCAGTCGGTCTTCGGCGCCGAGCGGGAGTTGACCACGATGACCACGATCCTATGGATGGCTCCGAAGCCGATCTCGCCGCGGAATGTCGCGCTCGCCCCCACGGCCTCCAAGGCCTCCAGCACGCCGCGCATCCCGATGTTGTCCGCCACGCCGCCGTCGACAAGGTGTATGTACGGCCGATCCTTGCTGTTCTGGAAGTCCTTCATTTCGAGGTAACGCTTCACCGCGCGCGCCGACGGCCGGACACGTCCGTCGGTCTTGGCGACGTCCCGGACCCAGTCCGGATACTCGTAGCCGCAGGTGCCGCCATAATTGTCGAGCGTCACCGCCGAGAGCACGACCGGCACGGCCGAGGACGTGGCCGCCGCGCGCGACAGGCGGACCTTGTTCAGATCCGAGCACAGCAGGTCGAAGTCGTTCTGGTAGAACGAAAACCGGAACCCGGTCGAGATGTCAGTGCCATTGGCGATCGCCACCGGCGCCTGCTTCCCGAGCAGGTCGGCGTACGTCGCACCTTCGAACAGGATCTCGTCGTAGTAATCGGCGGCAAGCTCCGAGCGCCCGGCGCTGCCGCCGATGTACTTCGACCAGTTGAACGGGTTGAGGGCGCGCTGGACCAGGTCGCCCTGAACGTTGCGCTTCAGGAAGCGCTGCTCGTACTCGGAGAACAGCCGCTCGCCGTAGAGCGCATAGGCGAGCGCCGTGAAACTGCCACCCGACACGCCGGTGATGACGTCCACCTCGTCGATCAGCCGGCGGCGCTGACCGTCGATCGTGATCTCGGTGCGCCGGAGCTCTTCCAGCACACCGTAGGACAGCGCGGCGGCGCGCGTGCCGCCGCCGGAGAACGCGAGGACGAACAGCGTGCCCGGATCGTTGTTCATGCGCTTCGGCATCAGCAGATACGGCCGGTAGCCTGCCTGCGGATCGGCTTGCGCGATGCGCTCGTTGATCGGCCGGCTGGCGCACCCCGCGAGCGACAGGATCGCCAGCAGGAACACGAGAAAACGATTCGACCGCATGATGTGAACCCCTCGCAGAAACGTATGCCGCCGAACGGATACGGCCGCACCCAACTGCAAGGAAGCCTATGCCGACGGTCAGCGCAAGGCATTGCCTTCCATCAAGGCGCACGTGGATCACTGGCCGCGCACGAGTGCCTGGCAGCGGTACATGACGAACACACCCGCGGGTCCTCACACGGTCGAAACCGCGCGACCAGCGCCCGTCCGCGAATCGCGAACTCGCGCACTACCGGTCTGCCACCCCCGCCTTCGACGGCGGCTCTGCGACGCGTCTTGTCAACGAGAAGACATGTGCTCGCCAAGGCGCCTCATCCAGGTAGAGACCGCGTTTCTGCAGGTCCTGGCCCTCCCGTTCGTACGCGGCGTCACCAATCACATCCTGGAGCCGCCACTGCGCGTTGCCGAGGTCCGTGAACGGCAGGCGCACGTAACACTGACTCTGGTTGGGCGCATAGTTCACCGTCACCAGCAGCCGCCGGTCACCAGGGCCTTGCCAGGCAAAGGCCAGGAACGAATCCCAGGTCCAGTTGCCTTCCCAGGCCGGTGTGCAGTCGAGCAGCTGCCACCGGCCGTCGCGAACCGCCGGCTCGCGCAGAACCGCCATGAGCCGGTGATAGAACTCTTCCAATCTCTGGTCGACCGCTTCCTGCGGACCGCGCACCAGATGGGGAGAGATCCGCGTCCTGCGGCCCTGGAATTGACCCTGGTGGAAGAACCGCAGCCCCGGCGACAGGAACGTGATGACCGCCGCGGCTTCATGAACGTCCGGCGAAAACGTCGCCGCTGCCCGCGGCTCGTCGTGGTTCTCCAGGAAGCGGGCGAGCTTGTCCTGGTAATCGAGCCCGGCGTAGAAATGCTCGCGCACCGGCCGGGCATGACCCTCGCGCAAGCGGTCGTACAGCCGCTTGTCGTAGGCGTAGTCGAATCCCTGCTGCTGCATCGTCCATTCCATGTCCCAGTAGACCTCGGCCATGAACCGGAAGTGCGGATGCTTGCGCCGCACGGCTTCGGTTGCCTTCGGCCAGAAGAGGTCGGCCCGTATGCCCCAGGTGCGTTCGAACACGTCGGGCAGGACCAGCATGGCCATATCGCAGCGCACGCCGTCGCACTGCCCGGCGATTCGTCTGCAGCTCGCCGATCATCGCCTGCTGCAATTCCGGGTTGCCGTAGTTGAGCTGCAGCGTGTCGGGCCAGCCGTCGAAGTACGGGTCGCGGCCGTAGGCGAGCACCACCGGTCCCGTTCCTGTTTTCACTCGGCAGTAGTTCCGCGGTGCACGAGCCAGGTCGCTCTCGCTGCCATGGACGAAGTAGTCCGCGTACTCGTCGACCCACGCGTGATCCGGCGCCATGTGGTTCGGGAACGAAGTCGAGCATCAGCTTCAGCCCGCGCATTTGCAGCCGCTGTCGCAAGCGTGCGAGCGCTGCGTCGCCACCCAGATCGCGGTGGACGGTATAGCTCTGGATGGCGAACCCGGAACCGCCGATGTCGTCGTCCGTCAAGTCGGGCAGCGTTTCGGCGAACTCGCGACGCCACTCGGGACTCGCACGCGAGATTGCCTTCGCCGCCGGGCCGGTCTGCCAGACGCTCAGCAACCAGACCCAGTCGAAACCCATCCGGGCCAGGCGGTCCAGCTCGCCGTCCGGGATGTCATCCAACGTCGCGCGCTTGCCAAGCGCGCGTGACAATTCGGTCAGCCAGACCCGCGTGTTGACCTGGTAAAGCGCCGGGTAGCGTGGATCAGGCATATCCGCTCCTCAGCTCGTTCTTGGCTGTTCCCCGCCCACTTGTTCCCTGACCATCTTGGCCAGGACGCTCCAGTGTTCGGTCTCCAGCAGGTCTTTGGCATCGACGCGCCCGAACAAGTCCAGGAGGGGGGCGACCAGACCAGTCCAGCCCGTCTGGTGGCTGGCGCCGAGCCCCGCGCCGTTGTCGCCGTGAAAATACTCGTAAAACAGGATCAGGTCGCGCCAATGCGGATCGTCCTGGAACTTGGCCGTCCCGCCGTATACCGGCCGTTGCCCGTTGGCATCGCGCAGGAACGTGCCCGTCAGCCGGAGGACAAGCTCCTGCGCCACCTCGAACAGCGTCATGTAGCGGCCGGAACCGGTCGGGCATTGAACCTTGAAATCATCCCCGTAAAAGCCGTACAGATTCGTCAACGCCCGAATGATCAGCGCATTGACCGGCATCCACACCGGGCCGCGCCAGTTGGAGTTGCCGCCGAACATGCCGGTATTCGATTCCGCCGGCAGGTACTGCACCTTGTACTCCTGGCCCCCGACGTGAAACACGAACGGATGTTCCAGGTGATACCGCGAGAGCGAGCGAATGCCATGCGGCCCCAGAAACTCGTTCTCGTCGAGCATGTAGGCGAGCACGCGCTCGAGTTTCTGCTTGTTGAGGATGGACAACATCTTCCGTTCTTTGTAGCCAGTGAAGCCCGCGTCGGTCGGGGCCACATGCGAAACCAGCTCGGGGTGGCGCTTTCGAAACTGCGCGATCAACTCCATCAGCTTCGGATAGCGCGTGACGGCACCCGCCTCGAATACCGTCGACGCGCACAGCGGCAACAGCCCCACCAGCGACCGCACCTTCAATCGCATCGCCTGGCCGTCGGGGAGCCGCAGCAGATCGTAGAAGAAGCCGTCCTGCTCGTCCCACATCTCGTCGTGATGCTCGCCGCGGCGGTCCATCGCATAGGCGATCCACATGAAATGCTGGATGAACTTGAAGGCGATCTCCTCGTACATCGGGTCGTACTCGGTCAGGATGAGGGACATCTCCAGCATGTTCTGGCAATAGAACGCCATCCATGCGGTCCCGTCCGCCTGCTCCAGCGAGCCGCCGGTCGGCAGCGGCGCGCTGCGATCGAAGATGCCGATGTTGTCCAGTCCCAGAAAACCGCCGGCGAAGACGTTGCGCCCCGCGGGATCCTTGCGATTCACCCACCAGTTGAAGTTGAGCATCAACCCCTGGAACGAGCGTTCCAGGAACCGCAGGTCGGCCCGGCCCAGCTGCTTCTCGTACTTGTACAGCCAAAGCGTGGCAAAGGCATGCACCGGCGGATTCACGTCGCCGAAGTTCCACTCGTAGGCCGGAATCTGGCCGCTCGGGTGGAAGTCGAGACTCCGCAGCATGAGCAGCAACTGCTCCTTGGCGAAGTCGAAATCCACCATGGCCAGCGAGATCGTGTGGAAGGCCAGATCCCAGGCTGCATACCACGGGTACTCCCACTTGTCCGGCATGGAGATCACGTCGGCATTGAGCATGTGGAACCACTCGGTGTTGCGCACGTCGCGGCGTGCGGACTCGAGCAGCGGATGACTCTTGTGCTCGCGCAGCCAACGCTCCAGATCGAAGTAGTAGTACTGCTTGCCCCAGAGCATTCCCGCCAATGCCTGGCGATGCACCCGCCGCTGATCGTCGGTCAACGAGCTGGGTGCGATGCGCGCATAGAATTCGTCGGCGTCGGCGATGCGGCCATTGAAGGTCTTCTCGAAACCGCCGAAAGGGTCTTTCGTCCTGGCGACCGCAAGCCGCAGCCGCACCGTCTTGCTGCCGCCGCCGGCCACGTCGAGGACATAGTGGGCCGCGGCCTTGGTCCCGACCTTGGCGGGATTCACCGCGTCGCCCTGTCCCGAGATCACGTAGGCGTGGAACGCATCCTTGACGTAGGGAGACGCATTGGGCTGGCCCCACAGGCGCTGCGCATTGCTCTCGTTCTCGGTGAAGAGCAGCTCCGGGGCGCCATCGCAATGCAGCCAGTACTCGCCCAGCTCATGGTGCGTGGCCCGAATGGTCCCCGGCGCCA
Source organism: uncultured beta proteobacterium (assembly GCA_963750585.1). GTDB lineage: Bacteria > Pseudomonadota > Gammaproteobacteria > Burkholderiales > Casimicrobiaceae > VBCG01. Next base: position 64,086 of record CAVVRH010000045.1, read on the forward strand.
CTTCCCGCAGCGACGGCTTGCGATCGTCCTCACCCCACGACCAGGTGTTGCGGAACCAGAGCGTCGGGAGGACACGAAGCCGGGCCGCTTCCGGCCCGCGATTGTGGACCGTAATGCGGACGACAATGTCGTCCGGACCTTCCTTCGCGTATTCCACGAATACGTCGAAGTACCGGTTGTCGTCGAAGACGCCCGTATCGAGCAACTCGTATTCCATTTCTTCCCGCGACCGCCTCCGATTGGTCTCGACCAGATCCCGGTAGGGAAACTCGCGCTGGGGATACTTGTACAGGTACTTCATGTACGAGTGCGTCGGCGTGCTGTCGAGGTAGAAGTAGTACTCCTTCACGTCCTCGCCATGATTGCCCTCGCTGTTGGTGAGCCCGAACATGCGCTCCTTCAGGATCGGGTCGCGCTCGTTCCACAACGCCAGCGCAAAGCAGAGCCGCTGCTTGTCGTCGGACAGTCCGCCGAGCCCGTCTTCGCCCCACTTGTAGGCGCGCGAGCGCGCCTGGTCGTGAGTGAAGTAGTTCCAGGCGTTGCCGTCTTCGCTGTAGTCCTCGCGAACCGTGCCCCACTGCCTTTCGCTAAGGTAAGGCCCCCATTTCTTCCATGGGACGTGCGCCTCGCGCGCGTCGTTCAAGCGCTTCTGCTCGGCCACATCAACGATTACGCGTTCCATGCTTTTCCTCCGCTACTTGCAGGTGAAATCGGTTCGACACAACCTGGATGGCCTCGAGTCGTCGCCCGCGCCTTTCGCCGTCGGCGCGAAGATGGCGCGGGCGTGCCTCCGGCCATACCCAGGCGCGGTCACTCGATGACCTCGTTTGCGCGCACGATCAGCGTGTTGGGGACGTTGATGCCGAGCGCCTTTGCGGTCTTCAGGTTGATGTAAAGATCGACTTTGGTTACCTGCTGGACAGGCAGGTTTGCTGGCTTCTCGCCCCTGAGAATACGGCCGGTGTAGACCCCGGTCGCACGGAACGCATCCGTAATGCTGCCTCCGTAACTGATCAGGCCGCCAGCCGCGGTGAACTCGCGAAAGTGGTAGACCGTGGGTACCCCGTGACGGAACGCCAATTCGGCGAGTTTTTCCAGCCGGGTAGTGAAGAATGCATCGGTGCCAATCACGAGCCCACCCGCTCGCAATTGGACCAGCTTTGCGAAGACGGCATCGAAGTCAGCTTCGGTACTGGCATTCAGTATATGGAGCTCCAGCGAAAGGCTGCGAGCCGCCGCCTGCGCATCTTCAATCGCGGTCTTGGTGAGACTTGGACTGGTCGGATTGACCAGCAGGGCGATGGACCTCGTCCCGATTACGACTTCATGCATGAGCTCCACGCGCTTGGCCACCAACTTGTGATTCAAAGTGGTCACGCCGGTGAGATTGCCTTCCGGCCGGTTCATATTGGCGACAATTCCAAGCTCGATCGGGTCGCTTCCTATCCAGAAGACGATCGGAATCGTCGAGGTCGCCGCTTTTGCGGCAAGTGTTGCTGGAGTGCTGCCGGGCGCGGCAATCACAGCCACCCGACGACGAACCAGATCTGCGGCCAGTGCGGGCAATCGATCATTGTGGCCCTCTGCCCAGCGGTATTCGATTGCCACGTTTCGGCCGTCGACGTACCCCATTTCGCTCAGGCCCTCGTGGAACGCACGCATGCGACTCGCCCAAAGGTCGAGCGATTCGCTGCCGAGCAATCCAATCGCCGGCATTGTCGGCTGCTGCGCGTTGCAGAGAAGCGGGGATGTGCCTAGCGCGGCCAGCGCAAGTACCGTGTCACGCCTGTTCATTCGATCCCCCTTTGGTTGCCATCACATCACGTAAGCACCGGGATCGGCGCGCGGGGCGCCTTGGCAATCCTAGTCTACCGTCAGTCCACCCATGAATGTCCGCCTCGGCTGGCAGGGCTACGGTCGATGGTCTGATGGTCTGTCGGCTTGCCGCCATGAGCGGCCCTTGGCCGAGCGGCTTGCATTACGTTGATTGACGCCTCTTGCGGTCGTGTCGCGCCGAACACCCGCTCCCGCGATTGCCGCGGCCCTGCCGGCGTTGACCCACCCCGCGACGCCTTCTATGCTGGTCGACGGACAACAGCACGAGGACGAAAATGACATTCCGCTATCGACGAAGCTATCACGGGGGTATCCAGGCCGTCCTGCTCGACTGGGCCGGCACCACGATGGACTTCGGCTGCATGGCACCGGCCGTGGTGTTCGTCGAGGTATTCAAGCGCAAAGGTGTGCCGATCACGATGGACGAGGCGCGAGCTCCGATGGGGGCGCACAAGCGCGTCCACATCCAGCGGATTACCGAGATCGACTCGGTGCGCAGACGCTGGCAGGAGAAGCACGGGCGACCTCCGACCGACGAAGACGTCGCGGCGATGTTCGCCGACTTTGTCCCGCTTCAGTTGAAGTGTCTGTCCGACTATTCGGAGCTGATCCCCGGGACGCTCGAGGCCGTCGCCGCAATGCGGGCGCGCGGCGCGAAGATCGGATCGACCACCGGCTATACGACTGAGATGATGCAGATCAACCTTGTGGATGCAGCGAAGCAGGGCTACGTCCCGGACTCGACGGTCTGCGCGTCCGACGTCCCGGCCGGCCGGCCGTTCCCTCACATGTGCTTGCAGAACGTGATCAACCTCGGCGTATCGCCGGTCGAGGCTTGCGTCAAGATCGACGACACGCGGCCAGGCATCGAGGAGGGCCTCAACGCCGGGATGTGGACGATCGGCCTCGCGGTGAGCGGCAACGAGATCGGGCTCCCGCTCGCCCGATGGAGGGAGCTGCCGGGCGCCGAACGGGAGCGGATGCGCGACGCGGCCTACGTGCGGATGTACCAGTCCGGTGCGCACTACGTCGTCGATGACATCACTGGGGTAGAGCCGTGTCTCGACGACATCGCGGCGCGCCTTGCGCACGGCGAGCGTCCATAGCCGCGTCTTCCAGGGATCTCGCTTTGCCGGCCGCCGTCCCCCGCGTTTCGGTCTCCGATCCACGATGCCGCCTGAACGTTGCATCGCCGTCTCCCAGGGAAGGTTCCTTCCATGAACGACAACACCAGGCCACGCGTCGGCGTCATCGGACTCGGAGCGATGGGTATGGGTGTGGCGAACTCTCTGCTGCGCGCGGGGTTCGAGGTACATGCCTGCGACGTGCGCGCCGATACCGTGCAGCAGGTGGTCGCCGCCGGCGGACATGCGGCCGCCACACCCAACGTGCTTGGTGCCAACGTCGACGTTGCGATCATCCTCGTCGTCAATGCCGAACAGACCGAAGCCGTGCTGTTTGGCGAACACGGTGCCACGAGCTCACTGGCTCCGGGTTCGGTCGTCATCGCAAGCGCGACCGTCTCGCCCGAGTTTGCCAAGGCGCTGGGCAAGCGTCTCGATGCCGTCGGACTGATGATGATTGATGGTCCGGTATCGGGCGGCGCGGCCAGGGCTGCAGCTGGCGAGATGACGATCATGGCCGCGGGCCGTCCCGAAGCGTTCGAGAAGTGCGACGCCGTGCTGAAGGCCATCGCCGGCAAGGTCTATCGACTGGCCGATGAGCCGGGGCCAGGTTCGGTGGTGAAGATGGTCAACCAACTCTTGGCTGGCGTGCATATTGCCGCGGCAGGCGAGGCAATGGCTCTGGCGATCCGGGCGGGTGCAAACCCGGATCAAGTTTACGAGGTGATTTCCAACAGCGCCGGCAACTCGTGGATGTTCTCCAATCGGGTGCCGCACATCCTCGCCGGCGACTATGCGCCACTGTCTGCCGTCAACATATTCGTCAAGGATCTGGGCATTGTTCTCGATTACGCGAAGAAGAGCGTCTTCCCGCTGCCGCTGTCGGCGACGGCCCATCAGATGTTCCTGCAGGCATCCGCCGCAGGCCATGGTGGCGAAGACGATTCCGCCGTCATCAAGATCTTTCCGGGAATCATGCTGCCGACCGGAACGAAGGGATGAAGCCCGTCACCTTGACAAACGTGCACCGTCGCGGAGGATTGCGGTGCCAGGCCCCCGCGAAAGGATTGCAATGAAGCGCAGCACTGACCGGTTCCTCACGACCCACACGGGCAGCCTGCCGCGCCCCGAGGACCTGATCCGGATGATGTACGCGAAGGAGGATGGCGTGCCCGTCGATGCGTCCGCGCTGTCGCGGCGCGTCGCGTCCGCCGTCGAGGAGGTCGTCCGCAAGCAGGCCGAGTCGGGCGTGGACGTCGTCAACGACGGCGAGATGAGCAAGCCGAGCTACGCGACCTACATCAAGGATCGCCTCGCAGGCTTCGGGGGCACCGGCAACACGTTCGTCTACCAGGATCTGGTCGGCTTCCCCAACCTCGCGAAGCGCGTGTTCGGCGACCCCGGGCGTTCGCGCCGGAAGACGCCGGCTTGCAACGCGCCGATCGGCGTGCGCGACCCGCACGCGGCACAGGCCGACGTCGACCACCTGAAGGCGGCGCTCGCGGGCGTCAAGGCCGAGGACGCGTTCCTCACGGCCGCGTCGCCCGGCGTCGTGTCGCTCTTCTTCCGCAACGAGCACTACCCCACCGAGGAAGCGTACCTGTTCGCGATCGCCGACGCGATGCGGCAGGAATACGAGACGATCGCGAAGGCCGGCCTCGTCCTCCAGATCGACTGCCCGGATCTGGGCATGGGACGGCACATCCAGCACGCCGACCTCTCCCTTCCTGAGTGGCGCAGGAAGGCGCAGCTGCACGTCGAGGTGCTCGACTACGCCGTCGCCAACATCCCGCCCGAGCAGCTGCGCATGCACCTCTGCTGGGGCAATTACGAAGGGCCGCACCACTGCGACGTCGCGCTCGCCGACGTGATCGATATCGTGCTGTGCGCGCGACCCTCGGCGATCGCGCTCGAGGCCGCGAACCCGCGGCACGCGCACGAGTGGAAGATATTCGAGACGGTGAAGCTGCCCGAAGGCAAGATCCTGATCCCCGGCGTGATCGAGTCGAAGTCGAACTTCATCGAGCACCCGGAGCTCGTCGCGCAGCGCATCGGGCGCTACGCCAACCTGGTCGGCCGGGAGAACGTGATCGCAGGCAGCGACTGCGGCTTCGGGACATGGGTCGGGCAGGCCGCGGTTGACCCAGACGTCGTGTGGGCGAAGATGGCCGCGATGGCGGAGGGCGCCCGGATCGCGTCGCGCGAGTTCTGGAGGCGCTGAGGCGGCCACAGGAGTATTCGCATGCGTGCCCTCGCCGCGGCGGCCACACGCGACAACGACGCACAGACCAATATGTTCGCGGCGAGCCACAACCGCTTCGCCAGAGCGGCAAGGACGGTCTAGGTCGATATCGGCCGGCCATCTGCGTCTCGGTTTGGCCAATTGCGGGCACACCAAGCACGGGTCAACGGATCCCCGTTTCTGGCCAGCATCGGCCGCGCAAAATCGCGCGGCGTCGCTCATGCGGCAAGTTAGTGGCGGACTCGGAACTGGCGGTTATTCCGGTACAAACAGCCGCAGGCCGCAGCTGATTGAGGCGGTGATGTGATCGCGCGCGCTTGGCAGGGCCGGCAAGCTATAGCTGACTCTCGACGGGCAGCAGGCGGATGAAACCGGCGTTCCAGCGCTGCCAGAACGTGGACAGGGGATCGACGTCGTAACGCAGCGGCTTGCCTCCGTCCTCGGTCACCCAGTACATCTTGCCGCGCTCGTCCAGCAGCACGCGATAGCTTCGATCGGGCTTCACGCCTTCGTCCATGTACTGCGCGACCATCGCTGCAAGCTCGGGGCTTTCGACGTAAAGGCCGGCCTCCGTGTTGATCAGGCTCGAGCGCGGGTCGAGGTTGAAGCTCCCGACGAAGACATCCTTCCGGTCGAAGACCATGGCCTTGGTGTGCAGACCGGCCCGGGAACCGATGGACACGATTTCCTGTGGAAACGGTCCCGGCTGCGGTCGCACCTCGTAAAGCTCCACCCCGGACGCGAGCAACCGGTCACGGACCTTCGAGTAACCTGCAAAGGCGGCGAGCACGTCGTTGGAGGCAAGCGAGTTCGTGAGCACCCGGATCCGGACGCCTCGGCTGACCAATCCCTTCAGATACTCGACACCGGGCCCGAGCGGGATGAAATAGGCCGACTCGACCAGCAACTCCATTTGCAGTCGTTCGAGGCGATTCACCAGCAGCCGGCGCATCGTGCGCAGCGAGGGATCGTTGATCGAGGCCGGATCGTCCCAGACCACCTGGCCGCGCGCCCATATCCCGCCGACGACGATGTCGTCCAATTGCGACCTGAGCTTGGCGACGTCCTCGTTCAGCGGATGCGGGTACGGTTCGCGCGCGATGTTCTCGCGTAGCCGTTTCAATGCCTCCTGCAGGTCCGCCTCAGTGTACGGCCGGTCCACCAGCGCGGCTATCGGAACCGACCATGAGCCGTTCCAGAAGCGGTCGAATACAGAAGAGAGGTCGCGTACCACCGGGCCGGCCGCAGCGATGTCCAGGTCGCGGAAATTGAATTCGGGATGCACTTCGAAATACGGGTCGCTCATGTTGCGCCCGCCAACGATCGCCATCGCGTTGTCCATCACCATCAGCTTGTTGTGCATCCGGTGGTTGATCCGCTCGAAGTCGGTCAGGAAGCCGATCAGATGCGAGCCACGATGCGCGAAGGGATTGAACAGGCGGACCTCGATGTTCGGATGGGCGTCGAGCGCGGCGATGGTCGCGTCGAGATCCTTCACGTTGAAGTCGTCGATCAGGATCCGCACGCGCACGGAGCGGTCCGCTGCGCGAACGAGGTGGTCGACTAGGTTTCGGCCAGTCGCGTCGGTTTCCCAGAGGAAGTACTGGACGTCGAGCGTCTTTTGCGCGAGGTCGGCGAGCGCGACGCGGGCGGTAAACGCGGGGCGCCCGTGTCGAATGATGCGGAATGCGGATTCGCCGGGATGCTGCGCGGCGATCTCGGCGACCCGTCTGCCGATCGGCGTGGACTCGTGATCCTGCATCGCCGTCGACGACGAGCGCGGATAGTCGGTCGGGAGACTTGCGCAGCCTGCAAGCACTGCGAGAACGAGCGCGAGCATTACGCGGCGGCCCACCGGTTTGCGGTCTCCGTGGCGCACGGAGCATCGCGTCGGCGCGGGCCGCGGCGCGAACGCTTGATTCTCCTCGGATCGGGAACGTTTCCGGCTGTCCATCTGGATCGACACGTACGAGGGAGGGAATCCGCATTCTACGTTGACGCGATGCGGGCAACTCGCGCCGCGGTGGTCACGCCGTTTGGTCGGCAGCAACGCGATCCGGCAGGCGATTGCAGGACGGGCATCCTTGCTGAGATGACGACTTCTGGCGCTGCATCGTGACGCGCAACGCTTGCATCCAGCCATCCGGTACCTTCATTTCGGTTAATCCAGGATCCCAGCGCAGCGGCACGACCTTGTACCTGCGGCAAAAACCCGGCCGGCACGCCACGCTGCCCACCCTGAACCCCCACCCCGGCAACGCGGGGCAGGGAGGGCAGGCATGGAAATCGAGCGCCGGCCAGGAGAGCGTACCTGCGCGTCTTTGGCCGCGCCGCCAGAGCCAGAGCCAGAGCACCCTCTATCGCTGCGTCCAGGAACACCTCGAGACCTGGCTCGCGAATGCCGCGACGGTCACGACGACGGCGCGATACCCCGTGAGGGAATGGTTCACGGCCGGTTGCGACGGATGGACTGGCAGATGCTCCGCTTCGGCCCGCTCGGCTGGTATTGTCGAACCACGACCGACTTGATATCGAAAACGGTCACGGCGGGGTGGCGAGGACTCCTCGCAACGTGTCCGTCGGAAGTGAACGCCGCAGCCGTGCTCGAATCCAGCAGACGTGAACCCCGATCGCTTCGCCGTTGGCGCGTTGATCGCGGCTACATGTCCGCTGGCCGGTGCTCACACCCCGCTTAGTCGTATCCCCAAACTTTGACGGTGGCCGTCGGCTTGTTGTTGAGGATCTTGTACTGGACGCTCACCGACAAGAGGGTCGCCTCGCGTGTCGGAGCGTCCTTCGCAGCCGTTTCTCCTCCCGCCTTCACGACTCCGACGTTCGGGATGGTTTCGTTCTTACCACCCTTCCAGTGGAAGACGACGTTCGTGATCTGCACGTCAGCGCCCTCGACCGAGAGCTTCGCCCTCTTGACGTCCTCCTTCCACGTCTTCCCCTCTTCGGCCTTGATCTCCGTGCTTGGATCCGTCGACTTGAGTCGCCTTCTCGCCAAGCAGAATCCACGTGTCAGCAGCGCTGGCGGTGCCAAGGGCGCCCAGCAGCAAGACGACGGACGCGAGGCCAAGGCCCGCCCTTAGGTATCCTGTCTTCATGGTTCTCCTTCCTTTCTGATCCCCGTAGGCCGGAGATCGTTGCGCCTCCCCATTCCGAGGTTGAATTGAACTACTTGTATTAGACAACCTTGTATGTGATTGTGACTTATATCGCCAGCCCGGCGGGTTGTCAATTGTGTTTTGGATTGATGAAATTCCCAATGTTGCTCCCGCTGAACCGCCCGGGATCTAAGGTCGGTCGTCAATCGTGGAGTCCAACGGGCTAGATACTCTCTTTTCTGTCAAGCGTTTTCATTTGCGATCTTGAAGAACTTTTCGCCGTCGAAATCCTGATCGTGCTTAAGCATGCCCCAAATGGCGTGCAGCAATTTACGCATCACCGCGACCACAGCCTGCATTGGTTTTTTGCCGGTGGCGATGAGCTTGTCGTAGAAGGCTTTGACGTTGGGCTGGTGTTGAATGGCGACCAGGGCGGGCATGTAGAGCGCGGCGCGCAGATGACGGTTGCCGACTTTGCTTATGCGCCGAGGGCGTTGGACCGAGGTGCCCGACTCATACGGGCGCGGGTCGAGCCCGGCATGGGCCACCCACTGCGGGGCGGCGAGATCGTCCGGGAGCACCAAGAGTTCGGCCAACAGGCGCATCGCGGAGGTCTCGGCGATGCCTTTGGTCGAGACCAGGTGGGCGAGCTTGGTAGCCAGGGCGGGCACGCCACGAACCAGTTTCAAGCCGCTGTCGTGCATGCGCTCGATGCGCCGTTCCAGGTGATGGATATTGACCTCGATGTCATGGGCGATCGCGTCGGCACTGGCCCCGGCAAACTCCGAAGCGTGGCGGCGTTTCTTCTCCCGCGTGAGCTCGGTGTTGAGTTGCACGATGCGGCGGTTGATGGCCTGCAGCGCCAAGACCTCCGGCGCCGGTGGTTGCCACGCGACAAACGGCATCCGTTCGAGATAGTCCAGAATGCCGCCGGCGTCCACGGCGTCGGTCTTGGCCCGCTGCATGCAGGCCCGGACAAAATGAGTGCCGCGGCAATCCTTCTCTTCGCGGCAGGAACATGCAGCCCCGCGAACTGCAAGCGCCGAACAGTGCGGCTCAGCCCAGCATGTTCGTGTCGCCGCACACGGACAGCGCCTGACCGGAAATGAAGCGCCCGCGCGGGCTTGCGACGAATACCGCGAGATCGGCGAGGGCCTCGGGGGTGACGTACTCCTTGATCGAGGTGTACGAGAAGGCCAGCCGCTCCATCTCGTCGAACGAAATCCCCCGCGCCCGCGCCTTCGCTTCGAGCACCCGCTTCTGCCGATCCCCGGCGACCACTCCCGGCAGCAGCGCGTTCACGCGAATTCGGTCCGGACCCAGCTCGGCGGCGAGCGAGTGCGTGAAGCCGACGACACCCCATTTCGCCGCCGCGTAGGGCGTTCGCATCGGAAAGCCGAGGCGGCCCGCGAGCGACGACACGTTCAGGATGCTGGGGTTGGCCGATTGCCGCAGCAGCGGCACGGCGAGCCGCACGCAGTTGAATTGACCGGTCAGATCCACCGTGAGGCAATGGTCCCATGCCTCCGGATCGATCTCTTCCACGCGACCGGTGGGGCCCGCGACGCCCGCATTGTTGACGAGGCAGTCGAGGCCGCCGAGGTGATCGGCAGCCTCCGCGAACAGGACCGCCACGTCGTCGCGCGACGCGACGTCGCAGACAGTGGCTCCGATCGTCGGGTCGCTGCTGCGAAGCTGCGCCAGCGCGGCCGCATCCACGTCACCGACGTGGACGCGGGCCCCCTCGCGCACGAATGTCCGCGCGATCTCGCGCCCGATGCCTGCGGCTCCCGCCGTCACGACCACCCGCAACCCGTCAATGCCCAGATCCATCCCGTTCCCTTTGTCGGATGCTGCCGCCCGCCGGAAGCACACCACGGGCTTCGATGTGCCGGGCCGCGCCTTCGATGTCGCTCCTGAGCGCCGCGCGTGCGCCCCTGCCGTCCGCTCGCCCGATCGCGTCGACCAGCCTGGCATGGCACTGCTCCGACTTGCTCATGCGTTCGCCCGAGCCTTTGCCGCGCATGTCGAAGTTGAGGACCGGACCGATCCGCAGCCACAGGCCCTCGATGATCGGGAGAAGCTCCGGCAGCGCCGCAGCGCGATAGACGGTGAAATGCAGCGCCTGGTTGTGCGCGATCGCCCGACTCCCGTCGGGATGAAGCGCGCTGCCGCTCTCGGCGGAACGCCGCGTCATGCCTGCGAATGGCTGCGAGGTCGCGTGCAGTCCGATGAAGCGCCGCGCGCTCCGCGGCGAAGCCTTCGACGACGAGCCGGATGGTGGTGAGCTCGCGAAACTGCGTGAGCGTCAGCAGCGGCACGCGCACGGCGCGGTTCGGAAGCACGACCAGGGCACGGTCTGCAACCAGGCGCGAGACGGCCTCGCGAACCGGCTGCACCGACACGCCGAGCTCGGCGGCCACCGTGCGCATCGACACCTTCTGTCCCGGCTCCAGCATGCCGGCGACCAGCAGCTCGCCCAGCCGCGCGTAGACGCGCAGCGCGGCCGTGCCAGCCTCGGAAGATTCCACGATGTCCCCGGGAGCACCCATGCTGGAGATTCGTCGATGTTGCGCCGCGTCCTTGACAAGCCGGCAGCGCAGACCTTACCGTAACTGTGATCACAGTTGCGGTCAAGGCAGGCGCCGCCTGGAAAGGTGGAGAGCCGGCGCGGCCGTGTCACCCGCCGAGAACGGGAAGGAGGAGTGCAATGAGTAAGGGCAACGGGGTCTCCCGCCGCACGGTCGTGAAGGGCGCGATCGCGGGGGCAGCAGTAGGGCTGGCGGGCTTTCCGTCGATCATCCGCGCGCAGTCGGACGTCATCCGCATCGGCCACTTGACGCCACGCACCGGTTTCCTCGGCCCGCTCGGCGAGTTCGGGGTGCAGGCCGCGGACATGGCCGTGGTGGAGATCAACGCTGCCGGCGGTATCAATGGCCGCAAGGTCGAGCTGCTGAAAGAGGACTCGGTCAACCCGCAGACCGCGTCGACGAAGGCCGAGCGAATGGTCGAGCGCGACAAGGTCGCCTGCATCGTCGGCGAGATCTCGTCGGCCTCGGGGCTTACCATCAGCCAGGTCGCCGAGCGCACGAGGACGCTGTTCGTCAACACCGGCTGCAACTCGGACGAGCTGCGCGGCAAGGGCTGCAAGAAGTACATGTTCCACATCGAGAGCCAGAACTCGATGTACGTGAAGACCTGCGGCCGCTCGCTGATGGCGCAGGGACTGGTGAAGGGCAAGAAGTGGTTCTCGCTGACCGCCGACTACGCGTTCGGCCACGACCTGCTGCGCGTGTCCAAGCGCTTCATGGCGGCCAACGGCGGCGACTTCGCGGCCGACAAGCTGGTGCCGACGGATGCGACGGACTTCTCGCCGCTGCTGCTCGAGATCCGCAGCGCCAAGCCGGACCTGGTCATCTCGAACCTCGCCGGCAACCAGATCACCAACTTCCTCAAGCAGTACTCGGAGTTCGGCCTCACCTTCCCGGTCGCCGGGCTTCGGCTTCGACACGGCGCTCGCGTGGGCCGCCGGGCAAGGACAACTTCCTCGGCACCTGGCCGGTGGTCTGGCACCACCTGATCGAGACGCCGGCGTCGAAGAAATTCGTCGCCGACTTCACGCAAGCGCTACAACCGGCCGCCGGAGAACCAGGCGTGGGGCGACTACAACGCGATCAAGCTGGTCGCGCAGGCGATGACGGAGACCAAGTCGACCGACTCGACGAAGCTCGTCGAGCACTTCGAGAAGGGGGCGAAGTTCCCGCTGATGAAGACGCGCGAGGGCTACTTCCGCAAGTCCGACCACCAGATGATGCACGAGATGTACACGGTGCAGGCGCTGCCGCCGGCGCAGGTGAAGAACCAGTACGACATCTTCACCTCGTCGGCGCCGGTGCCGGGACCGAGCGAATCGCTGGAGGTGATCGCGGCGACGGCCGAAGAGAACGAGTGCAGGATGGCCTGACGGCACGGGGCGCAGGGACGGGACGACTGGCAGCGGGCGGGACCCGGCCGCTGCCCATCCTGTCCCTGCCACGAAGCGTCACGCGATGCTTTTCCTCCAGCACCTGCTCAACGGGCTGCTCGCGGGCGCGTACTACCTGCTGATCGCGCTCGGCCTGTCGCTGATCTTCTCGCTCGGCGGCATCGTGAACCTCGCGCACGGTGCGTTCTACGCGATCGGGGCCTACCTTGCCGTCACCATCGGTCAGTAGCTCGGCTTCAGCGGCGCCGCGCTGCTCTCGCCGGTGGCGGTCGGCGTGCTCGGCGTGGTCATCGAGCGCTTGCTGCTTCAGGCGCTTCTACAAGGCCGACCCGAGCCTGTCGCTGCTGCTCACGTTCGGACTGGCGATGGTCGCCGAGCAGGCGCTGCGCATGATCTTCGGCGCCCCGCCGCTCACGTGGTCGATTCCCGCCGGAGCTGCGCGGCCAGGTCGTCGTCGGCGACTTCTTCTATCCGCGCTACCGCCTGCTGGTGCTCGCCGTCGCCGTCGGTTGCGTGGCGGGTCTGTGGTTCCTGCTGCAGCGCACGCCCTTCGGTCGCGTGGTGCGCGCAGGCGTGCAGAACCCGGACATGGTCGGTGCGCTCGGCATCTCGCTCGAACCCTACATGGCCGCCGTCGCGTTCCTCGGCATCGGACTCGCGGGACTTGCCGGCGTGATGCTGGCCCCGATCTTCACGATCCACCCCGCGATGGGCGCGGAGATCATCACCTCGGCGTTCGTCGTCGTCGTGATCGGCGGGCTCGGCTCGTTCTGGGGGGTGGTGCTGGCCGCGCTGATCGTCGGCGTGACCAAGGGCGCGGTCACCGCCGCCGGCTATCCGCAGTACTCGGAGGCCGCGATCTACCTTCTGATGCTGCTCGTGCTCCTCGTGCGGCCGCGCGGGCTCTTCGGCGAGCGCATCCAGCGCTTCGAGTGACACCATGCCCGCCAGCGCGCGACCTCCTCATCGTCGCGATCGCGCTCGTCGTGCTGCCGTTCGCGCTGGCGGCAGATCGGCCTGGGCGTGACGTCGGCGACCGAGGTGGTGATCTTCGCGCTGGCGTGCATGGCGCTCAACATCCTCGTCGGCTACACGGGGCTGACGTCGTTCGGCCACGGCGCCTGGTTCGGCCTCGCCGCCTACGCCGCGGCCATCGCGCAGCGCGAGCTGTTTCCCGGATCGTTCCTGCTGCCGGTGGCGCTCGGGCTCGCCGTCGTGTTCGTGGTCGCCTGGGTCTTCGGCTTCCTGATCCTGCGTCGGCGCGGCGTCTACTTCTCGCTGCTCACGCTCGCGCTGTCGGCGATGCTGTATTCCGTCGCCTTCCGCTGGACCGAGGTGACCGGCGGCGAGAACGGGCTGGGCGGCATCGCGCGGCCGACGTTGGGCGGCATCTCGTTCGAAAGACGCATCGCGCTACTACGCGCTGGTGGCGGTCATCGGGTTCGTGGCCATCGTGCTTGCTCTGGCGCTTCCACCGCTCGCCGCTCGGCAGCGTGCTCGTCGCGATCCGCGAGAACGAGCAGCGTGCGCGCTTCGTGGGCTATCCCACCAACCGCGTACAAGCTGGTCGCGTTCGTCGCCTCGGCGGGCCTCACCGGGCTCGCGGGCATGCTGCTCCTGTTCAACAACCGCATGACATCGGCCGAGCCGATCTCGGTCGCGTTCTCGGGCGAACTGCTGGCGATGGTGATCATCGGCGGCATGCGCTCGTTCCTCGGGCCGGCGCTGGGCGCGCTCTTCTTCGTCGTCTTCCGCGACGCGCTGTCGCGTTTCACCGAGAACTGGCTGCTGTACTTCGGCCTGCTGTTCGTCGCGTTCGTCGTCTTCTCGCCGAACGGCCTCGTCGGCCTTTACGAGCGGCTCACGCGCACGCTGGCGGCCGCAGCCGGAACAGGACGCCGCGATGTCCGCGCGCCAGGCCGGCACCGTCACGCTGCCCGACTTCCTCAAGCCCCACGCGCCCGGCGCGAGCGCCCGTGCTGGAGGCGCGCAACCTCGTGCTGACGTTCGGCGGAATCCGTGCCGTGCGCGATTTCTCGCTGGCGCTGCGCGACCGCGCGCTGCACGCGCTGATCGGTCCCAACGGCGCGGGCAAGACGACGGCGTTCAACCTGATCTCGGGCATGTATGCGCCGCAGAGCGGCACGGTCGACCTGGCCGGGCGCTCGATCGCGGGCCTGCCCCCGGAAGCGGTGACGCAGGCCGGTGTCGGTCGCTCGTTCCAGATCACGAACCTGTTCCCGACGCTTTCGGTCGCGGAGAACGTGCGCCTGGCCGTGCAGGCGCGGGATCGGCAACGCTTCGCCTTCTGGCGGTCCACGGCGTCGCTCGGAACGTCAACGACCACGCGGCCGAAGTGCTGCGCACGATGGGGCTGGCGGGCGTCGAGCGCGCGGAAGCGGGATCGCTTTCCTACGGCGGGCAGCGACTGCTCGACATGGCGCTCGCATTGGGCACGAAGCCGCGGGTGCTGCTGCTCGACGAGCCGCTGGCCGGGCTCGCGGCGGCCGAGCGCGAGCGCGTGGGCCGTCTGATCAAGGACATCTCCGGCGACCTGCCGGTGCTGCTCGTCGAGCACGACATCGATCGCGTGTTCGCACTCGCCGACGCCGTCACGGTGATGAACGACGGCGAGGTGCTGGTGGACGGCACGGTGGACGACGCGCGCAACTCCCCGGAAGTGCAGGCGGTCTACATCGGATCGGGCGCGCACGCCCTCGCCGAAAAGCGCTCGCGCCAGCGCGGCCGGCGACGCGACGCTCCTGGCACTGGACGGCGTGAACACGTACTACGGCAAGAGCCACATCCTGCGCGACGTCGCGTTCGACGTGCGCGAGCGCGAGATCGTCGCGCTGCTCGGCCGCAACGGCGCAGGCAAGTCCACGCTGCTGAAGACGATCGTGGGCATTGCGAAGCCCGCCGGCGGGACCATCCGGCTCGGCGCGGAGGAACTGGCAAGGCGGACGTCCGCGGAGATCGCTCGACTCGGCGTCGCCTACGTCCCGCAAGGCCGTGCGCTGTTCGCGGGCATGACGGTGGCGGAAAATCTCGAGCTCGGCCGCCTGCGCAGACGCACCGGACAGGGGATGCACTGGGATGAGGAGCGCATCTTCGCCTTCTTCCCGCGCATCCGGCAGCGCTGGCGCTCGCCCGCGGACTACCTTTCCGGCGGCGAGCAGCAGATGGTTGCCGTGGCGCGCGCGCTGACGGGCGACACGCGCATGCTGCTGCTCGACGAGCCGTTCGAGGGCCTCGCGCCCGCCGTCGTCGAGGAGCTCTTCGAGGCGTTCGACAAGCTGCGCCACGAAGTGTCGATCCTCATCGTCGACCATCACCTCGACCTCGCGCTGGCGCTCTCGGACCGTACGGTCGCGCTCGAACGCGGCGAGGTGCAGCACCGCGGCCCGTCGGCGGCGCTCTCCACGGACCTCGAGCTGCGCCGCAAGGTGCTGTGGCTTTGAGGCCTCCACCCTTCCCTGTCGCGATCGAGCGCACCCCATGACGCGAGCGGCCATCGTCGGCGCAGGACTCATCGGCAGAGCCTGGGCGAACGTGTTCGCGCGCGCCGGCTGGCAGGTACGCGTGTGGGATCCGCTTCCGGCGCAGCGCGAGCAGGCAGCACGCCTCGTCGAGCAGTCGCTGCACGACCTCGCGCGTCACGGACTCGTGCGCGATCCCGACACGGCCGCCCGGGGCGTGATCGTCGTCGACACGCTCGCGGAAGCCGTCGCCGACGCGGATTACGTGCAGGAGAGCGGGCCCGAGACGCTCGACGCGAAACGCGCCACGTTCGCCGCAGCTGGACGCCGCCGCGCCGCCCACGGCGATCCTCGCCTCGTCGACATCGGCGATCGTGGCGTCGCGGTTCACGGCGGACCTCGCAGGCCGCGCGCGTTGCATCGTCGCGCATCCGGTCAATCCGCCGCATCTCGTGCCGGTCGTCGAGTTGTGCGGAGCGCCGTGGACGTCGGACGAGACGCAGGCGGCGCGCCCGCGAGATCCTCGCGTCAGTCGGGCCAGGCGCCGATCGACGTCAAGCGCGAGATCGACGGCTTCATCCTCAACCGGCTGCAGGCCGCGCTGCTCACCGAGGCCTTTCGGCTCGTGCAGGACGGCTTCGTCGAGCCCGCACGACCTCGACCACACGATCGCGGACGGCCTCGGGCTGCGCTGGGCGTTCATGGGGCCGTTCGAGACGATCGAGCTGAACGCTCCGGGCGGGATCGCCGGACTACTGCAGGCGCTACGTCGACTAGTTCCGCCGTTACGCATGGCCGATCCGGCCGCCGTCGTCCGTCTGGGACGATGCGGCATGGCAACGCGCAGCCGCCGCGTGGTCCTCCGCGCTGTCCGCCGGAGGAGATTGCCGCGAAGAGCCTGTGGCGCGACGAGCGTCTCGCCGCGCTGGTCGCCCACAAGCGTGGGCAGCCCGCACCCGACATCTGACAAGAGGAACGCAAGATGGCCAACGCCCCGACCGCCAAGCCCCGCCGCAAGATCATCATCACCTGCGCGGTGACCGGCGCGATCCATACGCCGTCGATGTCGCCGTACCTGCCCGTGACCGCCGACGAGATCGCCGACGCGGCGATCGGTGCGTACGAGGCGGGTGCTGCGATCGTGCACCTGCATGCGCGCGACCCGAAGGATGGGCGGCCCGACCAGCGCCCCGAGGCGTTCGCACCGTTCCTCGCGAGGATCAAGCGCGCGTGCAACGTCGTCGTGAACATCACGACGGGCGGTGCGCCGACGATGACGGTCGACGAGCGGGTGAAGCCGTGCGCGCACTTCAAGCCCGAGGTCGCATCGCTCAACATGGGCTCGATGAACTTCGGCCTGTATCCGATGCTCGAGCGCTTCCGCGAGTTCCGGCACGACTGGGAGCGGCCGTACCTCGAAGGATCGGTGGACCGGATCTTCAAGAACACCTTCCGCGACATCGAGTTCATCCTCTCGACCTGCAACGCGAACAACACTCGATTCGAGATCGAGTGCTACGACATCGGCCACCTGTACACCCTGCGCCACTTTGCCGACCGGGGCGTCGTGAAGCCCCCGTTCTTCATCCAGTCGGTGTTCGGGATCCTCGGCGGCATCGGCCCGCATCCCGAGGACGTTGCGCACATGCGCCGCACGGCCGACCGGCTCTTCGGCGACCAGTACCTGTGGAGCGTGCTCGGTGCCGGTCGCAGTCAGTTGCCGATCGCCGCGCAGTCGGTTGCGCTCGGCGGCAACGTGCGCGTGGGGCTCGAGGATTCGCTGTGGATCGGCCCGGGGCAGCTCGCAAAGTCGAATGCCGAGCAGGTGCGGGCCGCACGGCAGGTGATCGAGGGCCTCGGCTACGAGGTGGCAACGCCAGATGAGGCGCGCACGATGCTGAAGCTCAAGGGCGGAGCGAACGTGGCGTTCTAGACGCGGCGACGGCCTCGTGTCGTCCGCGCTGCACCGCCTGCTGGATCGCGCGGTCGATCAGCCGATCCTGGCTCACGCTCAGGATCTTCTCACCGTGTGCAGAGGCATGCCTTCCGAATGTCTGGCTCCGTTACCGCCCATCGAATTCTTTCCGCAGCGACCTTGCCGATGCCGGGCACGAGGGTGAGGTCTTCACGGCCAGCCGTGAGGACCGCCTCAACACTGCCGTATTTGTCCAGCAAGCGGGCAGCACGAACAGGACCCACGTCCGGCAATCCCTGCAGAATGCGCAATTGAGTCCGTAGCTTCGATTTGGGTCGGTAGCCTGGGCGAGCCACGGCCCCCGAAATCACGCTCCGCAACTGACGGCTGGCGTAGAGCATGAGCCTTGCGGATTCCTCAGCGTCGCGTGAACGTAGTACCGGGATCCCCAGGATGACACTCAAGCTAATGAGAGCGCCTTGAATCGCCTCGCGTGTCATCGTGCACTCGGCGAAGTCTTCCTCGCTCCCTTCAAGCAGCACGGCGGTGTGCAACGGTGAGCCAGCCAACCGGCACGCCTGGCGGAACAAGCGCCCGTCAACAATTGAAGCGACGAGATCCGGCCAGCGTTTTCGCTCGACCAACAGGCGACCCGCAATCTGGTAGTCGCCAAGCCGCAAGCGCCGAATGATGACCTCGCAGTCCGGCCTGGCGAGCAAATGCTGCACAACGTCCGCGCGGGCTTCCCGGTCGTCAGCAATGACGGTGGTCTTTGGTTCCATCAATCGGCCTTCACGAAGGCGTCGCAAGCGCCGTACAACCCTGACCCGGCGAGTCTCGACCGCCGCCATCTGGACTCAAGACTATCGGTGGGCCTGGCGGCGCGCAATAAGACTTTCGTCGGGGTTAACCTGGTATTGGCGCAGGTCGAGCGCGACGCCGCCAGCTCTCACTGACTGTCTCGGGCGCAACGCCATCACCGGCCATGCCGGACGCGCCTTTCGCTATGCAGCGCCCCGTAGCGAGTAACGCTGCACGAGGATGTCGGCGGGCAGACTGAGTCCTTCAGACAGTCGGCGAATCATCTCCAGCGTGAGCGGCCTTGCACGATTGAGCACCTCGGCCACCCTGGCTCGCGATCCGAGAAATGGCTCGAGATCCTTTCGCGTCAGCCCGCGCGACTCCATCACGTATTCGAGGTATTCGATCGGATCGGGGTCCGCAATCGGGAAATGATTGGCCTCGTAGTCGGCGATCAACAGCGTCAGGATGTCGAGCGCATCGGCGTCCGCACCTCCCGTGGGAGCGTCCCACAGCTGTTGCGCCAGTCTCAGCGCCGTCTGGTAGTCGCGCTTGGTCTTGATTGGTTTCAGTTCCATCGTCATATCGCCGAGGCATCGATCCGGTCGTGTTCGGCGTGCGTACCGACGAATCGAATAAACATGATCTGCTTGTCGTAACGCACCGCGACTACGAGCCTGTAGTCGTTGCCCTTGATGTTGAACACCACTTGGTTGTTCGCGATGATGCTGACGTTTCGTCGCGCCGCCTTGACTTCTCCGGGCCGTCCCCAACGTGCTCGCCGCGCCTCTGCGTACCACGCTCGCAACGGGGATTTCGGCCAGCGGATGCTTCTGCCAGAACCGTCGCAACGTCGAGATCGCGATCACCCGCATTGCTTGAGTTGTGCTCCCATGGTGGGAGCACAGTCAACATGGATCTCCCGCGCAGAGCGCGATCGTCTTGGGCCGCTGCGCTCAGTAGAATGCCGGGGCATGTCAATTGCCGCCACCGACTTCCTCGCGCCGCTGCTGACACCGCACGGCCATCTGGTGCTGGTGCCGGATTCTGACGCACCATCCTTGCCTGCCGCGCTTGCCCAGCGTCTCACCGATGCCTTCGCCATTGGTTCCGGGCATGGCCTGCTGCATCTCGGGGCCGCTGAAGTCGGCAGCATTCTGCCGCCGTCTTGGGCGTGGTGGCGCGATTTTGCCGCGCGCTATGTGATGGCGTTGTGCGCCACACGCGAGGGCGACGCCATCGCCGCACCCGACGAACAGGCCTTCGCTGCCTTGGTCGCCGACGCACCTCCGATGAGCGGTGTGGAATATCTGACGACCGAAGTGCTGACCACACTTTGGACTGATCTCGATGCCGCCTTGCGCGATGAACTTGTCGCATCGAAGAGCTCGCTCCAGGAATTTCTCAAGGCACGTCATCCGGTCTGGAATCTGGTTGGCCGGGTACATTTCAATCTCGCGGAAAACCGCAAGGACCCGGAGGCGCCGTTCGCCTTTCTCGCCACCTACACTTCGCGTCTGTCAGCGCACGGCAGGGCGCAGCATTTGCCGCTATCGCAGGCGCTGGCTGAGTTCTCCGATGGCAAGAGCCAGGCGCGGCTCCTCTCCCTGCTGATGCCGGTGCAGCGCGCGGCGGAACAATGCGGCTGGCTGCGCGCGATGGTGGACTCGGGCGATATCTATCACCCGTTGCGCTGGCTGCCCACCGATGCCTATCAGTTCCTCACTGACGTACCGAAGCTCGAGGCCGCCGGCATCGTGGTGCGCGTGCCGGGCACCTGGCGGGCCGGTCGTCCCGCACGCCCGTTGGTCAAGGCCAGCTTGGGCGCAGGACCTCCTTCGTTGCTGGGAAAGGACGCGCTGCTGGACTTCAGCATGGAGGTTTCGCTTGACGGCGAGCGGCTCAGTGCCACCGAGATCGAGGCGCTGCTTTCCGGCGGCGACGGCCTGCAACTGATCCGGGGACGTTGGGTCGAGGTGGACCGAAAAAAGCTGGGCCGTATGCTCGAGCGATTCCAGGCTATCGAACAGATGGCGGCCGAAAATGGTCTGCCCTTTGCCGAGGCGATGCGCATGGTGGCGGGGGCCTCGCTCGACGACGCGGTCGATTCCGCCGATGCCGACTGGTCGCAATTGGTCGCCGGCCCTTGGCTGGCCGATACCCTGCAGGGGCTGCGTCAGCCGGAGGGTCTGGCGCAGGTTAATCCCGGGCCGGAACTCAAGGGCACACTGCGCCCCTATCAGCAGACCGGCGTTCGCTGGCTGTATCTACTCACCCGCCTGGGGCTGGGGGCGTGTCTCGCCGATGACATGGGTTTGGGCAAGACCATCCAGGTGCTTTCTCTGCTGCTGATACTCAAACGCGAGCGCAGGGAATTCCGCCCCAGCCTGCTGGTCGCGCCGGCGTCGCTATTGGCCAACTGGGCCGCGGAAGCCGAGCGATTTTCCCCCGGCCTGCGCCTCCTGATCGCGCATCCCTCGGAACTCCCGGCGGCTGAGCTGCAAGCGCTGGATGCGGAGCGGTTGAGTCGTATCGATCTCGTCATGACCACCTACGGCACCTTGCCGCGCTTGCCGTCCCTTGAAGGCGTGCAGTGGCGCGTGGCCGTGCTGGACGAAGCTCAGGCAATCAAGAATCCTGGCGCGAAGCAGACGCGCCAGGTGAAGAAGCTGAACGCGCAGATGCGTATTGCGCTGACCGGCACACCCGTGGAGAACAGGCTTTCCGATCTGTGGTCGATATTCGACTTCACCCACCCCGGTCTTTTGGGCACGGAGAAGGCCTTCGCCAGTTTCACCAAACGATTGGCCAAGGCCGAACACTTCGGCCCGTTGCGCGCACTGGTACGACCCTACATTCTGCGGCGCCTGAAGACCGACAAACGGGTGATCACCGACTTGCCGGACAAGACGGAGCTCAAGGCCTGGTGCCACCTTAGTCCGGCGCAGGCCGCGCTGTATCAGCAGGCGGTGAACGAACTGGCCGCTGCGCTGGAGGATGCCGAAGGGATGGCTCGCAAGGGAGTGGTGCTTTCCTTCCTGATGCGGTTCAAGCAGATATGCAACCATCCCTCGCAATGGCTGTGCGATGGAGCCTGGAGCGCGGATGACAGCGGCAAGTTTGACCGCCTCAACGAGCTAGCCGAGGTCATCGCCGCCAAGCAAGAAAAAATGCTGGTGTTCACCCAATTCCGCGAAACGACCGAGCCACTGGCGGCCTTTCTTGGCGCCGTCTTCGGTCGCGAAGGTCTGGTGCTGCATGGGGGCACGCCGGTGGCCAAGCGCCGCGAGACTGGTGAAGCGATTTCAGGAGGACGAACTGACGCCCTTCTTCGTGCTCTCGCTCAAGGCCGGCGGCGCGGGACTCAACCTTACCGCCGCCTCGCACGTTATACACTTCGACCGCTGGTGGAATCCCGCCGTGGAGAATCAGGCTACGGATCGTGCCTTTCGCATTGGCCAGCAACGCAACGTTCTGGTGCACAAGTTCGTCTGCCGCGGCACTATCGAAGACCGCATCGACCAGCTGATCGAATCGAAACAGCAACTCGTCAAGGATGTGCTGGAAGGCGGCGCGGAACTTCTGCTCACCGAGATGAGCGACCGCGAGCTGCTCGACCTGGTGAAGCTCGACATTCATGCCGTGCAGGAACGCTGATCGTAAGGGAGAGCTCAGGTGAGCTTCTATAGCTGGAAGCCTTATGTCTCAGCCGCCGAGCGTCGCAAGAAATCTGCAAGGGCAGCCGCCCGGGCAAGAAAAGCGGGGACCAACCTGTCACCGGTGGCGGTCTCTCGTGGCGCTATCGCCAAGACCTTCTGGGGCAAGGCATGGTGCGACAACCTGGAGCGTTACAGCGACTTTGCCAACCGGTTGCCGCGGGGACGCACCTATGTGCGCAACGGTTCGGTGATCGATCTCAAGATCACGGAAGGGGAAGTGCAGGCGCAGGTAGTGGGGTCGAGTCTGTACAAGGTCGCTGTCAGGGTCCTCGCTGTGCCCGGGAAGCGGTGGCATTCCATCAGCGCCGATTGCGCGGGCTCGATCGATTCGCTGGTCGAACTTCTGCAAGGACGGCTTTCCAGAGCCGTGATGGAGCGCATCTGTAGCCCGAACACCGGCCTCTTCCCTGCGCCGCGGGAAATTCAATTCAACTGCAGTTGTCCGGACTGGGCTTCCATGTGCAAGCACGTCGCCGCCGTGCTCTACGGTGTGGGCGCGCGCCTTGATGAGCAACCCGAATTGATATTCAGGCTGCGCCGTGTCGATGCCAAGGAGCTCGTCATGCAGGCGGGCGCCGGCCTGCCGAAATCAAAACAGGCCACGCCTTCCGGCAAGGTGCTCGATGATCCCCATCTGGCCGACGTGTTTGGCATCGAGATGGCAGAGGTCGCTCCGGCGATGATACCGGCCGCCCGTCGCCGCAAGTCGACGCCAACCAAGGTGGGCAAGACGCCGGTTAAGGTGGCTACCGCGACGACCCGCAAGGCGCCCACGACCGGCGAGCCTGGCGCCACCAAGAAGCCGGCGGCGGCGTAGAAAGCCAGCAAGGGGTAAAGTCGGCAGGCAAGTCTGCTGCTCGTTCGCGCAAATCAGCAACCGGCAAGAGAATTGCAAATTCCGGCGAAGTTGACCGATGAATCCGACGATGATGACCGAACAGAATTAGCGCGTCGGCACGCGGACGGGTGGCTTGAGGCGAAGCTTCCGTGCCCGGCGCGCGTAACCTCGGTCATCGAAGATTACCAGCTCGGCGCATGATTTGCTGGCCGCGAGATGCAGCGCATCGGCAAGATCAATTCCATTCCGGCAGTGGCCTAGCGCTGCCTCGATTTCGCCGCGATCTTCGGTAGCCTGATCAGATGTGCCAGGCACTTGATCATCTTGCTTTCCGGTTGCTCGGCCACATACCGTAGGAGCCATTCGAGTTCCAGGATCACGGACTTGGAAACGAACACGTCGCCGGCCGAAAGCACTCCAGCAGCAATACGCCCCTGCGCCGCATCGTCGCAGAGGTAAAACCGCGCAAGGATGTTCGTGTCAACGGCGCGCACCCTTCGCTGCCTTCTTCATCGCCCGTCCACCATGCATCTGATCCACCGAAATCCGGGGACCCTGGTAATTCAGAATGGCCGACCCCTCCTCGATGCGTGAAGAGGCATGCCTCTTGACCAGCTTGAGCCGCGCGCCGCCGCCCGCGACGTCGAACTCGACTTGGCTGCCTGGGGTGATGCCCAAGGCGCCCCGAACCCGTTTCGGGATAGTGACCTGGCCCTTGCTCGTGACCGATACCGCCATGGACCGCCTCGTGAGTAATACCGAGTAATGATTCTACGCGGGAGCGCCCTCGCACATCGGCTTGGAGCACGCACGTACGCCCGCTTGCAATCCGAAGTCGACGGTCGTCGTTCGCAAAGTCGATCGTCGCTGCCTATTGCCCTGACCGCTTCCGATTACGCCGCTGGTACGTCTTTCGACGCCAGAAGCTTTATGCAAACGGGCGTCGGTACCTGCGTTACATGGCCGGTCGGTATCAGGCGTCCACTATCTGGGTCGATACGGAAAGTGACGATGGAGTCGCTGTCTTGATTCGCGGCGAGCAAGAAGTGCCCAGTCGGGTCGATGCCGAAGCTACGCGGCGTCTTCCCTTCCGTCGAAGCATGCGCTACGAGGTCGAGCCGGCCCGTGGCTAGATCGATGCGATGGATCACGATGCTGTCGTGCCCGCGGTTCGACGCATACAGGAACCGCCCCGACGGGTGCACCTGGATGTCCGCACACGTGCTCGCGCCCGTGAAGCCGGCGGGCAGGGTGGGGACGCACTGGAGGTACTCGAACGTTCCAGCCATCCCGTCGTATCGCAGCGCGACCACGGTGGAATCCAACTCGTTGACGAGGTAGGCGAACGGGCCGCCGGGATGCAGCGCCAGATGGCGTGGTCCGGCACCCGGCCTGACCTTGAACCACGGCACCGCGTGCGGGTCGAGCATGCCGCGCTTCGCGTCGAAGCGGTACACCATCAGCTTATCGAGACCGAGGTCCGGCACGAATGCGAGACGCGTCGACGAGTCGAGCGTGACCGAATGCGCGTGGGGACCTTTCTGGCGGGCGGGATCGGCCCCGGACCCAACGTGCGCGACGAAGTCCGACGCCTCGTCGAGGCTCCCGTCGTCCCGGATCGGGAGCACGCAGACGCTCCCGCTCGCGAAGTTGGCGACGAAGACGTGCCGGCGCGCATCATCCACGATCACGTGGCAGGGGTCGGTGCCATGGGTGCGCCGCTTGTTGAGCAGCCGCAGCGCTCCGGTCAACGGGTCGAGCGTGAACGCGCTCACCGTCCCGGTCGGCTGCCCTTCGTACGTCTTGAGTTCGTTGACCGCATACAGGAAGCGCCCGCCCGCGTCGATGGCGAGGTAGGACGGGTTGGTCACGCCGGTCGTCTTGCCCACCGGATCGAGGCGGCCAGACGATAGGTCGAGGCGCCAGGCGTAAATACCCTCGCCCTTGCCCTCCAGGACCTTCCCAGTGCCAAAAAGGATGGGTTCGGTGTAGGTGCCGACGAAAACCAGCATGGTTGCTCCGGGCTCTGTATCGCGGTCAATCACGCGTCAACCAGATCCGTCCCTGCACGTCGCCCGATTCGAGTCGGGCGACCGCATCGTCGATCCGGTCCAGGGAATAGGACGCGCCCAACACAGGCGTCACCTGCCCGGTCCGTACTAGGGCGACCACGTCGACGAGGTCCTGCCGCGTGCTGCCGCGGCATCCGATGATCTGCTGCTCCGTCTTGAAGAGCTGCATCGACGGGACCTCGAACGTCTCGTCAACGTAGGCGACCACCAGGAACCGGCCGCCTGGCCGCAGCATGGCCAGGCCTTCCCGCACGCTCGCGCGGTTGCCGATGTTGTCGACCACCACGTCCACGCCCTCGCCGTCCGTGAACGTCGCAACTGCCTCTTCGAGCAATGCCCGTGCGGTGTCCACGCCCACCGCGCCGTATCGCTCGGCGAGGGCGAGCCGTTCGGCGCGGCGGCTGGTTGCGAGGACCTGCGCGCCGGCGCTCTTCGCGATCTGCACACCATGGATCCCGAGACCACCGGCGCCGAGGATCAGCACGCGCTGTCCAATGCCCACGCCACCCTGGTGGATCAGGCTGTGGTACATGCAGGCCACCGCGTCCGGGAGAATCGCCGCCGCCTCGTACGCAATCGTCGTATCGA
Organism: uncultured beta proteobacterium; assembly: GCA_963750585.1. GTDB lineage: Bacteria > Pseudomonadota > Gammaproteobacteria > Burkholderiales > Casimicrobiaceae > VBCG01. The sequence continues at coordinate 89,792 of CAVVRH010000045.1, forward strand.
ACGCCACGAGGTTCGCGGAGGGCACGGCGACATAATCCGCGTGTCCGCCATCGCGCTCGAATCCGATTCGCTTCATCATCCGGCAGCGCTGCGTCTGGCCGGTCTGGCAATGCAGGCAGCGCCCGCAGGTGACATCGATGGCGGCCGTGACGCGATCGCCTGTACGCCAGCCCGTCACGCCATCGCCGAGCTCCACGACATCCCCTGCAAGCTCGTGCCCGACGATGCGCGGCAGGTCACCAAGAGGCTGGCGGCCGGAGAGCAGATGGAGATCCGTGCTGCATAGGCCGCTCGCGCGAACTTGCACGAGCACCTCGCCGGGCTCCGGGCGCGGGACGGGACGCCGGGTCGCGCGCAGTGCATCACCGTAGCGGGCAATGACCACGGCGCGCATCGAGTCGGACATCGTCGGCTACTCCTTGAGGCCGGTTGCAGCGATGCCCTGAATGAAGGCGCGCTGCAGGAAGAAGAACAGCAGGATCATTGGCAGTGTCCCGAGTACGGCGATCGCCATCAGTTGGTCCCACGACGTGCCGTAGCTGCTCATGAAGAGCGAGATGCCCAGCGGGAGCGTACGCAGCGAATCCTTGGTGATGATGATGAGCGGCCAGATGTACATGTCCCAGGCCTCGCGGAACGTAAACACCGCGAGGGCGACCAGCGCCGGCTTGCACAGCGGCAGCACGATCATCCAGAAGATGCGCAGTTCGGAGGCGCCGTCGATCCGCGCCGAGTCGATGATGTCGCTGGGAATGCTCATCATGTACTGGCGCATCAGGAAGACGCCGAAGCCGTCCACCAGAAACGGCACGATCAGGCCTTGGTAGGTGTTCGCCCACTCGAGCTTCTTGATGATGAGGAAGAGCGGCACCATCGTCACTTCCAGTGGCAGCATCATCGTGCTGAGGATCAGGAGGAACATCACCCCCCGCCCCCGGTAGCGGAACTTGGTGAGACTGTAGCCGGCGAGCGAACAGAGCAACAGGTTGCAAAACGTGATCGCCACCGCGACGAAGCCGCTGTTGAGGAAGTAGCGGGTGAAGTCCTGCGCTCTCCAAGCCTGCACGTACGACTGCCAGTTCGGTGGGACCGGGATCCACTGGATCGGGAGGCTGAACATCGTCTCCATCGTCCGCAGCGAGGACGAGGCCATCCAGTAGAACGGCAGCAGCGTGACGCAGGCGACGCCGGCGAGGACGATGAACGCCGCGAGACTTCCGCGGCGCTTGCGCAACCAGCGCCGGAAGCCGGACAGTCGCTTGACGGGCGCCCGCGGTCCGAGGGTTTCGGTGGCGCTCGTCATCGGTTGTCGTCCTGCCGGGTGAATAGCCGGACCTGCACGAACGAGAACAGCATCACGGCGACGAATAGGAAGACGCTCATCGCGGCCGCCCGGCCCATGTCGAAGAACTCGAAAGCAGTCTGGTAGATGAAGAGCGGCAACACCCGGGTCGAGTCGGCTGGTCCGCCTCCGGTCATGATCAGCGGCACCGCGAAGACTTTCATCGCGACGATCACGTTCATCACGATGACGAGGAGCAGCGTCGGCCGCAACAGAGGCAGCGTTACGTGCCGGAACGTCGCCCAAGTGCCGGCCCCGTCCATCTGCGCTGCGTCGTAGTAATCGGCCGGGATCGCCTGCAGCCCGGCGAGGAAGATGACCATGTAGTACGGCGTCGCCCGCCAGATGCCGATCAGGATGACGGCCCAGAGCGACGTGGCGCTGCTGCGCAGCCACGGCACCGGCTCGACGCCGAACCAGGACAGGATCGTGTTCACGACGCCGTCCTGCTGGTACATGAAGGTCCACACAACCGCCATCACCACCGCTGGCATCACGACGGGCATGAACACCGCCGAGCGCAAGATGTTCTTCAACCAGAGCGAGCGGTTGAACAGGACGGCAAGTCCGAGCGATAGCGGGATCACCGGAACCACGCTGAACAGCACGTACATTATCGAAACGCGTGCCGACTTCAAGAACAGCGGGTCCTGCACCAGGCTTGCGAAGTTGGCGAGGCCCGCGAATTTCGGGGGATGTACGAGGTCGTACTCGGTCAGGCTCAGGTACAGCGCCTGGACCATCGGCAGGAAGCGGAAGATCGCAAGGATCGCCAGTGTGGGGGCGATGATCGCGACCCCGAACGCCGCCTGCTTGGATGCGAGGCTCCAGTGGCGGCCTCGGGCGGCCGGCGTACTCACTGCGCGGTCTTTCGAAGGAGCCGGTTGGACATCCGTCGCAGTCGTTGGCGACAGGGTGCAGGCGCGGCGGCCGGCCTGCACCCTGCCAAGTGCCTCTGACCTACGGAGCGGTCTTCTTCAGGACCTTGTCGACTTCGATCTGCGCCTGGTCGAGCGACGCCTTCGGATCCACGCCGTCATAGACCGTACGTTCGATCGCACGGCCGACCGCTTGGCCGATCTCGTTGGTGTACTCGGACCGGATGTACCAGGTCGCCGTCGCGACGTCCTTCATGTGCACGTCGAAGAACGGGAAGCTCTTCGCCACGGCCGTCTGGTTGACGCCCTTCACCGGCTGCACGAACGCGACCTTGGCCAGCCAGTCGTCGGGCTTGGCGAGCATGAACTGGATAAAGTCCCAAGCGACGATCTTCTGCGCCGCAGGCTTGGCCTTGTTCACGCCCCACATCCAGCCGGTGACCTGGCGTGTGGCTCGGCTGGTTCAACCTGCGGATAGGACACGACGGTGAAGCCGTCCTTGATCTGCGACTGGCGGATCTGCGAGGTCGCCCACGGC
>CAVVRH010000046.1:0-24401 GCA_963750585.1 uncultured beta proteobacterium
TCGAGAGCAGCGGTTCAGGAGCCACCTCGATTCTGCGTTTTCGCGGGCGCAGCATTCAGCGCCTTGCATGGCACGAAGTGGGTGAGAATTGAGCCAATATTTCTTCGCCAAGCTCGACGAAGGCCGGGCAGAAACCGACCAGGCCAGTGCCAAAATATTGGCTGTCAGAGCCGATTTCTATTGGCGGATCCGCGGGTAGCGATAACATTGCGCCGTTGCTTTGGGAGCAAGATGATGGAGGTTCGAATTCTCTCCCCCCGAATGCCACTCGAAGGTCACGAGCCGTCGTCGGCGCAAGTGAACATCCGACGACTGCGGCGACACGGAGATCCCAAATGCCGAACCTCGCATTGAAAGTCAACGCGAGCACGCGTACGGTCGAGGTGCGCGACACTGCCGAGCCACTGCTCTTCGTCTTGCGCAACCAGCTCGGCCTGACCGGCGCCAAGTACGGCTGCGGGCTCGGCCAATGCGGTGCGTGCACCGTACTGATCGATGGCGAGGCGACGCCGTCGTGCCTCGTGCCGGTCGGCCAGGCGGTTGGGAAGTCGGTCACGACGATCGAGAGCCTGGGCTCGGAAACGAAGCCGCACCCACTGCAACAGGCCTTCATCGAACAGCAGGCGGCGCAGTGCGGCTACTGCATTCCCGGCATGGTGATGAGCGCCGCGGCGCTGCTCGGCAAGAATCCCCGGCCCACCCGTGACGAGGTGAAACAGGCGCTGGGAGGCAACCTGTGCCGCTGCGGAACGCACCAGCGCATCGTCAATGCGGTACTCGTTGCAGCGGGGTCGAAATGATTCCCGCGCGTCGCGATTTCCTGAAGGCCGGCGGCGCACTGGTTGTCGGCTTCACGCTGAGCGGCGGCGCCGCCGCCCAACGTGCACCCGCCGCCGAAAGGGCGCTCGGCAAGACGCTCGATCCCAACGAAGTCGACGGCTTCCTCGCGATCGGTTCCGACAGCCGCGTCACGATCTTCTGTGGCAAGGTCGATCTCGGACAGGGCCTGCGCATCGCGATTCCTCAGATGGCCGCCGAGGAACTGGGTTGCGCGGTCGAGCGGATCACGCTGGTCGAAGGCGACACCGCGCTTACGCCCGATCAAGGCCCGACGGCCGGCAGCACCGGCGTGATGCGTGGTGGCGTGCAGATCCGCCAGGCGGCCGCAACCGCGCGCGAGGCGTTGCTCGGTCTCGCGGCGGAGCGTCTCGGCAAACCGCGGGCGGAACTGGAAGCCGTCGACGGCGAAGTGCGCGCGAAGTCCGGCGGCGTGGGCGTTCGCATCGGCGAGCTGGTCGGCGATCGTCGATTCAGCGTCAAGGTCGATCCGAAGGCGCCGCTCAAGGACCCCACGACCTACATCGTCGTCGGCAGGCCGTTGCCGCGACCGGACGTTCCGGCGAAGGTGACCGGCCGCCATCCGTTCGTGCACGACATCGTCGTCGACGGGATGCTTCACGGTGCGGTCTTGCGACCGGCAAGCGTGGGCGCGAAGCTCCTCGACGTCGACGAAGCGTCGATCAAGTCGATTCCGGGCGCGCGTGTCGTGCGCATCAAGGACTTCCTCGGCGTCGTCGCCTCGTCCGAATGGGACGCGATGTCGGCCCGCGCGCGCGCTGAAGGCGCGTTGGTCGGAGGGCGCCGCACTGATCGGCGACGCGGGCGTGCGCGCGTGGATGCGGGCCGGCCCGTTCGTCGACGAGACGCTGGTGAGCAAGGGCGATGCGAAGGCGGCGCTCGCGAGCGCCGGCAAGCGGCTGTCCGGCGAGTACTACTGGCCGATGCACTCGCACGCGTCGATGGGACCGTCGTGCGCGGTCGCCGATGTTCGCGATGGCAAGGCGACGATCTGGAGCGCGTCGCAGGCCACGCATCGCTTCCGCGAGACGATCTCGCGTCTGCTCGACCTGCCGCGCGATGCCGTGCGCGTCATCTACGTCGACGGCGCCGGTTGCTACGGCATGAACGGTCACGACGACGCGGCCGCCGACGCGGCATTGCTCTCGCGCGCGGTCGGCAAGCCGGTGCGGGTGCAGTGGACGCGCGAGGACGAACTCGGTTGGGACCCCAAGGGCCCGCCGCAGCTGCTGGCGCTCGAGGGCGCAGTCGGCGACGACGGCCGGATCGCCGCGTGGCGCACCGAGATGTGGATCCCGAAAGCGACGGCGAATCTCCCCAACATTCCGCTGCTCGGGCCGGAAGCGGCGGGCATCCCGCAGACGCCGGGCATTTCGACCGGCCTCATCAGCCAGAACGGCAATCCGCCCTACGCGGTGGCGAACCAGGACGTCATCGTGCATTGGCTCAAGGACGCGCCGCTGCGCCCGTCGAACTTGCGCGCGCCGGGCAAGATCGCCAACGGCTTCGCCGTCGAGAGCTTCACCGACGAGCTGGCCGCCGCCGCCCGCAAGGACGCGCTGGAGTTCCGGCTGGCGGGACTCACCGATCCGCGCGGCATCGAGGTGGTGAAGCGTGCCGCGTCGCTGATCGACTGGCGCCCTCGACCGTCGCCCGGCCCCGGCGGCGTCGGCCGCGGCATCGCGTACCTGCACTACAAGAACAACGAGACCTACGTCGCGATCGCGATGGAGGCGGAGGTCGACAAGTCGACCGGCGCGATCCGGGTGCGCCGGGTCGGCTGCGCGCACGACTGCGGGCTGGTCATCAACCCGGACGCGGTGAAGGCGCAGATCGAGGGCTCGATCCTGCAGACGCTGTCGCGCACGCTCCACGAGGAAGTGAAGTTCGATCGCGCGCGCGTGACGAGCGTCGATTTCGCGACTATCCGATCCTGCGCTTTCCGGACGTGCCGGAAATCGCGATCGATCTCGTGATCCGGCGCAACGAGCCGCCGCTCGGCGCCGGCGAGGCGGCGTCGACACCGGTCCCCGCGGCGCTCGCCAACGCGGTGTTCGACGCGGCCGGCATTCGCCTGCGCACCGTGCCGTTCACGCCGGAGCGCGTCCGCGCGTCGTACGGATAGCGCATTGATTCCCCTTCGGATCGCAGGAAGCCTCGCCGCGACGCTCGCGAACGAGTCGTGACGCGCATCCGCCGCATTGTTTCGGCCGAATTGCCAGAGCGATAGTGAGCGCCCAATCGTCAACGTCGCCGCAGCGTGTCTTGCAGCGCGCGCAGCGGTCGAAAATCCTCGAAGTCCTCCAGGCAGTACCCGTCGCGCCGATTGCTGTCGGCCCGGCGGGGCAAGAGGTGACGCGTTCACAGCCCCGAGTCGTGGCCGTTGGCCATTCCCCATAGCAAGGTTGGAGCGCACAGAATGCCGCCCTCAGAGCTGCCAGCTTCTCAGCTCAAGGCACTGCGCACAATCGAACTCACGCGAGAACTTGAGCCGGAGTTGCAGCGCTTCTTTGACGCAAATCCGGAATACTTTCTCGCCGTCCACGGAGAGCCAGCCGGACCGAACGAAGCCCGTGAAGAGATCCACGGTGAACTCCCGGCGGGCTGGAGTTTCACGAAGAAGTGGCTCATCGGCTACATGGACGAGAGAAACTCGATGGTCGCAATGGCGAGCGTCATTTCAGACCTTCTGGCTCCGAGTGTCTGGCACATAGGCTTGTTCATTGTCGGAACATCACGGCACGGAACAGGCGACGCCCAGGCCCTTTACCAAGGGCTCGAAGCTTGGGCCGCATCGAATGGCGCAACTTGGCTGCGGCTTGGTGTGGTGCAAGGCAACGCGCGTGCCGAGCGGTTCTGGAAGTCGCTCGGCTACGTTCAAGCCCGAACGCGCAGCGGCGTTGAAATGGGACGGCTCACGAACACCCTGCGCGTCATGGTCAAGCCATTGGCTGGCGACTCACTTGAACACTATCTGTCCCTCGTCCAACGGGATCGTCCGGAGCCCCTAAGTGCGCTCTGACCCTTCGAGAGGGGCCGCCCGCCGGCGTTGCCCGCAAAGCTCCGGAGACCCAGGAAAAAGGCCGGCGATTGCCGGCCTCTTCCATGCCGCGTCGATGACGCGATTACTTGCCGCCGGCCAGCGCGAACTTGGCGAGGCTGACGAGCTCGGCGTCGGAGCCCGCGACCTTCGGGTGGCCCGTGCCGTTCTTCAGCATCGCGACGATCTTGCCCTCGGCTTCCTTGTTGTCCTTGTACTTGGCAGCAACGTCCTTCCAGGCCGGACCGACCTTCTTCACGTCGGCGGCGTGGCAGGTGGCGCAGCCCTTCGCCTTCTCGAGCTCGGCACCGGACTGGGCGCTTGCCGCACCGGCGGCCATCAGGCTGGCGGCAGCGGCCACCGCGATCAACATTGACTTCATGGTGTCTCCTTTGTGAATCATGGCGGGGCACACACCCCAAGGATCCGCTCCTTGCGGGCGGCCTGCAGCCCTCAACGGACGGCATGCCCGCCCGGCTGACAGCGGCGCGCATGCTAGCACGCCGCGGGGGCCTTGTTGGGCCCCTGGCGGCAGCGCAGGCGCCTGCCCGACGACCGAGCGCGTGGTGCGGCCCAGGCGGGACTCCGAAGTTCCGGCGGAACTGCGCCGGGACACTGACGGAGGCCGCCTCGTCTCGAGCGCTTCCCGGAAAGGCCGACGGGCCGGCACGAAGGCCGACCCGTCGTGATCCTGCGATACGCGGCTGCCGCTACTTGCCGGTCATCGCGAAGGTGACCATTGACTTGATTTCGTCGTCGCTGGCAGCGACCTTCGGATGGCCCTTGCCGTCCTTGAGCTTGGCCGCGATCGCGACGGCGTCGCCCTTCTTGGCGGCGATATCCTTGAGCGACGGGCCCATCTTCTTCGTGTCCGGCGCGTGGCAGGTCTCGCAACCCTTCGACTTGAAGAGTTCGGCGCCGGTAGCGGCGGCGGCACCGCCCGAAACGGCGAGCGCGCCCGCCGCGGCAACAGCGATCAACAACGTCTTCATGACATCTCCTTGCGGTTGTGGCGCGTCCTGACCGGACAACCCGGCGGGACGATCGCCGTGGAAATCTGTCGCTTCGCTCGGCTCGCGAGCCTGCCTACGACTTGCCACCTGTCTTCTTCGCATCGGCCGGTGCCTTTGCCGGCGCGGCCGCAGGTGCCGCGGGCGCGGCCGGGGCCGCCTCCGCAGTCTTGGCCTCGGCGTTCAGGTTGACGGCCGGCCAGGTGCGGCCGTGGCAGGCCGGGTTGGCGCAGAAGTTGCCGCCTTCGCGTCCGAACTTGAGCTCGCCGTGGCACATCGCGCAGCTCTGGTCGACCTTCAGCCGGTGGTCGTGCATGAAGTTCGGCTCGCAGTGGCTGTCGGGCGGCGAGACGCCCGCGACGATGGTCGACGCGACGCTGCCCTGGCCGCTCTCGAGCTTGACCTGCGGCAGGTCGTGGCACAGCGTGCACTGCAGCCGGATCGCCTCGCCCTTGTCGTTGAAGTGCTTGCCGTCGTGGCAGCGGAAGCAGCCCGGCGTGTCGGCGTGCTGCGCGTGGTTCGGGAACGACTTCCAGGTGATGCCCTTTTCCTCGAAGGTCGCGTTCAGGAGGATCGTCCTTCATCGCCTTGTCGAACTTGCGCTCCTTGTCCTTGAGGTCGGGCGGGACTGGCCGTCTTCGCCGATGCTCCGCGATCAGCTTGTCGATCGCCGCGTCGCGCTCCTCGAGCGGCCCGGAGATCTTGTACGGCGGCGTCGATCAGCGCCACGGCGCGCGCCTTGGCCGAGGGAAGGCTGCGGTCGATCTTGCCGTCCGCGATCGCCTCGTCGACGGGGTCGCGCGGGATTGGGGAACGGATGTCCGACGGCGTTGTGGCAGTTGTAGCACTCCATGCGGCGCGGCTCGAGCTTGCCGATGTCGGCCGCCGAGAGCTTCGATTCGCGGTCGATGTAGGTGACCTTGGTGCCGTCGGCTTGCGTGTCACCTGCACCCACGGGATCGCTGCGCCCTGCAGGTCCGGGCGACTTGAACTCGACGTCGTTGCGATGTGCCAGTGGATGCCCGTGACCTTCCACGGGATGTCGCGCTCGGCATCGGCGCTGGTGTGCAGCGTGATCCGGTAGTCGGTCTCGCTGCTCTTCGGGTCCGTTCCGTAGCGCTTGTTGAACGCGACGCTGTCGTGGTGCTCGGCCTGCGGATAGTGGCAGCTCTCGCAGGCCTCGCGCGCCGGGCGCAGCGTGCTGCCGTGCAGTGGGCCGCTCGTAGCCGGCGATCATGCCCCAGAGCTCCTTCACGTGCGTGGGCTTGAGCGCCATCAGGTGCAGCGTGGAGGTGCGGCCCATGTGGCACTCGACGCAGTTGCACGCGCGCGTGCGCGGAGGTCTTGTGCGCGATCGATTCCTCGGGGTGCACGTCGTGGCACACGTTCGCGCAGAACGCGTCGCTGTTCGAGTACTCCCAGCCCGACGATGCCCGCGACCGCGCCACGGACCGCGAGCGCCAGCAATCCAACGACGATCGTCGTCACGGTGCCCACCATCAGCGTGCGTCGTGCCCAGGCGGATGTTCATGTGCAGTTCGCTCCTCCTGGTTCGGCTACGGGCTCGTGCCCGTCCAGTTGCAGATAGACGGCGGGCCGGTGTGCCGGCCCGCGTTCTAAGCCCTCGTGCCTTGACAGCGCTACATGACGAAGCTGTAGACGATCAGGACGACGGTGATGACGCCCAGGATCACGGCGGTGCCGCCGACCACGTAGCCGAACGTGCGCATGCCGGCGGCGTCGGGGCGGTGGTCTCGACCGCCGCCAGCCGGCCCTCGCGGACCAGTCGGTCGTACTCGTCGCCGCGCTCGTCCTTCATCTCGTGCTCGCTGCATCCGCCCGGTGAAGATGACCGGGTCCATCGGGAATTTCTCGGGCCGGATGTGCCCGTTGAAGAAGTGGATCGTGAAGATGAAGCCGACGGCGAGCAGCGCCTCCTCGCCGTGGACCAGCGTCGCGATGTTGAACACCCATCCCGGCAGGAACTGCGAGAAGAAGAACGGGAACCACAGGAGGAGTCCCGAGCCGCCGATGATGAACATGCCCCAGAACACCGCCCAGTAGTCGAATTTCTCCCAGTAGGTGTAGCGGTCGAACCGCGGGCGCGGGCCCTTGCCGACGAACCACTTGACGTGCCCGACGATGTCGCTCGACGTCCTTCAGATTGCGGCACCATCGAGTTCGGGCTCCAGACCAGCTCGAGCCACTTGCCGGTGCGCGCGGTGTCGACGAACACGCGCGCGACGTGAGCGACGAACACGACGATCATGACGCCCGCGCAGATCGCGGTGGATGAGCGCGCCGCTCTGGAAGCCGCCGAGCAGCCGCGCGAACGCCTGCGCCCACTCGTGGTCGGCGACGAGCAGCGGCATTCCGGTGATCGCGCAGCCGATGAACGTGATCATCAGGAACGCGTGCATCACGCGGTCGATGCGGTCGAACCGCAGGTAGTAGCGCGCGCGCGGCGCGCTCGTGCTGCGCGGCCGGCGGAATGGGTAGTCTGGACGGGTTGCCATCAGTGCTTCTCCGGCGGTCGCGCGGCCGTTCCGCCGCGCGCGCTCGCGCACGACCTTGAGCGAGCGGTAGAACCACAGCATCGTGTGCGCGCCGAAGAACGCGAACACGCCGAGCGAGCAGCAGGTCCATGAACATTGCCGGTGAAGTACAGCATCAGGCCGCCTCGCGCTTGTGCTTGTTGGCGTGCGGGTCGAACTGACACGAAGTTGGCGTTGGCCTTCGCGTGGCAGGCCTGGCAGGTGGCGAGCGATTCTGCGCCGACACCTTCGACAGCGGGTTGCTCCTTCGGCAGCACCTCGTGGGCGCCGTGGCAGCTCGCGCAGGTCGCGATGCGCGCGTAGCCGAGTCGCGTCACCTGGCCGTGGAACGTGTCGCGGTAGGTGTCGAGGTGGTCGGCGTGGCAGGTGCCGCACTGCCTTGATCACGGCGACCTGCCATTGCGGCGGTCGTGCCGCTGCGATCGCGTGCGCGCTGTGGCAATCGGTGCAGCCGGGCGCCTGCGAGCACGTTGGCCTGGCGCAGCTTGCCGTGCTGGCTGTCCTCCCACTTCTCCTTCACGTTCATGTGGCAGCTGCCGCAGGTGTCGGGGATGTTGGCGCGCGCGACGCGGCTTTCCGGGTCGGACTTCGGGCGCATGTCGTGGGCGCCGTGGCAGTTCGTGCACATCGGCACCGCGTCCTTGGCCGAGGTCTTCTGCGCCGATCGCCTGGCCGTGGATGCTGTCGTGGTACTTGCCCGCGACGTTGCCGCCCGGGAGGTTCGCCTTCTGGATGATCGCCTCGTTGCCGTGGCACGCGGCGCAGGTCGTCTCGATGTTGGCGCGGTTGGTGCGCGACGCGGGGTCGGCCGAGCGCTTGATGTCGTGCGTGCCGTGGCAGTCGGTGCAGGTCGCCGCCACCGGGTTGCCCCGGCGCGCGCCTTGCCGTGGATGGTGGTCGTGTATTCCTTGACCGCCTTGTCGTGGCAGCTCGCGCACTGGACGGGCTTGCGTTGCCGTGCGGGAACTTGTCGGCGGAGACGTCGGTGTGGCACGCCGTGCACGGCAGCTTCAGCGAGCCGTGCACCGACCCGCCGAAGTTCGCCGGGTCGACGGCGATCGACTTGCCGCTCGCGGCCTTGGCGTCGGCTTCGCCGTGGCAGGCGAGGCAGGCGTCGTTCGGGCCGGGGGCTGGAGCCGCGGCCTGCGTGGTCTTCGCGGCCTGTGTGGCCTTCGCGGCCTGCGCGGCCTGCGCAGCCGGCATGAGCGCAAGCGGGCTGGCGAGCAGACGGCGAAGATCAGGGCGCGGAGCATCGAGTGCTTCATCATCGTCTTTCTGACGACCGTCGCCATCGGCGCGGGGACGCGGAAGACACCCCGGAAGGCGCGCGCGGACGACGGCACCCGTGCCTCCGTAGCGCAAGGTGACATGCCGGTTTCCATCAGGTCTTGACTTGCATCAAGCGTCTCGACGCATATTCGCCGGACATCGTGGTGCCTTGCGTCAGTGCAACGGCCGCTGCGGGAGAACGGCAAACCGCGACCGCCTTCACGCCACGCCGCGCGCGCATCGGCGCCGGGTGCGACCGGGGTGCGGCGAGGTAGCTCGGCGTGCGTGCCTTCGGCAGCTTGTAGACGAAGTGATAGCGCGCGACGTGGTAGCTCGGGTCGAACCCGAAGAAGTTGAGCTGCATGCGCGCGAGCTCTTCCGCGCGGTAGGCCTCCAGCGGCTTCGCCACCTCGTCCTCGCCCGCCGGCGGCGCTTGGTCGCGAGCCGCGCCGCGAAGTCGGGCGTCGTTCGCGATGGCGCGGGCGCGCTCGATGGCCGCCGCGAGGAACGCGGCGGGCGTGTCCTCGAAGCAGTCGTCGATGAGGCGCTGCGCGACGGCCTCCGGCGCGCCGATCGGCAGCCGGTTGCCGACGATTGCCGCCGCCATCTCGTCGCCGACGCGGCGGGGCAGCAGGTAGGTCCAGTACTCGGAACCGTAGAGGTTGCCCATCGACTTGTAATGCGGGTTCAGCACGACACCACGGCGAGCCCAGACGTGATCGGCCGCGAGGCGCGAGGAAGCACCCGCCCGCACCTGCGTTGCCCTGCAGCGCCGCGATCGTGAGCTGGTCCACCGCCGTCACGATCTCGCGCGCCAGGTCGTTCATCGCGTCGATGTTGCGGCCACGACGCCTCCGCCGGATGGCCCGACGGCCTCGATCCTGGTTGAGATCGATGCCGTTGGACCAGAAGTCGGGGCCGCCCGCCAGAAGCAGCACGCGCGTCGGGCGTGCCTTGGCTGCGATGAGCGCCGAACGAAGCGCGTGGCAGCGCGATGTCGCCATTGCGCCGTTGTAGCAGGAAAAATGCAGCACGCCGACCGCGCCGTGCTCCTCGTAGCGGATCGGGCGCCACGTTTCACCGTCCGTCGGCGCGTCGCTCGCGAGGGGCACATCCGGGATGCCGGCCAGCCGCCCGCCTAGCACCATCGCAGCAGGCAGCTTGAGTTCCGGTGAGGCGCTTTCCGGAACGCGCCTCAGGTGCGTGATCCACACGGCGCCGTCCTTCGTTGCGCGAAGTATCGCGCCGTCCCGTTGCGCGATCACGTCCCCCGGCCGCGCATCGGGAAACCTGCGGTGAAGTGCATGCTCGGGATGCGCGTCGAACAGATGGCAGGCCATGCCCTGCACCTCGTCGCGCACGCCGGGAAAGCCGTCCGCAGCGCGAAGCTTGCGCAGGACGGTCGCAGCGTCGTCGCGCACCCAGTCGATCTTCCGGTCCGCCTGCTTCATCGAGGGCCGCAGGCGGCCGCGCACGCCGGGTTGAGTGTAGTCGAGCGGCTCGGGACGAAACGAGGGATCGGCAAGTCGAACGAGCGCCTCTCGCAGGGCCACGACCGCCGCTTCCGCCACCTCGTTGCGATAGAGGCTGCTCTTGCTCGCGTCACGCATCGGAAATCCGGCTGTCGCGACGACGTCGCCCGCATCCATCTCGCCGTTCGCGACCAGCACGGTCACGCCCCAGCGCGTCTCGCCTTCCTGGATCGCCCAATCGAGCGCCGAGGGGCCACGATCGCCCTTGATGCCGGGATGCACGATCAGGCAGCAATGGCGGCGCCAGACCGACTCCGGAATCGCTCGCTTCAGGAAAGGCGCGATGACGAGCTCCGGCCGCCAGAGCGCCACCGCTTCCTCGGTGACGCGGTCGTTGACGTCGAACTCGACCGCTACGTCGTGACCGTCGCGGGAGAGCTCGACGAACAGCCTTTGCGACAGGCTGTTGAAGCCGTGGCAGAGCAGCAGGAGGCGCATTCAGGGATCAGCAGATCCGCGGCAGCTGCTCGCCGGTCAGCCAGTCGACGACGCGCCTTCCACCGAAGCGCGTATCCATCTGCACGAAGTGGTGCGGATCCTCGATCACTTCGCCGACGATTGCCGCGTCCCGGCCCTGTGGGTGGGCCCGCATCGCGGAAAGCAGCCCGTCCGCGTCCGTTGCCGCGCAGATCGCGACCAGCTTGCCCTCGTTGGCGACGTAGAGCGGGTCGAGCCCGAGAAACTCGCAGGCGGCGTCAACCTGGGGCTTGACCGGAACGGCCGCCTCATCGATCACGATGCCGCAGCCGGATTGGCGCGCGATCTCGTTCAGCGTGGTCGCGAGCCCACCCCTGGTCGGGTCGCGCAGCACATGCACGTCCGGCACCGCCGCAAGCATCGCTGCGATCAGCCGGTGCAGTGCGGCGGTATCGGACGTGATCGTGGTCTCGAACGTCAGGTTCTCGCGCAGCGACATGATCGCCACGCCGTGGTCACCCAGCGTCCCGGACACGAGAACGCGATCGCCGGGGCGCGCGCGGTCGCCGCGCACGTCCACGCCTTCAGGCACCACACCGATGCCGGTGGTCGTGATGAACACGCCGTCCCCCTTGCCCTTCTCGACCACCTTGGTGTCGCCGGTCACGATGGGGACGGACGCCTCGCGGGACGCGGCGGCCATCGACTGTACGATGCGCAGCAGGTCGGCGAGCGGAAACCCCTCTTCCAGAACGAAGCCGGCGGCGAGATGGAGTGGTGTCGCGCCCATCACGGCGACGTCGTTGATCGTGCCGTGCACCGACAGGCATCCGATGTCGCCGCCGGGAAAGAACAGCGGCGAGACCACGTGGCTGTCGGTCGCCATCACCATGCGGCCCGGGGGCGGCGCGAAGCAAGCGCCATCGTTGCCCTGTCGCAGCCACTCGTTGTCGAACGCGCGCCCGAACAGTTCCTCGATCAGCTGCGCCATCGCCCGGCCGCCGCTGCCGTGCGTCATGTCCACGCGGCCATGCCTGAAATCGATCGGCCGGGCGTAGGGCTTGCGGCGGGCGCCGGTTTCATCAGGCATGCGTCGCGACCTTCGCAGGCTCCGCTTTCGCGTCCCTGTACCGCCCGTAGGCGTAATGTGCCGCGCACGCCCCCTCCGAGGACACCATGCACGACCCGATCGGATTCTCCGGCGTGCAAACGGTGCCGAACACCTTGCAGTCGATCGGCTTCTTGACCCCGCGCAGGATTGCGCCGCATTCACAGGCCTTGTGGTCGGGAACCGGCCTGTAGACGATGCCGTAACGGGCCTCCGCGTCGAAGGCGCGATAGCGCTCCTTGATGGCGAGCGCGCTGTACGGTACCTCGCCCAGGCCTCGCCACTCGAACGAGCGGCGCAGCTCGAACACGTCGGCGACCAATCGCTTCGCCCTTTCGTTGCCCTGCGGTGTCACGGCGCGCGTGAATTCGTTCTCGACCTCGGCGCGGCCCTCGTTCAGCTGCCGCACCAGCATAAGGATCGCCTGCATCACGTCCAGCGGCTCGAAGCCGGCGATGACGACGGGGCGGCGATATTCCTCGGCGAAATACTCGTAAGGTTGGCTGCCGATCACCGTCGACACGTGCGCCGGTCCGATGAAGCCGTCGAGCGGGACGATCCCGAGGTCGCGCACCTCGGGCGATTCGAGGATGTGCGTGATCGCCGCGGGTGTCAGCACGTGGTTGCAGAACACGCTGAAGTTCGCCAGACCCTCGGCTTCGGCCTGCCTGATCGCCAGCGCCGTCGGCGGCGTGGTCGTCTCGAAGCCGATCGCGAAGAACACGACGTCGCGCTCCGGGTTGTCTCGCGCGACCTTCAATGCGTCGATGCACGAGTAGACCATGCGGATGTCGGCGCCGTGCGCCTTCGCCTTCATGAGCGACAGACCGCCCGAGGCCGGCACGCGCATCGTGTCGGCATAGGTGCACAGGATCACGCGGTGCACCTGCGCGAGCTCGATCGCGTTGTCGATGCGCCCGATCGGCAGCACGCACACGGGGCAGCCAGGACCGTGCACCATCTCGACGTTCGCCGGCAGCAGCCCCTTGATGCCATAGCGCGAGATCGCATGCGTGTGCCCGCCGCAGAACTCCATCAGGTGATAGCTCCGCCCCGGCATCGCTTCGCGAGCGATCGCGGCCGCAAGCCCGCGCGCGAGGTGGCCGTCCCGGAATTCGTCGACGTATTTCATGTTCAGACCGCGGCGCCAGTGGCCGGCATGAGACCCGCTTCGGCAAATGTCGCGAGCGTGCGTTCCGCCTCGTCCGGATCGAGCCGCGTGAGCGCGAAACCCACATGCACGATCACGTAGTCGCCGACCCGCACGTCCTCGACCAGTGCGAGCGAGATCTCCTTGCGCACGCCGCCCAGATCGATGCGCGCCATGTCCGGACCGGTCAGCTCGACCACGCGGGCGGGAATCGCAAGGCACATCGTTTAGTTCCTTTGCAGTGTCCGCTGCGCCACCCACGCCTGGCCGAGCGAGAGCCCGCCGTCGTTGGGCGGGACGTCATGCGCTTCCAGCATCGTGAGGCCACGTCGGGCGAACGCGGCACGCAGGCCGCGCGCGAGGATCGCGTTCAGGAAGCAGCCGCCGCCGCACGCCACCGTTGCCAGTCCCGATTCTCGCGCCGCTCGCGCGACCCAATCGGCGAGCGCCTCGATGAGCGTCGCATGGAACAGCGCCGCGCCGAAACCTGCATCGGGTTCGTCGGCGATGCGCGCAGCGAGCAGCGCGAGGTCGAGCAGTCCGTCGGGGCGGACGACATAGAGCGAGCAATCGGCGACAACCGTGCCATGACGTTCGGCCAGGCCTTCGAGCAGCATCGCCGCCTGCCCCTCGTAGGCCATGCGGTCACGCACGCCGAGCAAACCTGCCGCTGCGTCGAACCAGCGGCCGAGGCTCGTCGTTTCTGGGGTCCGCACGCCACGCGACAGCATCTGCGCCACGGTGGCCGCCGCTGCCTCGTTGCCGAACCTTGTTGCAATCTCGTCGCCGCGCCCGAGCAGCGCAAGCGCGGAGGCCGCCATGCGCCACGGCTCGCGTGCGGCGCGGTCGCCTCCGGGCAAGCGCAACGGCGAGAGGTGGCCAAGGCGGCGGAAGTCGGGACCGACGACGCGCAGCAGCTCGCCGCCCCACGCAGCGCCGTCCGGGCCCAGCCCCACGCCGTCGAGCGCGAGCCCGAGCACGGGTGCCTCGACGCGATGCTCGGCGACAACCGCCGCGACATGTGCAAGATGGTGCTGCACCGGGATGGCCGGGGCGCCGAAGCGCTCGGCCAGCGCGCTCGCGAGACGCGTGCTGAAGAAGTCGGGATGGAGATCGTGCGCAACCGCCACCGGACGCACCTCGAGGATCCCCAGCAGGTGGTCGACCGCTTCCACGAGTGCGGCACAGGTGGGCGCATTGTCGAGATCGCCGATGTGCTGCGAGACAAAAGCCTCCTCGCCGCGGGTCACGCACAGCGTGTTCTTGAACCAGCCGCCGAGCGCGACCACGGCGGGACCGGATCGCGCCAGGCGGACCGCGCGCGGCGTGAAACCCCGGGCACGGCGCACGAACTGCGGTGCATTGCCTGCGCCCACGCGCACGACGCTGTCGTCGCAGCGGATCAGGATGTCCCGGTCGTGCGTGAGCAGCGCGTCTGCGATTCCGGGAAGCCGCTGCGTGGCCTCGGCGTTGCCGATCACCAGCGGTTCGCCCCCGGGGTTCGCGCTCGTCATCACCAGCACCAGATCCTGCGCGGCGTCGAGCCAGGAAAGTCCCTGCGGGCGCCCCGCCGCCTCGTGGAACAACAGGTACTGCAGCGGCGTATACGGCAGCATCACGCCGAGCCAGGCGAGCCCCGGCGCAACGCCCGGCAACGCATCGTCAACGCCGCTCGCCTTGCGCAACAGCACGATCGGGCGCTCCGGCGACTGGAGCAGTGCCCGCTCCGTCACGTCGACCGCGGCGAGCGCGACGATCGACGCCGCACCGGCGACCATCACCGCGAACGGCTTTTCCTCGCGCGCCTTGCGCTCGCGCAGCACCGCGACGGCCTGACGATTGCGTGCGTCGCACGCGAGGTGGAAACCGCCCAGGCCCTTGATCGCGACGACGCCCCCTTCCTGCAGCAGGCGCAGCGTCTGCGCGATCGGGTCGCCGTCGATGGGCACGCCGTCGCGGTCGGTCAGCAGCAACTTCGGCCCGCACGCGGGACAGGCATTGGGCTCGGCGTGGAAGCGACGGTTCCCCGGCGCGCGGTACTCGGAAAGACACGCGGGACACTGCGCGAAATCCGCCATGCTGGTTTGCGCGCGGTCGTAGGGAAGCGCGCGAGTGATCGTGTAGCGCGGACCACAGTTCGTGCAGTTGACGAACGCGTAGCGATAACGGCGATCGCCCGGGTCGAAAAGCTCGCGCAGGCAGTCTTCGCAGATCGCGCTGTCGGGCCCGATCGCGGTGGACACGGGACCGCTGCTGCTTTCCATGACGGCGAATCCCGCCGCGGACTGATAAAGCGGCAACCGCTCGACGTCGACCGCGTCCACGCGCGCAAGCCTCGGCGCGTCGCTCGCAAGCCTCGTCGCCAGACGGTCAAGCACAGCGGGCGCTCCCTGCACCTCGATGGTTACGCCGGCGGCGTCATTGCGCACGAAGCCGTCGAGTCCCAGCTCATGCGCAACCCGATGCACGAACGGCCGGAAGCCGACGCCCTGCACGACGCCGCGCACCGCGATCCGGCGACGCTCGATCCTGGCTTCGCGGAGGACGGCTTCGACCATGGCGTGCTTCGTGTCGGCAGCGCGGAACTAGACCGCGTTGCCAAGCGCGGCGAGCCGCGCCTCGAGTTCGGCGACCCGCCGCGCAAGTCGTTCGACCTCGTCGCTGCGCTGCGCTCGCGCGGTGGCAACCCCGCGCTCGAGCCAGGCCAGCCACGCAGCGAAACCCTCGCCCGTCGTCGCCGAGACTTCGAGCACCTCGAGACCCTGCCGCACGCGACGCGCATAGTCGACGGCCCTGGCAACATCGAACTGCACATAAGGCAGGAGGTCCACCTTGTTGACGAGGAGCAGATCGGCCGCGCGGAACATGTCCGGGTACTTGAGCGGCTTGTCCTCGCCCTCGGTCACCGAAAGGATGACGATCTTGTGCGCCTCGCCCAGGTCGAACGCGGCCGGGCACACGAGGTTGCCGACGTTCTCGATGAACAGCAATCCGTCCTGCGGCGCCGGCAGCGTTTCCAGCGCGCGCGCCACCATGTGGGCATCCAGATGGCAGCCTTTGCCGGTGTTGACCTGCACCGCGGGCGCGCCGGTCGAGCGGATCCGGTCCGCGTCGAAGGACGTCTGCTGGTCGCCCTCGATGACGGCAACCGGCGTGCGCGTTCCCCAAGCCTCGATCGTTCGGCAGAGCAACGTCGTCTTGCCGGAGCCCGGGCTCGACACCAGGTTCAGCGCGAACACGCCGCCTTCGGCGAAGCGACGGCGGTTCGCCGCGGCGAGGGCATCGTTCTTCGCGAGGATGTCCTGCTCGACCTGCAGGATGCGCGCAGCCGTCGTGCCCGGCGCGTGCGCGGCACCCAGCGCACCGGCCGCCGCCGCGTGCTCGTGCGCATGGTCGTGCGGATGCTCGTGCCATGTGCCATCGGCGTGCCAATGGCCACCCTTCCCGTCCGCATGGCGATCCTCGTGCGCGTGGCGATAGACGCGCTGTCCCTCGATCCGGGCGTCGCCACCGCCGCATCCGCAGGTCGTGCACATGTCTGCCTCTTCTCCTCGTTGTCGTCAGACGACCGCGATGTCCTTGACCCGCATGCCGTCGCCACCGGTCACCGTGAGCTGGTAGCCGCCACATTGCGGGCAAGCATCGCCCAACTGCCCGAGCGGCACGGTTGCGCCGCACGGCATGCACCACGCCGTGCCCGGCAGGACATCGATCGCAAGCACCGCGCCGGCCGCAAGGCTGTCGCGCGTGACCGCATCGAAGCAGAAGCGCAGCGCTTCGGCCTCGACGTGCGACAGCGTGCCGATCTCCAGGCGCACCTCGGTGACCTGCCTCGCGCCATGGCGCCGCGCCGTGGTTTCCACCAGCCCGAGCATGCTTTCGGCCAGCGCCATCTCATGCATGGCCGATTTCCACCGCGCACGCGACGCACGGATCCAGCGCCTGCACGACGAGCGCCGTGCGTCGCCCGAGCGACTCGGCGGATGTGTCGGCGAGGCCTTCGAGGCCGCGTGCGAGCGCACCGCGCGGATGGAAGTTCCATTCGGTGGGCGCGACGACCGCGTAGCGCGTCACCCGGCCGGCGCGAACGGTCGCGTGGTGCAGGAGCAGTCCGCGCATGGTCTGGACGGCGGCGACACCTTCACCGCCGGCCGGCGACCACGCGTCCACCGTGCCTCCGACGTTCGCGCCCAGCGCTCCGACCTGCTGCGCAAGCTCGGTGAGCCGCGCGACCATTCGCGTGACGATGCCGTTGCCGAATGCCCGCGCACAATCGGTCACCTGCGGGTGCGCAGCGAGGCGTGCGTAAGCACCGGTCTCGACCGGAGCTTCGTCCCACGTCGGCGCATGCGCGAATCCTGGATCCGCGGCCAAGGCGGACAGTAGGTGCGCTTCGAGTGCAGCGCGATCGGTCGCCGGCATCGGCGGCACGTCGCTCGCACCGAGCGCCGCGTCACCGGCGAGCCACGCGCGCACGAGACGCGCCGGAGCGCTCTCGCAACACGCGGACCACGCGCGCACCTCGGCTGCACCACCGGCGGCGAGCCACTTCGAAGGCGGCATCCCCAGGACGTCCGCCGCACAGATACCGGCGAGGAACGCACCAACCTCCCGCAACGTTCCCTCCGTAACGACGCCTGCTCCGCCCGACAGCGACGTCGTCGCGCCGGCAAGCGTGGCGAGCAGCGGCGCAATGGCCTTGCGCGCCCGCGCCACCGCCGCAACCTCGGGGTCGAGACCCTGCGCGGAAGGCGCATCGACGAGCAACCGACGCAGGTTCTCCTGGATCGCTTCCAGCAGGACGGCGAGCGTGCGCGCCGCGCGCATCGAGTCGTTCGCCTCCCGTCCCGATGCGGCGCCGAGCGCACCGGCGGCAGCCGCACCCTGCGCGTGCGCACAGACGCTGAAGAGCCGCGGTACCAGCGCGGCCGCTTCGTCCACGCTGCGGCCCTGCAGCACCGCAGGCACGGCGAGCGGCCGAGTCGAGCGGATGTCCACGCCGCGCACACGCGCTCCGTCCCAGGCAAGGCGCACGGTCAATTCACCCTCGATCGTCATCGGGCAACCCGAGGAAGCGCCCGCGCAGCATTGCGCGCCGTGTGAGCGGCCTATCGAGATTGCGGGCGAGTTGCGCAACCGGTCCCGGCGGTGACAGCGCGGGCGCGGCGGTCGGGTCCGCCGCCTTCTCGTTCTCGGGATCGAACAATGCCTCGCGCGCCAGCGTGGCCACGAAACGAGCGGTCGACTGATCCTCGAACTCGAGAACCGGCGAAAACAGCGAACAGATCTGCAGTTCGCCCACGACGGCGTCGGTCGCGCCGATGAAGTCGTAGTCGCCTGCGGGAAAGCGATAGCGACGCTTCTCCCCGGGCGCAATGGATTGCCATGCCGCCACGTCGCGCGGCAGCAGCGCCAGGTTGATGAACCAGGGGGTCACCATCACGCCAAGCCAGTGTCCCTCCCACGGCGCGAAAGCGACCGCCTCGACCTCGAGCGCCGAATTGAGGAATCCGAGTCCCTGCATCCGCGTCGCCTGCACATCGCGAAAGGCGGCCGCAAGGCGCGGGGAAGGATCGGGCAGCAATTGTGGCTCATTCATCGGGCAGCACGAGGAACTGGTCCTGCGTGGTCGAGCAGTTTGGACATGTCCAATGCGATGGCAGCGCAGCGAACGGCGTGCCCGGCGGCACCTGCCATACCGGGTCGCCGACAGCCGGGTCGTACACATACCAGCAGACCTTGCACTCGAGGCGTGTCGCCGCGCCCAGCGCGCTCGCATCGCCGAAGCGCTCGAAGCCCGGCATCAGCCTGCCGCCTGTTCCGCGCAGGACTCGTCCATC
Organism: uncultured beta proteobacterium; assembly: GCA_963750585.1. Lineage (GTDB taxonomy): Bacteria > Pseudomonadota > Gammaproteobacteria > Burkholderiales > Casimicrobiaceae > VBCG01. Next base: position 18,780 of record CAVVRH010000046.1, read on the forward strand.
CACGCGACGAGTTCCGCCAGCCGGGCCTTGCTGTCCTCGAGGTCCTCGGCCGCGGCAAGCGCGACCTCGGGCACGTCGACGACCTCGATCGTATTGAGTATCAGCGTGTTCATGTTGTTGAAGTACTGCACGCGCCAGACGCCGCACAACGACGTCGACGTGATCCGGCAATTGCCGAAACCCCGCGAAATCATCGCGACCGGACCGACAGGGAGCGCGCGTTCCAATACCTGATGGTCCTCGGGTGTCATCGGGAACAACGTCAGGTTGACGACGTGCGCGGGCGCGCCCGGCGTACGATCGCCGACCTGCGCACGGATCTCCGCCAGCAACGCGGGCGAGTTCATCGCGCCGGGCGGGATGGCGACATCGGGCAGCGTGTCGACCGCGGCCGCGTAGGCCAGGTCCACCGCGACCTGCGGCAACGGCGCCGCCTCCAGCCAATCGGCGAGCAGCGTGTCGTCCTCGCGAAGCGCGCACACGCGCCAGAGCCCTGCGAACACGCTCTCCTGGATACGGTAGCGGTGCCTGCCGCCGATCTGGATCGAGACCTCGCCTTCGCCCAGCATCTGGTTCGTGATCGCGAGCGTCGCATCCGGCACGCCGGCAAGATCGAGGCGCGGCCCCTGCCATCGGGCGGCGGGATTCCAGCTGTCGAGTTGCGCGAGAAAGCCCGCCAGCACGTCGCGCGCCTGCCGCAGCGCCGCCACGTCCTCGGTCTCCGGCACGCTCGGCATCGAGAACGTGTTCATTCCCTTCGGCATCTCGAGATACTGCAATTCCACGTCCTCGGGCTGCGAGCCCGGGCCGATCATGCGCAACGGCAGCGGAAACGCCTTGCTCATCGTTGTTCCTCTTTCTTCAATGTCCGCAGTCCGGGGACGCGGCCCCGGGACCGGTTACCGCGATGCCGACGCTCGGCGGGCGGGTGGCAGGCGCATCGAGGAGCCGGGCCATCTCGAGCAGGTACTCGTCCCAGTTGCGCAGACCATCGATCGCGCCGACGTAGCCGCCATCCTTCAGCATCACGAGCGCCGGCCAGCGCCGGAAGCCATAGCGGACGGCCAGCGCGCGTGCGGCCTCGGGGAACAGCACGCCGATTGCGAAACGCTGCGGAAACGCACGCGCGATCTCCGGCAGGATGACGGCGAGGTCGAGCGTCTCGCGATAACGCACGGGGTCTTCCGTGAAGAGCAGCAGCGCGTGTCCGGACGCACGCAGGAACGCGTCGATGTTCACTGCCGTCACTTCCGTGAAGCCGTGCCGCGTCGTCAGTTGAGCGACCAGCGGATGCGGTGCTGCGGCAACCGCGGTCGGTTCCGGCGCAGGCGTCATGGCCGTGGTCCCCGGAGATGTTCCGGCAACGTGGGCTCGCGGTCCACGAGGTCCGAGAAGTGGGCGGAAAGATCGGTGGCGCCAGCCAGCGCCGCTTCGAGTGCGTCGAGCGCGGCATCCGTTTCGCGCGCCTCGTGAGCGGACAGCTCGCGCACGGCCGAGCCCTGGAAAGCGAGAATCCACGCGCCAGGCGCGACAGTCCCCAGCAGCAACGTGTTGATGCGCTCGCGTCGGCCGCGGCCCTCGCACTCGGCGATGCTGTCCTCGCTTTCGAGCACGCGCATCGGAATGCCGACACACATTCTCAGGACCCTTGTTTGTGCAGCGTTGCAAGCAGGCGCGGATCGCCGACGCGGCACGCCTCGTCCGCTGCGGGGCGCCCCGACTCGTAGGCGGCGAGCGCAAGCGAGACCGCATTGAGCGGCTCGAATGCGGCACCAGGGGCGCGCCGGGTGCCGCCGACGCCCCAATTCGCCAACACCTGCGCGGCGAGCGCCACGGCCTCGGGAAGGCGCCTGCGCACGCTATCGCGCAGGCTCCCGCCGAAATCGGAAAGCTCCTCGGGCTGCACGCCGATCACGACGATCGTTTCCGGCGCCCGCCCCTGCAACATCGCGTGCGCGAGCACGTCGTTGAAGCCGGTCTGGTGCGGCGAAAGCTTGGCCTTGCCCCAGGCAGGCACCTCCGCGTCGCGCAGCACCTTCAGCGTGCCGGGGGGCAGGCCGTAGTCGACGGCGTCGAACACGAGCACCCGGCGCGAGCGCGCGACATCGTCGAGCAGGTTCAGGCCGAGCGTCCCACCATCCATCAGCGTGACGCAGGCAGGAAACGCATACGCGGCATGCAACGCCTCGACCGCGCGCACACCGAAGCCTTCGTCGGCCCACAGCACGTTGCCGATGCCGATCACGAGCGCTTCCCGCCTGGACTCCTCCACCATGACCTCCGTAACCCTCTCCGTTACACGGCAGGTTACCCGCCCCTACCCGCGGCATCTTGAGGCGCGTCAAGCCCGTTCATGTTTTTCGGCCATGACGCGATAGTGGTAATGCGCAGCCAGATGCGATTGCGCCAATGGAACGGGCCGGTCGCCCGGCCCATCGCCCACGCAGAGTCGCCCTTGCGCGGGGCACGCCGGCCATCCGCCGGCTGTGCCCCGGAATTCAGGTACGCGGCGCGAGCGCCGACTTGCTCCGTCGCACGTTGCGCACGGCGTTGCGCATGTCCCACGCAACCTGCAGATGCATCCAGAACGCCGCGTCGTTGCGGAAGTACAGCGCAAGACGAACGGCGGTGTCGGGAGTGATGCCCCGGCGACCGTTGATCAACTCGTTGACGCGCCGGCGCGACACGCCGAGCGCCGCCGCGAGATCCGTCTGGCTGATCCGGAGCGGTGTCAGGAAGCGTGACTCGAGGAACTGTCCCGGATGCGGCGGGGTCCTGCCGGGGAGCGGTACCGGCGCCGGACCGGCCTTCACCGCCCGTGGTCCGGCGCCCCGCGGGCGCGAATTCTCGATGCGTGCGAGCACGGCTCGCGCTCCTCTCCCTCGCCCTCTCCCCCTCTTACACCCTCGGCTCCCGCTTGAACGTGCGGATGCCGTTGATCATCGTGCCGATCACCGACTCGCCGCTCATGATGTCCTCGCGGAAGACCATGTAGATGTGGATCACCGCGAACAGCACGAGGTACCACATCGCGAAATGGTGGACCGTGCGCACCATCTGCGAACCGCCGAGCAGGACGTTCACCCAGCCGAATGCGTTCATCCACGCCGAGCCCCAGCCGTATTGCTCGGAATAGAGCGAGAACCCGGTCAGGATGATGACGATCGCGCCCAGCGTGTACATCAGGAACATCGCGAACTGCGCGAGCGGATTGTGACCCACCCAGAGCTCGGACTCCTTCTTCAGGAACAGGTAGTAGCGCGCCTGGCTGAACACGCCGCGCCACCACTCGCCGCTGAAGAACGGCGGCAGAAAGATGGAGCGTGCATGGTGGTTGCCCGCGATCGCCCAGTAGATGCGCACGACGAACAGCACGGCGAACAGCATGGCCGCGATGAAGTGGATCATGCGGATCGTGGCGAAGTAATAGCTGAATGCCGCCTCCCCGCCGATCGCCGGCAGCGGCGAACCGATCAGGTAGCCCGTCACCGCCAGCACGATCATTGCCAGCATCATGAGCCAGTGCCACAGCCTGACGGGCGATTCGTAGACGTAGACCGCCTCGAGCGGGCCCGCGAGGACCCGGCCGGACACGCGATGGACCTTCATGGACGCCTCCCGCGCTTAGCGCACCTGCACCTTGACGAGCTCTTCACCTTCCGGCGACATCACGTGCGTGGCGCAGGCGAGGCAGGGATCGAAGCTGTGGATCGTGCGCAGGATCTCGAGCGGCTGCGCCGGGTTCACCATGGGCGTGTTCATCAGTGCCGCCTCGTAGGCGCCGATCTGGTTCTTCGCATCGCGAGGACCCGCGTTCCACGTCGTCGGCACGACACACTGGTAGCTGTCGATCCTGCCGCCCTTGATCTTCACCCAGTGCGCCAGCGCACCGCGCGGCGCCTCGACCGGCGCGACGCCCTTCGACTCCGCAGCCCACGTCGACGGTTCCCACTTCTCCACGTTGGCGGTCGCGAGATCGCCGGCCTTGATGTTGGCCATCAGCTGGTCGTAGAAGTAGCGCATCTTGTGCGCAGCCCACTGGCACTCGAGCCCCCGGGCCGCGGTGCGGCCCAGCGTCGAGAACAGCGCGGTCACCGGCACGTCGAGCGCCTTCAGCGCACCGTCGACCTGTTCCTTGATCTCCTTATGTCCACGCGCATAAGCGACGATGTAACGCGCGAGCGGCCCCACCTCGACGGCATTGCCCTTCCAGCGGGGCGACTTGACCCACGAGTACTTGGCCGACTCGTCGATGTTCTCGATGTTGGTCCGCGTACCCTTGGTTCCGGCCCCGAGCACGAAGTTGGGGTCGGTGACGCCATCGAACGGATGCAGGCCGTTCTGCTCCTGCGCGTACTTGTACCAGCTGTGCGTCACCCATTCCTGGACCTGGTCGGGCGCCTTCAGGTCGACATCGAGCACTTTCTTGAGGTCGCCGCCGAGGATCACGCCCGATGGCAGCAGCATGCTGTTGTTCGAGTAGTCGTTCGGAATGTCGGGGAAGTCGCCGTACGACATCACGTTCTGGCCGGACAGCCCTCCACCCCACTTCGCCCAGTCCTTGTAGAACCCGGCGACCGCGAGCAGGTCGGGAATGTAGACCTGGTCGATGAACTCGATCGTGCGGTCGCAGATGTCCTTCACCATGTTGAGGTTGGCCATGTTGACCGCACCTATCGCCCCGGTACCGTCGACATTGATCGGTGACGGAACGCCGCCCACGAGCCAGTTCGGGTGCGGATTCTTGCCGCCGAAGATTGTCTGGATCTTGACGATCTCCTTCTGGAAGTCCAGCGCCTCGAGGTAGTGCGTCGTCGCGAGCAGGTTCACTTCCGGCGGCAGCTTGTACGCCGGGCTGCCCCAGTACGCGTTGGCGAAGATGCCGAGCTGGCCGCTCTCGACGAACTTCTTCAACCGGCTCTGCACCTCGCGGAAGTAGCCCGGCGAGCTGTTCGGCCACGGCGAGATCGACTGCTGGATCTCGGACGTGCGCTTCGGGTCCGCCTTGAGCGCCGACACGATGTCCACCCAGTCGAGCGCGTGCAGGTGGTAGAAGTGCACGAGGTGGTCCTGCGCGTAGAGCGTCGCGTGCATCAGGTTGCGGATCGTGTTCGCGTTCTTCGGGATCTTGATCCCGAGCGCGTCCTCGACCGAGCGCACCGAGGCGAGCGCGTGTACGCCCGTGCATACGCCGCAGATTCGCTCGACGAACGCCCACGCGTCGCGCGGGTCGCGGCCCTTGAGGATCACCTCGAGGCCGCGCCACATCGTGCCGGTCGACACTGCGTTGCGGATCACGTTGTCCTTGTCGACGTTCACCTCGATGCGCAGGTGGCCTTCGATCCGTGTGATCGGATCGACGACGATGCGCTTGCCGCTGTTGTCAAGCGTGAAGCCCTGGGTCTGGATCGTCGCCATGATTACTTCTCCGCCTCGCTCACCTGGTCATTGCGCCCCTTGCTGCGCGCCTGCTTGATCGCCGACACCGCCGCGTGTGCGGCGAGCGCGGCACCCGCCGCGCCGAGCGCAACGAGCCCGATGCGGTCTGCCGTGCCCTCGACGCCAAGATTCGACAGGCCGGGTGCCCGGATCGTCGTCAGATGGTCGTAGAAGCTGCCCTTG
>CAVVRH010000047.1:0-215116 GCA_963750585.1 uncultured beta proteobacterium
ACGCCACCATGTCGCCACGGGGGGCGCCGGGATCTCGCGAGATCCCGGTGGAAAGGTCGCGGTTGCGAACGCGCGCCGCGCGTCGCTTAGACGCCGACGGCCGAGCGGCGCGGCAGCCTAGCTGTGAAGCGTCAAGACGTTGTTTCCACGAATTGTGAGTGACGCTGCCCTCTTCGCACGCTCAACGCCATGCTCTTCATCCTCGTCTTCCTGCCGTTCCTCGGCGCGGCGATCGTCGTCTGCCTGCCCGCGAATGCGCGCGGCCTGTCGGCATGGATCGCGGGGCTCATTGCGCTCGCGGGATGCGCCGTGCTCGCGCTCGCCGGACCGGCGGTGTTTGCGGGGGACGTGCTGCGCGCGAGCGTCCCATGGTTCCCCGGCGTCGCGCTGTCGTTTCGCATCGACGGCCTGGCGTTCCTGTTCGTGCTGCTGATCTGCGCAATCGGCGCGCTGGTCGTCCTCTATGCGCACTATTACCTGTCGCCGGAGGATCCCGCGCCGCGCTTCTTCGCGTTCCTGCTCGTGTTCATGGGCGCGATGCTCGGGCTGGTCACCGCAGGCAACCTGATCCTGCTGGCGGCGTTCTGGGAGATCACGAGCCTCGCATCGTTCCTGCTGATCGGCTTCTGGAACCACCGTGCCGACGCCCGACGCGGCGCGCGCATGGCGCTCATCGTCACCGGTTTCGGCGGGCTTTGCCTTCTGGCCGGTGCGCTGGTCCTCGGTGCCATCGTCGGCGGCTACGACCTCGATGCGGTGCTGTCTGCCGGATCGACGATCCGTGCAGATCCGCGTTTCCCGCTCGCGCTCGGCCTGATCCTCGTCGGTGCGTTCGCGAAGTCGGCGCAGGTGCCGTTCTACTTCTGGTTGCCCGATGCAATGGCCGCACCCACGCCGGTGTCGGCCTACCTTCACTCGGCGACGATGGTGAAGGCGGGCGTGTTCCTGCTCGCGAGGCTCTATCCGGCACTCGGCGACAACGACCTCTGGTTCTGACTGGGTGGGTGGCGTCGGCATGGGCACGATGCTGCTGGGGGCGGCGCTCGCGCTCGTCCAGCAGGATCTGAAAGGGCTGCTCGCCTATTCGACGATCAGTCATCTCGGACTCATCACGCTGCTGTTCGGGCTCGATTCGCCGCTCGCGGTCGTGGCGGCTGTGTTCCACATCATCAATCACGCGACGTTCAAGGCGTCGCTCTTCATGGCGGCAGGCATCATCGACCACGAGTCCGGCACACGCGACATGCGCCGCCTCAACGGACTGTGGAACTGCATGCCAATCACGGCGACGCTCGCAATGGTCGCCTCCGCCGCGATGGCGGGCGTGCCGCTGCTGAACGGCTTCCTGTCGAAGGAGATGTTCTTCGCCGAGACGACGACCCTCGACCGTCACGGCATCGTCGATCTCTCGGTTCCGGTCGGGGCAGCCGTCGCCGGCGCTTTGGCGGTCGCCTACAGCATCCGCTTCATCCACGACGTCTTCTTCAATGGTGAGCCCGTCAATCTGCCGCGCGCGCCGCACGAGCCGCCGCGCTGGATGCGCGTGCCGGTCGAGGTGCTGGTCGTTGTCTGCCTTGCCGTGGGGATCGTCCCCGCGCTGACGGTAGGCCCGCTGCTGGCGGTTGCCGCGCGTGCCACGCTGGGCGGATCGTTGCCGGAGTACAGCCTCGCGATCTGGCACGGCGTGAATCAGCCACTGCTGATGAGTGCGCTCGCGCTCGGTCTGGGCGCGGTGCTCTATTTCTCGCTGCAGCGCTTCGTCAACCTGCACACCGTCGGACCGGTGCCGGCATTCGCCAAGGCGGCGTTCGACGCGCTCCTGCACATGCTGGACCGCGTGGCCCGCCTGCTCGTTGCCGTGCTGCCGGGGCGCACGCTGCGCGCCCAACTCTTCGTGCTTCTGGCCGCCGCGGGGGCGTTGACCGCGTGGCCTCTTGTCGTCACGCCGCCGGGAGTCGGCACGCTCGTCCCTTCCCCGCCTGCCGGTGGCATCGCGGTCGAAGGTGTCGTCGTGTGGCTGGTCGGCGTCCTCTCGGCGATCGCCGCGACAATGTCCTATCGGCACCGCCTGCTTGCACTCGTGCTGCTCGGGGCAACCGGGCTCGCCGTCAGTCTCGCCTTCGTGCTGCTGTCCGCGCCCGATCTCGCGCTCACGCAGCTTCTGGTCGAGGTCGCGACGGTGCTGCTGCTGATGGTCGTGCTGCATTACCTGCCGCAATCCGCACCGCCGGAGCATGGTGTGGCGCGTCGGTCGATCGACCTTCTGCTTGCCTTGCTGCTGGGAATCGGCGTGACGCTGCTCGTGCATGCGGTGCTGACGCGAATGTCGGATCCGGTCTCGTCGCATTACCTTGCGCGCTCTCTCACCGAGGGTGGCGGCACCAACGTCGTCAACGTGATCATCGTCGACTTCCGTGGCTTCGATACGTTGGGCGAGATCACGGTGCTCGGCGTAGCTGCGCTCGCCGTCGGGGCGCTGCTCGCGCACCTCCGGCCGCCGGTGGCACCGCGCCCATTCAACGCGGTCGGGAACTACAACCCGCTGCTCGTGCGCAATGTCGTCGGGCTGCTGCTGCCGCTCGCGGCGCTGGTCGCAATCTACCTCTTCCTGCGCGGCCACAACGAACCGGGTGGCGGATTCATCGCCGGGCTGGTGCTCGCGATCGCGATCATCGTGCTGCGCGTCGCCGGCGGCGGTCCGCGCTGGACCGACGTGCGCCGGCTGCGGCTGGATGCCTGGATTGCTGCGGGTTTGCTCGTCGCCGGGCTGACCGGCATCGGAAGCACGCTCGTCGGCTACCCGTTCCTCACGAGTGCCTTCGGTCACCCGGTGCTTCCGGTGTTGGGGGAAGTGCCGCTGGCAAGCGCATCCCTGTTCGATCTCGGCGTATTCCTGACCGTCGTCGGTGCGACGCTGCTCGCCGTGCTGGCACCCGGGCTGCTCGATGCCGAGGCGAAGGAGGGGGGCACGTGACGGCATGGATGATCGCGAGCGGTGTCGGGTTGCTGACGACCTGCGCTGTGTGGCTGTGCCTGCGGGCACGCACGTTCGACGTGGTGCTCGGGCTCACCTTGCTGTCCTACGCGACCAACCTGTTCATTGCCGTCATGGGGAGGGTCGGCTTCGGTTTGGCACCGGTGCTGCGCCCCGGCGTGGCACCAACGCTCGCGAACTACGCGGACCCACTGCCGCAGGCGCTCGTGCTGACCGCGATCGTCATCTCGTTTGCCATGACGGCGCTGACGCTCGTGCTGGCGCTCAGATCACGTTTCGACAACGGTGACGACGCATGTGACGAAGCCGTCGGCGCGCCAACGGGGCAGGAAGTGCGCGCCGGGCAACGGCCATACGACCCGGATGCTCCGGCGGCAGATACGGCGTATCGTCGATGACGTCCGGCATACCCGCGCATCTGCTCTTCGTGCCCATCGTGCTGCCGCTGCTCGCCGGCGCGCTGCTGCTCGCGATTGAGCGGTGGCGGCCGGGCTGGCAGGCTCCGGTGACGGCGGCGGCGACGTTGCTGCTCGTACTGGTGGCCGGCGCATTGGCGCTGGCGGCCGATCGTGGTGACGTGGCCGTCTACCTGCTCGGCAATTGGCGAGCTCCGTACGGCATCGTGCTGGTGCTGGACCGCCTGGCGGCGCTGATGCTGCTGCTCACTGCGGTGCTCGCGTCGGGTTGTGCGCTTGCAGCGACCGGGCCGTCTGGGTCGTGCGCGGCCGCATTTCGACGCGTTCTTCCAGTTCCAGCTCGCCGGGCTCAATGGCGCGTTCCTGACGGGTGACCTGTTCAACCTGTTCGTGTTCTTCGAGGTGCTGCTGATCGCATCGTACGCACTGCTGCTGTCCGGCGCCGGGCGCCGCACGCTTCGCGTCGGCTTTCAGTACATCGTGATCAACCTCGTCGGGTCGGCGCTGTTCCTGTTCGCGGCCAGCCTGCTGTACGGCGTGGTCGGTACGCTGAACCTCGCGGACCTCGCGCTGCGGCTGCGCGACCTGGCGGGGCCGGGCCTCGCGCTCGCGCATGGAGGCATGCTGCTGCTGCTCATGGTGTTCGCGCTCAAGGCGGCACTGTTGCCCTTCGGCTTCTGGTTGCCGGCAACGTATGCCGGTGCTCCGGCGCCCGTTGCCGCGCTGTTCGCGATCATGACCAAGGTCGGTGTATACGCGATCCTGCGTGTCTGCACGACCGTATGGGAAGCAGGCGGCGAAAGCGCATTCTTCGCCGGCCCGGTGATGACGCTGCTTATCGTCGCCGGCATGGCGACGGTCGCCTATGCTGCCGCCGGCGCGCTCGCGGCCGACACGCTGCGCACGGTGATCGCATGCCTCGTCGCGATGTCGAGCGGCAGCCTGATCGCGGTCGCCGCCGCGAACCCCGGGGCGCTCGGTGGCGCGCTCTACTACCTCGTCCATAGCACGCTGGTCGGCGGAGCGTTGTTCCTGCTCGCCGGTCCGGTCGCGCGCCAGCGCGGCGAGATCGGCGATCAGCTGCGCGCCGGGCCGCGCGTCGGGCAGCCGGCGTTGCTCGGCGCCGGTTTCTTCGTTGCGGCCGCGGCCATTGCCGGGTTGCCGCCGCTTTCCGGATTCGTGGGGAAAGTCCTGATGCTGGAATCGGTGCGGGCGACCGAGCATGCGGCCGCCGTCTGGGCGATGCTGCTCGCCAGTGGATTCGTTGCGACGATCGCGCTGTCGCGCGCCGGCTCGCGCGTATTCTGGAAGTCCGCCATGACGCCGGTTCCCGCCGGCGGCGCGCTGTCCCGTGGCGAACTGGGGGCTCATCTGGATGCTGGCGATGCTCGCGCTGCTGGTCGTCGCCGCCGCGCCAGCGGCGCGCTTGGCGGACGGTGCGGCCGCGCAACTCGCGCGGCCGCAGGCCTACATCGATGCCGTGATCCATGCGGCTCCGGTTCCATCGCCTGCGCATGCGTATTGACGCGATGAACCGGCTCCTTCCGCACCCGTTGCTCTCGCTCGCGCTTTGGGCACTATGGCTGATGCTGGTCGGCTCGATTGCGCCGGGGCAGCTTGTGCTGGGAGCGGTGCTCGCAGCGGGAATTCCCTTCGCCCTTGCGCCGTGGCTCGGTCCGCGCGGCAAGCCGCTGCGCAACGTCCGGGCGATCACCAGGCTTGCGCTCGTCGTACTTTACGACATCGTTCGATCGAATGTCGACGTCGCCCGCCGGGTACTGGGGCCAGAGCGCGCGATACGGCCGGCGTTCGTGCGCGTGCCGCTCGCGTTGAACGATACGCGCGCGATCGGCGTCCTTGCCGCGATCATCACGATGACGCCCGGGACGTTGACGGCGGAGATCGCGGCGGACTGCTCGCACCTGACCGTGCATGCGCTCCACGTCGACGATCCGGATGCGCTCGTCACCGACATCAAGGCGAGGTACGAGACGCCGCTGAAGGCGATCTTCGAATGACGGCAACGGTGCTGCCTTGGGTGCTGTCCGCCTGCACGCTGTCGCTGCTGCTCGCGTTCTCTCGCCTGCTGCGCGGCCCGGCGCTGCCCGATCGCATCCTCGCGCTCGACACGCTCTACGTCAACGCGCTTCTCCTGCTGCTCGTCGGCGGCATCCAGTTCGGGACCACTCTCTACTTCGAGGGCGCGCTCATCATCGCGATGCTGGGCTTCGTCGGCACGATCGCGCTCTGCAAATACCTGCTTCGCGGGAGGATCATCCGGTGAACGTGCTCGGGCTTTCCGGCTGGGCGGACGCCCTGGTCGCCGCGCTGCTTGTCGCTGGCGCCGCGTTCGGCCTCGTCGGGTCCTACGCGCTCGCGAAGCTGGGCGACTTCTACAAACGCCTGCACGGGCCGACCAAGGCGAGCACGCTGGGTGTCGGCTGCGTCGGTCTTGCGTCCGCTATCGCGTTCAGCGTCAATGGCGGCGGGCTCGTGATGCACGCGGTGCTGCTCGCGCTGTTCATCTTCCTCACCGCTCCCGTGTCCGCACAGATGCTTGCCCTGGCTGCGCTGCATCTTGCGTCGAGCGACGGGGCAAAGCGTACGCGGTAGTCGAATCGCCGGGACTGCGGCGTTTCGTCCGCTCCGGCGGCTCGGTTCGGTGCACGCTGCGTACGGCGAGGCTCTTGCCGCGCGGGCGCGCCGCGCGTCCCGAACGCAGTCTCAGTCGCCGTATTCGGACAGGATCCCCTCCACCCGCTCCATGTCGGCGAGGAATGCGTCCACGCATCTCGGATCGAAGTGCCGGCCCCGTTGCGATTTGAGGAACTCGACCCCTTCCTCCATCGGCCATGCGTGCTTGTAGGGGCGCTCGGAGACCAGCGCATCGAACACGTCCGCCACCGCCACCACGCGCGCCACAAGCGGTATGTCCTCGCCATGCAGGCCGTTCGGGTAGCCCGACCCGTCGAACTTTTCGTGATGGCCGAGTGCGATGATCGCGCCCATCGAAAGGTACTTCGAGGGGCTGCCCTTCAGGATGTCGTACCCGATGCGCGGATGCGTCTTCATCGTGTCCTCCTCCGGCTTGGTCAGAGGACCTTGCTTCAGCAGGATCGAATCGGGGATGCCGATCTTGCCGATATCGTGCATCGGCGCCGCGACTTCGAGCACATGGACCGTTTCGGCCCCGAGGCCGAGATGCTGGCCGATCAGCGCCGAGTACTTGGCCATGCGCATCAGGTGATTGCCGGTGGTCTTGTCGCGGAACTCGCCGGCCTTGGCGAGCTTGGAAAGTGTCTCGAGTTCGCGCTCGTGGATTTCTGCGACCGATTTGTCCACCTGGTACTGCAGCACGCGCGCCTGGTCGGACAACACGATCTTGTGCCGGCGCAGTTCGAGCAGGTTCGCGCAGCGCGCACGAGTTTCGTGCTCGTCCAGCGGCTTGATCAGGAAATCGGTGGCGCCGGCCTCCAGCGCGTTGTAGCGGATCTTCCGGTCGTCCACCACGGTGATCACGACGATCGGCACGTCCACGCAGTGGGGCAGTGCACGCAGTTGCTTGACGAGCTCGATCCCGTCGAATTCGGGCAGCTTGTAGTCGGTGAGGATGATGTCGACGCGATTGTTGCGCGCGTATTCCAGCGCGCGCGACGGCGTGTCGAAGAGCTCCAGATTGAGCTTGCCGTCGATCTGCCTGACGATTTCGGCAAGCAGCAGGCGGCTCGAAAAGAGGTCGTCGACGATCATCACCGTATTGCGTTGCGCGCGGGCGAACGCAATTTCGGAAATCACGCCGGACCCTTGCTGGGTGCGGGCGGGGGCGGGCGTCATGACCGGTCCTTGTGATGTCGGATGCGATAGACAGGGTGCAAAGCAAATATCAGGCCCCGACTCCCGACAACGACGAGCGAGGCCGGAATCCAGATCGATCCACCAGCATGCAGCGCACTCCGGCGGGCGAAATGCCGAACGACCCTCGGTTGGGCGCCGTCGTCACACACGGGAAGATCGACAGGACCGTGACACCGGGGTCGGCGTCAGGGAGTTGCGCTAAGGCATTGTCGCAACAAAAAAAACACCCGTCAACGCGGGTTTGATGCCCGGGCGACCGAGAGGGCATTCCGCCACGAGGGGCACGTGGCAACGCGTCTCCCGGACAGCGGGTCGTTTCCGCGCGTTGCCCGCCTGTCTGCAGCGTCGGAGCCAATCACCGCCCCGTGGCAAGCCGTCGCGGTGCCGTGCTTGCGCACGGCGCGACACCTTGCGCAGCGGGCGCTGGTTCGTTTCAGGCGGACTGCGCACACGGCGGCGAATTCCATCGGAAGCCGCGGGCGCTCCCGGCAAACCCGGGGGGAGGCGTGACGCCTGGACCACGCTCGTGACGTTTCTTGGGGCGCGGAAGATGCCACTCGTGACGGGTGTCGCGACGTACGTCCGTCATCCGAACGCTCTCTCCGGAAGCATGACAACGCGGGCTGTGAGGGGGGCGAGGGAAGCGATGGACGTTTGCTATAATTCACAAGTTAAGACACCCGTGACCGCCCCGGTCCGCCGGCGGCATTCCACACGTGCCCAAAGTTCTCGTGACCGGACACGCCGGGTTCGTGGGGCGGACCCTCGCGAGCGAAGCATCCGCGGGACATCTCGGCGCCGATTGGCAAACGGCCACGATCCCGGAAACCCTCGACCTGCGCGACCCATCGCTGCCGGATTCCATTGCGGCGGTGAAGCCGGATGCCGTCATTCATCTGGCCGCGCTCACCAGCGTAGCGGACTCGTTCGGCGCGGCCGATGCGTACTTCGACGTCAACTTCCGAGGCACGCTTTGCCTGCTGCGTGCGCTGAAGCAACTTTCGTTCACGGGCAAATTGCTGTTTGTCAGCTCAGGCGACTGCTACGGCATGGTTGCAGAGGGCGATCTGCCGATCTCCGAGCGTCTGCCGCTTCGGCCGCGCAGCCCATACGCGGTCAGCAAGGTCGCGGCGGAGGCGCTCTGCTACCAATGGTCGCAAACCGAAGGGATGGACATCGTCATGGCGCGTCCCTTCAACCACATAGGCCCGGGGCAGGATAAGCGATTCGCCGTGGCCGGATTTGCCCGGCAGCTCGCGCAGATCGCGGTGCAGGGTGCCAAGCCCGTGATCATGACCGGGGATCTGGGTGTGACGCGCGACTTCAGCGACGTCCGGGACGTCGTGCGCGCCTATGCGGCGCTGATTCGCCGCGGTTTGCGTGGTGGCGTCTACAACGTCGGCTCGGGTCGCGAGACGAGCCTGCAGCAGATGCTCGATGGCTTGATCGCGCTGGCCGGTGTGCCGGTGAAGGTCGAAGTCGACCAGACGCGGATGCGCGCCGGCGAGCAGCGCCGGGTGATCGCGGACGTGACGAGGATTCGCAGTGAGACGGGCTGGTCTGCCCAGATGCCGCTTGCGGACACCTTGCGGGACACATTGGATTGGTGGAAGGGCGTGGTCGCCCGTGGCTGATCGCGCGTCCGTTGTCCGGAGCCCTGCCGCGACCGCGCCAATGCAAACCGGCTCGGACTCGACGCGCTCGCCAGGCGCTCCCCGCCCCGCATGCCGCAACGACTGAAGGGAATGCTTGCCAGCGCTTGGCGCTACCGGGGCTTCATCGCCTCGTCGATCGTCGTCGAGTTCCGCGCGCGGTTCGCCCGCAGCAGATTTGGCGCGCTGTGGATGATCGTGCAGCCGCTGGTCCAGGTCGCGATCTTTTCGCTCGTGCTGGCGGACCTGCTGTCCGCGAGGCTGCCAGGCATGGGCGGTCGCTACGCCTACGTCATCTACCTGATGGCGGGGATGCTCTGCTGGGCGCTGTTCGCCGACGTCGTCTCGCGCTGTCTCACGATCTTCATCGAGAATGGCAATCTCATCAAGAAGATCTCGTTTCCGCGCGTGTCGCTGCCGCTGATCGTATCCGGGGTGGCACTGATCAACAACGCGGTCCTGTTCCTCGCGATCTTCATCGCGCTCGTCGTCCTCGGCCATCACGCGTTCGCGGGCTATGTGTGGCTCCCCGCGCTGATCGTGCTGAACCTTGCATTCGCGACCGGCATCGGGATCGCATGCGGCGTGCTGAACGTCTTTGCGCGCGATACGGGGCAGGTGGTGCCGGTTCTCTTGCAGGTGCTCTACTGGTTCACGCCGATCGTTTATACGGCAAACGTACTTCCGGAAGCGTTTCGCGGCTGGCTGCGCTTCAATCCACTGCATCCCTTGGTGAGTGCCTACCAGGACGTGATCCTGTTCGGACGGGCGCCGGATTGGCCCGCACTCGTCCCAGTCGCGATCCTCGCGGCGGCGCTGCTACTGCTCGCGCTGTTCATGTTCCGCCGCGCAAGCGCCGAGATGCCGGACGTGCTATGAGCGACGATGTCCTGGTGGTCCGCGGTCTCGGCAAGGCGTATCGCGACTACGCGAGCGAGTGGCTGCGGGTGATCTCGTGGTTCGGCGCGAGTCCTCGCCCGAGACACGAGCATTGGGTCCTGCGCGACGTGTCGTTTGCAGTTCGCCGCGGCGAGTCGATCGGCCTCGTCGGACGCAACGGTGCGGGAAAGAGCACGCTGCTGAAGCTCATCGCGGGAACGCTGCGTCCGTCCGCCGGCGACGTGGAAACGAGAGGCCGGATTGCGGCGATCCTCGAGCTCGGCATGGGCTTCAACCCGGAATTCACGGGCCGCCAGAATGCGATCCATGCGGCGGGCCTGATGGGGTACGACCACGCCGCGATCCTGCGTACGATAGAAGAGATCGAGCGCTTCGCGGACATCGGCGAGTATTTCGACCAGCCGGTCCGGATCTACTCGAGCGGCATGCAGATGCGCGTCGCATTCGCGGTCGCCACCGCGTTCACGCCCGACCTGCTGCTGATCGACGAGGCGCTGGCCGTGGGCGACCTTTCGTTCCAGGCCAAGTGCTTTGCACGGATCGAGGCGATGCGGCGGCAGGGCTCGACACTTCTGTACGTGTCGCACTCGGTCGAGGAGGTCGTCAAGCATTGCGAGCGGTCGCTGCTCGTCGATGCGGGGCGGCTCGTCCTCGACGACGACTCGAGGGTGGTGGCCAACACCTACCTCGATCTCATCTGGGGACGCAATCGCGGCGGCGTCGCGCGACGGGGCGCGTCGGCGGGGGACTATTTCGGGTCGGGTGGCGAGGACCGCTTCGCGACGCGACCATTCTATCGGCGCGAGGAACACCGGTGGGGCGATGGCGGCGCGCGCATCGTGGACTACGCCCTGGCGGCCGACAACCACCAGTTCCCGTCGCCGATCCGCGCCGGCGAGGAGCTGCGCGTGGCGATGCGCGTCGTGTTCGATCAGGACGTGCCGTGCCCGGTCTACGGATTGCTGGTCAAGACCCACGACGGCGTCTTCCTGTATGGCACCAACTCGAAGATCTCCGCAGGTGCTGCCCCTCCCGCAGTCACCGGCCAGATCGTCGACGTCGAGTTCCGCCTTTCGGCTGCACTCAACAGCGGGTCCTTCCTGCTTTCGCTCGGCGTGTCGTCGGAGGACGCGCCCGGCGAACTGCGGCCCCTCGATCGCCGCTATGACGCGATCCTGATCAACGTCGTGCACGACCAGCCGCTCTGGGGCATCGTGGACCTGGGCGCCGACTGCCGCATCCTCGAGAGCGTGTCCCGTGCCTGAGCCCGGTATCGCATCACTGGTGCAGGCGCTCCCGGAGCTGTACCAGCCGGTCTACGGTCATCCGGAGTTCGACGAAGACGCGTCGCGGCCGTGCACGGACCGGCTGGCCGAAATCCTGAAAGTCGTCGATGCGATGGCTGCGCAGCTTGGACGGCCGTTGCGTGTCCTCGACATCGGTTGCGCGCAGGGCTATTTCTCGCTTTCGCTCGCCCGCACCGGCGCGCAGGTGACCGGCATCGACATGCGGGCCGACAACGTCGCACTGTGTAATGCGTTAGCGGCCGAGCATCCGTCCCTGATCACTCGCTTCCTGCAGGGGCGCGTCGAGGACGCATTGCCGGCAATCGTCCCTGGCGAGTACGACGTCGTGTTGGCGCTGAGCGTTGTCCATCATCTCTGCCATGAGGCAGGCGCCGGACTGGCGGCGGAAGTGCTCGGTGGTGCGGCCGGCAAGATCGAGGCATTGCTGGTCGAGACCGCATTGCGTTCCGAGCCGCTCTACTGGGCGCCGTCGCTGCCGCTGGATCCGCGCGAGCTGCTCTCCGGCTACCCCTTCGTCCATCCGATCGGCGTGTACCCGACGCACCTCTCCAGCGTTTCGCGCCCGCTGTTATTCGCCAGCGCGCGCTGGTGCTACCTCGGCGGATCGCTGTTGCCGATCGAATCGTGGACCGACACGCAGCACGAGCTGGCCGGTGGCATCCACCAGGGCACGCGCCGCTATTTCTTCTCGGGCAACACGATCGCCAAGTATTTCCTGTTCCGCGGAGAGCCGCAGGAGCGCAACCGCATGGAACTTGCCCGGGAAGTCGAGTTCCTTGCGACTCGCGAGCGGATCCTTCCGGCAATGCCCGTGGTGTACGCCCACGAGTTGAAGGCGGATTCCGGATGGCTGGTGCGGGAGATGATTCCGGGCCAGCGACTGAGCCAGCTGATGCAGCAGGGAGCGAAGCTCGACCGGGCGCGCGTGGTGCGCGATGTGCTCGACCAGCTTTGCGCACTCGAGGCGCATGGCCGCTACCACGGCGACGTCCGGATCTGGAACGTCATCGTCGGTCCCGATGGCCGGGCGAGCCTGATCGACTTCGGCGACATCGTGACGTCGCCGCAGGACTGCGCGTGGCCCGGCAATGTCTTCCTCGCGTTCGTCCTCTTCGTGCACGAGGTGTACGCCTCTACGCTCCCCCGGGCGCTGCCCGCCCGTTCGCCATTCTTCAGTCCGGAGCACTTTGCGCCGCCGTACCGGGAATGGGTGGCGACTTTGTGGAGCAAACCCGTCGAGCAGTGGACGTTCGAATGGATGCGTGCCGCGCTCGATGCGATCGAGTCGTCCCGCCGGGCGGAGCCTGCGAGCGGCGCGATGCCCTCGCCAACGGTGGAACCCTCGTGGAACGCGGCGATCGAGGGGTACCTCGACACGCTGGGGCAACATCAGCATCACCTGAACGAGGTGTTGCAGGGCGAGCTGATTGCGCATTCACGCCGGGTTCGCGAACTCGAACGACTGCTCGGCCAGGCGCGTGAGCGAGAACTGGCGGACCGCGCCGCGACGCGCGATGCCGAGGCTCTCCGGGTCGAGCTGACGCTGGAGCAGCAGCGGCTCGCCGCCGCATTGCGCGATGGCGAAACCTGGCGAGCCCAAGCCATCGCCCTCGAGGCCGAGCTTGCCGCGGCGCGATCCTCGAGCGCGCAACTCCTTGCTGACCTCGTGGAAACGAGGGGGGCATTGAAGTTGATTCAGGCGGAGCGTGACCACCAGCGCAATGAAGCGGGTCGGTGGTGGCAGTCCGCTGCCGATCTCACGAATCTGCTCTCGGCCACTCGACGCGAGCTTGTGACCGCGGAGCAGGAACGTGACCAGCACAAGGAAGCGGCGGCGACGTGGTGGGGCGCGAACCAGCTTTCCAGGGAGCTTCGTTCGATCTACGACGGCTGGTCGTGGCGGGTGACGGCACCCTTGCGCATCGCAAAGAGGCTCGCGCGAGGCGTGGTCCGCTTCCCGCTGCGCGCCGCACGCCGTATCCGGCGGGGAATCGTGGAGTTCGTCTCTTCTCGGCCCAGGTTGAAGTCGTGGCTCGGCGAGCGACTTGACCGGTATCCGAACACGAAGGCGCGACTGAAAACGATTCTCGGAGTGACAGGGCCCGACGCTACGGCTACGCCATCGATGGGCGCAGCGGCAATCCGTCCTGCCGGGGCGCCGGCACCGGAAACCCTGTCGCCGGACGCGCAGCGCATCTATCGCGCACTGCGTGCCGGCGTCGATCGCAGGCGCGGCAATCCTCTGGATTCTCGATGAGAATCGGCATTGACCTGCAGGGTGCGCAATCCGAGAGCCGCTTCCGCGGGATCGGTCGGTACTCGCTGAGCTTCGCCAGGGCCTTGGTCCATCACGCCGGAACGCATGATCTCCATTTGATACTCAATCGATCGCTCGATGCGGCGATCGAGCCGCTCCGCGCGGCCTTCGAATCTCTGCTTCCGGCCGAGCGGATCCACGTCTTCTCGATTCCGGGAGGCGTGCGCGAATCTGCCATGCGAGGCGCGTGGCGAGTCCGGGCAGCCGAGCGGATGCGGGAGGCCTTCATCGCCGACTTGCGGTTGGATGTCGTCCATGTCACCAGTCTGGTCGAGGGATGGGTCGACGATGCGGTCACCTCGGTCGGTGTGTTCGACCACGCCACGCCGAGCACCGCGACGCTCTACGATCTCATCCCGCTGCTGCGGCAGGACTCGTATCTCCAGGATCCCGGGTATCGCGACTACTACCTGCGCAAGATGATGTCGCTCAGGCGGGCGCAACTGCTGCTGGCGATTTCGGAGCACGCCCGGGTCGAGGCGTTAGACGCGCTGGACGTGCCACGGCACCAGGTGGTCACGGTCGGCTGCGGGATCGACGACTGCTTCGCTCCTGCGACTGTCGGCGACACCGACGATTCGCTGGTCGCGTCGCGCTTCGGCATCGTGCAACCCTATGTTCTCTACACTGGGGGCTTCGATGCACGCAAGAACGTGCATGCGCTGGTCCAGGCCTATGGCGCGTTGTCCCCGGATCTGCGGCAGCGGTTCGCGTTGGTGATCGGCGGTCGGATCAACAGCGTCGGGCGTAACGACCTGCGCAATGCGGCCGCGGCGTGCGGGCTTGTCTCAGGCTCGCCGATCTTCACCGGTGAACTGACCGATCGGGAGCTGGTCGCGCTGTATCGGAGCGCAGCGCTATTCGTCTTTCCATCGTTCCACGAGGGGTTCGGCTTGCCCGCGGCCGAGGCGATGGCATGCGGCACGGCGGTGATCGCCTCGAACACATCGAGCCTTCCGGAAGTCGTAGGCCGCGCGGACGCCTTGTTCGATCCGTACGATGTGGGCGACATGTCGCAGCGAATCGCCGCCGTCCTATCCGACGACGGCATTCGCGCCGAGCTTGGCGCGCACGGCCTGCGGCGGGCACGCGAATTCACCTGGGCATCCTGCGCGACCCGCGCGCTCGAAGCCTTCGTCGAGCTGCACGCACGTCGGCAGACGACGGTGGCCATTGCGACCGGCGGGCCGCGCCTTCGCCTCGCGTTCGTCTCGCCGTTGCCGCCCGAGCGAACCGGCATTGCGGACTACAGCGCGCGGCTGCTGCGCGCGCTCGCCGACATGTACCAGGTCGACGTCGTCGTGGATCAGCCGGCGGTCGACGATTCGTGGATCGTCGCGAATTTCCCGGTCCGGACGATCGACTGGTTCGACCAGCACGCGGAAGAATTCGACCGTGTGCTCTATCAGATGGGCAATTCACCGTTCCACAGGCGCATGCCCGGACTGATCGAGCGGCATCCCGGCACCGTAGTGCTGCACGACTTCTTCATGAGCAGCTTGCTGGACTGGTGCGAGCGCGAGGGCGGCGACCCGACCGCCTTCATGCGCGCGCTGTACGCATCCCACGGCTATCGGGCGCTGGCTGACGATCGCGCGCAGGGCCGCGCCGAGTCGCGCAGACGCTACCCCGGCAACGCAGAAAGCCTCGCACGATCCGCCGGCGTGATCGTGCACTCGTTGCACGCGATCGAGCTTGCGCGAACAATGGTACGGAAGCGATGCGGCTGGACTCTTCCGCCAGGTGCCCTTCATGGTGGCGCTGCCCTCGAAAGCCGACTCTGTCGGTGCCCGCAAACGGCTCGGCATTGTGGAGGACACGTTCCTCGTCTGCGCATTCGGCTTCCTGGCGCCGACCAAGCTGAATGAGCGCCTGCTGACCGCGTGGCTCGGCTCGCCGCTCGCCAACTCACGCGCGGAACTGGTTTTCGTCGGCGAGAACGATGGCGGTGACTATGGCCGCTCTCTCGCAAAGTCGATTGCGGGGAGCAAGTCCGCTGGAGGCATCCGGATCACCGGATTCGTCGGTGCGGCGCAGTATCGGGATTGGCTGGCAGCGGCCGATGTCGCCGTGCAGCTGCGCAGCGATTCGCGCGGGGAGACATCCGCAGCCGTCCTCGAATGCCTCGCGCATGGCATTCCGACCATCGTCAACGGGCACGGTTCGGCGGCGGAGCTTTCCTCCGATGTCGTCGCCGCGCTTCCGGAGGATTTCACGGACGAAGCGCTTTCGGCCGCGTTGACCGAGCTGTACCGGGATGCCGTGTTACGAGCGGGATTACGCGGGCGTTCGCAGGCATTCATTCGGGCGAGTCATTCCCCGGAGGTTTCGGCCGCGAGCTACCGAGACGCAATCGAGTATTTCGCGGTCGAAAGTGCGCGCGCACGAGAGCAGCGGCTGATCGCGCAGATCGCCGGAAGCGCCGACCCGCCGGTCAACGACGTCGATCTTTGCGACTTCGCGCGGGCGATCGCGGCCAATGCCGTTCCCTTCGGCCTGCGCCAGCTTCTGATCGACGTCACGGTGGTCGCGCGCGAGGATCTCCGCACCGGCATCCAGCGTGTGGTGCGCGGCGTTCTCGCGGAGTTGCTGCGCAATCCGCCAGCCGGGTATCGGGTCGAGCCAGTGCGCGACGACGGCCGCGGCGCGTACACGTACGCGCGGCGATATGCGCTCGAGGCGCTGGGGCTTGCCCCCGAGCTTCTGCCGGAGGAACTCGTGGACGCGCGTCCGGGTGACGTGTTCCTGGGTCTCGACTGGTATGCGGATGGAATTCCGCGGCTTTCCGACGAGTGGATCGATTGGTGCCTGCGCGGCGTCGCGCTGCATTTCGTCGTCTACGACCTGCTTCCCGTCCGGCTTCCCCAGGCGTTTCCCGAGTCGTCCAAGCCTATGGTCGAGACCTGGCTGACGACGATCGCACGTCATGCGGATGGCATTGCCTGCATCTCCAGGGCGGTGGCGGACGATTTCCAGACCTGGCTGCACGAACACCCGCCGCACCGGCACCGCTCACTGGCGATCGGACATTTTCCGCTTGGCTCGAGTTTCGACGACACGCTTCCGTGGCGTGGCGATACGGACGATCTTGCGACGTCGATCGCTGCGATTCGCGCACGGCCCGGCTTCCTGATGGTCGGAACGGTCGAGCCTCGCAAGGCGCATGCGCAGGCGCTGGATGCGTTCGAGATCCTGTGGCGCGAAGGTGCGGACGTGAACCTCGTGATCGTCGGCAAGGAAGGCTGGATGATGGAATCGCTCACGACCCGGCTGCGCACGCATCCGGAGTCGGGCAAGCGGCTCTTCTGGTGGGAGCGGACGAGCGACGAGGCGCTGGAACAGATCTATCGAGCTTCGACGGCGCTGCTGGCGCCGTCATTGGGCGAGGGGTTCGGACTGCCGCTGGTCGAGGCCGCGCACCGCGGGCTGCCGCTGATCGCGCGCGATATTCCCGTATTCCGCGAAGTCGCCGGCGAGCATGCCTACTATTTCTCGGGCGAGAGCGGGGTGGATCTCGCATCCGCCCTGCGCGACTGGCTCGAGCTTTACCGGCTGGGGCGCGCGCCGACATCGACTGCGGTCCCGCTGCTGTCGTGGCCGGATTGCACCCAACGTCTGCTGGATTGCATCCTCGGTGGTGCGTGGTACACGCGCTGGCAACCCATGACCGGGCCGGGCTGATGCGCGAGTCCAATCCGGTGGTACGCAGATGACACAAGGCAATTCAGTCCCGACAATTCACGCTCCGCCTGCGGATCCGTTGGACGGCACGCCGAGCAGCCACGTGCCGGGCGATGTGCTGCAAGGCGATTCGCACATTCCATTGTCGAGCTACCTGCGCGACGTGGTGATCACGTTCGCCGTGCTGGCGCTCGTGCTGCTCGTCTTTGTCGGTCCCGCGCTCTTCGACCTCCATACACCGGTGCCCTATGACGGCGACGGCCTGTCGCACGGACTGGTCGTGAAGACGATCATCGACGCGGGCTGGTATCCCATTCATACGCGGTGGGTGGGCGCGCCGTTCGGAGCCGACTTCCTTGACTACCCGTTCAGCGATGGCCTCAATTTCCTGTTGATCTGGGTCCTTTCGCTGTTCAGCGGCGACTGGGTGGTGGTCACGAACCTCTTCTTCGTCGGCGGTTTCTTCCTGTCGGCAGGCACGGCGTGCGTAGTCCTGCGCCGGCTCGGGCTCGCGTCGCCCTGGGCGATCGCAGGCGCCGTCCTGTTCGCATTGCTGCCATACCATCTGATTCGACGGGGCCACATCCTGCTCGCGTCCTATTTTTCCGTCCCGATCGGCGTGCTGCTCGCGGTCGTGGCCGCGACGGGGAGCACCGGCGAGGGTTCGCGGGTCCGACGCTGGCTTCGACTCGGCGCGCTTTCCGCGATCGTCGGCTCGGCTGGCGTCTACTATGCATTCTTCTCGACGTTTCTCGTTGCCGTCGGGGGCATTGCCCGCGTGCTGGGGGCGCGCTCGTGGCGGGCAGGGCTGCTCGCGGCCGGCATCGTCGCCGCAATCGCTGGCGCTGTCCTCGTCAACCTCGCGCCGAGCTTCGCCTACCGCGCGGCCAACGGGCCCAATCCCGAGGTCGCGGTGCGCTCGCCCATGGAAAGCGAGGTCTACGGGCTGCGGATCACGCAGATGCTCCTGCCGCACCACCATCATCGCATCGACATGGCGAGGGCGCTCGCCGAGCGGTACGCTGCCTCCGCTCCGATGGTGAACGAGAACAGCGACCGCCACGCTCGGCATCGTCGGCAGCGCAGGGTTCCTACTGCTGCTCCTGGTCGCATTGGGCCGAATCACCGGAGCCGCCATCGGCCCGCCGATTGTGCCGTTGCTGTCTGCCCTGGGCATTGCGGCGCTGCTGCTCGGAACGATCGGCGGATTCGGTTCGGTGTTCGCCTACGTGTTCGTGCCGATGCTCCGCGGCTACAACCGCATCAGCCTGGCCATCGGCTTTATCAGCCTCGCCGTCGTGCTTGCGATGCTGCAGACATGGGTGCTCCGCACGCGGCCCTCCGCGCGATCGGCGCTCGCCGTCGCGGTGGCGACGGCGGTGATCGTCGTGGGGGCATTCGACCAAACGCCGCGCATGTACGAGCTCGCCACCGACCCGACTTTCGCGAGCGACCGCACTTTCGTGCGCGAGCTGGAGTCGCGCCTGCCGCCTGACACCGCAGTGCTGCAGCTTCCGTATCTGCCGTATCCGGAAGGCGCGCCGGTGGCGAACATGGCGAACTACGGGCCGCTGCGGGGCTATCTCAACTCGACGACGCTGCGCTGGAGCTATGGCGCGATGAAGGGCCGCGCGGGGGATCAATGGCTGCGAGCGCTGTCGGACCGCGCAACGCCGGAGATGCTCGAGCTCGCCGCGCGCAGTGGCTTCGGCGCCGTCTACGTCGACCGCCGCGGGTTCGCCGACGGCGGTGCCGCCGTCGAGACTGCGTTGCGCAACGGGCTAGGAGATCCTATCGCGGTCAGCCCGGATCGCTTGCTTGTCGCCTATCGCCTGCAGCCGACCGGCGACAAGCCGCTACCGCTCGCCGCACTCATTCCGCCGATCGACGCGCCGATCCAGTTCGACATTCGGAACCTGAGCAGCGTGGTGAGGGAGGTTTCCGGATTCTCCGGATGGGAGCCGTGGGGGCGCTGGACGGAAGGGCCGATCGCCCGCATCCGGTTCGAACGGTCGCTGCCGCAACGCTTCACGCTGAAGATCGAAACGACATTGGCGATGCCGCCCAATGCCAGCCCGGACATCGTGGTCAGGGCCGGCTCGACCGAGCAGCGCTTTCGCGTGGGCACCGGTCCGACGTCGGTGGAGATCCCGATGACTCTCGCAGCGCCGGCAGACACGATCGAGCTGCTGATACCCGCGCCGACGTCGCCACGAGAGCTCGGCATGAGCGACGATCCGCGCAAGCTCGGGATCGGGATCAAGACGATGACGGTGCTACCGACGGTGGACGCGCGACGCTGAAACATCGTCGCGCCGCCCTGGGGCACGCACAAACAACGGCCCGCGCATGGAGGGATGCGCGGGCCGCGAGGTACCAGGTTTGGCGATCTTCAAGGGGCTTTTCGGTTCGGTACCCGATGTCAGATCGTGGCCGATTCTCCTCGGCTCAACCCATCGGCGAACGCCTGCTATGGGCTGATGACCAGAACGTTGTAGCCCATGCCGTTACCGTGCGGCAGAGTTGTCCGGCTCTGCGAACCGTCCAGTGGCCTACCCCATCGCTCGTGCAAACACCTACGCCCGCATAATAGGCAATGACCGGATAGTTGCCGAATGCCGTACCGGTTGCGCCCGTATTGCCGTTGTAATACTCGACCGGTTGCAGCAGGACTATGGCCGTCGACGTGTTGTTCAGACTGGGATGGTTGATGACGGAGTACGCTGGGAATCCTGCACACAACGTACCAGTCCCGGAGTCGTACGACCCGGCCGTGTTGACCTTGTGCACAAATGCCATTGTCGAGGTGTTGAGCCCCGAGTTACGGACCCGGAAGCCGCCACTGTTGACGTCAATAGCGTTGTTGCCTTGGCCGAGGTGAACCATCGAGCTGGTCCCAACAGCGTTAATTGCGGCGCCCACCGTGCTGTTATTTTCAACATAGAATATGCCGCCATCAAATGCATAGGAGCCTATCACGCTTAGAAAGTCCGAGGTTTGCGTATTGCTAGTGCTGGCATAGTATCCGTTGATATCGATCACGACGTCGCCTGGGGTGGAGCGCAGTTGCACCTGGAAGTCGCCGTTGGAGTTCACCCGAGGCGTGATCGACACGCTGTTCCACTGCCCTGCCTGGATCACCATCGCGACGGTGGTGCCGAGCGTGGCGCCGGCGGCAATCGCTTCGATGTCACCGGACAACGACGTCGGCGGTGTGGTTATCGCAATCGAAATCGCCTGAATCCTGTTGGCGCCCGCTGGAATCCCGCAGTTTCCGTCGGCGCTGTAGATTCGGATCTCGTTCGCCGCAAATGGCCCGCCTGCATAGACAGGGGAAAACACTCCGCGCGTATCGACCAGACGGCACGGTGCGATGGGAATGAACGTTGACACCGTGAGGGTGGCCTTGGTCGACGTCTTGCCGAGTGAACTGGCAAGCGATCCACCGATGCCTTTCTCCAAATCGAGCACCTGTGGTGCCATCCAGTCGATGAGCGGTGGGTTGAGTTGCGGTGGCGTAGGAGCAGTCACCAAGGCTTTGGTGCTCCCGCTCGCTGCTGCGTTCGGATCCAGCCCTCCCTGGGCCCCACCCAGGGCGCGGGTTTCCGCACCAACGGTTGCCACGGCAAACGAGGCCGATACCGCTGCGAGCACAAGCTGTCGGAGTAGAACATTTTTCATCATGAATCCTTTCGCAATAAAAGGACGACCGCATCCCTGAAACAGGTTCCCGATTTGATCGTCGGGAACCCATCCTGTGTGGCTGACACCACGCTCGAAAACGTACTCCTAATCGGACGATGTTGAAAGGGGAATATTACGCAGACAACGAAGGCCCGCGCTCGGCCGCGGCCAGCATTCGTGCTAGGAGTATTCTGTCGTTCGGTCGATGCACCAAGTTGAACTGGATTTCGTCAAGTAGCACGGCATTCTTCTTCCGCCCGACGGAATTGCGCCGCCGCGGAGTCTCCGCTTCGTTGCGATGCAGCGATCGCCCGTTCGCCTTGAGGTTCTGCCAAGGCAACCGGCATTCGTTTCGACGAAGCGTCAGGTCGGTTGCGAATACGCGGCGGAATGTGGTCCGCTGCACTGTCAGCGACCTGTAGCAACGGAGTGCCGCTCGCCGTTGGCAGACACCACCATTGGCATCGCCTTCGACGGCCTCGCGCTCCGCGCGGCCTGCCATCGGCACGTTCCACGATGCAGTAAAATATTACATTTGCCTCCGCCCCATCCGTGACCGCCCGTCCCTCCGTCCTGGCCCTGGATCGGTCCTCCCGCGCAGCGCACGGGTCGCCAGAGGACTCGCTCACGCGTGCTGCGTGGCAGCCGTTGCTGTTCGGAGCGCCGAATCGCGCCGACCTCGCGGACTGCGTTCCGACCTGGCCGTGCCGCAAGGTTCGTGTACGGGTCCATCGCAACCACGGTTTCGAACCGGTCGCTACCGCGATGCCCGCGTACGCCGCATGGAACGGGTTGGCGTACGACTTCGCGATCGGCGGCTACGACGACAGCCTCTCGTTCGATCTCGCCGCTGATGCGGATGTCGAGGTCGTCTGGGTCGACACCGACCGCCTGCAGGGCCTTGGTTCCGAAGTGATACCGTGGCTCGTGTCGCGGTTCCAATCGCTGCGAGCACGGACGAGCAACCCGATTCTCGCACTCGTCTGGCCGCTGGAACATACCGGCCGGGTGGCGCTCGAGCAGGCTGGCATTCCGGCGCTGCACGTTCCGGACCTCGCTGCGTTGGCTGGCACCATCGGAAGCGGCTGGCTCGATCGCCGCGCCGAAGCGCTGAGCGGCACGCGTCTGTCGAATCGCGCCTGCCTTGCCGTGGCGCGCGAGCTGGCGTGCTCGCTGGCTGCCGGCCTGCGCTTGCCCGCCGATGAAGGCGGTTGCGGTGGATCTCGACGGGACGTTGTACGCGGGCGTGCTGGGTGAGGATGGGCCGGACGGCGTCATCCTCACCGAAGGCCATCGCGTACTGCAGTCGCGCCTTGCCGCGTTGATGCACGAGGGCGTCTTCCTTGCGCTCGTGTCGCGCAACGAATTGGCGGACGTGCGCGAGCTGTTCGCGCGGCGGCGCGATTTCACGCTGGCGCTGGAGGATTTCTCCGCGGTCGAGGTCTCGTGGGGCGACAAGGCCACCGCGCTCGAACGCGTTGCAGCGGAGTTGCGCATCGGCCTCGACGCCGTGGTCGTTCGTCGACGACAATCCGGGCGAGCTCGCCGCCGTCGCGACGCGGCTGCCGGTCGCTACCGTCCACGCGCGGGACGATGGCCGCGAAACCGTGGCGGCGCTCGATCACGTCGCAGGGCTGTTCCGCTGGACCCGCTCTGCCGAAGACGCATTGCGCGCCGATGATCTGCGCGCGAATGCGGAGCGCGACGCGATTGCGCAATCGGTCGCGTCCCCGGAAGACTACCTGCGCAGCCTGGACGTGCGGCTCGAGTATTTCGTTGGCGCCGCGGGACATGTCCCGCGCTTGCGGAGCTGGTGCAGAAGACCAACCAGTTCAACCTGTCGCTGGCGAGGATGAAGGAGGCGGAGATCGCGCACCGGCTGGAGCAAGCGCGCCGCGAACGTCGTCGCGATCCGCCTGGCCGACCGGCTGTCGGACAGCGGCATCGTGGGTGCGGTGATCGGTTCGCGCGACGGCGACACGCTGAAGGTCGAGGAGATCTGCGTGAAGCTGTCGCGCGTTGGGACGCCGGATCGAGGATACGATGCTGACCCGTGCGCTGATGCTCATGGCTGGAGACATTGCTCCATCGCGAGTTGTATTCGAGGTCGCAAAGGGCCCGCGCAACGGCCCGGCGCGCGAGTGGCTCGCGAGCTACCTGCAAAGACCGCTCGCCGACGAAATAAGCTCGATCGATGCGGCGTTCGTCGACATCGCCAATCGGCCGCTGTCGCCAGCCATCACCGTGGAGATCGTGTCGTGACGACGATTCCCAGCGAATCTCGAGCGGGACGTGCGCGCGTTGGTGCTGCGCATGCTGAGGCTGCCCGTACCGCCCGCAGGCGAGTTCGTCCGCGCCGATGTTCCGGAATGGGATTCGCTGAAGCACATGGAAATCGTGTTCGCGCTGGAAGACAAGTACGGCGTCCAGTTCGACGAGAGCGATTTCCCCGCCTTGAGCTCGCCAGCGGCGATCGCCGCGGCGGTGCGCCAGCGACTTGCGGCATAGCCTCGACCTCGACGGGCACGCGTTCGGGCTGCGGCCGGTCGCCGAGGACGACGCGCGCTTCATCGTCGAGCTTGCGGAGGCGGGCGGGTCGCTTCCTGAATCGCGGGGCCGAAGACGAGGCCAGCCAGCTTGCCTGGCTTGCCGATTATTTCGACCGCGCGGGCGACTACTACTTCGTGATCGAATCGAGGGGCGAGCATCGCGCAGAAGGTCTGATCGCACTCTACGACGTCGATGGCGAGGAGGGCGCTGGCAGAGTGGGGACGCTGGATCGTCGCGCCGGGCTCGCCCGCGGCGGTCGAGTCGGCGCTTGCTCATCTATCGCTGCGCGTTCGACGTGCTGGATCTCGACCGCGTGTATTGCCGCACGCTGGCCGACAACGCGCAGGTCGTCGCGTTTCATGACAGCTGCGGGCTTGCCCGGCTGCCGGGCGCGGTCGAGATCGCGCACGACGGTGCGATGCGTCCGGCCATCCAGCACGAGTTGCGCCGGAACGAGTGGCCGGCCATCGCCGTGCGGCTGGACCTGCTGGCGCGGCGCATCGGCGCGCGTCGGATCAACGTCGCGAATAGCGCATGATCGCACCGCTTGCCGGGTTGCGCTTCCATCACGTCGGTGTCGCGTGCACGGACATCGCGGCGGAAGCCGCCCGGCTCGCGATGCTGGGCTACAGCGATCGAGGGCGACGCCTTTGCGGACCCTCGCCAGGGCGTGCGAGGCCTGTTCCTCGCGGGGCAGGCCCCTCGGCTCGAGCTGCTGCAGCCACTCGACGACGGCGACGGGGGTGTGCTCGCGCCATGGCTCAAGCAGGACATCAAGCTTTACCATCTGGCCTATGAAGTCGAGGGCATCGCCGGCGCCATCGATCGATTGCGCACGCAACGCGCAAAGCTGGTCGTGCCGCCGGTGCCCGCCGTCGCCTTCGACGGCCGCGAGATCGCCTTCCTCATGTTGCCCAATCGACTACTCATCGAACTGATCGAACAGGAACGTCCGTGACGACCGAACTCGACCGACTGGAGCAGATCGCTGCGGATTCGCGCTACGCCGCGGGCGTCAACACGGATACGGTGCGCTACTCGTTTCGCATCTTCGCACGCTATCTGCGCGGCGACTCGATCCTCGAGATGGGGCCGGCCGAGGGTGTGATGACGGAGCTCCTCGCGCAAACCGGCAAGTCGCTGACCGTCGTCGAGGGAAGCAAAGCGTTCTGCGAATCGCTTGCGAAGCGCTTTCCGAAGGCGAACGTCGTGCACAGCCTGTTCGAGGATTTCGCGCCGCAGCGCGCTTTCGACAGCATCGTGCTCGGTCATGTGCTGGAGCACGTCGAGGACGCGGCAGACATCGTCGCGCGCGCCGCCCGCTGGCTCTCGCCGCAGGGTCGCATCCTCGCCGCCGTGCCGAACAGCCGCTCGCTGCACCGCCAGGCGGCGGTGCTCATGGGCCTGCTGCCCGCCGAGGACGCGCTGAACGAAGCGGACATCCACCACGGCCACCGCCGGGTGTTCGATCCGGAATCGTTCCGCCAATGCTTTCTGCAGGCGGGGCTCGCGATCGAGGTGTTCGGCGGCTACTGGCTGAAGCCGCTGTCCAACGCGCAGATCGAGGCAAGCTGGACGCCGGCAGATGCTCGAAGCGTTCATGCAGCTCGGCGAGCGTTATCCGGACATCGCAGGCGAGATCTACGTCGTCGCAGGAGCGCGGCGCGGATGACGATCGACGTCCCCGTGTTCCGCTTCGACGTCGAGCCCGCGGTCGACGCGGCGCTGCGCGACGCGGCGGCACGCGTGCTCGCGAGCCGCTGGTACGTGCTCGGGCGCGAGGTGGAGGCGTTCGAGCGCGAGTTCGCCGCCTATTGCGGCGTGCGCCATGCGTCGGACTCGCCAACGGTACGGACGCGCTGGAGCTCGCGCTGCGCGCGGTCGGAGTCGCGGCGGGCTCGCGGGTCGCGACCGTCGCCAACGCGGGCTACTACACGTCGACCGCGCTCGCGGCGATCGGCGCGGAGCCGGTCTACATCGACATCGAGGACGATCTGACGATGTGCGCCAGCATCGCTCACGGCAGCGCTGGGTGGCGTCCAGGCCGTGGTCGTCACGCACCTGTACGGCAAACTTGCGCCGATCGACGAGATCGCTCGCGCTCGCCCGCGGACGCGGCGTGCCCGTCGTCGAGGATTGTGCGCAGGCGCACGGTGCGCAGCGGGGCGGCGTTGCGCGCCGGCGCGTTCGGCGCGATGGCCTGCTTCAGCTTCTATCCGACCAAGAACCTGGGCGCGATCGGCGATGGCGGGGCGGTCGTCACCTCGGACGATGCGCTGGCGGCGCGTGTGCGCACGCTGCGGCAATACGGCTGGGCGGCCAAGTACCGCGTCGAGCACGCGGGCGGCCGCAACAGCCGGCTCGACGAGATGCAGGCTGCGTTCCTGCGTGCGAAGTTGCCGCAGCTCGATCGCGGCAATGCGGCGCGCATCGCGGTCGCGCGGCGCTACCGCGCCGGGCTGACCGGGTTGCCGCTCGCGCTGCCGCAGTGGCAGGGCGACGACTACGTGGCGCACCTGTTCGTCGTCCGCACGACGGAGCGCGACGCGTTGCGCGCGCACTTGGCAGCAACGGGCATTGGCAGCGACATCCACTATCCGATTCCCGATCACCTGCAGCCCGTGCGTGGTGCCGCCGGCGGCATGTCGCTGCCGGCCACGGAACGCGGCCTGCCGCGAAGTGCTGACGCTGCCGTGCTTCCCCGGGCTTCGTCGACGACGAGGTCGATCGCGTGATTGCCGGTGTGCGCAGCTTCTTCACGGTTGAATCGACCATGGACGACGAATGCGACCGGGCAAGCCGCGATGGTGCGCAAGATGGTCTCGGTCATCGTCCCGGTCTATTTCAACGCCGGGTCGCTGCCGGGTCTGTTCGAGGCACTCGCGGGCATCGAGCAACAGCTCGCCGAGCGCGGCCTTGCCTTCGAACTGATCTTCGTCGACGACGGCTCGAAGGACGCCTCGCTGGCGGAGCTACTGCAGATCAAGGCGAGCGCGGCCGGCGACGCGCGTGGTCAAGCTCACGCGCAACTTCGGCGCGGTGCCCGCGATCCGCACGGGCCTTCGCTTCGTCACCGGGGATTGCTTCGCGTTTCTCGCGGCAGACCTGCAGGACCCGCCGGAGCTCGATCGTCGAAATGGTCGACCGCTGGCGAGCGGGCAGCAAGTTCGTCATCGCCGAGCGCGAGACGCGCGACGATCCGCTTGTGTCGCGGCTTTTTTCGCGTTTCTACTACTTCATGCTGCGCAAGCTCGTGCTGCCAGGCTACCCTGCGGGCGGTTTCGATCTCGCGCTGATGGACCGCGCAATGCTCGAGCCGCTGCGCGACAGCGCGAAGAGCGCGTTCCTGCCGCTGCTCGCCTATTGGCTGGGCTTCGAGCCGGCGGTGCTGCGCTACCATCGGCGCCCGCGGCTGCACGGCCGCTCGCGCTGGACGCTCGGCAAGAAATTCCGCGCGTTCCTCGACGTGATGCTGGGCTTCTCCGTGACGCCGATCCGGCTCATCTCCGCCGTCGGCGCGATTGTCTCCGCCGTGAGCTTTGCCTACGGGGCGGCGGTGGTCGTGGCCGCGCTGCTGGGTGACATCCCGGTCGTCGGCTTCTCGACCATTGTGGCGCTGGTCACGTTCCTGCTCGGTCTGATCATCCTGATGCTCGGCGTGATCGGCGAGTATCTGTGGCGCGTGTTCGACGAGAGCAACCGCCGGCCGGAGGCGGTCGTCGATGAGATCCATTGAAGGCTCGATCCCGCGTTTCCTGCTCGCAGGACTCGCGAATACCGGCCTTACCTATTTCGCGTACCTGCTGCTGCTGAAGGTCGCCACCTATCGCGTGGCGTTCACGGTCGCATTCGTGCTCGGGATCCTGTTGAGCTACGGCTTGAACGCGCGCTACGTCTTTCGGCGGCGGACCGCCTGGCGTTCGTTCGGCAGGTTTCCGCTCGTCTATCTTGCCCAGTACCTCGCGGGCCTTGCGCTGGTTTCGCTGTTCGTGGAAGCGTTTTCAGTGCCAGCATGGCTCGCGCCGATCCTCGTGCTCGTGTTCACGATTCCGCTGACCTACCTCCTGACCCGCGCCGTGTTCAAGGGAGAGCCCCATGCCGACCGCCCGATCGTCGATCGCTGATTGCCATGTCATCGATCTGCCGCGGGTAACCGATCCGCGCGGCAACCTGACCTTCCTCGAGGGCGGTCGCCACGTGCCGTTCGACATCAAGCGCGTGTTCTACCTCTACGATGTGCCCACCGAGGAGAGCCGCGGCGCGCACGCCCACTGGGCGCTGCGGCAGTTCATCATCTGCCTCGCCGGGAGCTTCGACGTCGCGCTGGACGACGGCCGGGAGAAGGCGCGCGTCCACCTGAACCGTCCCTGGAAGGGACTGCTGATTCCGCCGATGATCTGGGCGGCGGAAGTCAACTTCGACCCGGGCTCGGTGTGCCTCGTGCTCGCTTCCGAGCTTTACAACGAGGCGGACTACATCCGCGACTACACGGAGTTCAGGAAGCAGGTTGGGGTCCCGATGTAGCTCCGATCATCCAGCCGCACGAACAACAACGGCGCCCGCGGTCGCCGTTGTCCTCTTGCTGCCCAGGCGGCGCGCGGCCACCGCCACTGCGCTACAAGCCGTTCGCCGGCGATACGGTCCAGTTGGGATCGAACAGGAGCGTCGAATAGCTCGAGTAGGTGCTGCCGTTCATCAACCACCCACTGGTGTACCCGGTGCCGGTCTGCCGCCAGAGGAGGTCCATCTTGCCGTCGCCGTTGAGATCGGCGAGGTGCGTGACGGACCAGGTCGCGTCGGTCACCGCCACCGAGCTCGATATCGTTGCGAGGCCGTTTTGCAGCCAAACGGCGGTCGCGCCCGTCGAGCTGTTGCGCCAGACCAGGTCGCTTGTGCCGTTGCCGTCGACGTCGCCCGTATGGGTGACTGCCCAGTTGGCGTCGGAAACGAAAAGCACCGCGCTCGCGCTGGGTGTGAGGCCATTCATCAGCCAGATTGCGGTCTGCCCCGTGCCCGCATTGCGCCACAGCAGGTCCGACGTGCCGTTGCCGTCGAAGTCGGCGACGTGCGTGACGGTCCAGTTGGCGTCGCTCAGGATCACGGCGGCCGCGGAGGGCGATCGCGCCGTTCATGAGCCAAATGGCCGTCTGGCCTGTTGCCGAGTTCCGCCAGACGATGTCGGCCTTGCCGTCGCCATTGAAATCGCCGGTGAGCGTCGCGACCCAGTTCGCGTCGGAGAAGATGACCGATGCGGTCAGGGCGCGAGGCCGTTCATTGTCCAGATCGCGGTTTGGCCCGTTGTGCTCCTGCGCCACAGGATGTCCGCCTTGCCGTCGCCGTTGAAGTCCGCCAGCCGTTGCACGACCCAGGTCGGGTCCGAGTACAGCACGCCCCAGCTCGTGTAGCCGGTGCCGTTCATGAGCCACGCAGCTGTGGCACCGCTCGTGTTGCGCCAGACGAGGTCGGTCTTGTTGTCGCCGGTCAGGTCGCCCGTGTGCGTCACGGTCCAGGTCGGGTCGTTCAGGACGATTGAATACGAGCTGCGGGTCAACCCGTTCATAAGCCACAGCGCGGTCTGGCCGCCGGCGCTGCGCCACGCGATGTCGTCGGTGGCGTTTGCGTCGAAGTTGATGCGCTTGCGCTGCATGAAGACCGCATTGACCGTCTGGGTCAGCAGGGTGCTGGTCGGACGTGGCGTTGTTGCCGTCGCCGCTGTATACCGCGGTGATGCTGCGGGCTGCCGACCGGCAACGCGGACGTCGTGCACGACGCGGTGCGCGAGTCGCCGGTGCCGGTCAGCGCCGAGGCGCTGCAGCCGGCAATGGTGGCGGCGCCATCCTTGAACGCGACCGTGCCGGTCGGCACGATACCCGCGACCGTGCTGTTGAACGTGACGCCGCGCCGATGGTGCTCGGATTGGCGGTGCTCGTGACCGAGGTCGTGGTTGCTGCGCCGGCCGCTGCTGCGACCGACACGGCGCGGAAGGCATCGAGGAAACCGGCGCCGCAGAGCGCGGTCGTGCAGTTGCAGGCAAACCAGTTGGCGCTCGGCACGGAGGGGACGCCGTCGATGCTCGGCACGTTCGCGGTGCTGCACGCGCTGGCGCCGGTTGCGAACGCTCGGGCGGAGACCTGGATCTTGGCGAGCACCTGCGTCGGCGTGAGCGCGGGATTGACCGACAGCATCAGCGACACGACGCCGGTCACGTGCGGCGCCGCCATGCTGGTCCCCTGGTACTGCATGTAGTTGTAGCCGGAGGGATTCGGCGATGTCGTACCGCTGTTTAGCGAAGACACGATGCGACGCCCGTTGGGAGCGGTTGTTGCGTTGACGCGGAAGTCGCCGCCCGGCGCGGCGATCTCGATCTGCGCGCCCCAGTTGCTGTAGTAGGACTTGAAGCCCTTCTCGCCGGTGGCCGCGACGGTGATCACGCCGGGACAGTTCGCGGGGGCATCGTAGGACACGTCCCAATTGTCATTGCCCGCGGAGACGACGACGATCACATTGCGCGACAGCGCACCGTTGATCGCCGTCCG
The DNA here is from genome assembly GCA_963750585.1 of uncultured beta proteobacterium. GTDB lineage: Bacteria > Pseudomonadota > Gammaproteobacteria > Burkholderiales > Casimicrobiaceae > VBCG01. The sequence continues at coordinate 29,894 of CAVVRH010000047.1, forward strand.
CATAGGCGGGGTCGCAGGTCGGGGGGGACCGGAATCCCCCGAGCGAGAGATTGAGCACTCGCGCCGGATTTGCATTGTCCGGCAGGCCGGTAACCGTACCGCCCGACGCCCACACGATGCCGTCCGCGATGTCCGAGACGTAGCCGCCGCACTTGCCGAGGACGCGGACGGGCACGATCTGACTGACCCAGTTGATGCCGGCGACGCCCATGCCGTTGTTGCCGATCGCGCCGATCGTGCCGGCGACGTGCGTGCCGTGCCAGGAGCTGGGTTCCGCGATGCATCCGAATTCAACGTAAGAGAACCAGTCGTAATAGGGCGGAGGGGGCGCATCGATGCTGCAATTCCCGCTTGGATGCGCAAGGGTTGCTCTCTGCATCCGACACCCAATCTCCCGGGTCGCTCGCGTTCGCATCTCGACTGTCGAAGGCCGGGGAGGGAGGATTGTTGAAGTCGTACGGCAACGGCGAGAACGTGCATGGCGATGGCGAGCCGTCGTTCGCGATCGCGCAATCGGCGATCATGTCGTAGCCGCCGACATAGCGGCCCGACAGGTCCGGATGATTGGGCAATGCGCCGGTGTCGATGACCGCCACCTTGATGGCGGACGAGCCGGTCGTGAGGTTCCATGCCGCGGGCGCGTTGATGCCGGCGACCGCGTCGAACAGATCCCACTGGTATCCCATATTGCATCCGGGGAGCGCCGCTGCGCCGACGGGGTAGCAGGTGTCGTTCGGCGTAGCTGCGCATGATCGATGTAGTCGGGCTGCGCGAATTCGACATCCGCCTGCGTCGCGATGCTTCTCGCCATGCGCTCGACCTGCTCCACGGGCATCCGGCTCATCAGCTGCAGCACGGCGGCGCCGTCGTGCATGTAGCGCCGGAACGCGACGGGTGTCCCCGCCAGAGTCGTGATGCGGTCGAGCTGCGATCGTTCGAGAGGAACGCCGGCCAGCGCCGCGGATCGTGCGGAGGCGCCGCTGAACTTGACGATCAGCCGGTTCGTCGCGCGCGAGCGGGGAGGCGTCCCCGGACTTGCCGCGGTCGACGCGCTTGATGGCGGGGACGGCGCGACGCTTGCGTACAGTACGCTCGAGTCCATCCGGACGCGATTCAGCGCGCTGCGGGCCTCGTCAATTGGGAGAGCAGGATCGAGCGTGATCCGAAAGCCGCCGTCGCGCATTCTTCGGCTCTCGACAAACCCGGACTGAAGCGCCGTGCTGATCAGCTGGACCTGTGCGCCGGGGAGCGCCGTCGCCGTATCGCTGACAATACCATCGCGAAACTTGATCACGAGCGCGTCGACGAGCGTCGACGCATGTGCGGACGGGACGGGCGAGGGCGAGAAGACGCGGCGAGAACGAGGAGAAACGAGCCGGTCGCCAGAAATGGACGCCGGGGGATGGGTTCTGCGCGCATGCGGATTTCCGGAGGCAATGTCGGGCGGAACAACGGTGCGCCGATGTTACCGGCCGTCTATGCGGCTGTCATTGAAAATGGCCGGGATTCCGACTGGCGGACCGCTGGTGGCGCCATGCGTCACAGGGAGAACGACGACCGCATCCCGGGCGTTGTGGAAAAGTCGCTGTGCGAGCGACGGAGCAGCGCGTTCGGCGTTCCCGAATGCCGCGAACGGCGCAATTCGAACGAGCGCATCGCCGCCACTTCGCTCCGCGTTGCGCGCGCCACGCGGAGGCTTCAACGAGAAAGGCGGATTCCCCTGGAAAGGAAACCCGCCTTGGTTCGTGCGATTGGTCGGGGCGAGAAGATTCGAACTTCCGACCCCCTGCACCCCATGCAGGTGCGCTACCAGGCTGCGCTACGCCCCGACCGAACCGCGAATTATACGCGCACGCAGGGAAGGTCTGCGAATGCGCGTTTGACAGTAAGCGGTTGTCGCAAGCGGGTCGCGTGTCCACCGAAATTGCGCAGCGAGGGGTCACAGGAACGGCGCCCGCGGGCGCCGTTTCCGTTGCTTACCTGCAACCATTGTCCAGCTGAGTGCTCCGCTATAGCCCGTTCGGTGGCGATACGGTCCAGCTCGGATCGGCGAGAAGGGTCGCGAACGACGAATACGCGGTGCCGTTCATCAGCCAGCCCGTTGTCGCGCCGGATGCGCTGTTTCGCCACACGAGGTCGGACTTGCCGTCGCCGTTCAGGTCGGCGATGTGCGTGACGCGCCAGTTGGCATCGGTGAGGATCACGGCGCTGGCGGTCGAAGCGAGTCCGTTCATCAGCCAGATCGCCGTCTGACCGGCGCCGTTGTTGAGCCACAGCAGGTCGTCCTTGCCGTCGCCGTTGAAGTCGCCGACATGCGTCACCGTCCAGCCGGCGTCGGTCAGGATCACGCCACTGGAAGTCGGCACGAGCCCGTTCATGACCCAGATGACCGTCTCGCCCGTGCTCGAGTTGCGCCAGACGAGGTCGGACTTGCCGTCGCCGCTGACGTCAGCGACGTGCGTCACCGCCCAGTTCGCGTCGGTGAAGATCACGGAACCGGAATCGGCGTGAGCCCGCCCATCAGCCAGATCGCTGTCTGGCCGGTGCTTGCGTTGCGCCACACGAGGTCGGCCTTGCCGTCGCCGTTGAAATCGCCGACGTTCGTCACGAGCCAGTTCGGATCGTCGGAGAGGATGGCGCTGCCGGTCGGCGCGAGCCCATTCATGAGCCAGATCGACGTCTGGCCGGTCGCCGTGTTGCGCCAGAGGATGTCGGACTTGCCGTCGCCGTCGAAATCGGCAAGCGCAGCACGAGCAGGTTCGCGTCGCTCGCCAGCGTCGCGTAACTCGCGTAGCCCGTGCCATTCATCAGCCAGGCGACCGTCATGCCGCTCGTGTGCCGCCAGATGAGGTCGGTCTTGTTGTCGCCGTTCAGGTCGCCCGTGTGCGTGACGCTCCAGTTCGGGTCGCCGAGCACGATCGCGTACGAACTGTAGGTCAGCCCGTTCATCAACCACACTGCCGTCTGGCCAGCCAGGCTGCGCCACGCGAGGTCGTCCGTCAGGTTCGCGTCGAAGTTGATGCGTTTCTTCGCCGACCCCGCGGTCGTGGTCACCGTTTGCGTCAGGACGCTGCTGGTCGAGGTGTTGTTATTGCTGTCACCGCCGTACACTGCGGTGACGCTGCGGCTGCCGGCCGGGAGGGCCGTCGTCGTGCACGAGGCATTCCTCGTGTCCCCGGTGCCGGTCAGTGCCACCGCGCTGCAGCCGGTGATGTCGACGCCGCCGTCCTTGAACGCCACCGGACCCGTGGGCACGATGCCGACGACCGTCGCGTTGAACGTGACGCTCGCACCCACCGTGCTTGGATTGAGCGTGCTCGTCACCGCTGCCGTCGTGGCCGCGCCACCAACCTGCGAGACCGCGACCGCGCGGTACGCATCGAGCAGCCCCGCGCCGCAAAGCGCCGTCGTGCAGTTGCACGCGGCACTCACGGGCGGCGACGTTCCCGTTGTCGTCGTGCACGCCGAGCCGCTGGCGGGGAACGCTCGCGCCGCGGATTGCAGCTTCGCAATCACCTGCGATGGCGTGAGCAGCGCGTTGACCGACAGCATCAGCGACACGACGCCCGTGACGTGGGGCGCACGCCATGCTCGTACCCTGGTACTCGGCGTAGATGTAGCCGCTCGGGCTCGGAGTCGTCGCGCCGCTGTTGATCGTCGACAGGATTCCGCGTCCGATGCTGCGTCGCCGCCAGGTGCCGCGATGTCGACGTAGTTGCCTGCGAGTCCAGGCGCGTTGTAGTTGCTGTAGTACGCCTTGAGGCCCGTCTGACCTGTGGCGGCCACGGTGACCACACCGGGACAGTTCGCTGGCGCACTGTAGCCCGAGTCGATGTTCGAGTTGCCGGCCGATACGACGACCACGGAGTTGCGCGGCCGAGCGCGCCGCTGATTGCGGTCTGATAGACGGAGTCGCACGAGCCGTAGCTCCGGCTCCCGCCGATCGAAAGGTTCAGCACGCGCGCCGGCGTCGAATTGGCGCGGAACGCCGACGACCGTACCGCCAGACGCCCACACGATGCCGTCCGCGATGTCCGACGACCAGCCGCCGCACGAGCCGAGCACGCGCACGGGCACGATGCTTGCTCACCCAGTTGATGCCGGCGATGCCGGTCCCGTTATTTGGGTTGCGCCGATCGTGCCGGCGACGTGCGATCCGTGGAAAGACGAGGTTGACGCGCAGCTGAACCGGCAAAGCACTGGTTGGTCGTCGTCCAGTCGCCGACGTCGCTCGCGTCCGGGTCGCGGCTGTCGCCGTCGTTCGGGGTCACGACGCCAAGACCGGTGGTGATCATGTCGTAGCCGGCGATGAATCGGCCCGACAGGTCGGGATGGCTGAACAGCGCACCGGTGTCGATCACCGCAGCGTTGATGCTGGCCGATCCGGTCGTGATGTTCCACGCGGCCGGCGCGTTGATGCCGCTGACCGGATCGAACAGATCCCATTGGTATCCGCAGTTGCATGCGGCGACGAGCGCGTTGGCGCGTAACACGGGTCATTCGGGACAAGGTGGATCTGGTTGATGTAGTCCGGCTGCGCGAATTCGATGTCGGGCTGCAGCGCGATCGCTGACGCGATGTCGCTCGACGACGGCAATCGGCAGCGTCTGAAACATCAGCAGCACCTGCGCGCCGTCGTGCATGCTGCGCAGGAACGCAAGTGGCCGGCCGGCCAGCGCGCTCAGTCGGTCGAGTTGGGCGGCGTCCAGCGGTACGCCGGCAATCGCGGCTGCATTGGGATGCTCGGATCCCTGTACTTGACGATCAGTCGGTTGGTCGGCGGCCGGTGGCGGGGCCTGCGGCGACGCCTTGAGTCGGCGCTTCGCCTCCTCGGCTGGCGGCGAAGCTCGCATAGAGCACGTCCGGATCCATGCGGAGCGATTCAGCGCGGAACGCGCCTCGTCGATCGAGAGCGCAGGAATCAGCGAGATCCGAAGCCGCCGTCGCTGTTCGGGCACTTTCGACGAAACCGGATTGCAGCGCCGTACCGATTTTTGGACTTGCGCACCGGGTAAGGCCATGGCCGTCCGGTCACGACAGCATCGCGATACTTGACCATGAAGCCGTCGATCAGCGTGTCTGCGCGAGCGGGAGTCGTCGCCGTTCCAACGACCATGAAGACTGCGAGAAGCAGCAGCCCCAGGTTCAAGAATGCCCAGCGATCGGAACGGGTATGCGCAGTCACGGCGATTCCTTTGTTCGAGCTGATCGAGAGACGATGGATTGCCGGATCCTATCTTCGGAACGTGGACGGCGACAGGGGAATATTCGACGACCCGACCGACGGAAGCGTCGATGGGGGATCGAATTGCAGACACGCCTCCGCGCGCGCCGTTGCGTCGGCGTGCGTCCTACTCATGAGAAACGACAGACCGCGAATGACAGTCGCGGCACCCGGGAGGGCGTGCTATTCGGTTGCGCGAGGTTCAGATACTGAACCGGGACTCAGGCGCGCTCCGGCGGCGGCTCGAGGAGCTGGCGTATCGCTTCGAGCTCACCCTTCAGGGTCATCGCATCGAGCGGTTGCGAGTTCGGGGCCGAAATGTTGACTGCGCTTGGTGTCGATCGTGCGGCGGCACGTGGCTCCGCGGCTTCCGATTCCAGCCGGTGGCGCGCGCCGTTGATCGTGAATCCCTGCTCGTACAGGAGATCGCGAATCCTGCGGATCAGCAGAACTTCGTGGTGCTGGTAGTAGCGGCGATTGCCGCGCCGCTTGACAGGCTTCAGCTGCGCGAACTCCTGCTCCCAATAGCGGAGCACGTGCGGCTTGACCGCACAGAGGTCGCTGACCTCGCCGATGGTGAAGTAGCGCTTCGCCGGAATCGGCGGGAGGTCGGCCTTAGCTCGGCTGGGCTCCGGCATGGTTCGCAGCTTCGACCATGGCCTTCAACTTCTGACTCGCATGGAAGGTCACGACGCGGCGCGCCGTGATCGGAATCTCTTCGCCGGTCTTCGGATTGCGCCCAGGGCGCTGCGGCTTCTCGCGCAACTGGAAGTTGCCGAAGCCGGACAGCTTGACGCTTTCGCCGGCCTCGAGCGCGATGCGGACCTCCTCGAAGAAACGCTCGACCATGTCCTTCGCTTCGCGCTTGTTGAGACCGAGTTGTTCGAACAACAGATCGGCAAGTTCGGCTTTGGTAAGTGTCATCGGGAACCCTGCGTGCGAAGCGATGCGCCGAGCCGGTCGGCCAGTGCGCGGACCATTCCGGCCACCGCCGCATCGATTTCGGCGTCCGTCAAAGTACGTGCAGTATCCTGCATAAGCACAAGAATCGCAACGCTTTTTCGACCGTCCGGCAGCCCGGCTCCACGATAGACGTCGAACGTCTTGATCGTGTCGACGAACGGCGGTGCAGCTTGGCGAAGCACGTCCAGAAGTGCTTGCACGGGCGTCATGTCGTCGACAACTACCGCGATATCGCGACGAGCGATCGGCAACTTTGAAACCGGCCGACCCTGAGGAAGCGGGACTGCAATAAGCGATGCGAGGTCGGCCTCGAAGACGATCGGTGCCTGCGGCAACTGGAAGTGCCGCACGAGGCGCGGGTGCAGTTCGCCCAGCCAGCCGGCATCCGCGCCATCCACCCGGAAGCGGGCCGACCGGCCGGGATGGAGCGCCGGGTGCTCGATGCGCTCGGTTATCACGCGGCGGGGGTGGACCAGCGCCTCCAGGTCACCCTTGACGTCGAAGAAGTCGACGATGCGTGCCGGCTTTGTACCCCACTGCTCGGGCGCGGCGTCTCCGAACGCGAGCCCACCGAGGCGCATTGGTTGCACAGCAGCATCGGCCATGGCGGCACGGTAAACCCGGCCTGCCTCGAAAATGCGCACGCGCGGCTCGCGCCGGTTGACGTTGTTGCGCAATACCTCGAGCAACCCGGGAAGCAGCGTGCGGCGCATTACGTCGAGCGGTGCCGCGATCGGATTCAGCACCCTGATGGGCGCGCCTTCTTCGCCATTGCGCGGGTCGATCGCGGTCTCGACCGCGCTCGAAACAAAGCCGAACGTGATGATCTCCTGCCAATCGCGATCGACGAGCCGCGCCTTCAACTCCGCGAGCGTCCTGGTGTCTTCGGGTGCGGGCAGCATGTGCTGGACGTGTGCGGCGGGTGTCGCGGGAATCGCATCGTAACCATGCATGCGTGCGACCTCCTCGACGAAGTCCTCCTCGATCGACAGGTCGAAGCGATGCGATGGCGGAGTGACGACGAACGTGTCGCCATCCCGCGCGAAGGCGAGGTTCAGACGGACGAATGCCTCTGCGATTTGCTCGGTGGTGAGTGCAACGCCGAGCAGGCGCGCGATGCGAGCGGATCGCACACGCACCGGAGCGCGCACGGGCAACGGCCCCCTCACGTCATCGATCGGCCCGGCCCGGCCGCCGCAGATCGCGAGCATCAGTTCGGCCGCGCGCTCGATCGCCGCGGGCGGCAACTCGAAATCCACGCCGCGCTCGAAGCGGTAACCGGCGTCGCTCGCGAAGCCCAGGCGGCGCATCTTGCCCTGGATCACCGCGGGGTTCCAGAACGCGGCTTCGAGGAACACGGTCGTCGTGTCGTCCGAAATGCCGGAGTACTCGCCGCCCATGATTCCGGCCAGTCCGAGAGGCTTCTTCTGGTCGCAGACAAGCAGCAGGTCCGGCTCGAGATCGAGTGTCTGCTCGTTCAGCAGCAAGAGCTTTTCGCCCGGTGCGGCGAAGCGCACGACCACGTCGCCCTCGAGCAGGCGATCGTCGTAGGCGTGCATCGGCTGGCCGAGTTCCAGCATCACGTAGTTGGTGATGTCGACTACCGCCGAGATGGCGCGGATGCCGCTTCGCGCGAGCCGTTCCTTCATCCACTCTGGCGTCGGTGCCGTCGCCTCGATGCCCTCGATCATGCGGCTCGCAAACCGTGGGCAGGCGGCGAAATCCTCCACCCGCACTTTGCGCGTCGCCTTCGACGTCACGGGGGCGTGCACGATCTCCGGCGCGCGCAGCCGAGCGCCGGTGATCGCTGCGACCTCGCGTGCAATGCCGAGGATCGACAGGCAATCGGCTCGATTGGGCGTGAGCTTCAGTGTGATCAGCGTATCGTCGAGCGCAAGCGCCTCACGCAGGTCCGCGCCAAGTCTCAACGAGACGGGCAGCGCGAGCAATCCAGACGCATCGTCGTCGAGCCCGAGTTCCTTCGCGGAACAGAGCATGCCGTGCGACTCGACGCTGCGCACCGACGCCTTGCGGACGGACAGGCCCCCGGGAAGCGCCGCACCGATCGTCGCGCAAGGCACCAGCATGCCGGCCACCGCGTTGGGCGCACCGCACACGATCGACAGCGGTTGGGGTTGCCCGACATCGACGCTGCATACGCGCAGGCGGTCGGCGTTCGGGTGCGGCGCAACCGTGTCGATGCGACCGACGACGACACCGGAGAACGGCGGGGCGGCGCTCGTGGTCGCTTCGACCTCGAGGCCTGCCATCGTCAGCTTGTCGCAGAGCGCGCCCGTGTCGATCGGCGGATCGACCAGCGCACGCAGCCAGCGTTCGGAGAACTTCATCCCAACCCCTTACGCAAGCCTGCGAAGGCAATGCACAGCGTTCGGGCGAAGCGGCCACGCGCTGCGCGCACGGGCGCTCGCGGAAACGACTTTCGCGTCGCCAGAGCGTCAGGCAAATTGCCGCAGGAATCGCAAGTCGTTTTCATAGAACATACGCAGGTCATTGACGCCGTAGCGCAACATCGCGAGTCGATCGGGACCCATGCCGAACGCGAAACCCTGCCAGCGCTCGGGGTCGATGCCGACTGCCTTGAGCACGTTCGGATGGACCTGGCCCGCACCGGCCAGCTCGAGCCAGCCGCCGTCGCCGAACGCCATGTCGATCTCCGCGCCTGGCTCGACGAAGGGGAAGAACGACGGACGAAAGCGAACCTTGATGTCGTCCCGCTCGAAGAAACGGCGCAGGAACTCCGTAACCACGCCCTTCAAGTCGGCGAACGATACGATTTCGTCGATCCACAGGCCCTCGACCTGGTGGAACATCGGTGAGTGCGTCGCGTCGCTGTCCACGCGATAGACGCGGCCGGGCACGATGATCTTCACCGGCGGCGCGTGCGTTTCCATGTAGCGGATCTGCACGGGCGAGGTGTGCGTGCGCAGCACGAGCCCGCCCTCGACGTAGAACGTGTCCTGCATCGAACGGGCAGGGTGGTTCTCCGGCGTGTTCAACGCGGTGAAGTTGTGGAAGTCGTCCTCGATCTCGGGTCCATCGGCGACGGCGAAACCCAGCGACTGGAACAGCGTCTCGATCCGCTGCAACGTGAGCGTGATCGGATGCAGGCTGCCGACCCCTTGGCCGCGCCCGGGCAGCGTCACGTCGAGCGCCTCGGCCGCGAGTTGCGCGTTCTGCTTCGCTTCCGCCAGGGCTTCGCGGCGGTCGTCGAGCGCGCGCTCGAGCGTGGCCTTCGCCTCGTTGATCCTCGCGCCTGCGGCGGGACGCGCTGCGGTGTCCAGCCTGCCCAGCTGCTTCAGCTGCTCGGTGAGCGCGCCGGTCTTGCCGAGGTACTTCGCCTTCGCGTTCTCGAGCGCGGCAGGGTCGCTGCAGGCGGCGAAGTCCGCGAGCGCGCGGTCGACGATGGCGGTGAGGTCGTCCATGGGTGGTCCGGGGCGGGCAGCAACAAAAAAAGGGAGGCTCATCAGGCCTCCCTTTCTCTCGCGGAGTGCGATCAGGCGAGGGAAGCCTTCGCCTGCTCCGCTATCTTGGTAAACGCCGCCTTGTCATGCACGGCGAGATCGGCCAGTACCTTGCGGTCGATGTCGATCGATGCCTTGCCGAGGCCATTGATGAACGTGCTGTAGGTCATGCCGAGCTCGCGTACCGCGGCGTTGATCCGGGCGATCCACAGCGCACGGAACTCGCGCTTCTTGGTTCGCCGGTCGCGGTATGCGTACTGGCCGGCCTTCATCACCGCTTCCTTGGCGATGCGGTAGACGTTCTTGCGACGGCCGCGGTAACCCTTGGCCTGATCGAGGACCTTCTTGTGCCGCGCGCGCGCGGTCACACCACGTTTGACTCGGGGCATGGCAGCTCCTTACGCGTAGGGCATCATGGCCTTCACCGAGTCCATGTTCGTCGCATGGATCCCGGCGGAACCACGGAGGTGCCGCTTGTTCTTGGTGGACTTCTTGGTGAGGATGTGGCGCTTGAACGCCTGCGAGCGCTTGATCGAACCGCTCCCGCGCACGCGGAAGCGCTTCTTCGCGCCCGACTTGGTCTTCATCTTCGGCATGATGCCGTTCCTTTTATTTGCTGCCCACGGCGGTGCTCTCCTTCGCCTTGGTCGCTGGGGCTTCCTTCGACTTGGCGGGAGAGGCTTCGCTGCCTTGCGGCGTACCGGCCTCGGGCTTGTCCGGGTGATGCTTCCCTTGCGTCTTCTGCACCTGCACCTTCTTCGGGGCCAGCAGCATCACCATTTGCCGGCCCTCCAACCGTGGGAACGATTCGACCACGCTGTGCGGCTCGAGGTCGTTCCGGATCCGTTCGAGCAGGCGCACCCCGAATTCCTGGTGCGCCATCTCGCGCCCGCGAAAGCGCAGCGTGATCTTGGCCTTGTCGCCCTCGCCCAGGAACCGGATCAGGTTGCGCAGCTTGATCTGGTAATCGCCTTCGTCGGTGCCGGGCCGGAACTTCACTTCCTTGACCTGGATCTGCTTCAGCTTGAGCTTGGCCTCGTGCTGTCGCTTGGCCTCCCGGTACTTGAACTTGCCGTAGTCCATGATTCGGACCACCGGGGGCTGCGCCATTGGCGCGATTTCGACCAGGTCGAGCTCGGCTGCTTCGGCCTTGGCCAGCGCCTCCTGGATCGAGACGATGCCGAGCTGCTCACCTTCCACACCTACAAGGCGGACCTCAGGGGCGTTGATTTCGCCGTTGAGCCGCTGCTGTCTTTCAAGAGCGATTGTCGATTCTCCCGTGCTGACAAAAAACGGCCATGCCCCGCCACCAGCGCGCCACCCTCATTTCCTTGCGGATTAGGGGATTACCGACGCGCCGCCACCTCCTCCCGGAGGCGGGTCAGCAAGGCGTCCAGGGCAATCGCCCCCACATCCTCGCCGCCGCGGGTTCGCACGGCCACCGTTCCTGCCTGCATCTCCTTGTCGCCCACCACGAGCTGGTAGGGCAGTTTCTGCAGGCTATGTTCTCGAATTTTATAGGTAATTTTCTCGTTGCGCAAATCGGCGGTCGACCCGCAGGCCGGCGTCCCTCAGCGCCTTCTCCACCTGCCGTGCGTAGTCCGCCTGGCGGTCGGTGATCGTCAGCACCACCGCCTGCATCGGCGCGAGCCATAGCGGCATCGCGCCCGCGTGGTGCTCGATCAGGATGCCGATGAAGCGCTCCATCGAACCCACGATGGCGCGGTGCAGCATCACCGGCACCCTGCGCGCGTTGTCCTCGGCGACGTACTCGGCGCCGAGTCGACCCGGCACTGGAAAGTCGACCTGCATCGTGCCGACCTGCCAGCTGCGGCCGATCGAGTCCTTCAGGTGGTACTCGATCTTCGGGCCGTAGAACGCGCCTTCGCCCGGCAGCTCCGTCCAGACCGCGCCGCACGCGCGCAGCGCCGCACGCAGCGCATCCTCGGCCTTTTCCCACTGGTCGTCGGTGCCGATGCCGAGGCGTCGGTCGCAACGCGAGCTTGACGACGACGTCGGAGAAGCCGAAGTCGCGGTAGACCTCGAGTGCCAGCTCGTGGAACGCCACGCACTCGGGCTGGATCTGCGCCTCGGTGCAGAAGATGTGGCCGTCGTCCTGCGTGAACGCGCGCACCCGCATGATCCCGTGCAGCGCGCCGGACGGCTCGTTGCGATGGCAGGCGCCGAACTCGCCGTAGCGCAGCGGCAGGTCTCGGTAGCTGCGCAGGTCCGAGTTGAAGATCTGGATATGACCCGGACAGTTCATCGGCTTGATCGCGAAGTCGCGCTTCTCCGACTCCGTCGTGAACATGTTGTCCTTGTAGTTCTGCCAGTGGCCCGGACTTCTCCCACAGCGAGCGGTCGAGCACCTGCGGCGTCTTCACCTCCAGGTAGCCGTTGTCGCGATAGACGCGGCGCATGTACTGCTCGACTTCCTGCCAGATCGACCATCCCTTCGGGTGCCAGAACACCATGCCGGGAGCCTCGTCCTGCAGGTGAAAGAGGTCGAGCTGCCTGCCGAGACGCCGGTGGTCGCGCCTCTCCGCTTCCTCGATGCGGTGCAGATAGGCGTCGAGGTCCTCCTTGTTCGCCCACGCGGTGCCGTAGATGCGCTGAAGCATTTCGTTGCGCGAGTCGCCGCGCCAGTACGCGCCGGCGAGCTTCATCAGCTTGAAGACCTTGAGCTTGCCGGTCGAGGGCACATGCGGGCCGCGGCAGAGGTCGATGAACTTCCCTTCCTCGTATAGCGAGATGTCCTCGTTCGCCGGGATCGACGCGATGATCTCGGCCTTGTAGTGCTCGCCCATCGCCTCGAAGAATTTCACGGCGTCGTCCCGCGGCATCAGCTTGCGGCGCACCGGCTCGTCCAGTCTTGCGAGCTCGCGCATCTTCGCCTCGATCTTCTCGAGGTCTTCGGGCGTGAAGGGCCTCTTGTAGCTGAAGTCGTAGTAGAAGCCGTCTTCGATGACGGGACCGATCGTCACCTGCGCATCGGGGAACAGTTCCTTCACCGCATAGGCCAGCAAGTGCGCCGTCGAGTGACGTACGACGTCGAGACCTTCGGGGTCCCTGTCGGTCAGGATCGCCAGCGCGACATCGCGATCGATCATGAACGCCGTGTCGACGACCTTCCCGTCGATCTTGCCCGCGAGGGCTGCCTTGGCCAGTCCCGGGCCGATGGATGCGGCGACGTCCCCAACGGATCACCGGGGCGTCGAAGTGACGGACGGAGCCGTCGGGTAGCTGGATGTCTGGCATGGCGTGTGTGGGATGAGGCCCCTGTTGCTCCCGAGGCGGAACCGCGTAGGGTCCCGACCCAAAAAAAAGTGCGGACGAGCCGCACTTTTTCGCTTGCAGAGGACGTGCGAACTCGCTTCCGGTCAGTCGGTCCCCGAACGCGTTCGCGGTGTCATAACCATGTCGTTCGTCGAGCTGGCGCTCGTCATTCGTGCAGGCGGAACAGCGCCCCGACGAGGAGCCAGTTTCCACGCCGAATGATACCGCATCGCCCGAGCCCGAGGCCGACCCTCGGCGCCGGGCAAGGCTTGGCGGCCGATTTCGGTGGTCCGGGGAGGAACGGCGAGCGGCGCGCCGGGCAGCTCCCCGCCAATCTAAGCCAACACGCTCGCCTGACGTTGTCCGCGAGCCGGCGTGCGCGCATCGACCGGTGCGCACTGCGCGCCTTCCGAAGGCGGTCCGGGTCGAATCGAAGATGTTCAGTTCGGTTTGTGGCACACAGACGACGACGCCGGTCGAATCTTCATTTGGTCAGATGGTTAGGCACATATTCCGGGTATGCCTTTGTAATTAAATGGCATGCACAGACAAATTGCCTATTGATCAGGCTCAAGCAATCCATCGAAATCGATCCAACGCCGCATCATTTGCGAAGATCCCTCTTGACGGCAGGTTATGACATTGGTATTAAATGCACTGACGTTGGCTCAGCTAGACCATAAGGAAGGCCAGTTGTCTTGATCGCGATTGGCCATTCCAGAACCACCAGAATCTCTAACCCGCCCGAAGACATCTCATGACAATGTGCTCACCGCTGCATCAACCCGGCGCAGCTTCGGCAGCCTCACGTCCCGCCGTGGTGCCCACCAGCCTTCCTGGACGGGAATCCCGAATGTCGCTGGCATTCGCCGCCTTTGGGCTTCTCCTGCTGATGCTGTTGCTGACTCCCGTACGCGCCTTCGGCGGCAACCTGACGCTGGCCTGGGATCCGGTTTCGAGCCCGGTACTCGCGGGCTACGTGCTTTCTTACGGAACCGTGGCCGGCAGCTACACCGCGTCGATCGACGTCGGCAATACCACGTCGGGGACCGTTCCCAACCTGACCGAGGGCAGCACCTACCACTTCGCAGTACAGGCGTACGACACATCGGGCACGAGGTCCGGGTTTTCCAACGACGTCGGCGCTGTGGTTCCCAGCAGCACTCCAGTCGCGGCGTTCTCGGCGAGCACGACGTCGGGACCCGCGCCATTGGCGTTGAACTTCATCAACAGTTCGACCGGGAGCATCACTTCGTACAGCTGGAGTTTCGGCGACGGTACGACGAGCACGTCGCAGAGTCCCTCGAAGGTTTACTCGAACGCGGGAACGTACTCGGTCAGTCTCACCGTGACCGGACCTGGCGGCACCAACACCAAGACGAATGCCAATTACATTACGGTGACGTCGGCACCGGTCGCAAACTTCACCGCGAGCACGACAAGTGGCGCAGCCCCGTTGACCGTCAACTTCACGAGCACGTCCACCGGCACGATCAGCTCCTATAGCTGGAACTTCGGCGACGGCACGACCAGCACCGCACAGAATCCATCGAAGGTTTACTCGAGCGTCGGCACCTATTCCGTGAGCCTTACGGTCACCGGTTCGGGCGGCAGCAACACCAAGACAAATACCAACTACATCAACGTGTCGTCGGCACCGGTCGCAAACTTCGCCGCGAGCACGACAAGTGGCGCGGCCCCGTTGACCGTCAACTTCACGAGCACGTCCACCGGCACGATCAGCTCCTATAGCTGGAACTTCGGCGACGGCACGACGAGCACTGCACAGAATCCGTCGAAGGTTTACTCGAGCGTCGGCACCTATTCGGTGAGCCTTACGGTCACCGGTTCGGGCGGCAGCAACAGCAAGACGAATACCAACTACATCACGGTGTCGTCGGCACCGGCTGCATCCTTCACCGCGAACAAGACCAGCGGAGCAGCACCGTTGACCGTCAACTTCACGAGCACGTCGACCGGCACGATCGGCTCCTATAGCTGGAACTCGGCGACGGGACCACCAGCACCGCGCAGAACCCGTCGAAGGTCTATTCGACCGCGGGCACCTATACCGTGAGCCTTACGGTCACCGGTTCGGGTGGCAGCAACACCAAGACGAATACCAACTACATCACGGTCAGCGCCGGCGGCGACACGTCCGCACCCACGGCACCTGCAAGTCTCACCGCCACCGCCACCGGAAGCAGCGGGATCAACTTGAGCTGGACCGCCTCCACGGACAACGTCGGCGTCACCGGCTATCGAGTCGAGCGTTGCCAGGGCGCCGGGTGTACGAATTTCGTACAGGTCGGGACGCCGACGGCCGCCAGTTTCAGCGACAGCAGCCTGTCGGCAAGCACGGCCTATTACTACCGGGTCCGAGCCACGGATGCCGCGGGCAATCTGAGCGGATACTCGAATGTGGCGTCCGCGACAACCGCCGCGAGCACGTCGGTACCCGTTGCGTCCTTCACTGCGAGCGCAACGAGCGGAGTGGCGCCGCTGATCGTTGACTTCACGAGCACGTCGACGGGCAGCATCACTGCCTACAGCTGGAACTTCGGCGATGGCACGTCGAGCACGGCGCAGAATCCGTCGAAGACATACTCGACGCCCGGCACCTACTCGGTGAGCCTCACCGTCTCCGGGCCTGGCGGCAGCAACATCCAAACCAAGACTGGCTTGATCACCGTGACGTCGGGCAGCACAGTGACCACAGGCGGCTCGTTGACCGGCGACGTTTCGACGAGAACGAGCGATTTGAATGTCAGCACTGTCGGCACTGAGGACTGGGTCTTGGCGCTTGGGTCAGTGCCCATACGAAAGGCGACTGGGGGCGCCAGGATCGGCGCTTACGCGGTCGTCGTCGGTAGCAGCGCCTACTCCTATACCGGCGATCCGCGCACGCTAACGTGGAACGACGGTAGTCCCACCACAAGCGGTTCAACCACTTCCGGGGCGGCGATTTCCGGGACCGGAGCAGGCTTCAGCATTTCGGCGCCGGCCGACAAGACAAGTCGGACATTGAGGATCTACGCCGGCGCGGTCAGCGCTTCCGGAAAGCTGACGGCGCGTCTTTCGGATGGTTCGGCCGCCGACTTCGTCAGCACAATTACGCCGACGAAAACCGGACGGTACAACGTGGTCTATACGCTCACCTACAAGGCAGCATCTGCTGGGCAGACGATAGCCGTCACCTGGACCCAGGCCCCCGGATCGGTCACGAGCTGGAGCTCGGGAGGCAGGCGTGGAGGCGGATCGACCGGCAGCGTCACGCTGCAGGGCGCCGCACTGAAGGCAAACCCGTAGTCCCCAGGCAGCGACCCCGGACGGTATTGCCCGGACGGTAAAAGGCAGGGCAGCCCAATCCGGGCTGCCCTGCTTGTGAGGGTGCTGCTTCGGTGTAATCAAGCGCCCGTTCCTCGCATCAGCCAATCCGCGTGCTATGGCGGCGCTCCATGGAGTGCCGCTTCGTTGACGTGGGCAGCCGGCCGATTCTCTGGTATGTTGAAAACTTGCCCGGCGGGATCGCCTTGCCTGGATGCGCTGTCCCGGCTGCCTGATCGGGTTGTTGGCCGACCGGCCGCATGACGACGAATTGGGTCGTTCGCTTATTCCGTTCTCCGTGTAGCCGGCCGTAGCGCACATCGCGGGAATCCGTTCCCGGCGTCGTGATGGGTGGCGCAATGGATCGGAATCGAAATCGTCGCAGTCTCGGGCCGGTTCGCCTCTCTGCAGGCTGTCTGTCGAAACTGTGCCCGCGACGCCCCCGGCAGAGTTCCACGCTCGCGCCCCGCATCGTCCTGCTTCTGGTGCTGCTATTGGCGCCAGTCCGCGCCTTCGCGGGCAGCGTGACACTGGCTTGGGATCCGGTGGTCAGCCCCTTGCTCGCGGGCTACAACCTTTACTTTGGGCCGTCCACAGGCGACTACACCGCGTGGATCAACGCAGGTAACGCAACGATCCTGACGGTTCCGAATCTGGTAGATGGCGCGACCTATTATTTCGCCGTAACGAGCTACGACTGGTCGGGTGGGTCGTCGCCTTTCTCGAACGAAGTTGCCGCAACCATCCCGTTCTCGGGTCAGGGGCAACCCACCGACATGTCCTACGGCCCCAACTACACCGGCTTGTGGTGGGCAGCCCCGGGGCTCCGAGGACGGATGGGGCTTGAACATTGCGCATCAGGGCGACACGATGTTCGTCACCTGGTTCACGTACGACGTCAATCGCAGGGGCTGGTGGCTCGTGATGGTGGCGAACAGAAATTCGGAAGGCGTCTACTCGGGAACGTTGCTCGAGACGCGTGGACCTCCTTTCAGCACCGTCCCATTCAACCCGGCCGGTACCGAGGTGAACAATTCGCCGGTCGGATTCGGAACGCTCGATTTCGCCGCGATTGGTAGGTCGACGTTCACTTACACCGTCAAGGGGACGACGCGCACCAAGGCGATCACACGCGAGCTGCTCAACATGTCACCGCCTCCCACATGCTTGTTCGGCGCCGGCAATGTAACGGCGGCCACCAACTACACCGACCTCTGGTGGGCGGCGCCGGCGCGCTCGGAGGACGGATGGGGAATGAACCTCACTCACCAAGGCGACACGATCTTCGCGACATGGTTCACCTACGACGCGGACGGAACGCCGATGTGGCTCGTTGCCACCGCACAATGGATCGGGCCTGGCGTTTATTCGGGTCGTCTCTATCGCACGACCGGCACGCCGTACAATGCCACGAGCTACTCGGGCTTCGTTGCCACGGATGTTGGCAGTCTGACGCTCAGCTTCGCGAACGGAAACAGCGCGATGGCGAGCTACACGATCTCGGGGGTTGCGCCGATGATCGGTTACGCAAACCAAGTCCATCACCCGCCAGACGCTGGTCGAGCCCGGCACGGTTTGCCAGTAGTGCGCTGGTCTCGACGGCGCGAGTCGCGAGTGGTCGCGACCGTCTCTGCCTTGCTTCGTGGCTGCACCGGCAAAGCCGCACGGCCGAGGGAGCACTCGTTCAATCGCGCGGTGATTGGCGGAATTGCCAACCCGACATCACATCAGGACCGATCGCTCACGAAATCTCGTCAACGGCCGCACAGATCGACGCGCAGGTTGCCGGGAGAACCGAGGTGGATATCCGGAAGCACGGAACGCCGGTAGCTATCCTGATTGCTGCATCAAGCCCACGGTTCGGATGGGCAAGCGCGTTGAGGGCGACGACGTACAGGCGGGAGCCAGCTTCTGCTGGACTCATGCGCCGCAACTCGGGTGTGTTCAGCTCGGGGCAATACTGGACGAGAAATACGGCTGCCGATCGCAATGGGCTCGTTGATCAGGGAGCCGGATGGCAGCTGGAAAGCCGGCACATGCAGCGTGCGTCCCAGGTCGATCGTTTCGCGAGGCAAGGCGTACGGGGCAGGGGGCCGCTGTTTCAGGCACAACCCCCGCGGGTAGGGCGACACTGCCATCGCTGCGAGGTCGATGGGCGCCAACTCGTCGCTCAGATAGCGGAATCCGTGATGGAGCAGACGCCCATGTCGTCGTGGACTTGCCGCTGCCCGAGTCTGCTGCGAAGAGGAACGCCCTATCGTGGCGTTCGAGCGCCGCCGAATGAAGGAAATAGAGCTCAGCGCGGCGGCGCTGAAGCTCGATGACGACGTCCTTTTCGAGGACGAACAACAGATCGTCGTGGTCGTGCGCCTCGATGGGCGCGCTGCCATCCCTCACCAGGCGATAGGTTGCGCGAGGCAGGTCCTCGACAATCCGGTACTCGAGGTCTGCAGAACCCGATGCCTCGGGCACGGCCATTGCGCCATGGCTCGCAAGCAGAATGCGTTTGAATGACGCATCCGTGCAACGAACGTCGACCCGTTGCCCGAGAATCCGAAAGGAGAGATCTGGTCGAGACAGATCATTCAACACGCTGCTGCGCGTTCCCGACATCGATCACGAAAGCGCCTCAGTTGTTGACAGCCGAAGCGGACTGTATCCTGCCGTCGACGCCGAGGCGCCGGCGTTCTGGCTGCGGCTCACCGGCCTGATATCGATCAGCCGATTTGACAAGTCGTACAGCCGATTCAGTGATGGCCCGCGTCGCGCGGATGACGCCGTTTCCTCTCGTCGTCGCCATCCTTGACCGATCCTGCCTTTGCTATCGCTGAACCAGCCTGCAACGTGAGAATCGCCGGTGCCAGGTACGCGGACTTCTTCACGAAATCCCGGCGCGAGGTCGATGCGGGCTTCTTGGGCTTCTTTTCCATGGCGTTTCCTGTCTGAAGTGCAACGAGTGAAGTCTTCTAGTCTTGGTCCTGCGGACGGCGAGACTACTCAATCACCACCAAGTTAAGTGCGTGAAGCTTTTCCATCATTTCACGCACATCCTTCAATGCAATCGCAGCATCCACGTCATACTGCGCCGCCAGTCGATCCGCAACGGCCTCCGGCGTCAGGGCTTCGTCACAGTGCTGCCAGATGAACTTTGCCGTCTGGTTCAGTTGGTGGACCTTGTCGGCTTCGACATCGAGCACGATCAAGTCGTCCTCGATTTCCCTGACCATCACCGAATCCAACCGCCGACGTACGCGCTTCATGGCCGAGGAAGTGGTTGAAGTGCGGCGCCAACAAACGGTGGCCTGACCATCATATCCATTTCAGCATTTGATCCAGGGTGCACCATTTGGCCGTCGATATCGTCACCGCGTTCCAACGCGACATGGAAAGTATCCGCGACCGTCCTGTGCGTGCATGTGCGGCGGCGTACACAACGGGCGCTGCAAGTATTGCGGACATGTTGGTGTACGCCACCCCGAGAAACAATTTTCCACTCCAACAGCATCTCCGGTTGACAAACCCGACGAACGGTGAGTCCGTAACATTGCGGATGCTGACAGGCGCCGCTCCTCCACCCCGCGGCGCGCGAGCGGTAGTTGCGGCGGCAGTGTGGGCGTCCGAGCCTGGATTCGCGCTGTGGTTGGATTCAAGGCGCATTTCAAGAACGTCCAATGACCCAGTCGTAGACCGGACTCCAATAGGGCTCCTCTGCGCCTCGTCGAAAGAACGCAAAGTGGCCCACCTTGGCGACGCCGTCCTTCGACGCATGTTCGGTTCGAGTTGGCGCAAGCCCCGGGTACACCGTCAACAGCCGGCTCACCGCGGCCGATGTGGCAAACACATCGTCACGAAAACTGACGACCAGGACATCGCCTCGAAGCTTCCTTGCGCGTTCGAGCAGCATGGCGGTTCGCGTCCCGCCAAATTCGGCCACATGTCTTTCCGATGCGAGTTGAGGGCCGCGGCGTGCGGCCCATTCGAGCGCCACACCTGCCGGAATATCCTCCCCAAGTCGGAGCACCTTCCCCGGAAAATACCCGACGATCCGGGTCAGCGCCGGCATGATGTAGTGCCACATCATCGCCATCGGTATGCGATAGCGCGCGAGATAGTCGCCGACGTATCCGGTGTGCGGGCTCACGAAGACAAACCGGCGGATGTCCTGGGCGTTGGATGCTCCACCGAAAAGCAGCGCCCCGATGCTGTGCGATATTCCGATCAGTTCCGCGGAAGGGTAGAGCGACCGCAGGTGGGAAATCGCACCTCCAACGTCGTGTTCGGCCCAATCCTCGACAGTGGTCTGCAGTGCGCGCAGATCACGCGGACGCGATGTGGCGATTCCGCGGTAGTCGTAGGTCAGGACGGGAATGCCTTGCGCAGCGAACCAGGCGGCGAAGTGCCGGTAGCGCGAAGCCGGAATGCCTCCGCCGCAGTTGAATACCGCCGCCTGGGCGATGTTCCTGTTTCGCGCAGTCGCGAACAGCGTTCCCTGAAGCGGGTAGCCGTCCAGCGCGGAAAACGACTGCGCTGCCGCCGTCGCGGACTCGGAATTCTCGGCCATATGCCCATTCTGACATCCTGCGGTGTCGGCTTGACCATCGATAGCGTGCGGTTTCCATCGCAACTGCGCCACATGCCTTGGTTCAGGGGCCGGGCGCTATAATTCGCACACTGCCTATGCCGGGAATCCCCATGAAGCTCCTCGTACCCGTCAAGCGCGTCGTCGATTACAACGTCAAAGTCAGGGTCAAGCCTGATGGTTCCGGCGTCGACACCGCCAATGTCAAGATGTCGATGAATCCCTTCGACGAAATCGCGGTTGAGGAAGCCGTGCGTCTCAGGGAGAAGGGGATCGCCACGGAAGTGGTCGTGGTCTCGTGCGGACCGGCCAACTGCCAGGAGACGTTGCGCACCGCGCTCGCCATCGGCGCCGACCGCGCCATCCTGGTCGAATCGGACGCGGATCTTCAGCCGCTCGCAGTCGCCAAATTGCTGAAGGCGCTGGTCGCGAAAGAGCAGCCGCAGCTGGTCATTCTCGGCAAGCAGGCGATCGACGACGACTCCAACCAGACCGGTCAGATGCTCGCCGCGCTGCTCGACTGGCCACAGGGCGCCTTTGCCTCGAAGGTCGACGTTGCCGGGTCGACGCTGACCGTCAAGCGGGAGATCGACGGTGGTCTCGAGACCGTCGAGATGACGCTTCCTGCGGTGGTGACGGCCGATCTGCGCTTGAACGAGCCGCGGTACGCCACGCTTCCAAACATCATGAAGGCGAAAAAGAAGCCGCTCGAAACGGTCAAGCCCGACGCGTTGGGGGTCGACGTCAGTCCTCGCTTGAAGACGCTGAAGGTTGTCGAGCCGCCAAAGCGCTCCGGAGGCGGCAAGGTCGCGGACGTGAAGGAGCTCGTCGCGAAGCTGCGCAACGAGGCCAAGGTCCTGCCAACCGCCTGATCGGCCCGATCCGCTCGAATTCGCCGCCGCAATCCGCCCGCAAACTTCTCCTGCCACCATGAGCATCCTGATTCTTGCCGAGCACGACAACCAAGGGCTGCGGCCTTCGACGCTTCACGTCGTCACGGCCGGCCGCAAGCTCGGAGACGACATCCACGTTCTGGTCGTCGGTCACAATGCCTCGGCGGTCGCCCAGGCGGCGTCGCAGGTGATCGGCGTCAACAAGATCCTCGTCGCCGACGCCGCATACCTCGCACAGCCCACGGCCGAGAATGTCGCGGCCCAGACACTTGCCGTTGTCCGTGCGGGGGGCTACACCCATGTACTCGCGCCCGCGACCGGCTTCGGCAAGAACGTGTTGCCGCGCGTGGCTGCAAGTCTGGACGTCGCGCAGGTGTCCGACATCATCGCGATCGAATCGCCGGACACCTTCGTTCGCCCGATCTACGCAGGCAGCGTGTTCGCAACCGTCCAGTCGACCGACGCAATCAGGGTGATCACGGTGCGAACCACGGCATTCGACGCTGCGCCCGCGACGGGGGGATCGGCGACGGTCCAGTCGATCGCGGCTGCGCCCGACGCGGGCAAGGCGAAAGTCGTCGGTCAGGAGTTGACCAAGTCCGCGCGGCCGGATCTCGGCAGCGCGCGCATCGTGATTTCCGGCGGCCGCGCCATGGCGAGCGCCGAGAACTTCAAGATGCTGGAAAAGCTCGCCGACAAGTTGAATGCCGCGATCGGTGCGTCGCGCGCCGCGGTCGACGCAGGCTATGTGCCGAACGATTGCCAGGTGGGGCAGACCGGCAAGATCGTTGCGCCGGATCTTTACATCGCCGTCGGTATCTCGGGCGCAATCCAGCACCTCGCGGGCATGAAGGACAGCAAGGTCATCGTCGCAATCAACAAGGATCCCGAGGCGCCGATCTTCCAGATTGCGGATTACGGGCTTGTCGGCGACTTGTTCGAAATCCTACCGCAACTGACCGCGGAGCTCGGTTAGTCGGCAGCGCCAGCGGTTTCCGGTCGCAGTCCTGGCGCTGCCGGATCCGCGTTCCGTCCCATCTCGTCCGCCCGCACCCCCGCACGCGGTGGCGCCGATTCGTCCCCGTTCGGTGTCACGACGACGTGTCGTGAGGCAAGCGATAATGCAAGCTTCGCAAGGTGGCTTCCCCATTGCGGCGCCCGAGGCCCGCGTGCCGCCGCCACCGTCGCCCGCCGCCTTTAGAGACTGATGTCTAGCAGTTGCGGCTAGGCTTGCCGCTTGACCACGTGACGGATCCCCAATTCCCGGACACCCTGCCATGAGCACCTATCGCGCTCCACTCGCTGAAATGCTTTTCGTGCTGAACGATCTCGCCGGCCTCGATCAGGTGGCCGCGCTGCCGGGCTACGAGGAGGCGACACCCGACGTCGCTTCGGCGATCCTCGACGAGGCCGCCAAGTTCGCGACCGACGTCCTCGATCCGCTAAACTGGACCGGCGATCAGGCGGGGGCCAAGCGTCTTGATGACGGCACGGTGACGACGCCTCCCGGGTTTCGCGAGGCGTACTGGAAGTTCGTCGAGAACGGCTGGAACGGCCTCACCAAGAATCCCGAGTACGGCGGGCAGGGGCTGCCGCAACTCGTGCAGACCGCGGTCGAGGAGATGTGGCATTCGTCGAACCTCGCATTCGACCTGTGCCCGCTGCTGACGCAGGGCGCGATCGAGGCGATCGAACTGCGTGGTTCCAAGGAACTCAAGCAGGCGTTCCTGCCCAAGATGGTCGAAGGTGTCTGGACCGGCACGATGAATCTGACCGAGCCCCAGGCCGGGTCCGATCTCGCAGCGGTACGCACCAAGGCCGAGCCGCAACCCGACGGTACCTACAAGCTCTTCGGGCAGAAGATCTTCATCACGTTCGGCGAGCACGACTACACCGAGAACATCATCCATCTGGTGCTCGCGCGCACGCCGACGGCGCCGGAAGGAGTCAAGGGCATCTCGCTGTTCGTGGTCCCCAAGTTCCTCGTCAAGGCGGACGGCTCGCTCGGCGCGCGCAACGACGTGCAGTGCGTATCGATCGAGCACAAGCTCGGCATCCATGCGAGCCCCACGTGCGTGATGAGCTACGGTGACAAGGGCGGCGCGACCGGCTACCTGGTCGGCGAGGAGAATCGCGGCCTCGAGTACATGTTCATCATGATGAACCTCGCCCGGTTCTCGGTCGGGATGGAGGGTGTGGGGATCTCCGAGCGCGCATACCAGGGCGCCGTGAGCTACGCGCGTGACCGCGTGCAAGGCAAGGTGCCCGGACTCGCGAGCGCGGGCAAGGCGACGATCATCGAGCATCCGGACATCCGCCGCATGCTCATGACGATGCGCGCCTACACGGAAGCGACGCGCGCAGTCGCCTACGTCACCGCGGCGGCGATGGATCACGCCAGGCGGGATCCCGACCCGGAGGCTCGCAAGCGTCATCAGGCCTTCGTCGACCTGATGATTCCGATCGTGAAGGGTTGGTCCACCGAAATTGCGCAGGAAGTGGCATCGCTCGGCCTGCAGGTGCACGGCGGCATGGGTTACATCGAGGAGACCGGTGCCGCCCAGTACTTGCGCGACGCGCGCATCACCACGATTTACGAAGGCACGACCGGCATCCAGGCCAACGATCTGATCGGCCGCAAGTCGGCGCGCGACGGTGGCGCGACGGCGCACGCTGTCGCCGGCGAGATCGACCGTCTGGCTGCTCGTCTGGTCGCGCATTCGAACGCCGAGGTGAAGGCGATCGGCCTGCGGCTCGCGGCGTCCACGGCCTCGTTGCGCACGGCCATCGACTGGGTCGTGAAGAACTTCGGCGAAAAGTCACGGCTTGTGCACGCCGCGGCCGTGCCTTATCTCAAGCTGTGGGGACTCGCCGCGGGCGGCTGGCAGATGGGACGTGCGGCGCTGATCGCCGGCGATCGCCTGGCGCAGGGAGCGGGCGACGCGTCGTTCAACCGCGCCAAGCTGGCGACGGCGCGCTTCTATGCCGAAGCGCTGCTGCCTCAAACCGAAGGACTGGCAGTCACGATCACCCAAGGCAGCGGGGCCGCGCTGGACCTTTCGGCCGAACAGTTCTGACGCGCGCTCGGCCGACGTTCTTTCCCGTTGCCTTCTCGATCGACCGTGGCAAGCTGTGCCGGACCCGTCCAGCGGTTTGCAGGACGGGTAGAAACGTCCATGAAAGCCTCGAACCGATTCCTGGCGACCTGGTGCCGCCCATTCTCTCGGCGCACCTGCATCCAACGGCGCTGTGACCTCTCGCGCGGTCGTCACAGCCGCGTTATCGGCAAGGGTGTGGCACTCGCATTCTTTTTCGCGGCACTTGCGGGCGCCGATCCGCTTTCCATTGTCCCGCCGCGCGGACCCGGCCCCTACGCGGTCGGCTGCAGCAACATCGAGCAGGATTTTTCGCGCCTCGCCACGGGCGAGACAGCGGACTTGTATTGGGAAGGCGTGCCGAGCGGCGACCGCCGGCGCTACGTCACCGATCTGCTGCTCGAACCGGCGAATTCGCCAGTGCTGCAGATCACGGTTCCCGGCGACGCCGAACTCTTCGGATCGTTCAGCAACCAGACGCTGAGCCAGGTATTGCTGATCTGCTACCCGACGAGTCCCGCCAATTCGAGCCCGGACTATCCGCTGCCGGACGGCACAGTCGTGCCACGAATGCAACGTGGGTCGG
The DNA here is from genome assembly GCA_963750585.1 of uncultured beta proteobacterium. Classification (GTDB taxonomy): domain Bacteria; phylum Pseudomonadota; class Gammaproteobacteria; order Burkholderiales; family Casimicrobiaceae; genus VBCG01. The sequence goes on from CAVVRH010000047.1 coordinate 55,319, forward strand.
CGCCGCCGGTCTTCGCCAGCGCGGACGTGCGCTACCCGGTACTGCTGTTCTCGCATGGGCTTGCTGCCAGTCCGCTATCCGGCGAATACGTTCGGGCTCTGTTGCTGCTCGCGAGCGAGGGTTATGTCGTCGTCGCGCCGTTCCATGCCGATGCGCGCGTCGTCAACATCCGCCTGGAGGATCTGAACGACGTCCTGATCGCGATACTCAATTTCCCGCGCTACACGGCGATGCAGGCGATCCGGCCGCTTGCGCTCAAGGCGGCGGCCGACTACCTGCTTTCGACCGCGCCGTGGAGCCAGCACGTGGACCCGGCACGTCTCGTCGGGTTCGGCGCGAGCCTGGGCGGCGAATCGCTGCTGTTGCAGGCGGGCGCGAGGCTCACCACCACCGTGGGACTTGCATCGAAGCAGGTGATGCACGACGCCCGGCTCAAGGCCGCAGTGGGCTATGTGCCGTACTTCGGGCAGGACTTCGCACCGGCCTTCGGACGCGACCAGAACGGCGTCGAACCGGTCACGATGCCCTATCTCGCGATCGCCGGCACCGCGGACACGACTGCACCCCTTTCGGCGACCGAGCGCGGCATGCGCCGGCTCACGCGTTCGCGCGAGCTCGTTGTCCTCGAAGGCACGGGCCATTATTTCGACGACGCTGCCACCGGCGACATCTTCACGTGGACCTTCGCTTTCCTTGCCGGGCATGCCGGTGGCGGCGATGCCGCGCGGGCGCAGATCCAGCGCATGCGCGAGGTCGCCGGCGGCGGCGGCGACCGTGTGCGGATCGACTACACCGAGCCGTCTGCGCCGCGTGTCGCCGAAAGAACAACCATCGAATTTCACAACGATCAGCTCGATCAGTATTTCGTCACGGCGGATCCTTCCGAAATCGCGATGCTGGACGAAGGTCGCGTCGTGCCGGGCTGGCGGCGAACAGCGTACACGTTCAAGACCTGGTCGCCAGAGTCCCGGCAGGGCCGCCCGATGTGCCGCCTCCTCAGCACGCCGTCGCTCGCTTCGGCTGCGCACGTCCTTCCGCTGGACCCGATCGATTGCGGGTTTGCGATCACCCACCATGTGCCGACTTCTACGAGCGTCGCGTTCAGGGCATTGCCCGCGGGAGTCGGCACCTGTCCGGCCGATCGCATGGTCGTGACGCGCCTCTACAACAACGGCAAGGGTGGCCTGGGCAACCACCGCTACCTGACAAGCGGCAGCGAGATCGCGCAGATGCTTACGGAAGGCTGGATCGAGGACGGGCCAGTGTTCTGCACGCCGCCCTGACGGGAGTCCGCCGATTGTCTCCGCCGTCCCGGCGCCGCGGCCCGGTTGCGCCGGCGTCATGCTGCCGCGCTCGCCGCGCTGCCCGGTGGAACCACGACGACGCCGTGGTTGGCGAGTCCGACGGCAAGCGGATGGCCAACCGGCAGGGGCTTGTCCACCGCGGTCGATATCGCGAAGAGGTCGCCGAGCGCGGTTGCCAGCGTGTATTCCATCAGTTGCCCGACATAGGCCGATTTCCGGACGGTTGCCGGGATGCCCTCCGCGCCGCTGGGCCGGAACTCGATCGCCTCGGGTCGGATCGCTACCTCGATTTCACCGTCCGGCAGGCCACGATGCGGCAATGAGAGCGTAAGCGGTCCGAGCCGCACGTCGCCAACGGTAGCGTCGCGGCGCAGCAGCGTACCGCGCACGCGGTTGGCGTCGCCCATGAATCCGGCGACGAAAGGATCCTTCGGCTGCTCGTAGAGGTCGCGCGGTCCGCCTTCCTGCGCGATCACCGCCTTGTTCATCACGATGATGCGATCGGAGACGGCCATCGCCTCGGCCTGGTCATGCGTCACGTAGACGACGGTGAGACCGAGGCGCTGCTGCAGCTCGCGGATCTCCTCTCGCATCTGCCGACGCAATCGCGCGTCCAGATTGGACAGCGGCTCGTCGAACAGCAGGACGGATGGCTCGAGCACCAGCGCGCGGGCGACCGCGACACGCTGCTGCTGTCCACCGGAGAGCTCCGACGGCAGGCGGGCATCGAGCCCGGACAATCCTACGGTGCCGAGCGCAGCTTTGGCCTTCTGATTCGCCTGCGCCTTTGCCATGCCGGACACGTACAGACCGTAACGCACGTTCTCCAGGACGCTCATGTGCGGGAAGAGTGCATAGCTCTGGAACACCATCGAGACGTCGCGCTCCGAGGCGGCCCGCTCGGTCACGTCTTCGCCGCCGATCAGGATGCGGCCTTCGCTCGGCAGTTCGAGCCCCGCGATCATCCGCAGGATCGTCGTCTTGCCGCAGCCGGAAGGTCCGAGCAGCGTAACGAGCATACCGGCGGCGATCGCGAACGAGACATCGCGAACGGCGGCGACGTCCCCGTAACGCTTGGTCACGCGGCGAAACTCGATCGAGGCGGCTTTCATTGCGGTGGGAATCCCCTGCTATGCGGCAGTGCCGCCGAGTTCACCGACGCCACCGCCGGGCGCAGCACCCGGTGCAGTGGCGCGGCGGCCAAGCCGGCGCTCCCCCACCAGCTTCTGGATGATCAGGATGACGACGATCATCAGCACGATCAGCACCGAGCTGTAGGCGATCGCCACACCGTAGTCGCCGTTCACCACGCGGTTGATGATGTAGGTCGTTGCCCACTCGTATTGCGCGGAGACGAGGAAGATCACCGCGGACACGGTCGTCATTGCACGCACGAAACTGTAGACAAGCGCGGCAACGACCGCGGGCCTGAGCAGCGGCAGCAGGATCGTGCGCAACGTCGTGAAACCGCGCGCGCCGAGCGTCGTCGAGGCCTCGTCCAGGCTCTTGTCGATCTGCGCCATCGACGCCATGCCGGCCCGGACGCCGACCGGCATGTTGCGGAACACGTTGCAGACGACGAGCACCAGCGCCGTACCGGTGATTTCGATGGGCGGGACGTTGAACGCGAGGATGTACGAGACGCCGATGACTGTTCCCGGGATCGCGAACGAAAGCATCGTGCCGAATTCGAACGTCGACTGGCCGACGAATTTCTGGCGTGTGAGCAGGTAAGCGGCAAGGACACCCAACGCGGCGGTAAGCGGGGCGGCGATCGCCGAGAGCTTGACGGTGGTCCAGAACGAGTTCCAGGCGGCGCCCGTCCAGATCAGACCATAGGGTCCCCATTCGACGCCGAACGCCTTCACGTAGTGCTTGAGCGTCAACGTGTAGTCGCGCCCCCAGGTCTCCACGAAGCCGCCAACCAGTGCCATGCCATAGATGACCACCGTCAGAAGCGCCCACGGTATCGCGGTGCCATAACAGAGGCGGCGTGCGGCGTCCGGAAGCTGCGTCGGCAATCCCGCGTCGCCCTTGCCGGACATTGCCGTGTAGACCTTGTGACCGAGCACCAAACGCTGCAGAAAGAACGCACCCAGCGCGAACAGCAGCAGCACGATGCCGAGTGTCGCGGCACGGCCCTGATCGAGCTGCGCGCCGACGACGGAGAAGAAGATCTCGGTCGAGAGCACACCGAAGTTGCCGCCGAGCAGGATCGGGTTGCCGAAGTCGGCGATCGACTCGATGAAGCTGATCAGGAACGCGTTGGCAAGGCCCGGCCGCATCAGCGGCAACGAAATATCGACGAATGTGCGCCAGCGGTCGGCACGCAGCGTCTGCGCGGCTTCCTCCATCGTCGGCGAAACCCCCTCGACCACGCCGATCAGCACGAGGAACGCAATCGGTGTGAACGCGAACACCTGCGCGACGAGCACGCCCTGGAATCCGTAGATCCAGCGTGTCGGCTCGATGGCGAGTGCCCATTCGAGGAACTGGTTGATGAGCCCTGCGCGTCCGAAGATCAGGATGAGGCCGAGTCCGATCACGAACGGAGGTGTGATGATCGGCAACACCGAGAGCACGCGCAACAGTCGCTTGTACGGGAAGCGCGTCCGCGTGACGATCAGCGCGAAGGCGAGGCCGAGCGCCGTGCACGCGACAGCGCAGAAAGCCGCGAGGAACAGCGTATTCCACGCCACGCCGCAGCGCGTCCCCGCGCCCAGACAGCCGAGTCCCCAGATCTTGTTCGTGAAAAGGCGGTTGAGGAACGCGGCGAGCGAGGGCGCCCCGTCGGCATCCTGCAGCGCCGATACGAGGATCTTCAGAACCGGGAAGAACGTGAATACGCCTACCAGCACCGTGACCGCGACAACGCTGCCGGCGACGAACGCGTCGCCCTTGAAAAAGCCATGCCCAGCGACCCCGAGCGAGAACAGCATCGTGAATGTGGTGAGCGCGAGAAAGGCGCCCGCGCCCATGCCGTACTGGCCGCTCTTCACATTACCGAACAGCGCCGTCAGCGATTCGAACATGAATCCGCGCGGCCCTATCGCAAAGCCTTGCGCAAGCGTGTAGACAAACCCCGCCGCGCCGAGGACGAGCAGCAGATTTGCCCGGCTGCGCCGATCCATCGTGACCGCGAGCGGCAAGGCGAGCAGCGCCAGCAGCGCACCCACCGGCCACAGCCAGGGGCGACCGTGGTTCAATGCCTGCAGCAGCGCCGGCGCGCTGTCCTTGCCGGCGAACTCGCGAATCCAGTCGAAGCCGAAAAGAGAATCCTGCAGCGAGTACCAGGGAAGCAGCAGGAATGCGGCAGCGCCGACGGCCAGCCAGCCAAGCAGCGCGCGTGCAGTCACCCGATCCCCGACCACGCGAGGCGCATCACCGGGGTGCCTGTCCGACCTCGCGATCCCAGCGCTCGAGCAGCCGCCTGCGCTCCGTCGACGCACCGAACTTCGCGAAGTCGTAGTCGATCACGTTCATCCTGGCGAGACTCGGCACCTGCGGCGGCAGGACGACGTTGCGGTTGGTCGGGATCGCAAACTCCTTGACGTCGAGACCGATCTTCTGGCCTTCGGGCGACAGTGCGAAGTCGATGAATTTCTTCGCGGCCTCGAGGTTGCGCGTGCCCTTGACGATCGCGGTGGAGCCGATTTCGTAGCCTACCCCTTCGCAGGGCATCGCGGGCTCGACCGGGAAGCCGCGCATGATTTCGTTGATCACGCCATGCAGCACGGTGCTGCCGATGGCGATTTCGCCGCGCGTCACGGCCGTCATCGGGCCGATGCCGGAGCGCGCGTACGAGCTGACGTTCCGGTCGAGCTCCTTCATGTAGCGGAACGCTTCGTCCTCGCCGAACACCTGCACGAGCGTTGCCAGCATCAGGTATGCGGTTCCGGAGGAATTCGGGTTGCCCAGCATGACCTCGCCCTTGTACGCGGGATTGACGAGGTCCTTCCAGCACTTCGGCACGGGCAGCTTCTTCTTCGCGATGATCTCGGTGTTGTAGCCGAGCGCGATGATGCCGCCGTAGACGCCGGACACGCGCTCCTTCGAGATCGTCGTGATGCGCTGGGCCCAGTCCTGCAGCTGGCCCACGTTCGGCGCTCGGTACGTCTCGAGCAGCCCTTCCTCCGCCGCCTGGAGGTAGGCGTCACCCGGGCCGGCCCACCAGACGTCGCCCTTGGGGTTGTCCTTTTCGGCCTTGATCTGCGCCAGCATTTCGCCGGTCGCTTTCTGCAGCACCGCGACCCGGGTGCCGGTCAGCCTCTCGAATCCGACGGCCATGCCCTGGCACCAGGCGGTGTTGGGCGAGCTGCAATAGAGATTGAGCTGGCCCTGTGCGTAGGCGAGTTGCGCACCGACGGCTGCAACGGCGATCAGCAGGGCGCGGGCGATGCGATGGCGCATGCAGTACTCCGTTTGGTCACGATCGGTGAATGCAACGGCCGCCGTGCATGGGCGCGCGATATGAAACCGGCTGGCCCAACGCGACGGTGGTGCGCCCCGCTCCGCGGTCACTTGGCAATCGAGCCGACTTCGCGGTCCCAGCGTTCGAGCAGGCGCTTGCGCTCGGCAGAGCTGCCGTACTTGGCGAATTCGTAGTTGATGAGCTTGATGTCAGCCATCTTGGGCGAAAGCGGCGAGACCGGCGTCGCGACGTTCGACGGAAGCTGGTATTGCTTCGCCTGCGCGCCAAGCGCCTGCGCCTTGGGCGTCAGTGCCCAGTCGACGAACTTTCTCGCGTTGTCGAGGTTGCGCGCGCCCCTGACGATCGACAGCGAGCCGATCTCATAGCCCGTGCCCTCGCAGGGCGCAGCGCCTTTCACGGGGAAGCCAGCCTGGGCCTCGGTCACGACATCGTGAATGAAGGAGACGCTCGCCAGCGTCTCGCCACGGGCGACCGCCTTGACCGGGGCGACGCCGGAGCGCGGATAGTTGTTGATGTTGGCGTGCAACGCCTTCAGAAATTTGAACGCCTCCTCCTCGCCGAAAACCTGCACGAGCGTCGCAATCGCCGTGTAGGCCGTACCGGAGGCGTTCGGATTGGCCATCTGCACCTCGTTCTTGAATTCCGGCTTGATGAGGTCCTTCCAGCACGCGGGAGCAGTTACCTTCTTCTTCGCCAGCAGTTCGGTGTTGTAGCCGATGCCCAGCACGCCGAGGTACATGCCGACCGTGCGGTATTTCGATTGCTCCGCCTGTCGTTGCGCCCAGGGGTGCAGCTGTCCCAGCACCGGCGACCTGTATTCCTCGAGGAGACCCTGCTCCGCCGCCTGAAGGTGCGGATCGCCGGTGCCGCCGAACCAGACGTCGAGCTTGGGGTTCGCCTTTTCGGCAGCGATCTGGGCAAACGACTCGCCCGAGCCCTTGAGCGTCATCGCGACCTTGACGCCGGTCTCCTTCTCGAATTCCGTCGCGGCGAGCGAACACCACTCTGCTTGCACGGGGCAGATGACGTTGAGCTGACCCTGCGCGCGGGCGGGCGCCGTGCCGCCGGCAAACGTCAAAGCCGAGGCGAGGGCGACAGCGAGCGCCGTGGGGATGTTGCGTTGCATGCGGTTCCTCCAGGGGCGGCCGGCGCCATACCGGACCTGCGCTGATTATACGAGGCAGATCGCAATGTTCCGGAATCCCCAACGGCAGCGCAACCGACCAAGCGGGTCCTGCCCGCGCACGCGGCGCACTGCCGCGGGCCTCCGAGGGCGTGGTTCCGGGAGGCGTGGGATCCCGCCGGAAGTGCCCGTACAATCCACGCACAGCCACAGCGTCAACCCGCCCCCGAGGTGCCATGAACCTGGAAAAGGTCGTCTTCGGCTTCTTCATCCTGCTCGCCGCCGCGCTGAACTTCGGCTTCTTCATCGGCGACATCGCGGACCCGTCGTTACACAATGTGTACGAGCTGTTCGCGGCGGTCGTCGTCAACCTGATCGCGACCGTGCTCAAGTTCGGCGACCGCACGCAAATCGGCGCCGTGCATCTCGCGACCAGTCTCGTTGCGGATCTGCAACTCATCGCCGCGGCGGTTGTTTGGGGATACGCGATCCATGTCGCGCCCGAAGGGTTGAGCCGTGAGTACATGTCGGGCATCGTGTCGCTTTCCGGCGGGGCGCTCTTCGCGAACATCGTGTCGGTCGTGCTACTCGTTGTCGAGACGGTCTCGTTCAGCCGACGATAAGTGGCGAGCTCATGAATCCGCTGCTGCAACTGTTCTGGCAGCGCCTGCGCGGCGAAGAGGGCGCGAGCCCTGCGATGCGGCCCCGTCTCGCGCGCGCCGAGGGTCCGGACGACGAGCCGCACAAGAGCAGCGCGATCTTCATCGTACTGCGGCGCATGCGCGCACCGCTGATTACGCTGATTCTCATTTACGCGGTCGGCGTGCTCGGGCTGACGCTGATCCCCGGGCTGGACGCGCAGGGGAATCCCTGGCAGATGAGCATCTTCCACGCTTTCTATTTCATGAGCTACACGGCGACGACGATCGGCTTCGGTGAACTCCCGTACGCCTTTACGGACGCGCAACGGCTTTGGGTGACTTTCTGCATCTACCTCACGGTGATCGGATGGGCATACGCGGTCGGCATGTTGCTCGCGTTGCTCCAGGACCGGGCGTTTCGCGGCGAGCTTGCTGCGCAGCGATTCGCGCGCCAGGTGCGAAGGCTGAACGAACCGTTCTATGTGATCGTGGGCTTCGGGCAGACGGGGCGCAGGCTTGCACGCGCGCTCGACGCGCTCGGCCGGCGGTTCGTCGTGCTGGACAACACGGAAGCACGCGTGGAGCGAGTGCGTTTGCAGGATTACCGGGCGGACGTGCCGGCATGGACGGCGGATGCGGGCAACCCGGAGCAGTTGCGCCGTGCCGGCCTCGAGAATCCGCATTGCCAGGGGTTGTTCGCGCTGACCGACGAGGACGAGACCAACCTCGCCGCGGCGATGTGCGCCCGTTGCCTGCGGCCGGACGTGCCGGTTCTCGCTTCCACGTTTTCGCGCTCGGTGGGCGAGCGAATGCATGCGATTGGGACGACTTACGTCGTCAACGCATTCGACCGCTTCGGGGATTTCCTCACACTGGCGGTACGCGCGCCGGCGACGTTGCAGCTGGTGCAATGGCTGACGGGCGTCCCGGGCAGCGAGCTTCCGGTCAACCGCAATCCGCCCCGCGGGTTGTGGATTACCTGCGGCTATGGCCGTTTCGGCCGCGAGATTGCGGCCGACCTGACCCGCGAAGGGCTGGAGGTCACGGTGATCGAGCCGCAACGGCAGGCGGAATGCGCGGTCACGATGATCGCGGGGCACGGGGTGGAGCCGAATGTGCTTCGGGAGGCTGGTATCGACCGTGCCGTGGGGCTGATCGCGGGAACCGACAACGACACGACCAATCTTTCGATCATCACGGCGGCGCACGCGCTTAACCCGGGGCTGTTCGTGGTCGCGCGGCAGAACCGCCGCTCGAACGCTGCGCTGTTTGCGGCGACCGGTGTCGACCATCTGCTGCAACCCGCCAAGTTGATCGCGCACGAATGTTTGGCGCACCTCACCACACCGTATCTCATGCGCTTTCTCGATGTCGCGCACGCTCACGACAATGCGTGGTCCGCGCGCCTGGTCGAGCGGGTATCCGGTGCGTGCGGGCGTCGTGTGCCGCTCCTGTGGAGCGTAAGGCTCGACGCACGGGGTGCGCCGGCGATCGCCCGCTGGCTTGGTGACAGGACGCGTACGCTCACGGTCGGGGATCTGCTGCGTGACCCGGCCGATCGCGAGAACGCGCTGCCGGTCGTGCCGCTGCTCGTCCTGCGCGGCGCCGACGTGATCGAGCTGCCGCCGCCGGAGTGCGCTTTGCGTTCAGGTGACCTCATCCTCCTGGCGGGCCGCCATGTCGGGCGCCGGCGCCTGGCCGACACGCTGGAACGCGACGCGACACGTGACTACGTGCTCACCGGTCGCCACGTGCCGGTCGGCTGGCTCTGGCAGCGCGTTTCGGGGCAACGCCCGGCGTGAGTTCCGCAATGTCACGCACTGGCGGAGTGCAACGCGCAACGGCGGTGACCCGGGTGCCCGGCATCCGCTTTGGCATCGATCTGGGTGGCACGAAGATCGAAATCGTCGTCCTGGATGCGGCCGGGCAGGAGCGTCTGCGTCGACGCGTTCCAACGCCCAAGGAGGACTACGAGGCAATCATTGCGGCGGTCGCCGGGCTTGTTCGCGATGCCGAGGCCGCCTTGGGTATTCCAGCCGGCGATGCGGCCCTTGGCATTGGAACACCGGGGTCGGTGTCGCGCGCGAGCGGCCTCCTGCGCGGCTCGAATTCGGTGTGCCTGAATGGCAAGCCGATCCGCGAGGCGCTCGAAGCGAAGCTCGGGCGACCGCTCGCGCTCGCCAACGACGCCAACTGCTTCGCGCTTTCGGAGGCGACCGACGGCGCGGGGCGCGGCGACGACGTCGTGTTCGGCGTGATCCTCGGCACGGGCGTGGGCGGTGGACTTGTCGTACATGGCCGCGTGCTCGACGGCCCGAACGGAATCGCGGGCGAGTGGGGCCACAATCCGCTGCCGTGGCCGCGCGATGAGGAGCGACCCGGGCCCGCATGCTTCTGCGGGCATCGGGGCTGCATCGAAACGTTTCTGTCAGGGCCCGGGCTTGCGCGCGACCACGCGGCGGCGAGTGGCCAGACGCTGACGACGCACGGGATCGTCGAGCGAGCGGCCGCGGGCGATGTGGGCTGCGAAGCGGCGCTTGCCCGCTACGACGACAGGCTTGCGCGCGCGCTGGCGCACGTCATCAACATCGTCGATCCGGACGTCATCGTTCTGGGCGGCGGCATGTCCAATCTCGACCGGCTCTATGCGAACGTGCCGAAGCTTTGGGGCGCGTGGGTGTTCTCCGATCGCGTGGACACGAAGCTTGTCCGCAATCGGCACGGTGACTCCAGCGGCGTGCGGGGCGCCGCATGGCTGCAAACGGGACGAACCTAATCGAGCAGCCGGACATGCAGCCGGCTCGACTTCGGCACGCCGGCCAGCAGGTATTCCATCTGGTCGGCGAGGATCCGGCGATTGCGCAGGATGAAGTGCTCGTGCCGGCTCGGCACATATGGGACGTAAAGCAGCGGCATGCCTGAATGCTCGGGCGTGCGGTTGCCCTTTCGCGTGTTGCAGGCGCGGCAGGCGGTGACGGTGTTCATCCACGTGTCCCGGCCGCCGCGCGAGACCGGGGTCACGTGGTCGCGAGAGAGATCGCGCAGCAGGTGGCGGCGCCCGCAATAGGCGCAGACCTGGCGGTCGCGGGCGAAGAGCATCGAGTTGGTGAGCCCTGGCGCGTGCTGGTGTACCCCCGCGCCGCTGCCCTTGATCGCCAGCACCGATCGCGTGGCGATGCGCGAGCGCTCCCCGTTGCGCTGCCATCCGCCGCGGAACTCCTTTACCTCGCGGCCGACCGACCACGCCACCATCTGCTTCGCGTGATAGGTGATCGCTTCCTCGAGAGCGACCCAGGCCTGTGGCAGGCCGGCCATGTCGACTGTCAGTACCAGAGGTTCCATGTTCGATGGGCGCCCGGGACAAATGCGTGCGCCATGCGTGATTCTGCCAAGTTCCGTGCCAAAACGCGACCCGGCAACGCTCGACGGCCACAGGTCAGAGGCCGCGTTCTCGCCACGGGGCCCGGCGAGGACGACGCCCGCCGGGTCACCGCGACTGCTGACCGGGATCCGGACAACCCGGACCCGGCGGCGACCCAGCATCGTCGGTAAAGCGTGCCGCGCACAGCCGGCGTGCGAGTGCCGGGCTCGTCCCGTCACGGACCGCGGTGCATCGGAAGGAGAACATCGGGACCTTTCGACTCCGCCGACCCTCTCGGCGGACATCGTCCGGTCGGGAGGACTAGTGCGCGTCGCGCGCGGCGACTTGCGCCGACTGCAGCCGCAGCGGATTCCAGGTGACGCGTGCCGCGAACGCCGCGCCCGCGCGCGCCGCGCCAGGCGTGGTGGCAGCAGGGACAGCAGGGACAGCGTGTATCGCGGTCGACATCGGGTTTCCGGTGCGCAATGGTCTGGCGAACGAGGGAGCGATGATAGGCAGCACGTGCAGCGTGCGCAAGCGAAGCGGTGGCGCTGGCGTTTCGCCTGCTGTGAGTCTGCAACACTCCTGCAAATCGTTGTTGTTCGATGGCGTCGGTGTGGATCGCCACGATTCCGCTCGCGAGCGTCGGCAACGTTTTCGTGCCATGCTTCTCGGGCAGTGATTGCGCCAGCGCGATCTCGCCGGGACGCGGAGGGCCTCGTCGCGCGCGACCGTCACGCGCCCCGCTGCCGAATTCGACGGCAATGTTCCGCTCAATCGGCAATGAGATGCACGACCTTTGCCGAGGATCAGTTTCCGGCATTCTCGAAAGCGTAGAGTGAACTCGAGAACTTCTCCAAAGACAAGAAGGAGTTGACGATGACGCAACGCACGGTCAACCGTTCGCCGGCACACCATGCCGCCGGCCACAGTCCCAACCTCAAGCGCATCCTCGACGACCCGCGTCACGACCCGTACCAGGCGCGGCAAAAGCTTTCGGAACCCACCGTTTGCAAGGAATGTGGTGTCGTGTACCGACATGGGCGTTGGCTTTGGGACGTCGCTCCGGCGGACTCCCACAGGGTGCTTTGCCCGGCCTGTCAGCGTGCCCACGACCACCTGCCCGCCGGCTATCTGACGCTCGATGGCCCGTACGCGGTGGAGCAGCGGGCGGATCTGCTCGCGCTCGTCGCGAAGGTCGAGGCAAACGAGAAGGCCGAGCATCCGATGCACAGGATCCTGTCCATCGAGCAGGGCGCCGACCGTGTGACGGTGATGACGTCGGATATCCACCTGCCTCGGCGGATCGGTGAAGCAATTTGCAAGGCGCATCGCGGCCATCTCGACGTGACCTTCGGTGAGAACGAGTACAGCGTGCGCGCGCATTGGCGCGGATAGGTGGCGGAACCGCTGCACGGGAAAGGGATGAGCAAGGTACGGCAGGCAGCGGGGCTTGCGCGGGACGTTTCGATTCCCGCCAACGGCGTCAGTCTCGACGGGACATTGACGATACCGGCAGGCGCGAGAGGCGTGGTGCTTTTTGCGCACGGCAGTGGCAGTTCGCGCCACAGCCCGCGCAACCGTGAAGTGGCGAGCTTGCTGCACACGGCCGGGATCGGCACGCTGCTGTTCGACCTGCTTGCCCGCGACGAGGACTCGGGCTACGAGAAGCGATTCGACATCGCGCTGCTCACGCGGCGGCTTCTCCTTGTAACCGCGTGGCTCGATGCATTGCCCGAGGCAGCGGACTTGCGCGTGGGATATTTCGGGGCGAGCACCGGCGCCGCGGCAGCGCTTGCCGCCGCGGCACAACGGGGTGGAGAGATCGCTGCAGTCGTCTCCCGTGGAGGACGTCCCGATCTTGCCGGGAGCCTGGCGCTCGCAAAGGTCACCGCGCCGACGCTGTTGATCGTCGGTGGCGACGATCCGCCGGTCATCGCGCTGAATCGCGCGGCCGAAGCGCAGATGCCGTGCGAGAGGTCGCTCGTCATCGTGCCGGGCGCCACCCACCTGTTCGAGGAACCGGGGGCGCTGGAGGAGGTCGCGCGTCTTGCCGCGATGTGGTTTGCGCGGTGGTTCGCGCCGGTCGAACGCACTTTGCCTGGTTGAGACGCCCGGCCATTGTTCGCCGGTACGAGGGTCGCAATCGCAGCGGTGGTCGATCCGGTTCGCCACTTCAGCGCAACGCGGGCGCAAGGCGACCGTGTGGCGGTCATTCGATTACACTCGCCAGTGCAGCGAGCGCCCGCCATGCCCGACGCCACGCCTCGCCTGATCGCCCATCTCGACATGGATGCGTTCTACGCGTCTGTCGAGCTGCTGCGCTATCCGGAGCTCAAGGGCAGCCCCGTGGTGATCGGTGGTGGACGCGCGCATCAACCGACCGAACGCGTCGATCCCGATACCGGGCGCGTCGAGAGGCGCTTCTCGACGCTGCACGGGTACGTCGGGCGAGGTGTGATCACGACGGCCACCTACGAGGCGCGCGCACTCGGCCTGCACTCGGCGATGGGCATCATGAAGGCGGCTTCCCTCGCGCCGAATGCCATTCTGCTGCCGGTGGACTTCGACGCCTATCGCCGGCACTCCCGACTCTTCAAGGCCGCGGTTCGCGAGATCGCGCCGCTGATCGAGGATCGTGGCATCGACGAGATCTACATCGATCTGACCAGCGTGCGGCCAACAACGCCTTTGGCGCAGGATCCGGCGGCCGATCCGTGGCTCGTGGCAATGGACGTCGCGCAGTCGATCAAGAACGCGGTGCGTACCGCGACCGGCCTTACCTGCTCGATCGCAGTGGCACCCAACAAGCTGCTCGCGAAGATCGCGTCGGAGCTCGACAAGCCGGACGGCCTGACGTTGTTGCCCGCGACCGAGATTGCGCGGCGCATCTGGCCGCTGCCCGCGAGGCGGATCAATGGCGTGGGGCCGAAGGCGGAGGCGCGACTCGAGGCACTCGGCATCCGCACGATCGGCGAGCTTGCGCATGCTGATCCAGGCTGGCTGATCGAGCATTTCGGGCAGAACTACGGCACCTGGCTTTCCGAGGCCGCGCACGGACGCGACGAGCGTCCCGTTGTCACCGAAAGCGAACCGAAGTCGATCAGCCGCGAGCTGACCTTCGAGCGCGACCTGCACGCGGCTCGCGACCGCGTGGAGCTCGGGCGCATCTTCGCGCAGTTGTGCGAGGGCGTTGCCGCCGACCTGCGGCGAAAGGGCTACGCTGGCCGCACGATCGGCATCAAGCTGCGCTTCGACAACTTCCGCACGGTGACCCGCGACCAGACGATCGTGTGGCCGACGCAGGATGTACAGGCAATTCGCCGTGCAGCCGGCGCCTGCGTCAAGCGCGTGCCGCTCGCGCGACGCATCCGTCTGCTCGGTGTGCGCGTCGGAGCGCTCGTGCCCTCCGCGACGCTCGGCCCGTCTCCGGACCCGTCGGCGTGTGAGCCGACGCCCTCGCTGTTCGATTAGAAAGCCTCTGCGCAATCTCGCGCATTTTGCGCAACGGCACTCTATGGAACCTCTGCATAACCCGCGCACGGTCGCGACGGAGCTTGGCGGGATGGGATGCGCGAAGCGCGGCGAAGCCAATGGTCGACCCCCTTGGCAAGCCGCGCGACAAAGCAGACCGCCCGCCAAGCCCCGTCCCATCGGGCTGCTGCGAAATGCGGCGCCTGCTTCGCCTCGCGCCTCGGCATCGTAGGCCTCGCTACGACCATCGTCGCTCGGCTCACATTCATCCGCATTTCGCCCTGCAGCGCGGCCGTGTGGGGGTTATGCAGAGGTTCCCTAGCGCCGTCGCTCCTCCAGCGATGCCGTGACGAGTATCACGTCCGCCCCTCGCCACGCACGCTCGAAACGCTTCTGCGCCGCAGCGGCATCCTGCGCCCGACCCTGCCGCGCGAGCGCGGTCTGCAGCCCGAAGAGCGCGCGTCCGCTCTCGGGATTTTGCGCAAGCGCGTCGCGGAAGACCTGCTCGGCCGCAGGGAGGTCGCCTGCCTGGAGCAGTGCAACGCCGAGCGCTTCGCGCGCCGGCAGGAACCACGCAGGCGGCTCGTCGTACGCGAGCGCATCCTCGGCACCGACCGCCAGCCAAAGGTTGCTGATCGCCCCGGCCGCGTTGCCGGCCTGCAACGCGAGGCGCCCGTCGAGGTAGGGAACGGCGATCGCCATCAGTGCGGCTGCGCTGTTGTTGCCGAAGTCCAGCGTCCTCGGCACGCTGCGCGCGGACTCGACGAACTTGTCGCGCTCGGTCTGCGCCTGCGCCAGCTGCCCCTTTTCCGCGAAGGCGAGCGCACGCGCGAAGCGCCACAGCGACGCGGTAACCGGCGTCTCGAACTCGGGCTCCGGCAGCCCGAGGATTTCGTCCCAGCGGCCGAAGCGGACGAGCACGAGCGTCGGCGTGAACAGGAAGCCGTCGAGCATAGGCAGTTCCCTGGCCTTCGGTCCCACGTGCTTCGCGAGCTTGTTGGCAGCGGCGAGGGCTCGCGCCGAATCGCCGGCGATCGCGCTCGAAATCGCAAGGAAGTGCAGGTTGTGACTGTAGTAGCCGAGCAGGTACATCGTCTGCTCGCCGTCCGCGACGCGCTTCTCGTCAGCGCGGGCCGCCGCCTCATTCACACGTGCCGCCTCGAGATAGCGGCCGGTGCGGATGTACGTGTGCGAGGGCATGTGCACGAGATGCCCGGCGGACGGTGCGAGCTTGTCGAGGCGCCGCGCGGCTGGGAGCGCCTTCCCCGGCTGTGGTGAGGCTTCCACCGCATGGATGTAGTAGTGGATCGCGCCGATGTGGTCGGGTTTCCGCGCGAGCACGCCCTCCAGAACCGCGACAGTTTCCATCGTGCCCTCGTTCGGTGTGCCGTCGGGTGCCCAGAGCTTCCATGGATGCAGGTTCATCAGGCTTTCCGCGTACAGCACGCGCGCATCGAGGTCGTTCGGGTAGCGCCGCGACAGGTCGGCCATCGCGTCCTTGTATGTAGCGAGCAGGGGACCGACGTCGGCCTCGGGGTTGGCGCTGTAACGCTTGGCGAGCGCGTCGATGTACGCGCGCTCGGCCATCGACGCGTAGGGCTTGCGCGCGACGGCCTTCGCAAGCGCCGCATAGGCCCTGGCGTGATCCTCCTTCGACATCGGCGCGTTGTAGTTCGGCCCGAGCGCCAGCGCGATGCCCCAATACGCCATCGCGAGGTCGGGGTCGAGGTCCGCCGCCTGCTCGAACGACTGGACCGCGGCTTCGTGGTTGAACGCATAGATGAGGCGCAGGCCCTGGTCGAAGTACGCCTGCGCCTTCGGATTGCGTGTCGACACCGGGTGGTGCAGCGCGCTCAGACCCGGGTCGAGTGCCACGCCCTTCGAATCCCCGCTGAGCGTATGGGCATGCAACGGCAGGGCAACCGATAGCCCGAGAACGGAGAACAGACGGGCAAGGCGAAGGGTCATGGCAGTCTCCTCGATGGCGGATGGCTCCGATAACGCATCCTTGCGAGCGCGAAGCGCACGTTACGCCTTGTTTCCGGCGAGTGAAAGCTAGGGACGCGCGCGCCTCGGCCTGTTCTGCGGAGCGGCGGTTCGTCGGCGGCCACGCCGATCGTGTCAGCCGAGCATGGCGGCGCAGATTGCCTCGACATGGCGATGGTCGGTGCCGCAGCAGCCGCCCACGATCGATAGCTGTGGCAACGCGGTCCGCAGTGCGCGGTACTCTCGTCCGAGCTCGACCGGGTCGCCCGCGTCGAGGTCGGTGGATTCGTCGAGCTCGGCATGGCTGCGCCGCGACGCGTTGGCTCGCAGTCCGCGCACCCGGCCGCGCCAGGCGCCGTCGGGGGCGAGCACTTCGGCGAAGTGCGTCGGGTGTGCGCAGTTGATCATGTAATAGACGGCGTAACCATCCGTGGCGTCGTCGGTGCGCGCGATGGCGTCGTCGAGCGGGTCGCCCGATGGCAGGCGACCATCGGTTTCCAGCGTGAACGAGATGGCGACCGGCATCGCTTGTGCCCGTGCGGCATGTGCGACACCGATTGCCTCATCGACGTAGTTCATCGTGAATGCGGCCACCATGTCGGCGTCCGTCGCCGCAAAGGTCGCGATCTGGGTGGCGTGGTAGGCGCAGGCTTCCGTCACCGTCATTCGCGTGTCCGGCCGGTAACCGTCACCACGCGGGCCGAGATTGCCGCTGATCACGACCGGCGTCGCCGGAGTTTCGTGCGTCGCGCGGATTGCGAGCAGCATGTCGATTGCCCGACGGTTTGCGTCCGCAAGCGCCACGGTGTCGTACCCGAGCTTCGCGCCCCAGTCCGGATTCGCGCGCCAGGTGGGGCTTTCGAGCACGATGCCGACCCCGCGCGCCTGGGCGATCGCCACGTAGCGAGCGAAATACTCGCGGAGCACCGAGCGTCCCGCCGCATCCTTCAGCAAGTCAAAGGCAGCGAAGTGCGGCAGGTCGAGCCCTTCGTGGAACACGAGCGTGGTCTCCAGACCGCCGTCGGTGAGGAATACGGCGTTCTCGGAGAGTTGGGGAAGGCACGTACGGTACTTTGTCATCGGTGTTTCTCCGTAGGAGATGGATACGGCGTCGTGCATCGTCCCGTTACCCGCAGTCCGCGACGTGTGGAAATGCGGTCGAGGTGCCAGACCGCGCAGTGTTCGATGCGAAAACGCGGTCGATGCCGGCGAGTGCGGGCGACACCGGCTCGTGCTGCAGGCGAGGGGTTGGCATGGCGGTCTCGTTGCGCTTGAATGGACACGGCGCAAGTGTAGGGCGAGTCCGCATCCGTCACTCAAGCCATTTCTGCAACCAATCGGACGGATCGGCCATGGTCGACACCCGAGAGCCCGTGAACGTCGCGATCCTCGCCTTTGCGGAGGCGACCGCTTCCGTCGTGTTCGGCATGTACGACCTCTTCCTGTCCGCCGGGCGCGACTGGGGATTCATCGTCGAAGGACGGCCGGGAAGATCGCTGTTCGCACCGCGCGTCGTTGCGGCAAACGATGCGACGTTCGTCGCTGCCAACGGCGTTCGCATAACGCCGGACGTCACGTTCGCGAATGCACCGCGACCGGCCATCGTGTGCGTACCGGAAGTGATGGTGCCGCCCGGCGAGCCATTGGCTGGCCGCTTCACCGAGCAGATCGACTGGCTGACCCGGTGCTACCGCGATGGCGCCACCATCGCCACCGCGTGCTCCGGCGCATTGCTGCTCGCCGAGGCCGGGTTGCTTGCCGGCCAGGATGCGACAACGCATTGGGCGTATTGCGACATCCTGGGTCGCTATCCCGGGGTCCGCGTCCACTCGCGACGCGCCCTCGTGGTGAGCGGCGAGGGACAGCGGCTCGTCATGGCCGGCGGCGGCACGTCGTGGCTTGATGTGTCACTGTATTTGATCGCGCGCTTCGTCGGCGTCGACGTTGCGCTGCAGACCGCGCGCGTCAACCTGATCGCCTGGCACGAGGTAGGCCAGCAACCCTTTGCACGACTTGCGCGCACGGTGCAGGTCGAGGATGCGGCGATCGCGAATTGCCAAGCGTGGATTGCCAGCCATTATCGCGACGCCTCCCCGGTCGCTGCGATGGTTCGGCTTTCGGGGTTGCCGGAGCGCTCGTTCAAGCGCCGATTTCAGCAGGCAACAGGCATGGGGCCGCTCGAGTACGTGCACACGCTGCGCCTCGAGGAAGCAAAGCAGATGCTGGAGGCGACCGAGGACCCGATCGAGGCGATCGCGAACGAGGTCGGCTACGAGGATGCCGGATTCTTCAGCCGCCTCTTTCGCCGAAAAGTGAACCTGACTCCCGGCGATTACCGCCGCCGTTTCGGTGCGCTGCGGCGCGCCATGCGAGTCCACGACGCGGCGCCACACCTAGGTCGCTGATGCGCGACGTGCCGGGCCGCCCCACGGCAAGGCGACGCGCCACGAGTTCGTTCCGGCCCGGCGCGGCCCGTCATCGCCGTCTGGCCGGCCTTGCCTGCGATGGCGACGGGCGGGACTTTCGCCGCGCAGCCGCTGCCTTTCGGTCGGCGGCGATCTCCGCGCGCAGCCACGCGCGGAATGCGGCGAGTTTTGGCGACTCCGCATTGCGCGGCGGATACACGAGATAGATCCGGCGCGGCGCAGGTACCTCGATCGCGAAGGGCCGCACCAGCACGCCATTGCGCTCGTCGTTGCCGAGCAGTGTCGCACGGCCGAGCGCGATACCCTGGCCTTCGGCAGCGGCCTGCATCATGTGCGACGAATCATTGAAGATCGGGCCACGGGTCGGCTCCGGCCAGTCGAGCCCGGCCGCCTCGAACCATGGCTTCCAGGGCTCATTGTCGGGGCGCAGCAGCGTATACCGCTCGAGGTCGGCCGGACGCTTCGGCACGCCGCCCGCGATGTGCGGGCTGCACACGGGGAAGAACGAATCGTCCAGCAGGTGCTCGACCCGGACGCCGTCCCATTGACCGAAGCCGTAGCGGATCGCCACGTCCGCATCGTCGCGCTGGAAGTCAACATTGGCCATGTTGGCACTGACTTCGAGGTCGATGTCCGGATGCGTCGCGAAGAAGCGGCCGATGCGCGGCAGCAGCCAACGTGCGGCAAACGAGGGCATGACGCTCACCCGCAGAAGCCGGGGATTGGACCGCGTCGTGATCTCCTGCACGGCCGTCATCAACTCCGCGAACGCGGTGCGCACGCGGATCGCGAAGCGCTCGCCCTCGTCGGTCAGGCGGATGCCGCGACCCGCGCGCTCGACGAGCCGCACGCCGAGATCGGACTCGAGCGACTTGATCTGGTGACTGATCGCCCCGTGCGTCACGTGCAGCGACTCAGCCGCCTTGGTCAAGCTGCGCTCGCGCGCGGCCGCCTCGAACGCGCGCAGCGCCTGCATCGGAGGAAGTCGGGTCGCCATGGATCGTGATGTGAATTCGGCTCACATATTGGACGAAAACATATCGATTGTCCCGTCGTCTGGCGCTGCATAGAATTCAGCCATGTTGGCGAAACGACGTCGGAGGCGACATGGCAATGCCACTGGCAATTGAAACACCAGCATCGGCAGTTGGCAAGACGGGTGCGAACAGCAAGCCACGCGTCCGCAAGCCTGCCGCCCGACACGCAACGCCTGAGTTGGTCGCCGCGCTGCCGATCGGTGCGGGTGATCCGGCGGCCGCCATCCGGGGGCCGGAGCGGTTCATGCCAAGTGCGCCGGTACAGTGCAGCCGTCCAGGTTACGGGCTCGTCGATGCGCTGGTGACGGTCACGGCGATGATGGTCTTCGCCGCAGCGCTCGTCGTCATGGGCGGTGAGCTTGTCGGCGGGCCGAATCCGCCCGCGACGCCGGCCACGCGAGCCGCGGCGACGGGTCCCATGTCGCCGCACGTCGCGTCGTCGGCGGGCGGCGCAGCGATCGTCGGCCCCCTGTTCGTCTTCGCGCATACAAGGAGACCTACATGAACACGAGATCGCTTGTCTCGCTCTGGCCGCAATCGGCGGGCTGTGCCGGGAGTTTGGCGCGAACGATCATCGTTGCGTTGACCGGCGGAACGGCGAGGATCGCCGACCGGATCCGCCGGGGGTACGGCGCGTGGCGGAAGCGTCTGCGCGCCGAGTCGCTCGCGTACCCGGACCGACACGACGACTGGGAACGCAGGGCGCGCGAGGATTTCCTGCGCCGTTCCATCGATGCTGGCGACCTCGAGCGCCGACAGCGCGATTGGGATCGCGACGAGGTCAGCGGATACCGCTTGTCCGGCTGGCCATGACCGCGTCCGCCGCCGAACATCGGCGGAGGAGCGTGCCGGGTCATACGCACCGGTGTGACTTGCATCGGCGAGCAGGTTGCGATCGGTTCGGCTGTCGGGACGACTTCCTCACCGCGGCGTCCGCAAGGCGTCATCATGCACCGTGGCAGCGCTTGAACTTTCGGCCGCTCCCGCACGGGCACGTGTCGTTGCGGCCAACCTTCGCACCCTCGCGGCGGATCGTCTGCGGTGGCGAGCGCACGATCGCCCAGTAGTCGCGAATGCGCGCTACGGCTTCCGGGATGCGCTGCTCGCTTTCGAGCAGCAGCCTGCGCCACTCGGCGGGCCTGTACGCACGCCGTTCGTCCTCGTTGAGCTGGTCGCCGGCGACGAGGATCGGGAAAAGCAGCTCCTCGAGTTCCTCCGGATCGGCGCTTTCGTACCAGCCGGCTTCCGAAAGCTCGACTCCTTCGACAAAGCCGCGGCACCACGTCGCGTAATCCCGCCGGCCGCGGCGCATCTCGTAGAGCAGTAACGAAAGCGTGCCGTCGCGTGCGGCGCGCGCAGTATCGTCCTGGAAACGGGTCAGGAGTTCCACCAGTTCCGCCGGATGATGGGGCCTTTCGCGATCCGGGTCGTCGCCGAGCGCAGCGGGCAGCCAGCGTTCGGGCGGCATGTCGGCATCCGGTCCGATCGCAAGCGCGCAGAACATTCCCTGCAGCGCGTCGAGGGGAAGGGCTCGCTCGCGCAGAGGTTCCTCGGCCAGCAGCGCGTCGAGTCGCGCAAGGTCCGCCTCGGAAAGGTTTGCCGTAGCGTTCTCGGTTGGCGCGTTGACGCGTGGTCCGGTGGGGTGCACGAGCGCTTCCGATAGCCGGGTCAACGTTCGAACGTCTTCCGGATCCTGCGATACACCGCGCGATCCTGCAGAAGCTCGAGGTGTCCCGTCGAGTACGCGATCCATCGGCCCGATTCGGGAAAGTCAAGCGCGAGCAGCGGGTTGGCGTGGCGGCCAAGCGCGCTCTCCACCGGCACGATCCCGTCGCCGGGAAGCTTGTGGCGTCGCACGTCGGGGCTCAACGCTCGTTCGCCTTTTGCGAGGGTGCCGGCAATGGCGCAGCAGTCCACGCCTTTCGGCAGGGGGACAGGAACGCGCAGGTCGGCACCGTGCGCGAAGCGGTCGCGACCCTTCCAGTCGTCGTCCAGCACGCTGCCGTGGCGAAGGTCGGTGATGCCGGCACTTCGGATCTGGCCGAGGCGCGCGAACGGCGCAGAGTAGGGCGTCGACTTCAGCAGCACATCGATCCAGTTTCCGCCGCGCTCCAGCGGCGCGCCGTGATGCGGTGTCCCGAGGAAGATCAGCTTGCGCAGGCGGCGCGCCCACGCATGATTCTCGATGGCTCCGTAGTGTTGCGCTGCACGCGCGACGAGTCCGCCCATGCTGTGGGCGACGATCGCGAGCTCCATGTCCCGCGCCGGCCACGCCGCCGCCAGGCTCTCCAGCACATCTGCCAGCATGCGGCCGTTGGTCGACACGTGCAGGCCCGTGTTGTAGTGCAGGTAAACGGGCCACCACCCGAGGTCGCGCGACAGTGCGGCACCGTGGTCATGCCCGTCGCGCGTCCACTGCCGATCGTTCATGCAAAGTCCGTGCACCAGCAACACCACGCGTGGGCCGGGAACAGGAACGCGCGCGGCGAGCGCATCGCGCCCGAGATCGAGCGGCGCGCCGTCGCGACGCAACTGCATGTGGATCGCGAGCGGGTTGGCGCGCTCGGCGAGATAGTCGCCCAGGACACCGTTCAACGCCGCGACCAGCGCGTCGCGGGCGGGCGAGGACTCCATCTCGCCGAGCAGTGGCACGAGCTCGCCGAGAACCGTGTCGATGCCGCGCCCAACGGCCCGCGTCACGCCGCGGATCGTCTGGTAGACGAGTCCCGTGATGCCGTTGACGGCACCACTCACCAGCGGTCCACCAAGCTTGACGGGCTTGCTGGCGATGCGCGTGTGCAGCGCCTCGACGAGATCGGTCAGACCGGTCGTGGCGTCGATCGCGATGCGGGTGGCGCCGCGCAGATCGCTTGCGTGGTTGCGTCTTCGGGGCATTTTCGGCACAGGGCTGTTGCAAACGTCGCAGCGGAAATGCCGATGCGGAACAAGCGATTGGCGTGAATGGGCGACATCCGCCCACCGTTCCTATTATCGCAGGCCTTGATCCTTTGACCTTTGCCGCAATCTCACGTATGGTGCAATGCACAATAGATCAGGAGACCCGATGAAACCGATACCCCAAAAGGGTGCGGGCGCCGTCGGCGCCCCCATCCGCGATACGAACTGCGCGGCCTACGCGGCGAATCAGCCAGATGCGCTGTCCGCGTTCCAATTTCCGATCCGTTCGTCCGAAGCGGCGCTTGCGATGCTCGCGTTCGGCGCCAACCAGGCGCTCGCGAGCCAGATTTCGCTTGCCCACATCCTTGGCCGGCTCGCACAGGAACAGTCGAAGGGCTGGGCCAATGCCAGCGAAAGGACGTTGCCCGAGGGTGTCGCCCGCGATGCCGTTGTCGCGGCTGCCCGCATGCAGGCAAGCGTCGCGGACGGCGTAATGGAAATCGCCAACAACTGCGGCAGGAGCTTCGGCCGACTGGCCTTCGCGTTCCCTGTTCGTTCGCACACGGCATAGTCGCGCGATGGCGCGGGTCGGCAGACTCGCGCGGTCGGCCGTGACCGGCCGCATCCTGGCGATCGAGGCTCGACGCGCGGCCGATCGCCACAAGCGATCCACGCAGAACGTCTGGCTCATGGCCGCGTCGCAGGTGGCTCGATCTCGCGGTAGAGATCGCCGCGACAATCGAGGCACGTCAGCGGCCCTCCTGCGAGACGCTGCACGAGCAGCGTGACCGCGACGCCGGCGAGCAGTGCCGCGTATGCACCGAGCGCGTACGGCGACAGTGTCGGCAGACCGGTGAGCAGCAGTGTGTCGTTGCCGCCTGGAATCATCGCGGCGCCGACACCCATCAGCGTCCCGCCGGCCAATGCCCGCCACCGGGCGCGCGTTGCACCCGAGCGCCACCGAAACGTTCCCCGCTGCACGGCGGCGAACACCATGCCGCCGAACAACGCTGCGAACAGCAGCAACTCGAAGAGCCCCGGTGCGGCGCCATTTCGCGGAATCGCCTCGATTGCGGTGCGCAGATAGCCCGTGTACGACCATGCACCCTTGACCGCGTAGAGCACGCCGCCCAGCGTTCCGATCAGCAACGCCGCGGTCGAGAACCGGTACTGTGGCGCGTTCACCAGTTGCCGGAACGGAACCCCCGCCGGCCGCGAGCGCCACAGCCGCGCGATCTCGGTCACGCCGAGCAGCGCGACCAGTGCAATGAGCGGCGCGGCTGCCATGCCGAGCCCGTGCCATACCACGGGCGCGCGGACGAGCGGTGCGGGTCCGATCGCGACATCGAGCAACGTCCACGCGAGCACGCCGATGCCGAGGCCCAGCAGCGTGAGTGCCATCGTCAGGTCGCCGTCGGCCAGGCGCTGCAGCACGGACATCGCGCAACCTCCGGTAATCGCGGCACCGATGCCGAACACGAAGCCGCCGAGCATCGGGTGGAGCAGCGAGTCGTGCACCTGGAACCCTGTGCCGCGATCGAGCATCGCAAGCATGACGGCGCCATAGATCGCGGCCGCCCACAATGCGGCCTTGGCGAAGCTCGCCAGCATGTACGCGCTGCGCGAGTTCAGCACCTCCTCGACCGCGCGGACCGTGCAGAGGCTCGCGCGCTGCACGGCGAAGCCCAGCGCTGCGATCAGCGCGAGGCAGAAGGCGTTCACGACAATGAGCGCAATGTCGAACATCGAATTCCCATGAGTGCTGCAGTCGCGCGGCGGCTGGTCGTTGCTCGGTCGATGCGCGGGTGCCCGACCTTACAACGCCGCGGCAATCCGAACGCGCCCGCATTTCGGACGGCGACGCACGGATGCGTGCACTTCGCTGCCGTCGCGGAGCAGCTCCGGCTCAATGGCGCCGCGCGCTACGTGGCGGCTATCTTCCCCAGCGCAGCGCCAGCGGATGCGCCTCGCGCGCAAGCTCGAGCAACCCGGCGCGCGTCGCGGGGTGCAACGGTTCGAGCGGATGGCGCACCGCGTCGCTCGCGATCACGCCGCCTTCCATCATCACCGTCTTGGTTGCACGCAACCCGCACTGCCGGTTCTCGAAGTTGATGAGCGGCAGGATGCGCGCGTAGGCATCGGCCGCTTCGCGCCGCCGGCCCCCTCGATGGTGCGCGACGACCACCTTGATCAGGTCGGGCAATAGCGCACTCGGCATCGTGCCCGTTGCGCCGGCGTCCAGGTCCGCCATCAGCGTGATCGACTCCTCGCCATCGAAAGGCCCCGCGATGGCGTCGCCGCCGGATTCGATCAATGCACGCAGTTTGCCGGCGGTGCCGGGCACCTCGATCTTGAAATGGCGCACGAGCGGGACCTCGCGCGCGAGCCGGACCAGGAACGGAACCGGAAGCGCGACGCCGGAGAGTGGCGCGTCCTGCACCATCAGCGGGACCCCGCCGGCATCCGCCACCCGCGCGAAGTGCTCGAGCATTCCGGTTTCGTCCGCGCGCAGCGTGGCGCCGTGATAGGGCGGCATCAGCATGAGCATGGCCGCCCCTGCCTGTGCCGCTCGCCGCGCACGGTCTGCGGCGATGCGCGTGCTGAAGTGGCTGATCGTGACGATGACGGGAACGCGTCCCGCGACGTGCGTGAGGCATAGGTCGGTGAGCGTTTCGCGCTCGGCATCCGTCAGCAGGAACTGCTCGGAATAGTTGGCGAGGATGCAGATACCATCGACCCCCTGGTCGATCATGCAATCGAGCACGCGACGCTGGCCCGCCAGGTCGACATCGCCCGTCGCGGTGAAGGGGGTTGGCGCGATGGGAAGGACACCGGAGGAAATCCCGGCCTTGGTGGCAGCCATCCTTGCCTCTCGTCTGCGATGAGGGACAGAGGTCCCGGCGCACGTCGCGCGTCGCCGAGTCCGTTGCGCAAACAAGTATAGGCCCTGAGCGTCCAGGGTACCGTTGTGACGTCTGCAGGCTCGGACGGGATCGGCAAGGGTGCGCGACTTGGCGGGAACGTTGCGCACGTGGTAGCGTGCGCGAGGCCCTTCGCGGGTCCGGGCGTATCGGAGCATCGACCGCCGCGAAGCGACCAACATTGCCTTGGTCTGCCTTGCAGAACACATCGGCTGTTGACCTGGATTCCGTCGCCGTCTCTGCCGCGCGATCGCCGTCGCCCTGACGAGAAGAGAATTGGCCAACGACGCTGCACCGCTCCCGGATGTCACGGATGCCCAGGTGGCCGAACGCGCGCCGCGCGAGCCGCCGCTTCTCCCGGACAACGCAACGCCCGGACGAGAAGGACCGCCACTGGTTCACGCACGTCTACCAGGGCGACCGCATGCCGCAGCTCACGTTCCGCGCGGTGGCGATGGGCGCCGTGCTGGGCATGCTGATGTCGGTGTCGAACCTCTACACGACGATGAAGGTCGGCTGGTCGTTCGGCGTGGCGATCACGTCGTGCGTGATGTCGTTCGTGCTGTGGAACGTCTTCCGCGGCGTGTCGGCGCGGCCGGCTGACGCCCGATGTCGATCCTCGAGAACAACTGCATGCAGTCCACGGCGTCGGCCGCGGGCTACTCGACCGGCGCGACGATTGCCACGGCGTTCGGCGCGCTGCTGATTCTCGACCCGACGCATCGCCATCAGCCGTGGTGGATCGTCGCCTCGTTCACGCTTGCGACCGGCCTGATGGGCGTGTTCCTGGCGATTCCGCTCAAGCGGCAGATGATCAACCAG
The DNA here is from genome assembly GCA_963750585.1 of uncultured beta proteobacterium. Classification (GTDB taxonomy): domain Bacteria; phylum Pseudomonadota; class Gammaproteobacteria; order Burkholderiales; family Casimicrobiaceae; genus VBCG01. The sequence continues at coordinate 81,744 of CAVVRH010000047.1, forward strand.
GAGCAGCTGCCGTTCCCGTCGGGCATCGCCGCGGCCACGACGCTGCGCAGCCTGTACAGCCACGGCGCGCGAGGCGATCCGCAAGGCCTATGCGCTGGTCGGCCGCGCTGGTCGCCGGCGCGCTGGTCGGCGTGCTCAACACCGCCGAGGACCAGTTCGTCGCGCTCGGCGGTTCTTCGAGTGGATGCGCGATCATCTGTTCAACGTGCACCTGCCGGAGCAGATACCCGAGCACGGCATTCATGCCGATCGCCGGCAAGCCGGTGGTCGGCTTCGCGTTCGAGCCCAGCGTGCTGCTGATCGGCGCGGGCATGATCGTCGGATGCGGGTTTCGCTGTCGATGCTCGTCGCGTCCGCCGCGCTGCATTTCGTGATCGCGCCGTGGCTGCAGGCGATCGACGCGCAGAACGCCGGCGTGAGCCGGCTACGTCGCGTCGATCCCGCTCGTCGGCGGCGGCGCGGTGTTTCACGCGGTGCGCTGGGCGCTGTGGGGCGGGACCGCGGTGATGGTCTTCTCGAGCCTGACCTCGCTGGCGCTGCAGTGGAAGACCGTCGTTCGCTCGTTCACGATGTTCCGGCGCGGCGCGACCCTCGCTCGGCAGCCGACATCGACGTCGCCATGGCGAAGGTCGAGGTGCCCACGTCGTGGCTGATCGCCGGGCTGATCCCGATCTCGCTGGCGATGGTCGCGATGCAGATCATCGCGTTCGGGATCTCGTGGTGGGCTGGCGTCGTGGCCGTGGCGATGTCGTTCGTGCTGTCGATGGTCGCCTGCCGCGCGACCGGCGAGACCGACACGACGCCCATCGGGGCGATGGGCAAGGTGATGCAGCTGCTGTTCGCGCGTGATCTCGCCGCCCGCGGCGGTCGGCCTGCAGGCAAGCATCACGCACAACCTGATGTCGGCCGGCATCGCGGCCAACAGCGCCAGCTCCGCGGCCGACCTGCTGACCGACCTCAAGAGCGGCTACCTGCTCGGCGCGAATCCGCGCAAGCAGTTCCTCGCCCAGTTCGTCGGCGTGTTCTTCGGGACGCTCGCGATCGTGCCGGCCTGGTACCTGATGATTCCCGACCAGGCGGCGCTCGAAAAGTATCCGCTGCCGGCCACGCAGACCTGGGTCGCGGTCGCGCGCGTGCTGTCGGGCGGCCTGGAGAGCCTGCCGATGTCGGCGCGCTTCGCGATCCTGCATCGGCGCGCTCGTCGGAGTGCTGATCCCGGTGCTCGAGAAGCTTCTGCCCGAAGGCGCGCCCGTGGCTGCCGTCTGCGATGGGACTCGGCCTGGGCTGGATCGTGTTCTTCAGCAACGCGCTGGCGTTCACGATCGGCGCGATCATCGTCTGGATCTGGCGCATGGCTCGCGCCGAAGAACGAGGAGACCTACAGCGTGCCGATCGCCTCGGGTCTGATCGCCGGCGAGTCGCTCATGAAAGCGACTGCTCGCGATGCTCGTCACGGCGATCGGACTGCTGTAGTTACCAGCCGCACCGGTTTCCCGTGGGCCGCTCAAACGGAGTCAGCCAGCGCCGGGTGTCGCAGGTGCCAATCGGTTGCGTGCTGGAATGCGCGACCGATCTCGACCAGCGTCCCCTCCGCGTGCGGCGCGCCGATGAGTTGCACGCCCACCGGCAGCCCCCGCGTCGAGAATCCCGCAGGCAGCGACAGCGCGCATGCGCCCAGGAAATTGGCGGCTCGGGTGAACGTCGCCATCGGCGCGACGGACTCGTCGACCTCCGCGAGGGGAATCGCCGGAAACGGGACCGTCGGTGTCAGTACGGCATCGTGCCCGCGCATCCACGCTGCGAAGTGCGCTGCCACGGCGCGGCGCTCGGCCAGCGCATCGATGTAGTCCGCCGCGCTGATCGCCTTGCCGCCCAGCATGCGCTTGCGTACGCCCGGGTCGAACGGGATCTCCTCGTTCTCGATATAGGCGCGATGGAACGCGTAGCCCTCGGCGGCGATCAGCCGGCCGTTCTTCAGACCGAGCTCCTGGAAGTCGAAGGGGAATGGCGCGTTCTCGACGATCGCGCCGAGTCCGCGCAGCACCGTGATCGCATCGTCGCGCGCGCGCACGGCCGCAGCGTCGATGAACACCGGGAACTCCTCGGGGGGCAGCACCGCGATCCGCCGACCGCGCAGCCCGGGCGTGCGCACGAGCATCGCGTCGGCGTCGAATGGCGGCACGCTGCGCGTTGCCGGGTCGTGCGGGTCGAATCCCGCCATCGCGGCGGTCAGCCGCACCGCGTCGTCGACCGTGCGGGTGATCGGGCCAATCGAGTCGAGCAGGACGGAAAGCGGCACGACGTCATGCAGGCTGATCGTGCCGTAGGTCACCTTGAGTCCCGTGAGCCCGGTCAGCGCGGCGGGTATGCGCACCGAGCCGCCGGTGTCGGAGCCGAGCGCGCAGGGCGCCATGCCGGCCGCGACCGCGACGGCGGACCCGCTCGAGGAGCCGCCCGCGACGCGGTGCGTCGCCGTATCCCAGGGATTCCAGGGCGCGCCCATCGGCTCGTTGGTACCCCAGGTGCCGAACGCGAATTCGACCATGTGCGTCTTGCCGAGCGGGATCATGCCGGCGGCGAGCAGCCGCTGTACGCAGGTGGCGGTCCGATCGGCGATGCTGCCGCGCCAGCTCACCGCACCGGCGGTCGTCTGCCGACCCTGCACGTGGAACAGGTCCTTGAGCGCGATCGGAAGCCCGTGCAGCGGACCGTGCGCGAGTCCGGCACGTCGCTCGCCGTCGCGCGCGTCCGCCATGGCGAGCGCGTCGTCGCGCCACACCTCGACGTATGCGTGCAGCTTGTCGTCCAAGGCGTCGATGCGCGCGAGGCAACCCTCGACAATTGAACGCGATGTCGTCTTCTCGTCGGCGAGCAAGGCGGCGAGATCGGACAGGGAGTGGAACGGGAGCTCGGTGGACATGAGTGAGCTGGATTTGCGCGGGGAGCGTGGCCCAAGTCTAGCGCCAATATCGTGATCATCCGACGGCCGATCGCGAGATGGGTTCCGGAATGACTTGCTGTCCGGCGCGGTATCCTCAGGCCATGTCGTTGCTCACCCTCCAGGATGCCGAGCTCGCCTTCGGTCTGCACCCGCTGCTCGATCGCGCGAGCCTATCGGTGCAGGAAGGGGAACGCATCGGGCTCATCGGCCGCAATGGCACGGGCAAGTCCTCTCTGCTCGAGGTGATTGCGGGGCAAGCAACGCTCGACGACGGTGAATTGCAGCGGCGCGACGGCATGACGGTGGCGTTGGTCGAGCAGGAGCCGCAGTTGCCGGCAGCTTCGTCGCTGCGCGAAAGCCTTGCGCTGCGCGGCGGACTGCTGCAGCGACGGGAGCAGATGCAGGACGAGCGCGAGCACTGGCGCGGCGAGGCGCGGCTCGTCGAGTTCCTGCATCGCTTCGGTCTGGACGAGGGGGCATCGCCGGCAACGGCGTCCGGCGGCGAGCGCAAGCGTGCGGCGCTGGCGCTTGCGATGTCGCTACAGCCCGACCTATTGCTGCTGGACGAGCCGACCAATCACCTCGACATCGACGGAATTACGCTGCTCGAAGATCTGCTCGTCCGGGGCGGTACGTCCATCGTGATCACCCACGACCGCGCGTTCCTCGATCGTGTGCGCAACGCGCATCGTCGAGCTCGACCGGGGGCTGTTGCGCTCGTATCCGGGCAACTTCGCGGCCTACGAGACCCGCAAAGCCGACGAGCTCGCCGCCGAGGCCGTCGCGAACCGCAAGTTCGACAAGTTCTGGGCGCAGGAAGAGGCGTGGATCCGCAAGGGCATCGAGGCGAGGCGCACGCGTGACGAGGGACGCGTGCGCCGGCTCGAAGCGTTGCGGCTTGCGCGTGCCCAGCGGCGAGATCGCCTGGGCGACGTCAGGCTTGCGCTGGACGCGGGCGAGCGGTCGGGCAAGCTCGTTGCCGAGCTCGATTGCGTCACGCGGCGCTTCGACGGCAAGCGTGCCGGTGCGCGAGCTCTCGCTCACGGTGCTGCGCGGCGACCGGGTGGGGCTGATCGGCCCAACGGCGCAGGCAAGTCGACGCTCGCTCAAGCTGATTCTCGGCGTGTTGCCGCCGAGCGAGGGCACGGTCCGCCTCGGCACCCGGCTGCAGGTCGCCTATTTCGACCAGCTGCGCGCGGCGCTGGACCCGCAGCGCACGCTGCAGGAGACGATCGCGCCGGGGTCGGATTGGGTGGAGACCGCCGGCGGGCGCAGGCACGTGCTTTCGTATCTCGGCGATTTCCTGTTTCCGCCTGAGCGCGCACAGGCGCCGGTGGCGACGCTCTCCGGTGGCGAGCGCAACCGCCTGCTGTTGGCGCGGCTTTTCGCGCAGCCCGCCAATCTGCTCGTGCTCGACGAGCCGACCAACGATCTCGACATCGAGTCGCTCGAGCTGCTGGAGGCCACGCTGCAGGGCTACGGCGGCACGTTGCTGCTCGTGAGCCACGATCGACGGTTCCTCGACAACGTCGTCACGCAAACGCTGGTTGCGGAAGGCGAGGGTCGTTGGCAGGAATATGCGGGTGGATACAGTGACTGGCTGATGCAGCGGCCAACTCCGGCCGTGCCGGCGGCCGGTTCGCCGCCAGGGAAGCCAGTGGCCGCGCCGGAAGCCGAGACGCGCGAGGGCAACCGCAAGCGCGAACGCGTCAAGCTCTCGTTCAAGGAGCAGCGCGAGCTGGACGCGCTGCCGGCGGAACTCGAAGCGCTGGAGCAGGAGCAGCACGCGCTCACGGCGAAGCTGTCGGCGCCCGACTACCACAGGCAGGACGTCGCGACAATCAAGGCCGACCGCGCGCGCGCCGAGGCGATCGAGCACCGTCTGGCCGAGCGGTTCGCGCGCTGGGCCGAACTCGACGCCAAGGCGCGAGGCGGCGGCGCGTGGATAGAGCCCGCGCTCCGGCGTCCGCAACGGTCGAACTCGAGACCGCGTCGCGGTGACAACGAACACGAGCGCCGGTGCGTTCGAGGCATCCACGATCGGCGTCCCGTCTCCTGTGAGGCTCCCCTTGTTCGCCCGCGCCGGATTGCGGCTTTCAACGGCCGTCGTCGTGGTGCTGCTGCTCGGCAGTTGCGCCGTTCGCTCCCCGCTTCGACCTGACGATTCCGTCGCTCCGCCACTTCCGGAGTCGGTCGCCGGGGAGCCGGCCGCACGCGATCTCCGTGGCGAGTTTCGTGCAGCGCTCTGCGCGCGCGCCGACATGGCAGGCGAGGGCTGCACGCGCGCGTTGCAGCGCTTCGCGGGCGAACGCCAGGCATCTCCGCCGCCGCGGACGGATCCGGCCGGGTTCCGTCTCGTGTTCGTGCCCGGCTTCCTGTCCAACTGCTTCCCGAGCTTCGCCACGTTCGCCGACGTGATCGACGCTGCACGCGCCGCGGGCTTTGCGGCGCATCTCCTCGACGTGGGCGGTCGCGGCAGCATCGAAGCGAATGCTGCGCGGCTCGCCGGGCAGATCGGGCAGCTGCCGGACGACGGGCGCCGACTGATCATTGTCGGCCATTCGAAGGGGGTGCTCGATGCACTTCAGGCGATGGTCGAGAACCCGCAACTCGCCAGGCATGTCGCCGCCATCGTCGGTGTGGCCGGCGCATTCAACGGCAGTCCGCTCGCCGACCAGTTGCGCGGCCTGTATCGCGTCGTCGTTGCTTCGAATCCGCTGCTGCGTTGCGAAGCCGGGGCAGGCGACGAACTCGAAGGACTGCGGCCCGACGCGCGACGCGCATGGTGGCGCGACCACGGCGAGGCGCTCGCGATGCCGGTCTATGCATTGGTGGCGCTGCCGGACGAGACGCGCGTCTCGCCAGTGCTCGCGTTCACGCACGCGCGCCTCGCCGAAATCGATCGCTACAACGACGGGCAACTGCTCGCGCGCGACCAGGTCGCCCCGGGCGGGGCGTTGCTGGGCTACGTCAACGCCGACCACCTCGAGGCGGCGATCCCGCAGCCACGCCATGCGCTGTGGACGATGCTGATGGCGCACGCCGACGTGCCGAGAGCGGACATCCTGCTCGCGGCCATCGACGTGATCGCGGCGGACCTCCGCCGGTACGCGCCGCCGGTCGCTGCCATCCCTCGATGAGCAGGATGTCGCGGGATGGCAACCGCGGCGTGAAGGGCGCAGTCGCAGCGACGGAGGATAATCGAGCGCACGAGAACGCCGGAATCGAGGACCTCTCATGCAACGCCAGGATCCATTTCGGGGTGTGTACGCCCCGGTCGTCACACCTTTCGACGCCGACTTGCGGCCGGATGCCGCCCGGCTCGCGCGCCACTGCCGTTGGCTGCTGTCGAGCGACGTGGGCCTCGCGGTGTTCGGCACCAACTCGGAAGCCAACTCGATGTCCGTGGCGGAGAAGATCGCGCTGCTCGATGCGCTGATCGAGGCGGGGCTGCCGCCTCACCGCATGATGCCGGGAACCGGCTGCTGCGCATTCACTGACACGGTCGAGTTGACGCGACGCGCGGTCGCTCATGGCTGCGCGGGCGTGCTGATGCTGCCCCCGTTCTACTACAAGAACGTGACCGACGATGGGCTCTTCGCGAGCTATTCCGAAGTGATCCAGCGCGTGGGCGATCCTCGTTTGCGCATCTGCCTCTACCATATTCCGCCGGTATCGGCGGTCCCGATCACGCTCGCGCTGATCGAGCGTTTGCTCGCTGCCTATCCCGGTACGATCGCAGGCATCAAGGACAGCGGCGGCGATTGGAACAATACGCAGGCGCTGCTCGCGCGCTTCCAGGCACACGACTTCCAGGTATTCGCCGGCAGCGAGAGCTTTCTGCTCCGTACGCTGCGTGGTGGCGGCGCCGGCTGCATCACCGCGCTTGCGAACGTCAATCCAGGTCCGGTTGCCCGCCTGGCCTCCACGTGGCAGCAGGCGGATGCGCAGCCACAGCAGGCCGCTCTGGACGGGGTGCGCGCTGCGTTCGCCAGGTTTCCGATGATGGCGGCGCTGAAAGGCGCAATCGCGCATTTCGGTGGCGACGAGGCGTGGGCAACCGTGCGTCCGCCGCTCGTCCGCCTGACACGGGAAGAGCGCCGCGCGCTCATCGAGGGATTGCCGTCGGACTTCGCGATGCCGGGCCTTGCCGACTAGAGCGTTTGTTCCAGTTTCATCCGCTAAGCTACGAGTCCGAATCGCCCTGCGCGCGCCGCAATGTCCGCCTATCCAAATCTGCTGTCACCGCTCGACCTTGGCTTCACCACGCTGCGCAACCGCGTCCTGATGGGCTCGATGCATACCGGGCTCGAGGAAGCGCCTGACGGCTTCGCGCGCCTGGCGGTCTTCTACGCGGCGCGGGCGCGCGGTGGCGTAGCGCTGATCGTGACCGGCGGCATCGCGCCCAACCTGTCGGGGCGGCTCGAGCCCAAGGCGGCGCAGCTTTCGTTCCCATGGCAGGTCGCGCGGCATCGCCTGATCACGGAGGCGGTGCACCGGGAGGGCGGCAAGATCGCGCTGCAGGTCCTGCACGCCGGGCGCTACGCCTACCATCCGCTCGCGGTCGCGCCGTCGGCGATCAAGAGCGCGATCAGCCCGTTCAAGCCCCGTGCGCTCACGCGCTGGGGAGTCCGCAAGACCATCGCCGACTACGCCCGCTGTGCGGCACTGGCGCAACGCGCCGGCTACGACGGCGTCGAGATCATGGGCAGCGAAGGCTACCTGATCAACCAGTTCATTGCGCCGCGCACCAATCACCGTGGTGACGAATGGGGTGGCAGCTTCGAGAACCGGATTCGCCTGGCCGTGGAAATCGTGCGCCGCACGCGTGAGGCGACCGGGCGCGACTTCATCATCGTCTACCGGCTGTCGATGCTCGATCTCGTGGAAGGCGGCAGCACGTGGGAGGAGGTGGTCGCGCTTGCGAAGGCGATCGAAGCCGCCGGGGCGACGATCATCAACACCGGAATCGGCTGGCACGAGGCGCGCATCCCGACGATCGCCACGCTGGTGCCGCGGGCCGCGTACGCCTGGGTGACCCGCCGGATGAAATGCGAGGTGAGCATTCCGCTCATCACGACCAACCGCATCAACGATCCTGCTGTCGGCGAGGCGATCATCGCGCGTGGCGACGCCGACATGGTGTCGATGGCGCGGCCGCTGCTCGCCGATGCCGATTTCGTCGCCAAGGCGGCGGCGGGACGCGCCGAAGAGATCAACACGTGCATCGCCTGCAACCAAGCGTGCCTCGATCACATCTTCGAGCGCAAGCTCGCAAGCTGCCTCGTCAATCCGTATGCCTGCCGCGAGACGGAACTCGCGACGGTGCAGGCCGCCACGCCGTTGCGGGTCGCCGTCGTGGGCGCCGGGCCGGCCGGCATGGCGGCGGCCGTCACGGCGGCGGAGTGCGGGCATCGGGTCACGCTCTTCGAAGCCGGCGCGGCGATCGGCGGCCAGTTCAACCTCGCGCGGCGTATTCCGGGCAAGGAAGAGTTCGCGGAGACGCTGCGTTTCTTCCGTGCGCGGCTGCACCGGCTCGGCGTGCAGGTCGAGCTGAATCGTCGTGTGACGAGCAACGAACTCGCTGGATTCGATCGGGTATTGCTCGCGACCGGCATCGAGCCGCGCACGCCGCCGATCCCGGGAATCGATCATCCGAAGGTCGCAAGCTACGTGGACATCGTGAGCGGCCGGCGCTCTGCGGGCGCGCGGGTTGCGATCGTCGGCGCGGGGGGCATCGGCTTCGACGTTGCCGAACTGCTCTCACACGCAGCCGGAGGCGGTTCCGCGCATGGGCCGCAGACACTGCCGACCCGCGAGGCGGGCACGGATACCGATCCTGCGCTGCCCGCCTTCCTTTCCGAATGGGGCATTGATCCCGCGTATCAGACGCGCGGCGGCGTCAGGGCGGCCGCGCGACCCGCGCCAGCGCGCGAGATATGGCTGCTGCAGCGCAAGTCGGCCAAGGTCGGCGAGGGCCTTGCCAAGACGACCGGCTGGATCAAGCGCACGCTGCTCAAGAACCGCGGTGTGAGAATGCTCTCCGGGGTCGAGTACATGAAGATCGACGACGCGGGACTGCATATCCGCGCCGGTGGAAAAGCGCAACTCCTCCCCGTGGACACCGTGGTGATCTGCGCGGGCCAGGAGCCGCGCCGCGACCTGGTGCCCGCGCTGCAGAAGTCCGGCATTGCGCCGGTGCTGATCGGCGGCGCCGATGTCGCATCCGAACTCGACGCCAAGCGCGCGATCGAACAGGGCACGCGCGTCGCGCTTGCGCTCTGACCCTCGCCGCCTCGTACGTCCAGCGCGGTGCGGCGAATGCCCCGACCGACGGCCGCGGCGCGGGGGAGGAGCGCCTGGGCAATCGCCGGATCGAACCCACCGTCGAGTTGCCAACGCGTGGGCGCGCGGTTCGACGTCAGATCGTCCGATCTTCCCAGGCGACGCTGAACGGCCGCGGCAGAGTCTGAACGTCCGTGATGAGCGTGACTCGCACGAACGAGCTCATCTCCTCGAACGCGCGCCGGATGTCGGCCGCGCCCTCCTTTTCGTCCTGCAAGGCACGCCAGCGAGACAGCAGCTTGGCGGGCCGCGCGCAGGTCACCACGCCCAGGCGCAGCTCGGCAAGCTGGCTCGCGTTCGTGAGGTAGCCGCCGTACAGCGCAATCGCGACGATCGCGGTCGGATTGCGCGACCAATCCGCATTGATCTTCTCGGCGAGCTTGCACGCGCGGCCGATGAGTCGCTTGGCCTTGGCGCGCGGCAGCGGTTCGACCACGCGCGCCGCGGCAAACTCCACGAGCCGCGACGTGACCTGGAAATCACCCAGGCGCTCGGGATGTGGCTTGACGAGGCCGCCGGCAACAAGCCGCGAAACCAACACCTCGCCCTCGACGGTGCTGACGCCGAAGTCGTGGCGAAGTTGCCGGCCGCTCACCCGGGCCCGCTCGGGCGGAAGTCCGACGACCCGGCGGGCGACGCGGCCGGCGGACTCCCGGAGCGCGAGCGCGTCGACGCCGAAATAGCGACGATGGGTGACCAGCGTGCGGTTCTTCATGCCTCGCTTCCGTGCTCCCCCTGGATACGCTATGACAATAGCATAGCTTTTGGCACGGCGAAATCAACCCGCGAGCGCAACCGACGAAGCGCCGGACGAGGTGTGGCCGGAACGCAACGTCGCCATTGCACGTGCCGCCGCGGGCGACGGGCCGCGGCGGCTACAATGCACCGCATCAAACTCGGAGGCGGCGATGAACGAAGAGACGTTGAATCTCAGTATCCGCAAGTTCCTGAAGCTCGTCGGAATCAGTTCGCAGCGCGAAATCGAGCATGCGGTGGCGCGCGCGTTGGAGAGCCGCAAGATCACCGGTCGCGAATCGTTCCCGGCCGTGATGACGCTCGAGGTCGCGGGGCTCTCGCTCAACGTCAAATTCGACGGGGAGATCAAGCTCGAGTAGATCCGCGTCGCGGTCGGTTGGCCGACATCGCCCACGACCGCATTCCGCGCCGCAACTTCGACGACCGTGCCGATCGAGATCAGCGAAGAAGCGGGCGTCCGCTATCTTCACTTCGGGTCGCGCTGGATCCAGGGCGCGATGCGGATCCAGCGCCCATTCGCGCTGGAGCTCGACTACACGCAGGACATGATGATGTCGCTGCTGCTGCGGGGCGCGCGCGGCTGGCCGTGCAACGCGCTCCTGATAGGACTCGGCGCGGCGTCGCATGCCAAGTTCCTCTACCGGCATCGCCCGCGCGCCGTACTTACGGTAGTCGAGATCGAGCCGCAAGTGGTCGCGGCAGCGCGCCAGTTCTTCAAGCTGCCTCACGATCCGCAGAGGCTCTCCATCGTAATCGGCAATGGCGATGCGTGGCTTGGCGCGACTGCGGCGAAGTTCGACCTGGTCCTCGTGGACGGCTTCGACGGGCGGGGCAGCCCAGGTTCGCTCGATTCGACGGGTTTCTACCGCCGCTGCCGCACGCGCCTGTCCGAACAGGGCGTGCTGGCGACGAATCTCCTGTCACGCAGCCGCGGCGTGACAGCCAGCGTCAATCGGCTGCGCGAGGCGTTCTCCGAGCGGGTGTTCGTGCTGCCAGCCTGCGAAAGCGGCAACACCGTTGCGCTAGCGGCCGCGGGCGACGAGGTTGCCATTCCCGTGCGCGAGCTCGAGTCCCGCGTGCAGCGGTTGCGCGAGGACACGGGACTCGATCTGCGCGCGACCATGGCGGGTCTCGTGCGGCGTCTGCGTGGCCGCGGAGGCGTGCTGGCGATTTAGGGAGGCTCTGCACCAGCACACACGAATGCGCTGCAGGGCCGATTGCGGTGCCGACGCGTTCGGCGGCATTATCGATGTGCCCAATCCGCGCGGGATCGTACTCATGAAATACAAGGACTACTACGCGACGCTTGGCGTCACTCGCACCGCCACCGCGGACGAGATCAAGCGCGCCTACCGAAAGCTCGCGCGCAAGTACCATCCTGACGTGTCGAAGGAGCCGGGCGCGGAGGAGAAGTTCAAGGAGGTTTCCGAGGCCTACGAGACGTTGCACGACACGGAAAAGCGCGCCGCCTACGACCAGCTTGGCCGGCACGAGCCGGGACAGGAGTTCCGGCCGCCACCCGATTGGGAGCAGGCGTTCGGCGGCATGCACTTCGGCGGCGAGGCCGCATTCGAGGATATCGATCTCTCGGACCTGTTCGCGGGATTTGCCGGGCGACAAGGACGGGCAAGGGCTCGCCACGAGCCTGCACGCGGGCGCGACTACGAGGCGGCGGTGCGCATCACGCTCGAACAGGCGTTCCATGGCACCGAGGTCGAGCTCGACCTCACCGTTCCCGAAGTCGACAGCCGCGGATTTGGCCATCGCGTGCGTCGACAGACCAAGGTGCGCATTCCGCGTGGCGTCACGAGTGGCCAGCGTCTGCGCGTACCCGGAAAAGGCGGCGCGGGCGAGCGCGGCGGTCCCCCTGGAGATCTCTACCTCGACATAGAGGTGCAGCCGCATCGCGTCTACCGCGTCGACGGCCTCGACCTGCATCTCGACCTGCCGCTTGCGCCGTGGGAAGCGGTGCTCGGCACGACGGTGCCGATGCCGACGCCCGGCGGAATGGTTTCGCTCAAGGTCCCCGCGGGTTCGCGCGCCGGGCAGCAGTTGCGACTCGCCGGCCGCGGGCTCGCCCGCACCGACGGAACCGCCGGCCATTTCTATGCAACGCTGCAGATCGTCGTGCCGACGGTGGTGGACGATGACGAACGTGCGCTCTATCGGAAGCTCGCGGAGCGCTCGACGTTCAATCCTCGCGCCCATTTCGGGCAGGAGGTGGCCGATGGCCGATGAAGTCGACGAAGCGCGGTTCCTCGAACCCCGCAACGCGGTGACGCTCGAAGAAGTGATGCAGGCGAGCGGCTTCTCCGAGGACGAGCTGCGCGAACTGGTCGAGGAGGGCGCGCTTGCACCCGTGTCGGCCGAATCGAGCGGTTGGCTGTTCGGGAGTCAGGCGATCGTCGTTGCGCGCGCCGCATACCGCGTCCGGCATGACTTCGCGCTGGAGGACGCCCACAGTGTCTGCGTCGTGCTGCGCTATATCGAGCGCATTGAGCGGCTCGAGCGCGAGTTGCGCGCACTGCGTGCCCGGCTTCCGGACGCCTGAGCGACGTCAGCGCGAAATCACGGCGCGAGCCGCTCGCGTCGCCAACCGCCGTCGGGTTCAAGCATATAGCGCAGCCGATCGTGCAAGCGGCTTGCGCGACCCTGCCAGAACTCGAAGCGGTCGGGCGCGAGCCGATAGCCGCCCCAGTGCGCCGGCCGAGGCGGATGCAGCAGGAACTTCGCGCCGAACCTTGCCGCCTCGGCGATCAGCACCCCGCGGCTCGTGATCACGCGGCTCTGCGGCGAGGCCCAGGCGCCGAGGCGCGAATCGAGCGGACGCGTCACGAAATACGCGTCCGACTCCTCGGCGCTCACTTTCGCCACGGTGCCCTCGATGCGCACCACCCGCTCGAGCTCGATCCAGTGGAATTGCAGAGCGGCGTGCGGATTGGCGGCGAGCTCGTGCCCCTTGCGACTGTCGTAGTTCGTGTACCAGACAAAGCCGCGCGCATCGAAGCCCTTCAGCAACACGGGGCGTGTGGACGGCTTGCCACCCTCGCCGACCGTCGCGAGCGTCATCGCGGTCGGTTCGGGTGCACCGGCATCGATTGCTTCCGATAGCCACCGCTCGAACTGACGCAGCGGTGCGCTGTCGGCGTGGCTCTCGTCCAGCTCGGCGCGCTCGTAACTCTTGCGCAGCTTCGCGATCTCGTCCATGGCGGATCCCGGCGCGAGGCTAGTTCGACCGGATGGTCACGCGCCTCACCTTCCGGTCGTACTCGGCCTCGGTCTGCATCGTGATCTCCTTGCCATTCGCCGCAAAGACGCGTCCTCCGGCCTTGCGGCAGAGGTTGCGCTCGTACTGGCAGGGTCCCATTTCGGGGTGACGCTTGCAGAGGTCATGTACCTTCGGCGAAAACTCGATCGCCGTCTGCTGCCGCGTGCCGCCGACTTCGCTTACGCAAACGTAGAGCACATCGGCCGGCACGACAATCGCGACATTCTGCAGCGTACGGGGCACCGGCGCGGTGGGTTGTGCCGGGGCGGGCCCGGGCGCCGCGCGTGCGCTGGACGCGTCCCGTTGCGGCGTGACGGGCGGCGGTGTCCGTTCCGTCGGCGCGCAGGCCACAAGCGCAAGGAGCAACGCGAAGGCGATCAGGGTGTGCAGCAAAGGCAATCTCTCCACAGGGTCGGCGATCTTCTGGCGTCGTGCAGGCGATCTGATTTCATTGCGATTCTACGCACGAGGCCGGCGCCGCGCACGTCGAGGGCACCAGCGCCTGGCGCACGAGGAGCCAGTCAGGGCTTTGCGCTCGTCGGACCGAAGCTTCCGGACGGGGATCCGCCCAGCGCCGGCGCGAGCATCGCCACGAGTTGCCGATCCGCGAGCGCCTGCTGTTCCTTGCTGAGCAGCGGATAGAGCTTCCTGCCCGCTTCCGCGATGTCCTCGATCGCGGCGAGCCGATTGCGGGCAACGTCGGTCAGTCGTGCGAATTGCGCGGGCGTGTCGGATTGCGCGGGTGCAGCCGGAAGGCGCGAACGTGCGACGTCGTCCATCAGCTTCACGACCTTGTCCGCGTAGGCGTTCCATGCCGGCCGCTGCTCGGACGTGAGCTTGAGTGCGTCCTCGAGCTGGTCGAGCTGCACTTGAACCATGGGCGACGACATCGCGCCGGGCGGGGCGTTGCGCATGAGGCTGCGTGGGTCGCCGCCCGGGCCTCCCATACTGCCGCCGGGGCCACCACCGCCCCGTCCGCCGCCGCTCGGTCCACCCGGAGATTGCGCCGCCGCGGGCAGCGCGGCCGCCGCCCCCGCGATCGCGATCGCTGCGAGTGCAAGAATCCGCAATAGAGTCATCGTTATCTCCGCAGTGTGGGCCGCGGATGCCGCGCGGCGGCGGCGCAGGTTAACATGGCGGCCGATCCTTCCGCATCCCCTCCATGGCCGCCAATCCGAAGGCCCGCATCCTCGCCGAAGCGCTTCCCTACATTCGCGCGTATCACGGCAAGACTCTCGTGATCCGCTTCGGCGGCGGGGCGATGGCCGATCCCGAGCTCAAGGCGCGCTTCGCCCGCGACGTCGCGCTGCTGCGCCTCGTCGGCATGAAGCTGATCGTCGTGCACGGCGGAGGCTGGCGCATCGACGAACTCTTGCGGCAGATGGGGCTCGTCGCGCGTCGGCACGGCGGCATCCGCATCACCGACGAGCAGACGCTCAACATCGTCGAGATGGCGCTCGAGGAACTGAATCAGGAGTTGACCGGACTGATCAACCGTCATTCCGGGCGCGCCGTGGGCCTGGACGGGCAGGACGGGCGCTTCATTCGCGCGCGCCGTCGCATTGCGGCGCCAGGCGACGACGGCCAGCCGGCACCCGACTTGGGCTTCGTCGGCGACATCGAGGCGATCGACACCGACCTCGTGAATCTGTTGCTGTCGCGCAATTTCATTCCCGTCGTCATGCCCATCGGCGTCGGCGCCGACGGAACCGCATACCACATCAATTCGGATCTGCTTGCGAGCCGGCTTGCGCGTGCGCTCTCTGCCGAGAAGCTGATCCTGATGACGAACGTGCCCGGCGTGCGCGATCGGCAGGGCAGGCTCGCCTACATCCTGACCGCGACCGACGCCGAGGCGCTGCTTGCCGACGGAACGGTGCAGGGCGGCATGGTGCCGCGCGTGACGGCTGCGCTCGATGCGGTGCGCGAGGGCGTGCGCTCCGTGCACATCATCGACGGCGGGGTGCCCAATGCACTGCTGCTCGAAGTGCTGACGGCTGAAGGCGTTGGCACGGCGGTTCGCTCCGACGAAGGCCCGCACTTCATCGAGGATAGCCGCAGCTACCTGTTCGCGCAGCCCTGACCACGGCGATCCACGACCGTCACTGCCAGCGCGGTCAGGGGGCCAAGTTCAGGAATGCGTTCGCCGTACTGCAGCCGGCACGCGACCGTTGGCAAGACAGTTCGCGCAGAAGCTCCGGAGCGCCCATGGGGAACTTTCAGTTGCCGCAGTGCGACGACCAACGCGCGAGGTGGCGACGTTTCGAGACAATGTTCCTCCACGTTCCCGGCGATCGGGCGACCTGCGGCACAATGGCGCACGCACGCGCCGCCCGACCCGAAGGGCCCAAGTCGCCCGCCGGCACTCGACGGCGAAGTCTTTTCCCATTTTCACGAGGAGAGCCCGATGTCCGCGAACACCTACAAGCTGGTCGAATTGGTCGGCACGTCGCCGAACGGCACCGACGATGCGATCCGCAATGCGATCGCCAAGGCGGGTGCAACGATCAAGCACATGGACTGGTTCCAGGTGACGGAAACGCGCGGACACATCGTCGAAGGCAGGGTCGCGCACTTTCAGGTGACGCTCAAGGTGGGCTTTCGCATCGAAGGGTGACGCGACCCGTCGTTTGTGCCTCTGGCTACGGGTCGGCGTTCAACGCGCGCCGGGAACGCTGTCGCTGCGTGGTGGCGCCGGCAACGCCGGACACAACGAGGGAAGCTGCACCGGGATCGTCCCTCGCGGCATGAAATCCGCGGTCAGCACGACGACGGTCATCGGCGCGCAGGGATCGCCGCGCGCATAACCGTCGAATCCCGTGCGCGAGGTTAGATCGATCCGCAACGGCGAGCGCCTGGGACCCGCCCTGGGACCTACATCAAGGCTCGACCGCGCGAGACCGCGCAGCGTGCCATCGCGATCGACGACGACGAGCAGCGTAGCCGGCGCGGGCCGCGCGTCCTTCGGTAGTGCGCCTTCCAGCGCGCTGACCATTCCCCCGCCGGCTGTGTCGGCGAAGGTGCGGATCACGCGCGCATGGGCGCCGGGAAGCGGTGGCGGCAGACCGGCAGGTGCGCGGAAGCCCTCGCTCAGCAGGACGGCGCCGGGTTCGGAGAACATCGAGAGCCGGCGCTCGCGCATGATCGCGAGCGTCGCCAGCACATCGTCGCGCGAGGCATCGGGTCCGTCCGGAAACCGTTCGGGGTCCCAGACACCAAGTTGCGCGGCAAGCGCGGACTGCTGGACGGTCCGGTGCACGGCCTCGCTCCAGCCTGTGTACGCACGGTGCGTCGGATACAGCATGGCGGCGGCGAGAAGCGCGAGCGCGACCGTGGCGAGTTCACGCGGGAGTCGCGTGGCGGGCGCCGCGCCCGCATACAGCGCAAGACCCAGCCAGAACAGGCAGTTCCAGGGCAGGTAACGGTCGGCCAGCACCTGGTCCGGGAGCGCGCGGAAGAGCGGCAGGCGGGTCACCGCCAGCAGCGCGCCGATCGCAATGGCCAGCGTCGCGAGAACCACGGCAAGCAGACGCAGGTGCGACAACGCGGCACCCGCGCGCCGCGCGTGCGCCAGCATGGAGACATAGCCGACGAAACCGAGCGTGCCGATCGAGAGGGTCGCGACTTTGATCCAATGCGTGCCCCACGGCG
Source organism: uncultured beta proteobacterium (assembly GCA_963750585.1). Taxonomy (GTDB): domain Bacteria; phylum Pseudomonadota; class Gammaproteobacteria; order Burkholderiales; family Casimicrobiaceae; genus VBCG01. The sequence goes on from CAVVRH010000047.1 coordinate 98,705, forward strand.
AGGCAAGTGCCGTGGCAGAGTCGATGACCAGTCGACCGAATGGCTCCTGGCGGACCTCGAGCGGAACCCAGGTCATCGAGGGCGACGCCGGCACGCCGAGCCCCAGCCAGGCGGTCATCCATGGCGTCGAAAGCCAGGTCAGCAACACGTCGGCACTGTCCACCGGATGCACCTGCAGCGAGTGGCGCACGCCCACGTGGCCGGGAAGTCCACCGACATAGATGGCAAGCGACAGCGCGAACAGCAGCGCCGGCACGGCAATGTTCCGCGCCGGCATGCGCACCACCCACGCTCCCGCAAGCAATGCGACGAATGAGGCGATGCCGCTGCCGTAGGAAAACGTGGCGGCCGCGCAGCAGAGTCCGACCGCGGTCATCGAACGCACCGGCTGGGTGTCGCGCGCACGCTGCAGCGCCAACACGCCAAGTATCGTGAAGAGCAGCACGGAATAGGTCTGCAACGATTCATTGCCGTGCATCAGCATGCGTGCATTGCCGAGCCAGAAGATCGCGAGGGTCGCGCCGAGTGCAAGTGCGGCGCGTACCGAGAGCGCGAGGCTACGGTCGCGCAGCGATGCTGAGACTGTAAGTGCCCATGCCGCAAGCGCGCACCCGAGCCCAACGCCGAGTTGCAGCAGCTGGTTCGCCTGCAGCCAATCGATCTCCGCAAGCCGGACGAGCGCCGGCAGGATCGGCCGGTGCCCGTTGTCGAGCTGGAGCACGTTCTCGGGAAAGGGAAGCGTGAGATAGCGGCGATAGGTGCGGAACTGGTCGAACGCGGGGTAGCGAAACCCGTAGTTGACGATCGCCACGATTGCCGTGAGGAGCCAGAACAGGGCGACTGCAAGCGTCCCGCCCGCGATGGCGCGGGTCAGCGCGGGGTGCAGCAATGTCGGCGCGCGCATGGGCAGGCTGGCTGATTCGTTGGCGACGCGCCGATGATGCCATGGACAATCGCCTGCCCGATGGCGCGCATCTCGCTTCATTGCCGGACAAGACCGTTGCCTTCGCATGCCGAAGGTCCCTGCGGATCGCCCCGGCCAAAGGGATCGTCGTTGCGCGCGCTACAATTGAGGGCGAAGCAATCCTAGTCCCTTTCCGGAAATTCCCATGCGAGTCTTCAATTTCAGTGCCGGCCCCGCCGTGCTCCCCGAAGAAGTGCTGCGCAAGGCTGCAGCCGAAATGCTCGACTGGCATGGCAGCGGCATGTCGGTGATGGAGATGAGCCATCGCGGCAAGGAGTTCATCGGCATCGCCGCCAAGGCGGAGGCGGACCTGCGCACGCTCCTCACAATCCCCGCCAACTACAAGGTGCTTTTCCTGCAGGGCGGCGCAATCGGCGAGAACGCGATCGTCCCGATGAACCTGGTGAACGGCAGGGCTTCGGCGGACTACGTCAACACCGGCGAGTGGTCGAAGAAGTCCATCAAGGAGGCGAAGAAGTATTGCAAGGTGAACGTCGCCGCGAGCGCCGAGGACGCGAACTTCACCTACGTGCCGCCGCGCGCGAGCTGGAAGCTCGACCCGGATGCCGCCTACGTGCACGTCTGCACGAACGAAACGATCGGCGGGGTCGAGTACCACTGGACGCCTGACACAGGCAGTGTGCCGGTGGTTGCCGACATGTCGTCGCATATCCTGTCGCGCGCCGTCGAGGTCGGGAAGTTCGGCGTGATCTACGCCGGTGCGCAGAAGAACATCGGACCGGCTGGTCTCACGATCGTCATCGTCCGCGACGACCTGCTCGACCGCGCGCTGCCGATCTGCCCCTCGGCGTTCCACTGGAAAGAGCAGGCCGAGGCCGAGTCGATGCTGAACACGCCGCCGACCTATGCGATCTACGTTGCCGGGCTGGTGTTCGAGTGGCTGCTCGCGCAGGGTGGCATCGCGGCGATGGAAGCCCGGAACATCGCCAAGGCGAAACTCCTCTACGCTTATCTCGACGGCAGTGCATTCTTCCGCAACCCGGTTCGCAAGGAGGACCGTTCGAGGATGAACGTGCCCTTCAAGCTTCGCGACGAGTCGCTGGACGACGCGTTCCTCAAGGGCGCGAAGGAGCTGGGGATGGTGCAGCTGAAGGGTCATCGCTCGGTGGGCGGCATGCGTGCGTCGATCTACAACGCGATGCCCGTCGAGGGCGTGCAAGCGCTCGTCGACTACATGCGGGACTTCGAGCGCGCGCACGGCTAGGAATATTCATGACGACGCACTATCGGATCCTGACGCTCAACCAGATCTCCGCGCAAGGCCTGCACCGCTTCCCGAGTGCGCGCTACACGGTCGGCAAGTCGGTGGACCAGCCGGACGCGATCGTACTGCGCTCGCATGACATGCACGGGATGGACATCCCGGCGAGCGTGAAGGCGATCGGCCGGGCCGGCGCCGGCACGAACAACATTCCCGTGGCCGCGATGTCGAAGCGCGGCGTGCCGATCTTCAATGCACCGGGTGCCAACGCCAACGCGGTGAAGGAACTCGTCCTTACGGCGCTGCTGATGGCAGCGCGCAATGTCGTACCGGCGTTGCGGCATGTCGAAGGTATCGACGCGAGGGCGCCGGACCTGGAAGCGCGGGTCGAGGAGGGCAAGAAGCAATTCGCCGGCGTCGAGCTGCCGAACCGCACGCTCGGCATCGTCGGTTTGGGCGCAATCGGCAGCCTTGTCGCCGACACGGCGATCAAGCTCGGCATGAAGGTGATCGGCTTCGATCCGGAGATCACCGTAGACGCGGCCTGGCGGCTGCCGTCCACCGTGCGGCGCGCGCATTCGATCGAGGAAGTGCTGAAGCACGCGGATTTCGTGACGCTGCATGTTCCGCTCCTGCCCGTGACCCGCAATCTGATCGACGAGAAGCGGCTCGCGGCCGCCAAGCCGGGCTCGGTGCTTCTCAATTTCGCGCGCGACGCGGTCGTGGACGAGGCGGCTGTCGTGGCCGCGCTCTCCGCGCAGCGGCTCAAGTACTACATTTGCGACTTCCCGACCGCCGCGCTGATCGGCCGGCCGAATGTGGTCGCGCTGCCTCATCTCGGCGCATCGACCACCGAGGCGGAGGAGAACTGCGCGGTGATGGTCGTGGACCAGGTGCGCGAATACCTGGAGCAAGGCACGATCCAGAACGCGGTCAATTTTCCCAACGTCGACATGCCGCGCGAGTCACCGCACCGCGTCGCGATCGCGAATGCCAACGTGCCCAACATGCTGGGCCAGATCAGCTCGACGATGGCCAAGGCCGGCCTCAACATCCACAACATGGTCAACAAGTCGCGTGGCGAGATGGCCTACACGCTGGTCGACGTCGACAGTCCCGTGCACGATCGCGTTGTCCGGTCGATCGCCGGAATCGAGGGCGTGCTTTCGGTGCGTGCCATTCCGGCCCAGCCGGCAGATTGAACTACCGCGCCGGACAGGGTGCCGGCGCTAATGGAGCTATGGATGGCGCCCGAGGTCGCGGCGTCGGCGCGGCAGTCCGTTTCGTCGTCGCGGGGTGCTCCCGTGCGATTGCGCATGTGGTGCGGCAAACGGGGAGCACTCTCGTCGGGTTGTCTGCCTCCCGCGGCGTAGCACACGGGAGCCGAGGCCGCACGCATGGGCCGCGGCATCGATCCGCGGATCCTGTCCATCGCAACCGCGAGGAGAACGAGGATGACGGAGCAGCGCAGGACGAGGCGACGTACTGCCTTGGCTGCGAAAGGGGCACCGACCCCGCGTAATCATGCTGCCGTGGTTGCGGAAGCCAAGACGGCGAAGGTCGCGGGCGGAGGCGCGCGCGATGCAGCAACGGGCGGCAAGCGCGGCGTGGACGGAGGCGCGTCGTGGAGCGCGAACCTTGCCGGACCCGAGCTGCCGGGCATGATGATCACGCGCATCGAAACGCATCCGTCCGAAGCGCGTGATGTCTACATTACCGAGGCTAACTTCGGCAATTCGCACGTATTTCGCTCGGTGGACGCCGGTTCGCGGTGGAGCGACCTCGACCGCGGCCGGCTTCCGGACGCGCCCCACCACGCGCTGCTGATCCGTCCGGACGTAAGGATTGCCGCCGCGGCGGCGCTTGAACGCGTCCTCGCGATTGCGCAGGTTGCCGGCCCCTTCGCCGACCTTGGTGCCGAACGGCGCGATCTTCGTCGTCGCGTCCGGCCTTGGCGCGCCTTTCGGTGCGGAACGCTCGCGACGGCTCTTCCCGTTCTGTGATGACGGAGCAGGGGTTTCGCGCGTGCTCATGGCGATGTCCGGTGCATGCGGTGAGGTTCGTATCATCCGCCGCTGAACATCGATCGGTGCTGGGCCCGGAAAGTCGGGCGCCGCGAGGCCGCCTGGCTGTTCCGGCGCACGGCAGGCGGCGTCACGGTAAACTGCACTGCCGGGCCTCGCTTCCCGGCCTTGCGAGCAAATTTCGAGAGGGACGCCATGCGCCAATACCATCCGCTGACATCGCATCCGCTGGCGTCGCGAGGAACGCTGCTGACGCAACCACCGCCGATTCACGTCACCTTGGATTCGCCGGCGATCGAAGTGATGACCGACCTGGCGCGCGTTCCCGCGGTGACGATCGACGCGTCGGCCGCGCTCGCCGAGGCCAACAACTACATGAAGGCGAGGGGTGTTCGGTCGCTGTTCGTGCTGAATGCCGAGGGCATCGTGCTCGGGCTCATCACCGCGTCCGACATCCTTGGCGAGCGGCCCTTGCGCGCCAGTCAGGCACGCGGCGCGCGGCATGACGATCTGCAGGTTACCGACGTGATGACGCCCTCCGCCGCGGTCGTGGCGTTCCACCTGCGCGACGTGCTGGCAGCGAAGGTCGGCCACGTCATCGCATCCCTCAGGGAAGCGGGCAGGCACCATGCGCTGGTCGTGGAGTCGCTCGCCGGCGGCGACGAGCGCATCTGCGGCATCTTTTCGGTCACCCAGATCGCGCGCCAGCTCGGCGAACCGCTGCAGATCAGCGAAGTCGCGACGACGTTTGCCGAGGTCGAACAGGCGCTCGCGGCGGGTTCGCGGTAGCCCGCAAGACATCGTCGACGGTGTGCCGCTGGGCCGCGCGGTCGGGCTGGGGCAAGTCGCCGTAGAGTTGCCGCATCGCGCACGGAGATCGCGCGACGACCGAGCTCGACTGCCCGACGGCTGTGGCCGGCGAGATGCACGCGAAAGGAGCACGTGATGCGCACGACATTCCAGATTCGGGTGCCGAACGCCGACGTCTACGAGTTCGAGCAACGGCTTGCAAGTCGGCTCGAGGACCCGGCGAGCGTGCTTCAGGCAATCGGCGAAGAGCGTTACCTGCTCGCGCCGCACGTGGCGAAGCGCCTCTTCCCGGGGACGCCGACCGCTGCGATCCGCAAAGCGCTGCAGGACGAGGGTGCACGCAGCGTGCGGGTCGTGGAGACGAGCGACGGCAACGGCCAGCTCGCGGCGCGAGCGGAGCCGGAGTTCGTGCCACGCTTCATGGCAGCGGCACCCGCGGCAGCGCCTGGCGAGCTCGATTGGCATCTGCGCGAGGTCAATCTCCCGGCGGCGTGGGATGCGCTGGGTGGCGTGGACAATGGCCCGTGGTCATCGATCCGCGTCGGGCACATCGACACCGGCTACACCGAGCAGCCCGCACTGGGACCGTGGCAGGATGGTACCTCGCCGATCGTACGCACCGACCTCGACGCGAACTACTTCGACAACGCGGGCGAGGATCCGCTCTCGGCGCTGGAACCTGCCCACGCCGACGGATTTCCGTTCCACGGAACACGCACACTGTGCACGCTCGCCGGTCGCGATGCGAACGCGCCCGATCGCCCGTTCTTCGGTTCCGCGCCCGGCGTGCAGGTCGTCCCGATCCGCGACACCAACAGCATTCTCGTCGACGACCAGCAGAAGGGACTCGCCTCCGGGATATCGACACGCGGTCAACGCCGGGTGCCACGTGATCACGATCAGCCAGGGCATCACGCTTTTCCCTCTGCGCGAGGTGCAGGACGCGCTGGACGAAGCGTATGCGAACGGAGTCATCGTCGTCGCGGCGGCGGGCCAGTATGTCTTCGGCGTGGTCGCACCGGCACGAACGCGGCATTCGATTGCGGTCGCGGGCACGATTCCGGGACTCAAGGTGTGGCAGCCATCGTGCAGCGGGCCGCAGGTGGACATCTCCGCGCCCGCGGAGCCGATCCGAGTGGCGTCCACCATATACCGGAATGGCTACACCTTCGTATACGGCGAAAGCAACGGCACGTCGTACGCGACACCACTGGTCGCGGGAACCGCTGCGCTGTGGCTCGCGCACTGGGACGGATCCCTCGACACCGAGTACCCGGAGGGATGGCAGCGGGTCGCGGCCTTCCTGCACGTGCTGCGCAAGACCGCACAGGCGCCGGCCGGATGGAACACGCAGCGGCATGGCGCCGGCGTTCTCGATGCCGCGGCCGCCTTGAGCGAGCCACTGCCAGCAGCTTCGTTGCTGCAGCCGGAATAGCGGGCCGCAGACGCCGCAGCGCGTGATTGCGACGCACACACGCGCGTCAGTTGAAGAAGGCGACCGCCCGGTAGGAAAGCGCGCCGATGATCGCGGCGGCTGGCAGCGTCAGTACCCACGCGTACACGATGCGCGTCGCCACGTGCCAGCGCACCGCGGAAGCGCGGCGCGCGGCGCCAACGCCGACGATCGCGCCGGTAATCGTGTGCGTCGTCGAGACGGGAACGCCAAGGCCGGTGGCGAGGAAGAGTGTGATCGCGCCACCCGTCTCGGCGCAGAAGCCCTGCATCGGCTTCAGGCGCGTGATGCGCGAGCCCATCGTGTGCACGATGCGCCAGCCACCCAGGAGCGTACCGAACGCCATCGCAGCCTGGCAGGAGATCACCACCCAGAACGGGACATGGAATTCACCGCCCAGCACGCCCTGCGAATACAGCAGCACCGCGATGATGCCCATCGTCTTCTGCGCATCGTTGCCACCGTGCCCCAGCGAATACAGCGCTGCCGACACGAGCTGCAGCATCCGGAAGCGGCGGTCCATCGCGAACGGCGAGGCGTTGAGCGACGTCCAGCGCACGGCGACCACCAGCAGCTGCGCGAGCACGAATCCAAGCAGCGGCGAGAGCACGATGCCGAGCGCGGTCTTGCCCAGTCCGCCATAGACTACGGCACCCAGCCCCGCCTTCGCGATGCCGGACCCGGCGAGTCCTCCGATCAGGGCATGGCTGCTGCTGGACGGCAATCCGGCGGCCCACGTCACCAGGTTCCACACGATCGCGCCGGTCAGCGCGCCGAAGATCACGGCAGCATCGACGACCCCCGCCTCGACGATGCCGGTGCCGACGGTTTGCGCGACATGCAGTCCGAAGACCGCAAACGCGATGAAGTTGAAGAATGCGGCCCACACGACTGCGGTCTTCGGGCGCAGCACGCGTGTGGAGACCACCGTGGCGATGGAGTTCGCGGCGTCGTGCAGGCCGTTCAGGAAGTCGAACAGCAGCGCAAAGCCGACGAGCCCGATGAGGATGGGCAGGCCGATGGCGGCGGCGTCCATGGCGGTTCGCGGTCGCGGGCGCGCTAGGGAGCCTCTGCGCAAGTGCACACGAATGCGCTGCAGGGCCGAATGCACATGAATGCGAGGCGCGCGACGAAGGTCGTAGCCGAGACTACGATGCCGAGGGCGGCTGCGCAGGCGCCGCATTCGGCAGCAGCCCGGAGGGACAAGCGGTTCGGGCGGTCTGCTTTGTAGCTCCGGCCGCCGCTTCGCGGCTTAACGTGTCGCCTCGCCATGCTCGGCGCCAGTGAGCCTTCGCTGAAACAGGCGTTTTCGCGAGGCTCGCCAAGGGGGCCGGCCATTGGCTGCGCCTCGCTTCGCGCATACGCCTGCGGAGCGCGGAGCAGGGGCCCTGGAGCGAACGCGGGACGCGTGAGCCGGGGGATGCGACCGCGAAGCAGGCGCACGCCCCCGCCTCCGCTGCGCTCGTTCCGCAGCGCGACGCTGCGGCGGGGGTATCCCGAACCGCCTGTCGCAATCGCGCGCACTTGCGCAGAGGCTCCCTAGACGTGCTTGGCGGTCACGGACTGCACGGCATTGGCGACGTCGTCGCACTTGTCAACGACGTCCTCGATCAATTCGAAGATTTCCTTGTGGTCGATGTAGCCGATCGTGTCGATCTCGCCGGCTCGCAGTTGTGCCCGCAGGCGCATCAACGCCGCGTCGAACGACTGGTCGGCCCGCTCCTCGATATGGCCCACTTCCTCGCACAGGGCGAAGATCGCCTTGTGCTTTTGCGTGATTGCGTCCAGGTAGGGCATGACCTTGAGCAGCACTTCCGCGCATTGCACCACCGCGTCCGCCATCGCGCGGAGCTCGTGCGAGAACTCGCGAATGTCGTAGCGCTGGATGCCCTTGGCCGTGTCCTCGATCAGGTCCACGGCGTCGTCCAGGTCGTTGGCGAGCGCCAGCAGGTCCTCGCGGTCGATGGGCGCGTTGAATGTGCGATTGGCGGCAAGGAAGATCTTGCGCGCGACGGTATCGGCCGCGGCCTCGATCGTGCGGATTGCGGCGACGTGCTCGTCCGCGGGGCCGGTGCCGTCGATCATGGCGCGAAGCTCCTGCGCTGCCTGGAAGATGCGCTGCGCCTGTTCACAGAAGAGAGCGGTAAAGCTCTCCTCGGGCGGCATCAGCCGGCGGAACAGGTTGAGGCCCATCTGCCTAGGGTACCAAAGCCGTTCCGTCGGACATGCCAATTCCCGGCCGCAGGTTGCGCAAGGTCAGAAAATGGCGGCGCCTGGCCGAATCCGCAGGGCAAATCCGGCGGCGCACGTCCCCAGGAACCCCTGGTCGAGGCGCGCGGAGACGCAGGACGCGATCAGCGATTCGCTGCAGGCTCAGCGGCGCAGGTTCTGGCCGATCCAGTCCAGGATTTGTCCTGTCGACATCGCGCCCGATACGCGCGCGGTTTCCTGCCCACCCTGGAACAGCACCAGCGTCGGAATGCTGCGGATGCCGTATTGGCTCGCGGTCTGCGGTGCGCGGTCGCTGTCCACCTTGGCGAAGCGCAGGTGCGGGCGCTGGCTGGCAGCTGCCGAGAACGCGGGGGCCATCATCTTGCATGGGCCGCACCACTCGGCCCAGAAATCGACGACGACGGGCATTTCGGTTCCGGCTACATAGCGTGCAAACGTGTCGTCGGCGAGCGGGAAGGGCTCGGCCAGCGTGAGGGTGGCGCCGCAGCTACCGCACTTGGGACCTTGAGCGAGGCGGCCCTCGGCGACGCGGTTCTTGGTGACGCAGCGAGGGCAGACAATATGCATGGCCAAACCGATAGGGGCGCCGGTCGCGCACAAAAAGTGGACGTCGCCCGAAGTCAGGGTATTCTAGCGCGCCATTGTCGGGCCGCTTGCACCACCGACCTCGTGTGAAATCAGCGGCGGGTTACCGGCCGGAGGCTTGCCGCCGCCGCCGGGAATTTTCGGCTTGACGTGCCGGGAGCCGGCTGCGGAAAATCACCAGGATGAACATCTCGCCCAAACGGACCGTGACGACAAAGGCGCAAGCCATCGCGCGGCACGCCTGGCGACTCCAATATCAGGATTCCACCCGCTCGCTCGCGATGGCCGAGGACGCGCTCGCGCGGGCCGCGCGGCGCGGGGACCTCGCCGCCGAGGGGTGGGCGCGGCTTGCGCGTGGCCTGTACTTGATGCGCTACGCGACATCCGCGCAGTCGCTCGTGGAGCTCGACCTGGCCCGCCGCTGCTTCCGCCAGGTGGCCGACCGCTCCGGCGAGCTGCTCGTCGAGGTCGGGATGGCTCGCTGCGAATGGCTCCAGGGGGCGGCGCGAACGTCGCTCGAGCACGTGATGGGCGTCCGTGACGAGGCGCTGCGGATCCTGCCGCAAGCCGAGCGCGCGATGATGCTGAATGTCATCGCGGGCTGCCACTCGACGCTCGGGCAGTCGTCCGAGGCGTTCGCCTACATGTACCAGGCGCTGCGCGAGGCCAGCCCCGCGCGTGGCCACGGATTCGATGTCGTGCTCTACAACAACCTGGCGCACGAGCTCTTCCAGCTCGGCGACCACGTCGACGCGCTCGGCTACCTCGATGAGGGTCTCCGTCGCGCCGAGCACCTCCAGAACAGCTATGTCAAGACGGTGCTGGCGGCGAACCGCATCGGTTGCCTCGTGGAACTTGCGCGTGCGCCGGAAGCGCTCGCCGACCTGCGCCGCCTGCTCGCGACCGCGGGTGCGATCGATCACCGCGCGATGTCCTTCGCCGCGCTCGCTTTGGCCGCGCTTCGTGCGGGTGATCTCGCGCTCGGCGAAGACCTGATCGCGCGTGCCCGGTGCACACCCGAGGAGGGACGGCTTGGCGAGGCGCGCGTGGAACTGTGGGTTGCCGAGGCTGAGCTGCAAGCCGCACGTGGCGAGATCGATGCCGCGCTGCAGACGCTCGAGGGCGCGCTGCCGCTCGACGTCGAGGGCGCGAGCCTGCGCGTGCGTTGCCTGTTCTTCCAGACGCTTGCCGATCTGCACCAGCGGCGCGGCGACAGCGCCCGGGCGCTCGCCCACCTGCGCACATGGCAGTCGCTGCACGTCGAACGCACACAGACGGCGTCGAAGGCGCGCCACCAGGCCGCTTCGCTGCGGACGGAGCTCCTTCGCCTGCAGCACGAGCGCGACGACAGCGAGGTGAGACGCCGCGCGACCGAACGGGCGAGAGCCGAGCTCGAGGCGATCAATGGCCAGCTCTCGCAGAAGGTGGCCGAGGTGCAATCGCTGCAGGTGGCGCTGAAGCAGCAGGCGGTGCGAGATTTCCTGAGCGGCCTCTTCAACCGCCGCCACCTGAACGATGTGCTCCCGGCGATGCTCGCGTTCGCGCAGCGCAGTCGCGAGCCGCTCGCTGTCGCGGTGATCGATCTCGACCACTTCAAGGCCGTGAACGACCGGCACGGGCATATCGCCGGCGACAAGCTCATTGCCGCGTTCGGCGAATTGCTGAACCGGCGTCTGCGCCGCAGCGATGTCGCGTGCCGTTACGGAGGCGAGGAGTTCTGCATCCTGATGCCGCGCACGGGCGCAGCGGCCGGCCGCGGCAAGGTCGATGCACTGCGCAAGGCGTGGGGCGCGATGCGTTTTGCACTCGACGCGGGTGCGCTGCGCGGCAACACGTTTTCCGCGGGCGTGGCCGATTCGGAGCTGGTGCCCGGTTCGGTCGAGATGCTGCTCAAGGCCGCCGACGACACGGTGCTCGAAGCCAAGCGGTGTGGCCGCAACCGCGTGCTGGTCTTCGATCCGCACGTCGCGCTGCGCGAGACCAGGCAGACCGACGCCCGGCTCGAAGGCGAGCACGCACCGTAGGGTCCGAAGCTCAGCCGTCCCCGCTGCGGTTCCGTCGGATTCGGTTCTGCCTATACTCGACGGCCGCCAAAGCCTCAGGATCGTCGTCGTGGGCGCGCCGTTCCGCGCAGGTCGGTTTTCGTCAACCCCGCACGGCAATTGCGGTCCAAGAGGAGCCAGGTCTTAGCGCTGATGCCGGCGGCCAGGGTTGGGCGGCGTTGGGATCTCCGGAACGCACCGGTGACGGTATATGTGCGGCAACGGCCATCCATGTTCACCCCCAACCGATGGACCGCAGCGCTCTACGCCGGACTCGGGGCGGGCGCCATCACGATCGTGGCCGAGATCGCTCTGTGGTGGGTTCTCACCGATGCGCTGCCCGGAATCCTCTATCGCGATGCGCACATGGCGGCCGCGCTGCTAATGGGAGGTGAAGCGCTCGCCGCACCGGACGCGTTCGACTGGCGCGTGATGGTCGTGGCGACGGCCGTGCACTTCGCGCTCTCGGTGTTCTATGCGTGGGGGCTATCGTGGCTGATCCCCAATCGCATGGCGTGGGCCACGTTGCTCGTCGGTGGCGCATTCGGCTTGGCGCTGTTCGCCGTCAATCTGTTCGCGCTGACCGAATACTTTCCGTGGTTTGTTGTCGCGCGCGACTGGATCACCGCGTTCGCGCACTTCGTGCTCGGCGCGAGCATGGCCGTGCTGCTGCAGCTGCAACGGTCGCCCGATTACCGGACCGCGGCGGATTGATCCCGGAATGCGTGCCCGCGAAAGGCGATTCGACGAGCCGTCATCCGGAGCCGGGATCGCTGTCCATCCCTGCCGCCCTCGGATCGTGGCATGCTTGCCACTGTCCTTGGCCAAACGTGGTGGCAGCAAGGCTGTGCCCCGCCGACCCTCGATGAGTGTGCACAGGTTCCCTCGCATGATGCTGTGGCTGCTGCCGTTCCTGGTGCTGCTGGTCGCGGGGCCGCTGCTCGCGCTCGCCTTCGGACGCGCGACCGTCGACGGCGATTGGCGCACGGCGACCCATCGTTCCGCAGGACTTGCGCCAGATCCGGCCATCCACAAGGAAGCGGTCGTGCAGGTCTTTGCCGGCCGGGCATTCGGGTGGCGGGGCGCCTTTGCGGTCCACACCTGGCTCGCCGCGAAACCCGAGGGCGCCGAGCGCTTTACCCGATACGAAGTGATCGGCTGGTACGTGCGCGCGGGGCGTTCCGCGATCTCGATCTCCGCGGACCGGGCGCCGGATGCGCAGTGGTACGGTGCGACTCCGCAGCTCCTGCGCGATGTGCGCGGTGACGAGGCGGCAGCGATCATCGCGCGGTTGCCTCAGGCGGTCGCGTCCTATCCGTTCGCCAATGCCTACAGCGCGTGGCCCGGCCCGAACAGCAACACGTTTACTGCCCACCTCGGCCGCGAGCTGCCGCAGCTGCGCCTCACATTGCCGTCGATTGCGATCGGCAAGGACTATCTGCCCGGCGGGCAGATATTCACGCGCACACCGAGCGGCACCGGGTTTCAGGTCTCGCTCGCGGGATTGCTCGGTGTGACTGCGGCAATCGACGAAGGTCTCGAGCTCAATGTACTGGGCCTCGTGACCGGCATCGACGTGCGTCAGCCGGCACTCAAGCTGCCCGGAATAGGACGTGTGCCGGGCAACGGGTAGGCGAGCGCATGGTCGCGCTGGAGATCGCACCGCACGGAGACGCATTCCGCGTCGAAACGCTCTCCGCCGGTGACGAGCTCGGCTGGTCTTCGGTGCTGGTCGGCAAGGGCAAGTTCTTCCAGGCGCGCACGCTCGAGCCAGTCGAGGCGCTGATGTTCGACGGCAATGAGTTGCGCGCGATGTGCGAGCGCGTCCGGGTTTACACTAGCGCCTGTTCACACTATGTCCGCACTTGTGGCCATAGTGTGAACCGGCCCTAGCATCCGTTTCCGACGCGATACCAATGGACGGCGGAAACGTCACCGGGAGGATTCGCATGCATCACCACGCTCGCCTCGCGCGCACGGCTGTGCGCGCGTCCGTTTCCCTCGCACTTTCCGCGCTTGCGCTGCTCGGAGCCACCGCTGCGGCCGCCGCCGAGGTCAATGCCTATTCGATCTGGCCCGAGAACTGGGCGCGTCCGATGTTCGAGGAATTCGAGAAGGCGACCGGCATCAAGGTCAACTTCGTGCGCTTCTCGTCGGGCGAGGCGCTCGCTCGGGTGATCGCCGAGAAGAACAATCCGCGCGTCGACGTGCTGTTCGGCGGTCCGGTCGAGACGTTCGCGGCCGGAATCTCCGAAGGCGTATTCGAACCGTACAAGCCGCCGACGTTCGACAAGCTGCCGGGGCGCTTCCGCCATGCCGATGGTCAGTGGGTGGCGATCGCCGATGATCCATTGGTATTCATGACCAACCAGAAATTTCTCGCCGAGAACAAGCTTGCGCCGCCGCAATCGTGGAACGACCTGCTGAATCCCGCGTACAAGAACATGCTGCAGATGGCCGATGCGCGCACGTCAGGTACGGCGGTCACCCGCATCTTCTCGATCCTCGAGGTCAACGGCCGTGACGAAAGCAAGGCATTCGCCTACATGAAGCAGCTCCGCCCGAACGTGCAGCTCTATACGAAGAGTGGCGGCGGGGGCACCTTGCCGGTGGGACTCGGGCAGGCGGGCGGCGGCATCTTCTTCATCGTCGACGCGCTCGACACCAAGGCGAAGGGCTACGACGTCTTGATCAGCTTCCCGCGCGAGGGCATCGGCACGGCCGCCGAGGCCATCGCGCTGATCAAGGGTGCGAAGAATCCTGTGGAGGCGAAGAAGCTGATCGACTGGGCAGCTTCGCCGGCGATGCAGAACCTGTTTGCCAAGTACAAGATCAACTTCGTGCCCGCGGATCCGAACGTCAAGCTCGAGCCCAGCCTTGCTGCCGTGCTGCAGGGTGCGAAGATCTTCCCGATCGATGCCGAGTTCGCGGGCGCCAACCGCAAGCGCATCGTCGAGCGCTGGGTCGCGGAAGTCCTGAATCCATAGCCAGCATCGCCGTTGATGGCCGCGGCGCTACCGTACCGCCCCGGGGTCAGCGCGCGGATGCGTGCCGACCCTGCGCTTGCCATCGCGGTGGCGGTGCTTTGGCTGCTGCTCGCGCTGTTCGTCGTCTACCCGATCGGAATGCTGCTCGCGCGGGTATTCATCGACAACGGCGCATTCACGCTGAAGGGCCTTGCGACCGTCGTCACCGACAAGCACCAGCTGATCGCCTTCTGGAACAGTCTGCTGCTCGGCACGCTGGTTGGCGCCATCGGAACGCTGCTGGGATTTGTCTTTGCATTCGCCGCCACGCGATGCCGGCTGCCGCAATGGATGGTGAGCCTGATCGACGTCGCGGTCCTCTTGCCGCTGGTCTCGCCGCCTTTCACGACCGCGATCGGCTACATCTTCTCGTTCGGGCCCCGCGGGCTCATCACCTACAGCCTGTTCGGCATCAAGGGTGTGACCGTGTACGGGCTCACCAGCACGCTCACCGCGGAGGCCCTGACCTATTTCCCGATTGCCTACCTGACGTTGCGACCCATGCTGGCGGCGATCGACAGCAACATCGAAGGCATGGCGCTTTCGCTCGGCGCGACGCGCCTGCGCGTGTTTCGCACGGTAACGTTGCCGCTCTGCACGCCCGGACTCGCGAATGCATTCCTGCTGCTGTTCGCGGCGTCGCTCGCCGATTTCGCCACGCCGCTGATCCTTGCCGGCAACCAGTTCCCGGTGCTCCCGACGCAGGCCTATCTGCAGATCACCGGTCTCTTCGACCTGCGTGGCGGCGCCGCGTTGTCGCTGGTGCTGCTCGTGCCCGCGCTGATCGTGTTCGTTCTGCAGCGCTACTGGGTCGGTCGCCGCCATTACGTGACCGTCACCGGCAAGGGTGCCGGTCAGGCGCCATTCGACAGCGTCACGCCCGGCGTACGCTGGATCCTGGTTTCGATCTGCGTCGCGGTGACGGTGCTGATTCTCTACCTGTACGCGCTGCTGATCTACGCGTCGCTTGTCGTGGCGTTCGGCGCCAACCACGCATTCACGCTGCAGCACTACCGGGTGGTGTTCACCGAAGGAATGCGTGCGGTGCGCGACACGCTGATCATCGCGGCGTTCGCGACGCCGCTCGGCGGTCTGTACGGCGTGCTGCTCGGCTACCTGGTCGCAAGGCGCAGATTCCCCGGGCGCAACGCGATGGAGATCACGTCGATGATCAACTACGCGCTCCCCGGCACGATCGTGGGCATCGGTTACCTGATCGCATTCAACGACCCGCCGTTCATGCTGACCGGCACGGCGCTGATCATCGTCGCCTGCTATGTGTTCCGGTACGGTCCAACGGGCATCCGCGCGACGGTTGCGCTTCTGCAGCAGGTCGATCGCAGCCTCGAGGAAGCCTCTCAGGGCCTCGGCGCCACCAGCGGCGCGACGTTCCGGCGCATCACGCTGCCGCTGATCCTCCCGGCATTCTTCGCCGGCCTCGGCGTCGTGTTCATCCGCTCGATGACGGCGATCAGCGCGACGATCTTCCTGGTTTCGATCGGCTGGACGCTGGTCACGGTCAAGATCCTGGAGAACCTGACTGAGCTCGCGCTCGGCCCGGCCGCCGCGTTCTCGGTGCTGGTTGTCGCGATCGTGTTCGTCGTGGTCGCGGTCATCGGCCGCGTGCTGCGCCGCCTGCGTGCGCCGGGCACGAAACCGGTCACGGGGCTTCTTGCCACATGAGCACTACCGGGCCGGCCGAGGGCGCGAGTTCCGTCTCGTTTGAAGCAGCGCGGGGGCAAACACCGACGGCGCGCGGCGATCCTGCAAACGCCGCTGCTCCCGCTGCCATCGGCGTTCACGTCGACCGCGTTTCCAAGCGCTATACGCATCTCGTCAAGGGCGAGGTCTATGCTGCGCGCGATGTCTCGATCGACGTGAAGCCCGGCGAGTTCCTGACGCTGCTCGGTCCGTCGGGCTGCGGCAAGACGACGACGCTGCGGATGATTGCGGGGTTCGAGATTCCCGGACAGCGGGCGGATCGCATTCGCCGGCCAGGACGTCACCCGGCTCCCGGCGAACCAGCGCGGCATCGGCTTCGTGTTCCAGAACTACGCGCTGTTTCCGCATCTGTCCGTTTTCGAGAACGTCGCCTACGGGCTGCGGGTACGCGGACGGCGCGACGTCGAGGTCGCCGAGGCGGTCTCCGAGGTGCTGAAGCTCGTCGGTCTCGCGGGCTACGAGCCGCAGTTTCCTGCGCAGCTCTCCGGCGGCGAGCAGCAGCGCGTCGCGCTTGCGCGCGCTATCGTCATCCGGCCGCGCGTGCTGCTGTTCGACGAGCCGCTGAGCAACCTCGACGCCAAGTTGCGGGTGCAGATGCGCCACGAGATCCGCGACCTGCAGCGGCGGCTCGCGATCACCGCGATCTACGTCACGCACGACCAGGAAGAGGCGATGGCCGTGTCCGACCGCATTGCAGTGATGAACGAGGGCACGATCGTGCAGACCGGCACGGCCGAGGATCTCTATCACCGGCCCGCTTCGAAGTTCGTCGCGCAGTTCATTGGCCGCGCCAACCTGATCGGTGCACGGGTGGAGAGTGCCGCCTTGGGCGGAGCAACAGTCGTCGGCCCTCGGTCGTGCATTTGCGCTGCGCACGATTCCGGCAGGCATCGCGCCGGGCGAGTCGGTGAGGCTGCTGCTGCGCCCCGAAGTGATTGCACTCGCACATCCTGCTGGGAGCACGTCGGAAGTTGTCGCCAACGTGGTCTCGCGCACCTTTCTGGGCGAGAAGATCGAGTACGCGCTGTCCTGTGCCGGGGAGACATTGCAGGTCGCGAGGTACAACGCCGGTCCCCAGGACCTGTTCCACGAAGGGGAGGCAGTGGCGCTGCATTTCGTGGACGAGGCAGTGATCGTGCTCCGCGACGAAGAGGCACCATGAGTACGCGATTCCTCGCCGGGACGGTGGTTGCGCTCGTGCTGGTCGCGGTCGCGCCGGTGTTCGCGCCCGGCGCGCTCGCGCAATCGAAACCTGCGGAAGTCCATGGATCGCTGGACGCCTACGCGACGACCGGGCTCGCGCTCGCGTGGGGTGTGCTGCGCGGCCGGGACGAGACCTCGACCAAGGTGGTCGTCCTGGTCGATGCCGAGCCAGCCGTCTACGGGTCGATGTCGCTCATGGGCGTGGATCCGTTTACCCGCGTCTCGCAGGCGCTGATGCCGATTCGATCGACCGGCGGACCGTTCCAGTTCTTCTCGCCGCGATCGCGCTTCGCCGACCTGCCGCGCACCGAGTGGCGCTTTTACCATTCGCAGGTTCCGGCGCCCATGGAGGTGCCGGCGCTCGTCGTCTACTATCTGGGCATTCCGGATACGACGCCCGAGTTCGACGACGAGACCAAGCTCAACGCCTATCTCGCGGATCGCATCGAACGGGCGCGACGCGATGCGAAGGACAAGCGATGACGCGCGACGAGTTGGCACGGACTGCTCGACCATTCCGTGCTGAAGCCGGAGGCGACGGCGCATGAAATCCGCGTCGGCGCCGATGTCGTGCGCCAATGGCATATCGGCTACTACTGCGTCCAGCCCTGGTGGGTGCGCGCTGCCGTTCTTGCGCTTGCGGGAACCGATGCGCGCATCGTTTCGGTGATCGGCTTTCCGCATGGTTGCGAGCGAACGGCGACCAAGGCCGGTGCGGCGCGCATCGCCGTCGACGAGGGAGCGCGCGAGCTCGACATGGTGCTGAACATCGGCGCGCTGAAGAGCGGCGCGATGGCCGATGTGCGCGCGGACATCGCTGCGGTCGTGCAGGCGACGCCCGGCGTGCCGATCAAGGTCATTCTCGAAACGGGCATTCTGACCGAAGCCGAAAAGCGCGTCGCTTGCCGGATCGTGTGCGAAGCGGGCGCCGCGTTCGTCAAGACGTCGACCGGATTCCACCCCGCAGGTGGCGCGACCGTGGCGGACATCGCACTCATGCGCGGCGTGGTCGGGCCTGACGTCGGCGTCAAGGCGTCCGGCGGGATTCGAACACTGCAGGACGCCCAGGCGATGCTCGCTGCGGGCGCGAACCGCATCGGGACGTCGGCGAGTGCGGCGATACTCGGTGCGCTCGACGGCAGCGCCGCCGAGCTGCGTGGCTAGCGTCTGCCAAGCGTCGGCGCGCCTATCGGCAGGCTGGGAGTGTCGGTGAGTCTTGCGCGAAACCGGCATCGGGTCGACACGCGAGGATCGCCATACGCGCGTCGCTGACATACCATGGCGCTCATGATCACGGCACTCGAAATTCCTTCAGGACTGACCACGATTGCGGCCGAGGCGGCCGGTTCCGGTCCGCCTGTCGTCTTCCTGCATGCGGGTGTGGCGGACCGGCGAATGTGGAGGGCGCAGGTCGCGGCGCTCGCCGCCGCGGCGCCGCCGTTTCGTGCGCTGGCTTACGATCGCCGCGGCTTTGGCGACACGCTGCATGCCGACGAGCCGTTTTCCCAGGTCGGCGATCTGCTCAACGTGCTCGATGCGATCTCGCCGGGCAAGCCTGCGATCCTGGTCGGCTGTTCGCAGGGCGGGCGCATCGCCATCGATGCCGCGCTGGCGCATCCCGACCGCGTGCGTTCGCTCGTGCTCGTTGCGCCCGCGATCGGCGGAGCGCCGGAGGTGACGACGTTCGCGCCCGCGATCGAGGCATGGATCGCGCGCATGGAAGCCGCCGAGGCCGAAGCCGATGTCGACGCGATCAACGCGCTGGAGGCGCACGCGTGGCTCGACGGCCCGTTGGCGCCCGAGGGTCGGGTGAGCGGAGCGACCCGCGAGCTGTTCCTGTCGATGAACGAGATCGCGCTACGCTCGGAAAAGCGGGGAGAGGAGGCTGAGCCGCCATCGGCGTATGCGCGGCTTTCCGAAATCTCCATGCCGACGCTGGTGGTCTTCGGCGATCTCGACTTCCCGCACGCGATCGAGCGCTGCCGGGAACTTGCCGCGAAACTGCCGAACGCGCGCGGTCAGTTGCTGCCGGGCACGGCGCACCTGCCGAACCTCGAGCAGCCCGGACGGTTCAATTCGTTGCTGCTTGCATTCTGCGCAACGCAGACGTAGCGGCATCCCCGAGCGCCGCATCTTCGGCGCGATGCCGCTGCCGCGGCACCTTCCGCGACCGACACGTCCGCTGGTGGTCCCCTACGCGACCGTGATGTCCCGCGCGAGGTAGACGTCCTGGATCGCGTTCAGCAGCGTCACGCCGTCGCGCATCGGCTTCTGGAACGCCTTGCGGCCGGAGATCAGGCCCATGCCGCCGGCCCGCTTGTTGATCACTGCCGTGCGCACGGCGTCGTGCAGGTCGTTCTCGCCCGATGCGCCGCCGGAGTTGATGAGCCCGGCGCGCCCCATGTAGCAGTTCGCAACCTGGTATCGGGTGAGGTCGATCGGGTGGTCGCTCGCGAGATCCGTGTACATCCGCTTGTCGCTCTTGCCGTACGGGCTTTCCTTCGTGTTCAGCGCGAGGTAACCGCCGTTGTTCTCCGGCAGCTTCTGCTTGATGATGTCGGCCTCGATCGTGACGCCAAGGTGGTTCGCCTGGCCCGTCAGATCGGCGGACACGTGGTAGTCCTTGTCCTTCTTGAATGCGGGATTGCGCAGGTAGCACCACAGCACCGTCGCCATGCCGAGCTCGTGCGCGGCGGCGAACGCCTGGCTGACTTCGACGATCTGCCGGCCTGATTCCGGCGAACCGAAGTAGATCGTCGCGCCCACCGCCACCGCGCCCATGTCCTGCGCCTGCCTGATGCTCGCGAAGAAGATCTGGTCGTACTTGTTCGGGTACGTCAGGAATTCGTTGTGGTTGAACTTGAGCAGGAACGGGATCCGGTGCGCGTACCTGCGCGAGCACGCGCCGAGCACGCCGAGCGTGGAGGCGACCGCGTTGCAGCCGCCTTCGATCGCGAGCTTGACGATGTTCTCCGGGTCGAAGTACAGCGGATTCTTGGCGAACGACGCGCCGGCACTGTGCTCGATACCCTGGTCCACCGGCAGGATCGAAAGATAGCCGGTCCCTGCGAGTCGCCCCTGATCAAAGAGCTGCTGGAGACTGCGCATCACCGCCGGCGAGCGGTCGCTCGGCGCAATCACGCGGTCGACGAAATCCGCGCCCGGCAGATGCAGCGAATCCTTCGGGATGCCCTTGCATACGTGCTTGAGGAGGCCGTCGGCTTCTGCGCCGAGGAGTCCGAGGATATCGGTCATGGTCGTTGCTCCATCGCATCACAAGCAGGAATTGATGATCATGCCACCGAATGGAGGCGGTGGCACTTCGGCGACCCAATCGTGCATGCGCGCGGGGAATTCAGCAAACCGCAGAATGGGCCGGTGAACGCAATGGCCGGACGTCGCCGCGTCCCGACACTCAGCTCCAAACACGGCGCGCACGTGCAATCCACAGCCCGGATGGGAGCCGGTCGGTACGCCGGGCGCTTCTCCACTGTGCGGAGGCTCGCTTGCATTGCGAACGCCGTCCGCATACCTCGCGCGCGGTACCATGCGGTCACGCCAATCGCAATTCGAGGTCCGCCATGCATCCGTTCCCGCATCGGTACACCGCCAGCGCGACCGGCCGACCGGCCGGCAGCATCGCCGTCAACGCTCCCGGCCTCGCGGAAATCGCGACCGATTCGCCTGCCGAGTTCGGCGGGCCGGGTGATCGCTGGTCGCCCGAGACGCTGCTGTGCGCCGCCGTCGCCGACTGCTTCATCCTGACGTTTCGCGCACAAGCAAGAGCGAACGGTCTCGAATGGAACGATCTGCAATGCCGTGTGGAAGGCGTGCTGGACCGGGTGGAAAGGGTGACCCAGTTCGTTGGCTTCACCACGCACGTGACGCTGCGCGTTCCGCCGGGAGTCGACACTGACAAGGCGCACGCGCTCCTCGAGAAGTCCGAGGAGCGCTGCCTCGTCAGCAAGTCGTTGAAAGGGGCGGGAACGCTTGTCGCCGAGATCGTCCGCGCTGGCTGAGTGCGGCTTAGGTTGCCGCCCGCAGCTTTCGGTCGTCAACCATGCGCGTGCAGCGGACGTTCAGGTCGTCATCGCAAGTTCCTGCGCATCGTCACGGAGACTCCATGAAAGCGACGTTCACTGCGTTTCTCGCCGTCGTCGGCATCGTGTTCGCCACGCAAGCCGCCGCACAGGTGACGTTCTACGAATACGAGGGATTTCGTGGACGCGCGTTCACCGCTGACCGCGCGATCGACAACTTCGAGCATTACGGCTTCAACGACCGAGCGTCCTCGGTGATCGTCCAGCGCGGCCGGTGGGAACTCTGCGAGAACGCGAATTTCCAGGGCCGTTGCACGATCGTCGTAAGTGGGCAATACCCGTCGCTGGGCGCCCTGGGCATGAACAGGCGCGTCTCGTCGATCCGGCAGGTCCGGGGGCAGCCGTCCGTAGCGCTGACGCCGCCACCGGTACCGGCTCCGCCCCCCTATCCCTATTACCCGAAACATGGCGAACGACTGTTTACGGCCGATGTCGTGGCGGTGCGCGCGGTGATGGGACCGCCGGAGCAGCGCTGCTGGGTCGAGCGCGAGCAGGTCGGCGCGTACGGCGGCCCCAATGTGCCCGGCGCGATCGTCGGCGGCATCCTCGGTGGCGTGCTCGGCCACCAGATCGGCAGCGGCCGCGGCAACGACGTCGCCACGGCGATCGGCGCGGTTGGCGGCGCGGCGGTCGGTGCCAACGTCAACCGTCCGGGCGGCCAGGTCTACACGCAGGACGTGCAGCGTTGTGCGGCGGTCCCGGGCTCCGAGCAGCCCGTCTACTGGGACGTGACGTACGTTTTCCGTGGCGTTCAGCACCGGACGCAGCTTTCGTTCGCGCCGGGACCGACGATCACGGTCAACGGGAGGGGCGAGCCGCGGATGTGACGCGCGACGGCTTCATCAGCGGCAGGAAGAACAGCACGACCAGACCGAACACGGCGTCCAGCAGCAGCGTCACCGGGTAGCCCCAGCGCACGATCGCAAGGCCCTGCCACCACGACGTGTAGCTGATGACGAGATTCGCCATTGCCATGTAGGCGGTGAACTGCGTCGCCGCGACGGCGGGAACGGTGACGTCCATGAACAGTGCAGTGAGCACGCCGTAGTACAGGCCCTGGAATACGTTGAAGGCGATCGTGGCCAGCCAGGAAGATGGTCACGAGTCCGGGTGCCGGTGACGGCCGGTCCTGGGCGTTGACCTCGATGGGCATGATCCAGCCCGCCTGCTGCATTGCCCATGCGAGCCACAGCGTCGGGATTACCGTGAGGAAGATGAACAACGCCAGTGTGCGCTGCCGCCCGATGCGGTCGGACAGCCCGCCGCCAGCGACGCACGCGAGGGCGAAGACGACGGTGGACACGAGATTGAGTTGCGCGATCTGAACGTCGGCAAGACCGAGCTCCACCGCCAGATTGGACTGGAGCGCGAGGCTCAGCGCATACGCGCCTGCAGGCAACAGCGCAACGATCACGCCAACAGCGCGCCGCGCGCGAGCCGGTAAACGCGCGCCATGCATCGCGAACGAACGTGGCGAGCTCGCTCGCGACCGATGCCAGCGCGGTCGTCCCGGATTTCGGCCGGGGTGGTCGCGCCGGCTCCTTGAGCGGCAGGACAACGAACAGCGTGATGAGCAGGATCGCGGCGATCACGAACCAATAGGTCGTATGGAACGGGAGCCATGTGGCGAGAAAGAGCACGCCCGAGCCGCCGATCGCCTGCCCGACCGAAGCGCCGGCGAACATGAAGCCGTTGGCCGAGCCGCGCTCGTCCTCGCGCAGCACGTTGACGGCAAGCGCGTCGATGGCGACGTCCTGGGTCGCGCCGAATGCGTTGTGCACGAAGATGATCGCGGTGAACAATCCAAGCTGCCGTCGCGTAGTCGACAGGCATGGCGACGAGCAGCGTCGCCGCCATGCCGAGTTGCGTCAGCAGGATCCACAGGCGGCGTCGGCCGAAGCGGTCCGACGAGAACGTGTCGACGAACGGACCGACCAGCCACTTGAACGCCCACGGCAGGTACAGCGAGCCGACGAACATGCCGATCGCCGCGGGTCCGAGACCCTGTCGGCGCATCTGCGTGGCGATGGCGGTGGCGGTGAAGCCGAGCGGAATGCCCTCGGTAACGTAGAGCAGGAAGAACGTGGTGAGGCGGCCCTTCCTTGTGGCGAGCAGGTCCGGGAAGGGCAGGCGCATGGCCGCAACGCTAGCATGGCAGCGTCCGCCGTCGTGCGGTGGGATTCAACTCTTGCCGCTCCGCCGACGCCCCAATCGCTATCCGAAATCCGTCGCCGCCCCTAAGATGGGCGTCCACCGCACGCCTTCTGCGAGGGCCGCAATGCCGAACAACGACCGCAACGTGCTTGGCGGCACCCTCGTCCCGTGCTCGACGTCACCGCGCACCGGCTTCTACCGCGACGGCTGCTGCAACACCGGGCCCGATGACGTGGGCCTGCACGTCGTCTGCGCCCAGGTCACCCGCGAGTTCCTCGACTACGCCCGCCGGCAGGGCAACGACCTCGTCACTCCGGTACCGGAGTACGGCTTTCCCGGATTGAAGCCCGGCGATCGCTGGTGCGTATGCGCCGGCTCGTGGCGACAGGCTTACGAGGCAGGTGTCGCCCCGCCCGTCGTGCTCGCGGCCACCCACGAGGAAACGCTTGCCGTGATTCCGCTCGTCGCGTTGACGTCTTGCGCGCTGGACGGTTGAGCGGCGACACCGCGTTCAGCGAGTTTTCGGCGCCGTTCGTCGCGAAGACGGACGTGGCAGACTACCGTCTGAAGGGTGGGGCGGCGGAGGTGGTCGGCAGCCCAGTGGGCGGATTCGCCGCGATTTGCGTGCACCGCCGCCGACATGCGGTCAACGAGTGGAGTGAATGATCCAGCGCGCCCTTGCGGAGACGAAGCGGCGCCCGGATTGCGGGCAGGAAACTCGATGCAAATTCCTACATGTCGACGGGTCGCGTGTCGCCAAGGTCCAGGTAGCTGTCCGTCTCGCATTTCGACGACATCGTCAGAAGCGCGGTGACGAACACGCCGGCACACAGTCCGGCGTACGCAGCGATGACGACCCACCAGATCGAAAGCTCCATCGGTTGCTCCTTCCAAACCACTTCTTGTTCAGACGACTGGCTGCCACCTCCTGCTGTTGCACTCGCGACCGCATGACCGCCCCACTTTAGCGGAGGCGGGGGGCACGCCGGGACTCTCGCTGCACGCCGAACTCCAGACCACAATAGACAGCGGATTCCACGCGCCCGCGCCACTATAGCTTGGGCCAACGACCACTGTAAAGTACAACGCGCGGGTGGGTCGGAGCCGTCCGGAGCGGGTCATTTCTTCACGTTCTTCTTCGCGCGTTCGAACATGTTGTCGAAGCGCGCAAGCACCAGTTCGACGTGCTTCGGGTTTTCGGACGGCTGGACTTCCGCCTCCGACAGGCCGGCGCCGAAACACCACACCCGCGCGCCGCTCGTCACCACGGTCTTCGTCTGTTTCCCGGCTTGCAGGTCCTCCAGATAGATGAAGCACCGGGCAAATGGTTGCGGCTTTTCCCAGTTGTCGATGACCGCCTTCTCGTCCTTGCGGAAGCCCCGCTTCTCCAGCGCGGCCATCACCTCGAGGAACCGGTGGAATGCCCTGTCGTCGTACTTGGGGTCGTTCCGCCAGACTTGCGTCGAGACGAGCACCTTGTTCTTCGCGGCATCCATCAGGTACAGGTAGACAGGGACAGCCCGGCTCTCCTGGTCCGGGCTCGCCGTCGGCTGGGCGAACGCCGGCGCCGCCGCCGTTGCCAATGCAAGAGCGAACATGTACGCGGGTTTCGACATCGGTTCCTCCATGGGGTCAGAACCGCAAGTTTACGTCCCGGAAGGCGCGGCGCATTCTCCCGTATCGATGGGGTCGGAGATCGCATTTGCGTCGGTGGTCCATCCGCACTCATTCACAATGCGCACACGTTAGCGCGGACCACGATTGCCGGCGATCGGCCGAACAGCCGATCGGATGGGCCAGCGGCAGGGTCTGCCATCCCTTGCGCGCATCGAAGTCGATGCATCGTCCTCCACGCGCGTGCTTCGACTTCGAGATTCGCCACGTACCGGTCCATTACACTTCGCGCATGGCGCTCAAGTCCACGATCTTCAAGGCCGAGCTTTCCGTTGCCGACATCGACCGTGGGTACTACCACGATCATGCCCTGACGATCGCGCGACACCCCTCCGAGACGGACGAGCGCATGATGGTGCGGTTGCTCGCCTTCGCGCTGCACGCGGACGACAACCTTGCGTTCGGGCGTGGCTTGAGCTCCGACGACGAGCCCGACCTGTGGCAGCGCGACCTCACGGGCTCGATCGAGCGCTGGATCGAGGTCGGGCTGCCGGACGAACGCGAAGTTCGCAAGGCCTGCGGTCGCGCGCGAGAGGTCTGCGTTCTCGCCTATGGCGGGCGTGCGGTGGACCTGTGGTGGCAGGGCGCACGCGAAAAGCTTCAGCGCCAGGATCGGCTTGCCGTCATCGAGGTGCCGGTCGAAGCGAGCAGGGCGCTTGCGTCATTGACCGATCGTTCCATGCGACTGCAGGTCACGATCCAGGAAGGGCACGTCTTCGTCGCCGACGGCGCAACGTCGGTTCCGGTGGACCTGCGGGTGCTCAAGGCCGCCGGATCGGGGCCGGAACCGTAATTCTCTGCGCCGGTGCCGGTTACTACGAGGCAGAGCCCCGGCGCGCTGCCGCGGCCCCGCTCCTCACTTCTTGAGGAAGGGCACGGGGTCCGTCGCGTGCTTCTTCTGCTGCTTGAGCGTCCTCTTTTCCTTCTGCGTGTGCTGCGCCTTCTTCTTGTTTTCCTTCGGGGGCTGATGAGACATGTTTCGCTCCTGTGGATCGCCGAGACCATGGCGCCCCGTCACTATAGCCTCATGTCATCCGATGCGCAGGATCTCGCCCGCGTCCTTCCGGAGCGCGCCCGGGCCCAGGCGCGCGGATGATCTCCGCTCGGACCCCACTCAGGGCGTTCCAAGTGCTTCGCTCACCGGCA
Source organism: uncultured beta proteobacterium (assembly GCA_963750585.1). Taxonomy (GTDB): domain Bacteria; phylum Pseudomonadota; class Gammaproteobacteria; order Burkholderiales; family Casimicrobiaceae; genus VBCG01. The sequence goes on from CAVVRH010000047.1 coordinate 125,062, forward strand.
TGTCCGCACGGGCACAGAAACCCGCCCGGATGGTCGTATCGGGACCATCGACCACACCCTGCCGGGCAAGTTCGCGTTGATAGTCCGGCCAGAGGGTGTTTGCAGGCACTTTCAGGCGATCGGCGGGAATGATCCGAACCAATCTGGCGGCGCGCTCGCGGGCGTTTTCCTCCCACGCGAAACCCCCGGCGGCACGGACGACGTCATAGATCGGGACGCGGTGAATGTCACTCACCTTGTTCTCGATCATGCCCAGCATGAGGATTCGATCGGACTGCTCACGAGTGCAGGTCTGCTTCCAATAGAGATAGTCGTGCACCACGGCTGGCAGCAGATACAGCCCGTTCTGTCGGATGATCGACTGGAACACCTGGGGAATGCTGGCGAAGTCGGTCACGAAGCCGACCGGCACCGTCACGCTGTCCTTGGAGATCCCGACCGTGTAAGTCAATGGTTGCCGCACGATCCAGTGCCGGCCATCGACGAAGGGCCGAAAGTCGACAGGCTCGATCGGCTGTTGAGCGGACACATACTCTGCGGACGCCAGCGTGGCGACCGCAGCCAGAGCGACCATGGTTGAGCGATGCATGTTCGCCTCATCAACGCTTGTCGACGATCGACGAAGGGCCTGTTGCCACCGTTGCGGCGACAGCCAGAGCAGCAACGTTTCGAGCGGGAATAGTACGACCCTGACGCCAATTGCGGTAGCTTCCGTGATTTTCGGACGGGGATCGGACGCACCGAGTAGGGATTCCATGGCGCACACGCCGTAGCCGTAGTGCATCATCCGTCCCATGCGCCAGGCACCCTGTGCGGCGTATCATCGTGATGACCAAAGCTGGGTCTTCGTCGAGTCGCGGACGGTCACCTCTCTGACCCCAAGGAGCCTTGCGTGAAGTGGAAGATGTCGGACAAGTCGCTGTTCGCAATCCTGCTGCGCTCGCCGTGGTGGATCAGCCTCGGTGTGGCCGTTGCAGTCGTTGGATTGGCGCGGCTCCTGCTGCCCGAGGCCTACCGGATCCACGGAGCCCTGATGGGACTGCCCTTCCTGGCCATCGCCGGCATTGCCGCATGGAAACGGTTGCAGGCGCCGTCCACCGCCCGGATCGACAGCACGCTCCAGGCCATCCGCGCGATGTCGTGGCAGGATTTCGCGAAAACGATCGAGGAGGCCTACCGTCGTGAGGGGTATGAGGTGAGCCGTGTCGACAGGCCGCCGGCCGACTTCGCGGTCAGCAAGGCGGGCCGCACTTCGCTGGTCAGCGGCAAGCGCTGGAAGGTGGCTCGCACCGGGGTCGAGCCGCTGCGCGCCTTGCAGGCTGCCAAGGAAGCGGGCGAAGCGCACGAGTGCATCCACATCGCAATCGGCGAAGTCACGGACTCCGCGCGCAAGTTCGCGGCCGAAAACAGGATCCGGCTGTTGGGCGGGCCCGAGCTCGCGCAGCTGCTGCCAGCAGCGGGGCGCCGCAAGTAGGAGCAGAGCGGTCGCGCGATCGGGGTCAGGGCCGCGATACTCGGTCCAAGCGTCAAACGCAATTGCTGGCGATCCGCCGAATGGCAGTTCGTCAAGCATGCAGAGACCCTAGTCCCAGCTCAACGCCCCGCCCGTCTGATACTCGATCACCCGCGTCTCGAAGAAGTTCTTCTCCTTCTTGAGATCGATGAGCTCGCTCATCCACGGGAACGGGTTGGTCGCACCGGGAACAGCTGGTCCAGCCCGATCTGCTGGCAGCGCCGGTTGGCGATGAACCGCAGGTACTCCTTGAACATCGGCGCATTCAGCCCCAGCACGCCGCGAGGCATCGTGTCCTCGGCATAGCGCGTACTCGAGCTCCACCGCCTTCTGCATCAGCTCCGTGATCTCGTCGCGGAACTCCGGCGTCCACAGGTGCGGGTTCTCGAGCTTGATCGTGTTGATGAGGTCGATGCCGAAGTTGCAGTGCATCGACTCGTCGCGCAGGATGTACTGGTACTGCTCCGCGCGCGCCGGTCATCTTGTTCTGCCGGCCGAGCGAGAGGATCTGCACGAAGCCCACGTAGAAGAAGAGCCCTTCCATGATGCAGGCGAAGACGATGAGGCTCTTCAGGAGCTGCTGGTCGGTCTCCTCCGTGCCGGTCTTGAACGTCGGGTCGGTCAGCGTCTCGATGAACGGGATGAGGAAGTCGTCCTTGTCGCGGATGCACTTCACTTCCTTGTACGCGGCGAAGATCTCGCCCTCGTCCAGGCCCAGGGTCTCGGCGATGTACTGGTAGGCGTGCGTGTGGATCGCCTCCTCGAACGCCTGGCGCAGCAGGTACTGGCGGCACTCGGGCGCCGTGATGTGGCGATAGGTGCCGAGCACGATGTTGTTGGCGGCGAGGCGAATCGGCCGTCACGAAGAAGCCGAGGTTGCGCTTGACGATCAGCCGCTCGTCGTCGGTGAGCCCGTTCGGGTTCTTCCACAGCGCGATGTCGCGGTTCATGTTCACTTCCTGCGGCATCCAGTGGTTGGCGCAGCCCGGCGAGGTACTTCTCCCACGCCCACTTGTACTTGAAGGGCACGAGCTGGTTCACGTCCGTCCTGGCGTTGATGACGCGCTTGTCCTCGACTCGCACGCGCTGCGTGCTGGTGGCTGCGTGCTGCTCGACGTCGAGGTCGTGCACCGGCTCGCGCGAAAGCGCGCCGCCGCCGATGCTGCCCACGGCCCCGGCGCGAATCGTCTCGGCCGTCCGCTTGGACGGCGGTGGCAGCGTCGGCGCGGGAATGTCGTCTTCGAACGTCAGCATGTTGTCTCCAGAAGCATCAATCTTGTTGGGTCGGGCACATCGCTCAGTTCAGCGCGGTCAATTTCTCGTACAGGAACTCCGGCGTGAAATCCTGGCCATCGTGCCAGGCGATCGTCGCCAGTCCGTAGTCGAGATAGAACTGCGAAAAGCGCTCGCGATCGCGCAGCGGCTCGAGCTGTTCGCCATGCAGCTCGTCGGCGAGGTCGACCACCCCGCAACGGCCGTCGTTGAACTCCAGCCAGACCTTGTAGTCGCCAAGGTACCGCGCCTCAATTACGTGTCGGGGAGCGTGCTCGTAGCGGGCCAAGAAAACCTCCTCTCGTGAAGTGGCCGAGCGTGCCGCAGGACGAGCAGGAAAAGACGGCGCGCGGCGCGGCTGGCCGCGCGCCTCCGTCTTGCAAGCGGTGCGGCCCGACTGCGGCCGATCACCGGGGCCCCTGCCGGCGGCGTTTCGGGTTTGTTCGCCGCGCGGTGCGGGCTCCGCTGTTCCGGAGACCCGGACCCTTTCGGTACGGTCGTCCTGATGCGCGCTCACTTCACGGTTCCTGTCCGGGTTCGCGCCCCAGGTTCGCCCTCGCCTTCTGCTGCACCGGCACTGCGCTCGCGGATCGTTGAATGCCCGTCCGCTCGTTGCGCGATCGCCGGCCTACCGAAAGCACTCGTCCATCCGGCACGCGCGATACCCGCGCGAGCCATTGCGCCCACTTGCCCGCGGAATTGCGGCAGCCGTCGCTGCGCCTCGCATCCGCTCCATGTCACTTCATGACCCCGGCTGCTCCCGCCGGGCGCCGCGGCGTCGCGGCGGGGGCTCGTACAGAGGCTCCCTAGTTCGCGTATCCGAGCAGTCCGCTCGGCACGCCACCATCCGCGAGGTTGGCGCTCGGCCGGTACGTCGTGATCAGTCCATTGACGATGCTGCGCAGCACTTCGTCGCTCGTGCAGGGCAGGGCGGCATAGGCGACAAAAAGTCCCATGCCGGCTTTGGGGTGCGCGATCCAGCGCCCGAAGGCGAGGTGCGTTACCGCGACCACGCGTGCAGCGAGGTTTGCCGATTGTCCGAAGTAGATCGGCTCGAAGGGCAACGGCATCCACTCGGTGTTGATCACCTGCACCGCGTAGAGGCCGGCGCACGAAGGCGGCGTCACAGCCGGAAACGACGCCGGCATCGAGAATGTCCAGCCGCCGTAGCGAACGGCCCGATCGGCCGCGTCCAGCGGCGACTCGTTCTGGCCGTTGCTGCCTTGCTGTCGATGCCGATGCATGGGCGTGGTCTCCGGTTGGCCGTCGGCGCGACGAGGTGGCGCCCGTGCTGCTCCTGTCAGCAAGCAAGTGGCGTTCCCGCGGCGAACTGCTTGCCGCCGATTCGGTGCGAATCGGAAACGGGCGGGCGCCGCCGCCGGCCACGGCGGTCCAGTTGCGCCGAATGGTCACTGACACGCTTCGCACGTCGGATCGTCGATCGCGCAGTACGTGGGCGCTTCGGGTTCCGCGGCGATGCCGGACCTCGTACCCTTCGCGTCGCTCGCCGCCGCCATGCCGCCGGAGGCCGGCACCGCGTTCAGTTCCCCGCCACGGCCGGTCGATTTCTCCGCGGACGTGGCCGCCAGCGTGCGCAGGTAATACGTGGTCTTGAGGCCGCGCACCCAGGCGAGCTTGTAGGTCTCGTCGAGCTTCTTGCCCGACGCGCCGGCCATGTAGATGTTGAGGCTCTGCGCCTGGTCTATCCACTTCTGCCGCCGGGCGCCCGCTTCGACGATCCACGTGGTCTCGACCTCGAACGCGGTCGCATAGAGATTGCGCAACTCCGCCGGCACGCGATCGATGCGCGCGAGCGAGCCGTCGAAGTACTTGAGGTCGGCGACCATCACGTCGTCCCACAGGTCGATCGCCTTCAGGTCCCTGACCAGCTGCTCGTTCACCACGGTGAACTCGCCGGAGAGATTCGACTTGACGTAGATGTTCTGGTACTCGGGCTCGATCGACGCGGCCACGCCGATGATGTTCGAGATCGTCGCGGTGGGGGCGATGGCCACGCAGTTCGAGTTGCGCATCCCGTGCTCCCGGATGCGCGTCCGCAGCGCGTCCCAGGGCATCGATGCCGACTCGTCGACATCGACGTAGCCGCCGCGCTCCTCGCGCAGGAGCTTCAGCGAATCCTGCGGCAGGATGCCCCGATCCCACAGGCTGCCCTTGTACGAGCTGTACTTGCCGCGCTCCTCGGCGAGCTCGGTCGACGCCCAGTACGCGTAGTAGCAGACCGCTTCCATCGAGGTGTCGGCGAACTTCATCGCCGCCTCGGACGCATAGGGCACGCGCAGCACGTGCAGGCAGTCCTGGAAGCCCATGATGCCGAGGCCCACCGGACGATGCTTGAGGTTCGAGTCGCGCGCCTTCTTGACCGCGTAGTAGTTGATGTCGATCACGTTGTCGAGCATGCGCATCGCGGTCGTGATCGTGCGCTTCAGCTTCTCGTGGTCGAGCACCCAGGCTCCGTCCTTCTGCACCATGTGCGCGAGCATGTTGACCGAGCCCAGGTTGCAGACGGCGATCTCGGTCTCGCTCGTATTGAGCGTGATCTCGGTGCACAGGTTGCTGCTGTGAACGGTGCCGACGTGCTGCTGCGGCGAGCGCACGTTGCAGGCGTCCTTGAACGTGATCCACGGATGCCCGGTCTCGAAGAGCATCGAAAGCATCTTCCGCCACAACTGCACGGCGGGGATCTTCTTGTGGAGCTTCAAGTCGCCGCGGGCGGCCCTTTCCTCGTAGCGGGTGTAGGCCTCCTCGAAGCCGCGGCCCCACTTGTCGTGCAGGTCGGGCACGTCAGAGGGCGAGAACAGCGTCCAGTCGCCGCCTTCGATGACGCGTTTCATGAACAGGTCGGGAATCCAGTTGGCCGTGTTCATGTCGTGCGTGCGGCGGCGGTCGTCGCCCGTGTTCTTGCGCAACTCGAGGAACTCCTCGATGTCCAGGTGCCACGATTCGAGGTAGGTGCACACCGCACCCTTGCGCTTGCCGCCCTGGTTCACCGCGACGGCAGTGTCGTTCACCACCTTGAGGAACGGCACCACACCTTGCGACTTGCCGTTGGTGCCCTTGATGTGCGAGCCCATTGCGCGAACGTTGGTCCAGTCGTTGCCGAGGCCCCCGGCAAACTTGGAAAGCAGCGCGTTCTCCTTGATCGCCTCGTAGATGCCGTCCAGGTCGTCCGCGACCGTCGTCAGGTAGCAGGACGAGAGCTGCGAGCGGTGGGTCCCGGAATTGAACAGCGTGGGCGTGCTCGACATGAAGTCGAAAGTCGAGAGCACGTCGTAGAACTCGATCGCGCGCGTTTCGCGGTCGATCTCGTTCAGCGCGAGGCCCATTGCCACGCGCATGAAGAAGCACTGCGGCAACTCGAAGCGGCGGCCCGCGTTGGCGTGCACCGCGTACTGGTCGACGAGGAAATATCGGTCGTAGAGCGTCTGCAGGCCGAGGTAGCCGAACTGCAGGTCACGCTCCGGCTTCAGCGCCGCACCGAGCTTCTTCATGTCGTATTGCAGAAGGGCCTCGTTCAGCAGGCCGATCTTGACGCCGTGCTTCACGAACCGCGGGAAGTAGTCGGCATAGCGCGTCGCCATGTCGGCCTGCGTCGCTTCCTCGCCCAGTGCCTCGAAACGCAGCGCATCGAGCAGCAGGCGCGCGGTCACGTAGCTGTACTGCGGGTCCTTCTCGATCAGCGTGCGCGCCGACAGCACCACGCCCTTGCGCACCTCTTCCATCGGCACGCCGTCGTAGAGGTCCTTCAGCGTCGCCTTGAGAATGCGGTCGGCATCGACGTCGGGCAGGCCGGCGCAGGATGCCCTGACGAGCGCGGTCAGGCGTCCGATATCGAGCGGCTTGCGCACGCCGTTGTCGTCGACGGCGATGCCATGCGACTCGCGCTCGGCCTTCGCGGGCGCCTTTTGCGCCGCACGTTCCTGCGAGCGCTTTTCGCGATAGAGCACGTAGGCGCGCGCGACTTCGTGCTCCCCGCCGCGCATCAGCACGAGCTCCACCTGGTCCTGGATTTCCTCGATGTGGATCGCGCCGCCGTCGGGCTTGCGCTTCATCAGCGCGAAGACGACGGCGTCGGTGAGCTTGGTGACTTCATCGCGCACGCGCGCGGAAGCGGCGCCCTGCCCGCCGTTGACGGCGAGGAACGCCTTGGTCATCGCGATCGTGATCTTCGCGGGCTCGAAGCCCACGACCGATCCATTGCGACGGATCACCTTGTACTGCGCGAAACGCGGATCCGCTGCGCTGCCCACGGGGGTTCCTGCCTCTCCCGCGATCAACTCCCGCGGCGTGACCGAGTGCGCGGAAGCGGATTGGGCGGCGCTGGCGATTTGCATGGAGTGTTCTCCTCGAATGGCTTTGTTGGGGACGATGCCTTGGGTTGGCCTCGCTATCGCGCGAGGCGAAAGCGGCTCCCGGCATGGTTTTGCGATCCGCCCACGGCCTTCGTTCTTCCCGGCCTTGCCGGGCATTAGTAGCGACCGTCGGCCCGCAAAACCGCCTGCGATTCAAAATCTACAAGATCTAGTATCGAAACGTGCGGCCTACGCAAAGGATAGTGGCTCTGGCCGCGCGGCGCAAGCGCAATTGCATCCACACGATCCACCGGGGAAAACGACAAGAAAAACAGGGTTTTGCGGTCGCTCGATCGGCATATTCACCAGGCTTCCACCGGAAATCCACCGAAATGTCCACAGCATGCGACCGTTCGTCGGTTTTCTGCCGGCGTTGCAGGTGCGCGACAGGGAGGTCCGCGTCCTGCAATGCAAAAAAATTCCTTCAAAATCCGTACGAAGAGCGCCCGCACGCCGTTTGCCGCCGGAAGTTGCGGCGCACAACCGGGGCACGCCGATTGGACAAGAATGCCGAAAAGCTCCGGCGCCACCGGATTGGACAAACACACTGGGCGCTCACGGCACTGTTGCCGCAGGTTCGCTCAACGATTCGAGAAACGCGACTAGGTCGTCGATTTCGTCCGGAGTCAGCCCAAGCGGCTTCAGGATGCGCTCGCCGTCGGCATGCAGGCGGTCCTCGTCCAGCCCCGAGTAGTGCCGGAGCACATCGTGCAGCGTCTTGACGCTGCCGTTGTGCATGTAGGGCGCGGTACGTGCGACATTGCGCAGCGACGGCACTTTGAACTCGCCGTAGTTGCGGTGCTCGAGCACGACGTGCCGGGTGCTGGTCGCGGTGCTGCGCGCGGCGTCGTCGCTGAACGGGCCCAGCAGGTTGTAGCGGCTCGCCTGCAGCTTCCGGATCCCGTCGTAGCGACCCGGGTCGACGCGGTTCGGCTCCACGAAGAAGGGGATGCCGATGTCGTGGAATTCGCCGTTCGAGAAGCGCGTCCCGGCATGGCACATGCCGCAGTTGCCGCGGCCGATGAAGATCGCGAGGCCGCGCCGCGCTGCGGCCGGATAGCGCGCCGTGGCGGCGGCATCGCCACGCGCGAGCGCATCGCGGAATTCATCAAACGGTGTGCGACCCGTGACCTGCGTTTCCTGCCACGCCGCGAGTGCCTTCGCCACGTTCACGGCAACGGCTTCGTCGTCGGCGGGGAGGTCCGCGCCGAATGCGGCGAAATATCTCGCGCGCAGCGCGGTGTCGGTGCGCACCGTCGCGGCGATGCGGGCAAAGTCGCCGCCCATCTCGCGTGGATCGAGCATCGGTCGAAGGCTCTGCGCCCACAGCGTGTCGTTCGCGCCGTCCCACCCATACCAACGCTGCCCGCCGACGTTGGCGAGGCTTGGGGTATTGCGGTCGGACTTGCCAACGCCGTGGCCACGCGACAGGCCGTCCGTCAGCGAACGCGCGGCCTGATGGCATGTCGCGCACGCGATGGTGCCGGTTCGCGACAGCCGTGGCTCGTGGAAGAGCGCGCGCCCGAACGCGATCGCTTCGGCATTGCCGGAGACCCGGTTCGATGGATCGCGGCTCTGTGCGGGAGGCCACGGCCCGTGTGCGACGATCCTGCGCAACTCGCTCTCCGAGAACGCCGGCGCCGGCGCGTCGTGCGCGATCGCGGGCGACAGCGCGCATAGCGTGAGTGCGCCGACCGCGCGCAGGATTCGCCGCCCGCTCACTCGATGCGCAGCGTGCCGGTCAGGCGCTCGGTAGCATCGCCGGTCACGAGGTCGAACGTCAGGTCCCACCGTCCGGGCATGTGGAACAGCAGCCCCTCGGCGTGATAGATGCCGGGTCGCGGCGACGTCACGCTCGGCCGGTAGTTCATGCCATGCCGGTGCTCCGGCATGTTGGCATCGATGCGCGCAGACGTTGGCATCGGCGCGGCGCCGCGCGGGCACACGGCGAAATCGACGGCGAAGTGCCGGTCTGTGGGTACGGGATCGGGCACGGTGGCGAACGCGATCGTGTAGCGATTGCCTTCGACCACGCGTTTGGCGCCCGGCAGGGCGTCGCCGCAACCTTGCGCGGCGCATGCTTCTACGACCGACCACGCTGCGGCCGCGATCCCGATCTGCCGAGCACTCACTGCGCCGCCGCCGGCTTCCAGAACGAGAACAGCGCTTCGCCGTTGCGCCAGGCAATGCGCTCGGCCAGCACCGCGGGCAGGTCCGCGAGCCACGCGCGCGACCAGTGGGCGTGCTCGACGATGTAATGCCAGCGCTCCGGCGTGAACGTGTCGGTGCCGACCATGAAGCGGTCGGGGAACTCGGTGAAGACCGCGCGCCATTCCGCAGGGACCTTGCCGCCGCTGCCCTGCTCGCTGCGGAACGCAAGGTCACACCAGAGGTTGCGATGCTTGCGCAGCATGTCGCGCACCTCGGACGGCCGCTCGAATCCGGAATGCGCCCACAGGATGCGCGCGTCCGGATCCTGCCGGAACACTCGCTCGACGGCGTCGACGTCCGAATGTGCGTGCAGGACGAGCTTGTACTGCCGGGCGAGCGCAACCATCCGCTGCGGCACCGGCAGGTCGGCATCGGCGCCATACAGGTGGAACTCGCCGATCGCGGCGTATCGGCTCTGTTTGAGGCGGTCCTCGAGAAACGCGCTGACCGTTTCGTCGCGTACCCACGTGCTGACGTCGCTGCGCTTGCGGTAGGGCCGCAGCGATGGCACGACCAGGTCCGGTGCGGCGGCGACGAGTCGTTGCGTGCCATCGTCGCCGGAGCTCGACACCAACGCCCGCTTGAGCCCCGCCTTTCGCAGGATTGCGATCGCGTCGCTCGGCGGCAGGTTCTCCCATGCATCGTGGCTGTAGTGGACGTGGGCGTCGAAGATCGGCAGTTCGGCCGCGGCGAGCGGGCGAGCGAACATGAGCGTCGCGGCGAGGAGGCAGGGAATGGCGAGGCGCATGGGTACACCCTTCGGGAAATCCGATGCATACGATACGTCAAATGGTCCGGTCGGCGATACGCCACGGCCGCGCGCCACACCAGGCAGCGCCCGCAATCGAACGCGTAGCGCGCGGCGACAAGGTCCCGGTTCTGCCGCTAGTAAGAACGCTTGGGCAACGCGAAGAGTCGTGTCCCGGCAATGGCAACGATCTGCGTGTCGCTCGCCGGGTTGACGAGTGACAAACCGGTGAAGCGGCCGAACGCGGGCAGCAGTGCATGCCGCCGTCCGAGCGCGAAGCAGGGTACGCGCGCCGAATCGAAGCCCGCATCGCCGACGCGCACGCCCGGATGTACGTGGCCGCAGAGTGCGTAGCCGGTACGCGGCACGGCGGGCTCGTGGCAGGCCAGGAAGGGCGCAAGCACATGCGGCGCATCCACGACGCGGATCCTCCACGCGGGCGGCGGGTCGCCGGACTTTTCGTCGTGGTTGCCCCGCACCAGCATGAGTTCGAGCGACGGGTGCGCGTTGCGCCAGCGCAGGAACGCGGCATCGAGCGCAGCGACGCGGCCTGCGGCCGCGTGGAGCAAATCGCCGAGCACGACCAACCGCTGCGCGCCGGTGCGCGCCACGAGCGCCGTCAGGCGGGCGAGGTCGGCAGCCGTCGTGCCCCGGGGCAGCGCGACGCCGCCGGCGCGAAACGAGGCCGCCTTGCCCAGATGCACGTCGGCGACGAAGAGCATGCGCTCCCGGTTCCAGAACAATGCGCGCTCGGCATGCAGTTCGACCTGTTCGCCTGCGATCGCGATGGGGAACAGGGTATCGTGCCCTGTCGCCGCGTCCGACGGCGCGACGGCGTCAGGCACAACGGCGCGCATGGGTTTTCGAAGCGGAGGGGAGCGGACAGGCGGCGGGCTTTGGCATTGCGTTGCGCGAATCGGCCGGGCACACTAATGTGTACCACAACAGTCCTGCCGAAGGGGAACGGGCGACCGTCGTGCGAATTCCGTTCGCCGCGTCCCCCGCACTGGAACGCCCGCTCATGCCACGCTTCGCCGCGAACCTGTCGCTGATGTTCAACGAGGTGCCGTTCCTCGACCGGTTCGACGAGGCGGCACAGGCCGGCTTTCACGCGGTCGAGTTCCTGTTTCCGTACGAATACCAGGCAAAGGAGATCGTCGAGCGCGTGCAGGCGAACCGGCTCGAGGTCGTGCTGTTCAACGCGCCGCCCGGCGACTGGGAGGCGGGCGAGCGCGGGCTGCGTCGCAGCCCGGGCCGCGAGCACGAGTTCTCCGCCGAGCATCGCGACGGCGCTGCGCTATGCGCAGGCGCTGCGGTACCCGCGGGTGCACGTGATGGCGGGATTGCTGCCGGAAGGCGCCGAGGTCGACGAGTGGCAGCGGCGCCGGCGGATCTACATCCGCAACCTGCGCGTTCGCCTGCGAGGAGGCCGCGCCGCACGGCATCACCGTGCTGATCGAGCCGCTCAACCCGCGTGACATACCCGGGCTACCTCCTCAACCGCCAGGCCGAGGCGCACGCGATCCGCGAAGAGGTTGGCGCGCCCAATCTCAAGGTGCAGATGGACCTCTACCACGCCCAGATCGTCGAGGGCGACCTCGCCGAGAAGTTCCGTCGCTGGCTGCCGCACATCGGCCACGTGCAGATCGCGGGCGTGCCGGGACGCCACGAGCCCGACGTCGGCGAGATCAACTACGGCTACCTGTTCAAGCTGCTGGACGACCTGCGCTACGACGGCTGGGTGGGCTGCGAGTACCGCCCGGCAGCGAGCACGACCGCGGGGCTCGCCTGGCTCTATCGGCTCCTCGATCGCGCCCGCCCGGCGGGGCAGGACATAGTGGAGCGCAACCTCGATCTCGGCTACGAGCGTGGTCGCTCGGCTCACATTCATCCGCATTTCGTCCTGCAGCGAGGCCGAGTGGGGGCGATGCAGAGGTTTCCTACAGCGCCACCGACATCCCGCCGTCGATGACGATCATCTGGCCGGTGATGTAGTTCGCCGCGGCGGAAGACGAGGAACACCGCGAGTCCCGCGATCTCGTCGGGGTCGCCCCAGCGCCCGGCGGGCGTGCGCTTGCAGACCCACGCATTGAATTCCGCATTGTCGATCAGCGCGCGGTTCATCTCGGTCGCGAAGTAGCCCGGCGCGATCGCGTTCACCTGGACGTTGCTGCCGCGCGAGCTCGACTGCCATGCCGCGCGTCAGCTGCCGCACGCCGCCCTTGGTCGCCGTGTAGGGCACGACGGTCGGCCGCGCAAGCTCGCTCATGAGCGAGGCGATGTGGATGATCTTGCCCGCCTTGCGCGCGATCATGCCGGGCAGCACGGCCTGCGACAGCAGGAAGGGCGCCGTGAGATTGGTCGCGATCAGCGCGTTCCAGTCCGATAGCGGGAACTCGGCGAAACGGGTGCCGTCTCTGGATGCCCGCGTTGTTGACCAGGATGTCGATCGCGCCGTGGGCGCTCGCCGCCTGCGCGACACCGCGCCGGATCGCGTCGGGATCGGTTACGTCGAAGACAGCGACCCCAGCGTGCAAGCCCTCGCTGGCAAGGGTCTTGGTCGCGGCGTCGAGCAGGTCCGGCTTGCGGCCGTTCAGGACGACGGTGGCGCCCGCACGCGCGAGGCCGCGCGCAATTGCGAAACCGAGGCCGCGATAGGCGCCGGTGACGAGCGCCACTTTTCCGGTGAGGTCGAACGGCTGAATGGGCATTGTCACTCCTCCAATGGCGGCACCAGGTGAAACGTGCTCACGAAACGGTCTTCTGCGGGACTTTCGGGCGAATGTACACGATCGTCGCTGGAGCGAAGGCGGTGAGCGCAGGTCTAGCCTACCAAGGGAGGCCCCCCGGCTTTAATGGAATGGACGCCCACTTTCCCCCGCGGCATCGAAGTGCCAGATTAGTGGTTGGCTTATGACCACTAAAGTAGGAAGGAGCGTCCGATATGAAGGTTACGACAATAGGCATTGATCTGGCAAAAGACGTTTTTCAGATTCACGGCGAGGATGAGCGCGGCAAGGTAGTAGTGCGCAAGCAGCTGAAGCGCAAGGACGTGGCGCATTACTTTGCGAAGCTGGAGCCGTGTCTGATCGGTATGGAAGCCTGTGGCAGTGCGCATCACTGGTCGAGGAAGCTTGGCGGATACGGGCACACGGTCAAGCTGATGGCGCCACAATTCGTGAAGCCGTACGTGAAGACGAATAAGAACGACGTGGCGGATGCTGCAGCGATCTGCGAAGCGGTGGGGCGACCGAACATGCGATACGTTCCGCAGAAGACGGTTGAGCAGCAAGCGATCCTGTCGGTGCACCGGGCGAGGCAGGGGTTCGTGAAGGCCCGAACGGCGCAGGGCAACCAGATACAGGGGGCTGCTCTCTGAATTTGGCATCGTGATACCGAAAGGAATCGACTGCCATCGCCAAACGGGTACCGGAGATACTGGAAGATGGCGAGAACGGATTGCCGGGAACGATGCGGCAGTTGCTCGAACGTTTGAAAGACAACCTGAAGGAGATGGATCGTCAGGTGAATGAACTGGAGAAGCAAATCAGGTTATGGCATCGGGAGAACGAATGCGAGCCGTAAGCTGGAAGCGATTCCGGGGATCGGGCCGATCACGGCCAGCGCGATTGTTGCCACCGTAGGCGATGCCCGTGAATTCAAGAACGGCCGCCAGATGGCGGCGTGGATGGGACTGGTTCCCAGGCAGAACTCCAGCGGCGGCAAGCAAACGCTGCTGGGCATCAGCAAGCGCGGCGACGTTTACCTGCGTACGTTGCTGATCCACGGGGCCAGAGCGGTGATCCGGCTCGCCGAGAACAAGGCAGAGCCGAGTAGCTGGCTGAGGAAGCTGATGGCACGGCGCAACAAGAACGTGGCGGCCGTGGCCTTGGCGAACAAGAATGCCCGAATCGTATGGGCGCTGTTGGCCAACGATCAGAATGTTCCGCCTCGATTACGCCCCTGCGGCCGTAGTTGCCGGCGCGTAATCGAGGCGGTCGAACAAAACCGTACCCCGACGAGTTAGAGGAGCACCACCGATTGCACAGGCAATCAGGACATGATGGCGAGACAGGTCAGACCGTGATTGAGCAAACCTGACCCCGGCAATGCACCATAGAGTGCGTGGCTCTGTTGAGGACTCAATCAGCGGATTCCATCAGGGACAGAGGCAATAGGCTTCACTCAAAGTCCGGATGTATGGCTGCAATCTTTACCTTCGCTCAATGTCGTCGATTGAAAGCTTGGCAAGAAGTGGGCGTCCATGTATGCCGGGGGATACTTACTCTCGGCCAAGCAAGTCGGTTTCGCGCTGGCGCGACGGCGCGGCGTCAGGCTCGGTGGCGGCGCGCTCGAGGGCCTCGACCATGCGTGCGACCCGCGCCTCGAGCGCCTCCGTCGTGAGCTTTTCGCGGAAGATCTCGACCATGAGCGGGAACGCGAAGGGCGTCGGTCGCGGCGGACGCACGAGGCGCGCCTTGCTGCCGCGCAGGCGGGCGAGCGCGGTGGCGAGTCGTGGCGCTTCCAGCTGGCGCGCGAGCACTTCGCGCGTCGCCTGCGCGAGCAACGGATTGCCCGGATCGTATTCGGCGAAGACGTCGTAGAGCAGGCCGCTGGAGGACTGCAGCTGCCGACTGGATTGCCCCTGTCCTGGGTAGCCCTGGAATACGAGGCCCGCCACTCGCGCGATTTCACGGAACTGCCGCCGCCCGAGCTCCGCCGCGTTGAGTCCCGCGAGGACGTCGCGCTCGATCTCCGGTGCCGCGAGCAGCCGCCCGAGGTCCGCGAGCGTCACGTCGAACGGTGTCGGCGAGAGCATTCCGAAGCCGTAGTCGTTGACGGTCAGGCTGAAGGTGCGCGGTGTCTGCTGCGACAGCCGGTACGAGAACAGCGTGGCGAGCCCGAGGTGGGCAAGCCGTCCCTCGAACGGATAGAAGAACGCGTAGTGGCCCTCGCGGGTGTCGATGCGCTCGATCAGCCATTCGTCCATCGCAGGCAGTGCCGACCAGCGTCCCTGCAGCTCGAGCAGCGGGCGCACGAGCGCGAGTTCCGGCGAGGCGAACGTACCGCCTCCCGCGGCAGCGACGAGCCGCCGGGTTCGTTCGGCAAGCAGCGTGGAAAGCGGCATCTTGCTGCCCGTCCAGCGCGGTACGACACCGGCGCGTGCCGGGGCGGGCCTTACCCACGCGGTCATCTCCCGTACGCGTACGAACTCGAGCACGCGGCCGGCGAATACGAAACAATCGCCGGGAGAAAGGCGCGCGATGAACGATTCCTCGACATGTCCGAGCGAGCCGCCGCTGCGGTAACGCACGGTGATGCTCGCCTCCGCCACGATCGTACCGATCGACATTCTGTGGCGGCGCGCAATCTGGCCGTCGGGAACGCGGGCAATGCCGTCGATGTCGACGGCGACGCGCCGATACTCCGGATAGGCGTTGAGGCTCGTGCCGCCGTGCACGACGAAATCGAGCGCCCAGCGCCATTCCGCGTCCGATAGGTCCGCGTAGGCATGCGTATCGCGTACTTCGTCGCGCAGCACGTCGAGCGCGAAGCCGCCGCCGAGCGCGCAGGTGACGAGATGCTGCACGAGCACATCGAGCGGACTTGCGACCGGCGGACGCGGCTCGATGACGTTCTCGGCCGCCGCCTCCCGCGCGGCCGCGGCCTCCACGAGTTCGAGCGCATGGGTGGGCACGACCGTCACGCGCGAGATCTCGCCTGGACGGTGGCCGCTGCGGCCGGCTCGCTGCAGCAGGCGCGCGACACCTTTGGGGCTGCCGACCTGGATTACCTGGTCCACCGGTGCGAAGTCGACCCCTAGATCGAGACTCGACGTGCAGACGACCGCGCGCAACCTGCCGTCGCGGATGCCGGCCTCGACCCAGTCGCGCACTTCGCGCTCGAGCGAGCCGTGGTGGAGCGCGATCGTGCCGGCCCAAAGCGGTCGCGCCCCGAGCAGCGCCTGATACCAGATTTCGGCGGCCGAGCGCACGTTGGTGAAGATCAGCGTCGAGCGCGCCGACTCGATCGCGCCGATCACCTCGGGCAGGAGCTTGAGCCCGATGTGGCCCGCCCAGGGAAAGCGATCGAGGGTGGCCGGGCGCAAGGTCTCGATGGATATCGTCTTGGTGGCGAGCCCGCGCACGATGCGTCCGCTCGCTGCGCGTCGCGGTCCGAGAAGGCAGGCGCGCGCCTGGTCGAGATTCGCAAGCGTCGCCGAAAGTCCCCACGTGCGCAGCGCGGGTCGCGTATGACGCAATCGCGCGAGTGCCAGCTCGGCCTGCACGCCACGCTTGCTCGCCATCAGCTCATGCCACTCGTCGACGATCACCGCGTCGAGCCACCGGAACCGCTCGCGCCAATCCGCGCGCGACAGCAGGAGCGAAAGGCTCTCGGGCGTGGTCACGAGCGCAGTGGGCAGGCGCCGTTCCTGCCGTGCGCGCACCGTGGCCGACGTGTCGCCGGTGCGCACGTCCACAACCCAGTGCGGACGCAGTGCAGCGGCCGCGCGAGCCAGGGCAAGACCGGTGTCGCTCGCAAGCGCGCGCAGCGGAGTGATCCACAGCAATGTCAGCGGCGGCGGAGCGGATTCGCGACCCTCGGCGCCGAAAATCATCGGTCCGATCGCCGCCGCGTACGTCTTGCCCATCCCGGTCGGCGCATGGATCAGCCCGGATTCGCCGCGCGCGTAGGCGTGCCACACCTCCTGCTGGAACTCGAACGGAGCAAACCCCTGCCGCGCGAACCAGGCGCGAGCCGGGGCGAACGGGTCGGCGAAGATGGCTGGGTCCGGGGTGAATCCGGCATCGTGGGGTCGCATTGGAAAAGTATAGGCGGGCTCGCGGCCGTCGTTGTCGTCGCGGGGCGACAGCGCGGTGTCGCGGCGTCGCGACGCCCTGCCGACCGCTGCCGAAAGGGCAAGGCACCGCCTTGCTGATCGTCGCAGGCGGTCCGTATGATGGGACAACTCGTTGCAATAGGCTTGCTCGCAGTGCGATCGATCCGGCCCTGGCTTGGAATGATGTTGTGCGCTCTGGCGCCGGGTTTGGCGTTTGCCGACTCCGTGGTGACTGCGCTGGTGCTGGCGCCGGGAGCCGATTGCACATCGAACGCGAGCGTCAACTGGTCGTTCACCTACACCACGCCGCCGGCGCGCGAGTTCGCGTCCGTGACGACGCTGCAAGGCGGGCCGCAGGGCACCGTGGTCGGAGCGCTGGACCAGGCAAGCACGATCTCCGGCGGTTCGAGCTTCAGCGGGCTGTTCAATTCGCCGATCAGCATTCCGCAGCAACCGAACACGCTGATCGGGACCTACGGTGGCATCGGTGACTCGCCGCCGACGGTCAACACCGCCGAGTTCTTCATCCTCTACAACTGCACGACGCGACAGGTGCTCTACGACTGCCGCGGCAACAACGGCGGCTGTCCCCGCACTGCGGTGCAGGCACTCGCGATCATCAGCTCTCCGATCCCGGTGAATTCGCCGGCGCTGGTCGCGACCACGCTGGTGTTGCTGGGCGGTCTCGGTGCCGTCGCACTTCGGCGGCGCGTGCGCGACTGACGGCCATCCGCATTTGAAAATTAACGCCCGGCGATGGGCGTTTTTTCGTTTGGTGGCGCGATTTGCGGTGGACTTGCGCACAATTCCACCTCGGCCGCGCGCTGCATGCCCGTTGGGCGTAGATGGGCGGCAGGTTCAACTGATCGGCGCAACACCTGCTGATCTTTATTGCGGATGAGCAGCAGCTCGTCGGCTGCGCTCAATTTCCGCGGTAGGCGTACGATAGCCGGGCTTCCTCGCGTCGATGAGGTGATTCGTTGATCACGCGCCGCAGGGTTCTACTGGCAGGTGGCATCAGCTTGCTCGTCGCGCATCGCCTCAGCCGCGGACAGGCCCCGTCGAAGGTTCCGCGCGTTGGCGTCCTTTGGTTCGCCTCGTTGGGCGATCCGGCGCTCCCGCAACACTTTCGTTCGGCTTTCCGCCAGCGACTATCCGCACTGGGCTATGTCGAAGGCAAGAACATCCTGATCGACGAGCGATCCGCAGAGGGAAATGCGGAACGCTTGATCGCGCTCGCGCACGAGCTCGCGGCGAGCAGGGTCGATGTCATCGTAACGCCAGCGGTGACCGCAAGCCGTGCGGCGCGACAGGCGACCAGCACAATTCCGATTGTGATGGTGCACGCGGGCGATCCAGTCGGTGCCGGGCTAATCGCAAGCCTGGCTCGGCCGGGCGGCAATGTCACCGGAACCACGAATCTCTCCTACGGTGGCAAGCAGGTCGAATTGATGCGGGAGCTCGTTCCGCGTGCGGCGAAGCTCGCGATCCTCCTGAACCCCTCCAACGCCGGTGCGCGGAGGTACGTCGCAGATGCAACCGCGACCAGCCGCAGTTTCAATCTCACCATCACGGTCGTTGAGGTGGTCCGGGTGGAGGATCTTCCGGACGCATTTGCCAAGATCCGCAGCATTCAGCCGGACGGGCTTCTGGTAATGGGCGATCCGTTGATCGGTGAATACCGGGCCAACGTGATTGCCTTTGCGGCAAGCACCCGCCTCCCGGCAAGCTACGATCTCCCGAATTGGGCCAGGGACGGCGGCTTGATCGCCTACGGCCCGCTTCTTGTCGAGCACTATGTCATGGCCGCCGGGTACGTGGACAGGATTCTCAAGGGAGCAAAGCCAGCCGACCTGCCGGTCGAACAGCCAACGCGATTCGAGCTCATCATCAATTTGAAGACAGCGAAGCCGCTCGGGCTTACGATCCCGCAGTCACTACTGCTGCGCGCGGACGAGGTGATCAAGTAACCAGGAACATCGCGTTGATCGCGGATGGCTATCCGGTTCTCGCATGTCGTAACGTCCGGAGAGGGTCGGACCGGGACCGTCGAACAACCTGCGGCTCGCGGCCATGTTCGTACTTGAGGGCGCATAACGTCAGCACCATTCGTTCGCAAGTCCTCTGGGCTGACGGCGCGTCGCCAGGGCCTCGGGGGAAGACTTCCGGTTTCCGGTAGGAAAGCGAATAGCGTCCCACGCTTTCCTTGGCGCTGTTAAACTACCGGCCTTTCCAAGGACCTGAGCCGTGATCGAAACCCTACAGTGCTTGAAGAAATATGGTCAGCGGCTTGATCTGGAGATTGCCAAGGAAATGGGCGTGCCCCTCGCGGCGGTGCGCCGTCAGCTTGTGGACCTGACGGCGACCGGGGAGGTCGTGATGTGCAATCTGACCCGGTTCGAAAACGGCAAGCGGATTGACGCATGGCAGTGCCGCGTATCCGGTTATGTCCCGCCTCTGGCTCCAGGGCGAAAAGCAAAGCCGACCACGTAGCCGGCTGCGCGCTGCCGAAGCTACGGCAGAGGCGGCGGCACAGCATGAAGATCCGCCCAGGATCGCTCTGCGACGATCGGTGACCGGGGCCGTGCGCGGCCATGGAGGGCGGGCGGAGTTATCGCCCAGATTGCCCGGGAACGGCCGTTCCGGATCACGCCCGCCCGCAGCACGATCGACAGTGGCTGAGAATTTCCGCCAGCGTCGTGCGCGGGGCGTCAGCGTTGATCCACTTCACTGAGTGAACGCTCCGCCCTGGCGCGGTCGTGGACCGCGCCCACTGCGGTGAACGTATCGCGGGCGCGTTCGGCGTCGGCGCGTCCGTCGGGCTGCTCGCCGCGGGCAAATCGAAGCAGGGCACGATGGTAGAGCGACCCGCGCGGCCTCGAGCCGGCTGCCAGTTCGCCCGAACTCCACCAGCGCCGTGTCGAACGAGCGAAGCGCGTCGTCAGGATGGCCCCGAGCCGAGACAGTATCTGCCCCTGTACCCGGCGGGCGAGGGCGTAGTAGTGAGGCGCGTTGCCGAACTCGGCGAACGTCACAGCCTGTTCGGCCAGCCGCGCCGCCTCGTCGACGCGGCCTGCGTGGAAGTAGCATTCCGCGGCGCGCGCAACGATCAGGTTCCGCGCGATGGCATTTTCGGTGTTGCGCACGAGCGTGACGTACCGTTCGTACCATTCGAGCGCCGTGGCGACGTCGTCGCGCAGCATCGCGGCTTGGCCGAGTCCATTCAGCGCCCACGCCGACAGCAGCAACTGGTTGAGCGCTTCCGCCCGCGCCCAACCACGCTCGGCGTGCTCGCGCGCGGCCGCATCGTCGCCGAGGTCCCCCGCGATCTGCGCCGCCAGCGGCTCGAGCCAGGTCGCCAAACGGCCCTCGCCGATCCGCTCGCAAATCGCGAGCGCCGCGAGCGCCACCGTGTAGGCCTCGGCGAGCTCACCCATGCCGTGGAGCGCTTGCACGCGGCAGAATTCGCTCCACGCGACGCGCGCCAGCGACCCGATCTTGCGGCCTTCCTGCGCGTCGAGCGCGGCGAACGCCAGCGCTTCGCTCCACAGGCCGCGGCCCGCGGCATTCTCCGCCAGGAACTCGTTGCCCGACGCGATCGCCAACGGGAACTGCTTGCGCTCGCCGATGGCGATGCTCGCCCGCGCCCAGCGGTCGCTCTTGTCGTATTGCATCAGGTGCTGGTGCGCCCCGGCCAGGAACGTGTAGATGCTGGACAGCGTCGCCGGGTCGTCGAGCGGCTCGGCCAGCTGCCGCGCCCGTTCGAGGAATTCGATTGCCTTGGTGTGCTCGGTCCGATAGTGGTAATAGCGACCGACGAGCGCCGTAGCGAGCGCCAGTGCATTCGTCTGCGTCGTGGGATCGAGTTCCACCAGCGATTCTTCGAGTCGAGCGAGTCCTCGCGGATCGCCGAGCGGCACGTAGGCATTCCCGATCTTTGCCTTGAGTGCGGCGCGTGCCTTGCGAGTGGTCGCCGCCGCCAACGCGCGCTCGTAGCTGTCGACCGCATTCGCGGATCACACCGCGCATCTCGTGGATGTCACCGATCTGTTCGTCGACGGCGGCGACGTCGTCGACGCGCTTCAGCGCCTCGGCGGACTCGCGCGCCTGCTCCAGAAACTTGAGCGCCTCGTCGTGCGCGAAGACGCGCTCGGCGCTTGTCCGCTGCACGGCGCGAGTACGCGAGCGCGCGCGCGAGATCGCCCGCCTGCGTGAAATGATGGGCGAGATCCTGCGCGCGATCGTCCGATTGCGCCGTCGTCGCCGCGTCGGGCGCAGCAGACGCGCCGTGAAGCCTCTCCAGCGCTTCGCCGATTCGCTGGTGCAGGCGGCGCTGGCGGATCGGGTTCAACTCTTCGTAGAGGACTTCGCGGATCTTGTCGTGGGTGAACGCGAACTTGTCCTGGCCCCCGACGACGTCGTCGCTTCGCCGCCGTTCGCGCGCACGAGTTGCGCGGCGGTGGCCTCGTCGAGCGCGTCGAGCAGCGCGTCCACGTTGCCGGAAGTCACGGCGGCCAGCTCGTCGAACGAGAAGATCTTGCCCAGCGCCGCGGCCGTCCGCAGCGCGTCCACCGTCGCGTCGGTCAACCGCGTCAGGCGTCGGCCGATCGCCTCCTTGACGCTTTGCGGGATCGCGAGCTCGTGCGTCGCCTTCCGTCCCCAGCCGCCGTCCTCGCGATAGATCTGCCCTTGCTCGATCAGCGACTTGACGACCTCTTCGAGAAAGAACGGATTGCCTTCGGTCTCGCGATACAGTGCGACGACGAACTCGTCGGATGCGGTTTCCTGGCCGAACAGCATCGCGATCAACACGCCCGTATCCGCCTGCGACAGGCGTCCGAGCGGGAGGCGCGTCGCAAGGCGCTCGCGATTCCAGTCGACCAGTGCGGCGGCGAGCGGATGCGCACGATCGAGCTCGACCTCGCGGTACGTCGCAAGCACGAGCACACGGTCGTTGCGCAGGTGGCGCAACACGTAGTGCAGCAGCGACAGGGTGCCACGGTCCGCCCAATGGATGTCGTCGACGAACACGAGCAGGCCGTTGTCCGCGGCGAGCGATTGCAGGAGGCGGCCGACGTTGTCGAAAAGGCGCAGCCGCTCTTCGCCGGGCGACAGCGGCGCGTTCGCGACGAGCTTGCCGAGCTTCGATTCGATTTCGGGCGCGAGCTTGGCCATCTCCGCCGCGGTCGTGCCCAGCTTGGCACGCAGCTGCTCGACACTTTGGCCGTGCACCCATTCACGCAACGCTTCGAC
Organism: uncultured beta proteobacterium; assembly: GCA_963750585.1. Classification (GTDB taxonomy): domain Bacteria; phylum Pseudomonadota; class Gammaproteobacteria; order Burkholderiales; family Casimicrobiaceae; genus VBCG01. Next base: position 147,270 of record CAVVRH010000047.1, read on the forward strand.
GAGCGGCAGATAGGGCGTAGTCGCTTCGTACTCGTAGCAACCGCCGCGCAGGAGCGTTGCGCCATTCCGGAGGGCATGCGCGACCAATTCCTGCGCGAGCCGCGTCTTGCCCACGCCCGGCTCGCCGGACAGCAGAACCAGGTGCCCGCGTGCCTGCTGCGCCTGGTTCCAGTGCTGCTCCAGTTGCGTGAGTTCGGCGGCGCGTCCGACGAGCTTGCCGCGTACGAGTTCGTGCAGCGGCGTGCCGGGCGAGGTGCCCAAGTCTTCGACGCGCAGCGGCGCAAACTCCGACGGCAGGTCAGCGGCAACGAGTTGGAACAGCGCTTCCGGTTCGGCGAGCCCGCGGAGCTTGTGCGCGCCGAGACCGCGCAGCGTCGTCCCCGTCGGCATCGTGGATCGCACGCGCTCCGCCGCCGCGGTCGACAGCAGGATCTGGCCGCCGTGCCCGGCGTTCATCACGCGGTGCGCGCGCGCGAGCGTGAGCGACGACGCGTACCCGCCGTCCTTCGGTTCTGCCGCGCCGGTGTGCAACCCCATGCGAACGCGCAGGACGCCGATCCCGCTCCAGGTCTCTCGATGCAGCGCACGCTGGGCGCGAAGCGCCGCAGCGGCCGCATCCTCGGCGCGTTCGAACACCGAGCAGAACGCGTCGCCGACGATGTTGAAGACGCGGCCTTGGTGCGAGTCGATCGCGTCCTGCAGCAACGCGTGATGGCGCGCCAGGGCGTGCGGCATTGCGTCGGGGTACTGCTGAAACAGCCGGGTCGAACCTTCGATGTCGGTGAACAGGAACGTGACGATGCCGCTCGGGAGAGTGTCCATGCCACGTTGCGCTCGGTTCCTCAGGCGGCGACCACCAGCGGAATCGGTCCATCCGCCCGCGGCCGGACTTCGCGAAACTTGGCGAGCAGCTCGCTTTCCTTGGCCTTCGCCGTCGTCACGTGGCTGTCGCGCACGTGCCCATAACCGCGGATGTGTTCGGGAACCTGGGCCAATTCGACCGCGAGCGCGTGGTTGTACGGCGCGAGCTTGTCGGTAATCTCGGCGACGATCGCTTCGTACTCACCGATCAGCGCACGGTCGCGCATGCGCTCCTCCGTCTTGCCGAACACGTCGAGCGGCGTGCCACGCAAGCCCCTGAGCTTCGCGAGCACGCGCATCGCGCGCAGCATCCACGGGCCGTACCGTGTCTTGTTCGGCACGCCCGTCGCAGGATCGGGCCGGTTGACGAGGGATGGCGCAAGGTGGAAGTTCAGCGCATAGTCTCCTTCGAACTGCGCCGCGACACGCTCGAGGAAGTCGGTTTGCGTGTACAGCCGCGCAACCTCGTACTCGTCCTTGATCGCCAGGAGCTTGAAGTAGTAGCGCGCCACCGCCTCGGTGAGCGCCGTCTTGCCGGGCACGGCCGTACCTTCGGCCGCGCGCACCCGGGCAATCAGATCGAGGTAGCGCTTCGCATATGCGGCATTCTGGTAGTCGGTCAGGAACTTGACGCGGCGGTCGATCATCTCGTCGAGCGACTGCGACAGCCGCTGGGTCTCGGGCAGCGCCTTGGCAATCGCAGCCTTCGTGACCCGCGGAAGGTCGGCGGCGGCGAGGCGCCCCCAGCGGAATGATTGCTTGTTCGACTCGACCGCCGAGCCATTGAGTTCGATCGCCCGCAGGATCGACGCTTCCGACAGCGGCAATCGACCACGCTGGTACGCATAGCCGACCATGAACAGGTTGGTGGCGATCGAGTCGCCCATCAGGCCCGTGGCGAGCTTGGTGGCGTCCAGGAACTCCGCCTCGCCGGCGCCGACAGCGTCCTTGATTTCCTGCTCCATCGAGCCCAGCGGGAAGCGGAGGTCGGCGTTGCGTGTGAAATCGGCAGGCATCACGAGCGCCGTATTGACGAGAGCCCTCGTGCGGCCCTTCTGCATCTTGGCCAGCGCCTCGTAACCGACGCCGGTCAGGATGTCGCAGGCGAGTACGAAGCTGGCCTCACCTGCCGCGATTCGCGTTGCGTAAATGCGCTCGGGCGTTTGCGCGATGCGCACATGCGAGACCACCGCGCCGTTCTTCTGCGCAAGGCCCGTCATGTCGAGCACCGAACAGCCCTTGCCCTCGAGGTGCGCGGCCATCCCGAGCAGCGCTCCGATCGTCACCACGCCGGTGCCGCCGATGCCGGTCACGAGGATGCCGTAGGGCGCGGTGCACGATGCGAGCGCGGGCTCCGGCAGCTGCGAGAAATCCTCGGCCGCGGCCCTGGCCGGCTTGCGCAGCCGGCCTCCTTCCACGGTCACGAAGCTCGGGCAGAAGCCGTCGACGCAGGAATAGTCCTTGTTGCAGGAAGACTGGTCGATTTCGCGCTTGCGCCCGAACTCGGTCTCGACCGGTTGCACGGAGACGCAATTCGACTTGACCCCGCAGTCGCCGCAGCCTTCGCAGACGAGCTCGTTGATGAACACACGCTTGGCCGGGTCGGGATACTTGCCGCGCTTGCGTCGGCGGCGCTTTTCCGCGGCGCAGGTCTGGTCGTAGATCAGCACCGTCGTGCCCGGCGTGTCCCGCAGCGCACGTTGCACCGCGTCGAGTTCGCCGCGAGGATGGATGTCGATGTCGCTCGGAAAGTAGCCCGCCGAATACTTGTCGGGCTCGTCGGTGACGACGACGATCTTCTTCACGCCTTCGGCAGCGACCTGGCGGGCGATGTCCTGTGGCGAGAGCGGCCCGTCCACCGGCTGCCCGCCGGTCATTGCGACCGCGTCGTTGTAGAGGATCTTGTAGGTGATATTGACCTTGGCTGCGACGGCGGCACGGATCGCGAGGATGCCGCTGTGGTAATAGGTGCCGTCACCGAGGTTTGCGAAGATGTGCTTCTCGTTCGTGAACGGCGCCTGGCCGATCCAGGGCACGCCTTCGCCGCCCATGTGCGTGAATTCGGTCGTGCGACGATCCATCCAGATCGCCATCACGTGGCAGCCGATGCCGGCCGTCGCGCGGCTGCCCTCCGGCAGGTTGGTCGACGTGTTGTGCGGGCAGCCCGAGCAGAAGTAAGGAATGCGCGCGAGTGTGATCTTCGGGCGCTCCAGCGCTGCCTCCTTCGTGTTGATCCACTCGACGCGGTCGCGGATCTTCTTCTTGTCGGCTTCGCTGGGATGGAGGCCATTGCGCTCGATGCGTTTCGCGATCACGCGCGCGATCATCGCCGGCGTCAGCTCTCCCGGTGCCGGCAGCAGCCAATCGCCGTGCGGGCGCACCCACTCGCCCTTTTCGTCGAACTTGCCGACCACGCGCGGGCGCACGTCGTCACGCCAGTTGTAGAGCTGCTCCTTCAGCTGGTACTCGACGATCTGGCGTTTCTCCTCGACGACCAGGATCTCGTCCAGCCCCTCGGCGAACTGGCGCACGCCCTCGGGCTCGAGCGGCCAAGGCATCGCGACCTTGAACACGCGCAGGCCGAGCTCCGCGCATTCGCGCTCGTCCAGGCCAAGGTCATCGAGCGCCTGGCGCACGTCGAGGTAGCTCTTGCCGCTGGTGATGATGCCGAGCCGCGGCCGAGGCGAATCGATCACGATGCGGTTCAGCTGGTTGACGCGCGCGTAGTGCAGCGCCGCGTAGATCTTGTAGTCGTGCATCCGCGCCTCGGTCGCGAGGAACGCGTCGGGCCAGCGGATCGACACGCCGTCGGGCGGAAACGGGAAGTCGTCGGGGACGACGATGTTGACGCGGGAGGGATCGACGTACACCGACGCCGAGCTCTCCACCGTGTCGGCCACGCACTTGAAGCCGACCCAGCAGCCGGAGTAGCGGCTCATCGCCCAGCCGTGCAATCCGAGGTCGAGGATCTCCTGCACCGACGACGGATAGATGACCGGCATCATCGCCGCCGAGAACGCATGGTCGGACTGGTGCGGCACGGTCGAGGACTTGGCCGCGTGGTCATCGCCGGCGAGCACGAGCACGCCGCCGTGCTTCGAAGTGCCGGCCATGTTCGCGTGCTTGAACACGTCGCCGCAGCGGTCGACACCGGGACCCTTGCCATACCACATCGCGAACACGCCATCCACGGTCGCGCTCGGATGCAAATTCAACTGCTGGCTGCCCCAGATCGAGGTCGCAGCCAGGTCCTCGTTGAGGCCCGGCTGGAACCTGACGTTGGCGCGCTCGAGGAAAGGTGCTGCCTTCCACAGGGCTTGGTCGAGGCCGCCGAGCGGCGAGCCGCGATAGCCGGAGACGAACCCGCCCGTGTTCAATCCGACGAGGCTGTCGCGCTGGCGTTGCAGGATCAGCAGTCGCACGAGCGCCTGCACGCCGGTCAGGTAGACACGACCGGAATCGAGCGCGTATTTGTCGTCCAGGGAGACTTGACGGAGCGCGGTCGCGCTCGAAACACCGGCTGGGGACATCGGGTCACTCCGCAAAAATCGTGTTTTTGGGACGCGCGGAGGTCCGGGTAGGTTCCGGCTCCGCGACGCTCGCACCGTCGATTGTGTCGGCGGGGCGAATGGGTGGCGAAGTGTACGCGAGCCCCTTGTCGCTTGCCAGCCCCGCCACGCCCGTGTCGTACAATTTTGCGCGCGCCGCCGTGGGTATCAACCCCGCCGCGGCGCATTTCATCGGATCCTGCAGCCATGACCTCCATTGCACTTCTCCCCGCGGTCGAAATCGAGACCGGCCCGGCTCCGGCCGCCAGTGTGATCTGGTTGCACGGTCTGGGCGACGACGGCAATGGCTGGTCGGGAATGGTGGACGCGCTGCGGCTTGCGACCCCGTTCGCGGTGCGGTTTATCTTTCCACATGCGCCGGTGATTCCCGTCACCATCAACAACGGGTATGCGATGCGCGCCTGGTACGACATCCGCGACGCGGACTTGAACCGTCGCGCGGATCTCGATGGAGTTCGGAACTCGCAGGCCCACGTCGAGCAATTGATCGTGCGCGAGAACCAGCGCGGCGTCCACGACGCTCGCATCGTGCTGGGCGGCTTCTCGCAAGGCGGCGCGATCGCGCTCTATACTGGGTTGCGCCATCCGCGTCGCTTGGCAGGGATCGTCGCGCTCTCCACGTACTTGGTCGATGCAGAAGGGCTGCTGACCGATGCCGCGAGCGTGAACCGGAAATTGCCGATCTTCATGGCGCACGGCACGCAAGACCCGGTGGTGCGCCATGCGTGGGGCGAGGCGTCGCGGCGGATGCTGGAGGAGGGCGGCTGGGCCGTCGAATGGAAAAGCTACCCGATGGAGCACACCGCCGCTTTGGAGGAGATCGTGGCCGTCGGTCGCTTCATTCAACGCGTCCTCATCGCCCCGCCAGCCTGATGCACGGCGCCGGTGCTAGCGTCGCGAAGGGACCTTCGGCACGCGGATGCCGTAACGTGCGAAGAACTCGACGGCTTCGGGATCCTGACGCGTCGCACTGACGACATGGGTGCCCGCGGCGCCTCCGCCGGTCGCATACTGGCCGACCGCGCCACCGCCGAGCGCGACCGTGCCCACGGCGCCACCGCCGACTGCAATACCGGCGCTGAGCGCCAACCCACCGAGCGCAGCCACGAGGCCTGCCGCGAGCCCGCCGAAGGACACGAGGCCGGTGGCGAGGCCGCCGATCGCGACGAGTCCGCGCGCCCAGCCACCGATCGCGATCACGCCCGTCGCGATGTCGCCGATTGCGACAATTCCTTTCGCATGGCCGCGCACCTCCGTGCCGGTGAGATCGGGGCCGGTAGCGACCGCGTAGAGCGGCAGCCCGAGGAACTCGTAGTTGCTGCGCTTGCGCACGCTGCGAGCGCGGAGCGCGAGCGTACGTAGTTGCTCGGGCGTCAATGTGGCAAGGACCTTCGCCTGCTCGGGCGTCAATCCGCGAAGTGGTGGCTTTGGCATCGGGGACCTTTTCAATGGCAGGCGCCTCGTCTCGGCGCTGCATTCACGCGGCGGTGGGCGGATCGTCGTTGCGCCCGGGCTTGGCAGCGGCGCGCCTGACTGCGACGCCGCGCCGCGCGAGCGCATCGCGCAACAGGAACTCGATCTGGGCATTCACACTTCGCAGCTCGCTTTGGGCAAGCCGCTCGACTTCCGTCCACACGGCAGGGTCGAGGCGCAGCAGGAACGATTTCCTTTGGGCCATGCGCGTGTTCGTCCCCTGGCGGCGCCTAGGGAGCCTCTGCCCAAGTGCGCGCGATTGCGACCGGTGGTTCGGGATGGGATGCGCGAAGCGAGGCGCAGCCAATGGCCGGCCCCCTTGGCAAGCCTCGCGACAAAGCAGACCGCCCGAACCGCCGGTCCCTCCGGGCTGCTGCCGAATGCGGCGCCTGCGCAGCCGCCCTCGGCATCGTAGGCTCGGCTACGACCTTCGTCGCGCGGCTCGCATTCATCCGCATTCGGCCCTGCAGCGCATTCGTGTGCACTTGGGCAGAGGCTCCCTACCCCGTGTAGAGCGTGCCGGTGTTGATCACCGGCTGCACCTCGCTTTCGGCGCACAGCACGATCATCAGGTTGCTGACCATCGCCGCCTTGCGCTCGTCGTCGAGCTCGACGACCTTCTTGGCCGACAGTTCGGACAGCGCCATCTCGACCATCGACACCGCGCCGTGGACGATCTTCTGCCGCGCGTCGATGATCGCCTCGGCCTGCTGCCGGCGCAGCATCACCTGGCGATCTCGGGCGCGTAGGCGAGGTGGGTGAGCCGTGCTTCCTCGACCACGACGCCGGCCTGGTCGAGCCGCGCCTGCAGCTCGCGCTCCAGCGCCTTGGCGACGATGTCGCGCCGCCGCGCAGCGTCGGCTCGCGCCGTCGCCGGGCGTCGTGTCGTCATCGTCGTAGGCGAACGCCGGAGGCGAGGTGGCGCACCGCGGACTCGCTCTGGACGTTGACGAAGTGTTCGTAGTCGTCGACGTCGAACGCGGCCTTGGCCGTGTCCTCGACGTGCCAGACGACCACCGCGGCGATCTCGATCGGGTTGCCGCGCTTGTCGTTGACCTTGAGCCGCTCGCCGTTCAGGTTGCGCGCCCGCAGCGACAGCTTTCTTCGCGTGTAGAACGGATTGGTCGCGCGCAGGCCCGGCATGCGGCTCGTGCCGCGGTACGCGCCGAACAGCTGCAGGATCGCCGCCTCGTTGGGCTGCAGCGTGTAGAGGCCGGCGAGGACCAGCGCGCCGGCGAGGAACAACAGTACGACGAGGGCCAGGGTTGCGAAGCTCGGTCCGCCGCGCGCCGATCATTCCGAACACCTGCCAGCCGGCGAGCGCCCAGAGCGCGAGGCCGACCAGCAGTGCGACGAATCCGTTCCAGGTCCCGATCGGCCGTTCGACATTGATTTCGCCGGTCCGATTGCCCGCTTTGCGATCCATGGACTCCCCCTTTGCGGAACGGCGGGACCCAAGTTGCCCGCCTATCAAAATGATATCATTATGAAATCCTATGGCAACTTCAGCCGACAGGCGGAAGGGAAGCGTGTGTGCCTCAATTGTGCAAATCAAGTGCTATTTATACAATATAGATAGACATGTATATTGAGAAACAACATTAAAAAAAACGGGCCCCGTAGGGCCCGTGCTCACAGGAGCGAAAAAGCCTTAGCCAATACGTAACCGGCACGAAGATCTGCGCGTCGTCGCGCTGGATCAGCAGAGCGACCGACTTGTCCGCCTTGCCGACCAGTTCGCGCAATTCCTCCACCGACTTGATGGGCGTCCGGTTGACGGCGAGGATCACGTCACCCTGCCTGACACCGGCCTTGGCCGCAGCGCCGCCGACACGTTCCACGACCACGCCTCCGTCGAGCCTTCGCCTCCGCTTTTTCTTCGGCGGTCAGCGGCCGAACCGCGACGCCCAGCTTGCCCGGCGCGACATCCGCCTTGCTGTCCGCCGCGGCCAACTTTTCTGCATCGCGTGCGCCAACCTCGGCGGTGATCTGTTGCGCCTTGCCGTCGCGCCAGACCTCGAGCGTGACCTGCCGGCCGGGCTTCGCGGCCGCGACGAGCGAAGGCAGGTCGGACGAGCGCGCGATCGGCTTGCCGTCGAACTTGACGATGACGTCGCCGGGCTTCAATCCCGCCTTCGCGGCCGGGCCACCCTTCTGCACGGAGCCCACCAGCGCGCCTTGCGGGCCTTTGAGCCCGAAGGTTTCGGCAAGCGCCTGGTCCACCGGCTGGACGGTCACGCCCAGCTTGCCGTGCGAGACCTTGCCGTGCTGCTGGATCTCATCCCGGACCTTCAGCGCGACGTCGATAGGAATCGCGAATGCGAGACCCTGGAAGCCGCCGGTATCGGCTGAAGATCTGTGAATTGATGCCGATCACCTCGCCGTTCAGGTTGAAGAGCGGGCCGCCCGAGTTGCCTGGGTTGACCGCCGCGTCGGTCTGGATGAACGGGACGACGGTGTCGCCGGGCAGCGCGCGCGACTTGGCGCTGACGATGCCCGAGGTCACCGTGTTGTCGAGTCCGTAGGGCGTGCCGATCGCGACCACCCAGTCGCCGACGCGAGTCGCCGCGGGGTCGCCGATGCGCACGACCGGCAACTCCTTGGCATCGATCTTCAGCACGGCCACGTCGGTCGTCGGGTCGCTCCCGAGCACTTTGGCGGTGAATTCGCGCTGGTCGGTGAGCTTGACGGTCACCTCGTCCGCGTCCGCCACGACGTGCGCATTGGTCAGCACAATGCCTTCCGGGCTCACGATGAAGCCCGAGCCGACGCCGCGTTGTGGTCCGGGCTGGGGCATCCGCGGCATGTTCGGCAACGGGAAATTGCGGAAGAACGGGGGCAGCTCGTCCGGGTCGCATCTCCGGCTCGCCGCGCCCTTGTAGCGCCGTCTTGCGGGCGCTGGCCGTCGACGTGATCTGCACGACGGCGGGGCCCTGCTGGGCAACCAGATCCGCGAAGCTGGGCAGCGCGCGGGCGGCCGGCGTGGCGACCGGCGCAGCGGCGGGCGCGGCAACCACATTCGCGGGGGCGGCTGCGGTGGTCGTCGGCAGCACGCGGTCGGCGGCGACCGCACCCAGGCCGAACGCGCCCAGCACGCCGAGGGTGACGAGACTGCGTTTGAACGTCGTCGATTGCATGTGCTCTCCTTGCAGGTCGAAAGTCGCCGGCAAACCCCGGCACGACAGGCAAGGTAGAGCGCGGAGACTTAGGAAAGCCTTAAGGGGTGGCCGAGGATTGCGTGGACGGGAAGCGCACGACGACGCGGAGCCCCTTGCCGCCAATGCCATCCTTCAGTACGACGCTGGCCCGGTGACGCTCGGCCACGCGGCGCACGATCGCAAGGCCCAGGCCGCTGCCCGGTGCGTCGGGCTGGCTGCCGCGCACGAAGCGTTCGAAGACGTGCGCACGATCAGCGGCGGGAATGCCGGGACCGTTGTCGCACACCGCGAGCTCCGTCGCGTCGCTCTCGGTGCGCAGCGCCACGTCCACCTGCCCCTCGCGCGGTGAGTAGCGGATCGCGTTGTCGACGAGGTTGCCGAGCAGCGTGCGCAAGCCGGCAGGGTCGCCGCGCACGCGGGCGTGTGGCGGCGCGTCAACTCCGAGATCGATCTCTTTCGTGCCCGCCAGCGGGCTGAGTTCGGCGACGACTTCGCGCGCGAGCGCGGCAAGGTCGACCGACTCCGTTGCGGGCGCCCCGACGTCGGGCTCCTCGCGGGCGAGCGTCAGCATCTGCTCGACCACGCGGGTCGCGCGCGCAAGGCCCAGGCGAAGGTCGCGCAGCGCCGACGCGCGATCGTCCGCGGTCGCCGCCCGCTCGGCGAGCTGTGCCTGCAGATGCAATGCGGCGAGCGGCGAGCGCAGTTCGTGCGCAGCATCGGCGACGAATGCCCGTTGTGCGTCGAGCGCCGAATCGAGCCGTGCAAGCAGGCCGTTCAGCGCCTCGACCAGCGGCACCGTTTCCTGTGGCCAGCCGGTGTCGGCGACCGGCGCCAGCTGCGTGGGCGTGCGTCGCTCGACCGCGGCGGCGAGCCGGTTGAGCGGCGCGAGTCCCCGCGCGATGGCGAGCCACACGATGAGCAGCAGCAACGGAGCGGCGATCAGCCATGGCACGATGGTCCGCAGCGCGAGCGATGTCGCGAGCTCGCGACGGACGGCGATGGGCTGGCCCACCTGCACGAGCTGCCCACCGGCGAGCACGCTGAATACGCGAAAGGGACCGTTCGGCGTGTCGATTGTCGCGAAGCCCGGCGACTGCCGCGGCGGGAGCGGATCGGCCGGCGCGTCGCGCTGCGGCTGAGGCAGATAGAGCCGAACGCCGTTGCGATCCCAAATCTGCACGACGAGCCCCTCGGCGCCCTGTGCCTCGCCGGTGGTTCCCGAGGCGAACGGCATGCCGGTGATCGACGCTGCCGTCTGCTTCAATTGCAGATCGAACAGCTCGTTCGCTTCCTCGCGGGCGCGAACGTACGTCGCGATCGTCGCGGCGACGATCGCGATCGAGAGTCCAGCGAGAAGCCAGGTGAGGAGCTGCGCGCGGATCGACGGCACGCGTTTCACGGCTCGAGCTCCGCGCTGCCGAGCGTCCAGCCAACGCCGCGGATGTTTCGAATCGCGCGGGTGCCGAGCTTCTTGCGCAGCGCGTGCAGGTGCACTTCGACCGCGTTGCTCTCGACGGGCTCGTTCCAGCCGTAGAGCTTCTCCTCGAGCTGCGCTCGCGAGAGCACGGCGCCCGGCCTGGCGAGCAGCGCCTCCAGCAACGCGAACTCGCGCGGCGAAAGCGCGACCGCGTCCCCGCGGACGCGCACTTCGCGCGTCGCGGGATCGAGCGTGATGCCGCCATGCGCGGCGACGGGCGCGGCGCGTCCTGCCTGCCTGCGCAGGAGTGCGCGGATGCGCGCGGCGAGCTCGTCGAGGTCGAACGGCTTGACCAGGTAGTCGTCGGCGCCGGCGTCGAGCCCCGCGACGCGATCGACGACCGCATCGCGCGCCGTCAGGATCAGCACCGGCCGTGCATCGTCCTTCGCGCGAAGGCCGCGCAGCACGTCGAGCCCCTGCTTGCGCGGCAGGCCGAGGTCGAGCAGCAGAAGGTCGTGAACAGGATCTGCGAGCGCGAGCTCGGCCGCGCGCCCGTCGGTCACCCAATCGACGGTGAAGCCGTCCTGCGTCAGGCCGCGCACGACGGCGGCGCCGATCATCGGGTCGTCTTCGGCGAGGAGCAGGCGCATGCGCGGCGTGGCCGAAGCGGGTGGCGGTTACGGCACCCGGGGGTGCGCACGAGGCGCGGAAAAGGCGTCAGGCCCGAATGCTCCGGCCGGGACGAGGTGGACGGCATCGGGCGTCATTCTACGACCCACATTGCTCGAACCCGATGGGACGGGCGGCCCGAGCGCGCTACTTCGGCTCGAACTTCAGTGCAGCAGAGTTCATGCAGTAGCGCAGGCCGGTGGGATCCGGCCCGTCCGGGAACACGTGGCCGAGATGCGCGTCGCAGGACGCGCAGACGACCTCGGTGCGCTGCATGAAGAACGAGTTGTCGGACTCCTCGCGCACATTGGCCCTGTCCACTGGCGCACAGAACGACGGCCAGCCGGTGCCCGAGTCGAATTTCGTCTCCGAACTGAACAGCGGCATGCCACAGCAGACGCAGCGGTACATGCCGTCCCTGTGATTGTCCCAATACTCGCCGGTGAACGCGCGCTCGGTGCCCTTCTTGCGCGTCACCTTGAACTGCTCCGTCGAAAGCTGTGCCTTCCACTCGGCGTCCGTCTTCTTCACCTTGTCGATCATGGGGATTCTCCAAATGCTCGAGGGCCCGCACCGCGATGGATGCGCCGGGCCGATGCGCTATAGTGTGCCTCTTCCCGCATCACCTTACAGCAGCGTTCCCTTGGATACCGCGCCCGCGGAGTCGTTCAGGCGTGACGCCCGCGTCATCGGCATCGGCAATGGGGTGTTTCATCCGGCGGACTTCGCGATCCTTTACGCCAACGTCGCGGCCCGGCGGCTGGGTCACGTTTACTCGACGCACGGCATCGGCGGCAACCTGGGTTATTCGGTGGCGCCGATCGTGAGCTTCGGGCTCGCGTCGGCGTTCGGCTGGCGCGCGGCGCTGGCGGCGGTGGGTGTCATCGGCGTCGTCATGCTCGGCGTGCTGCTGACGCAACGCGCCTACCTTGGTTCGAACCGGGCGTCCGAAGCGCATCCGCTGGCGCTTGCCGTGGCCGCCGGCCCAGCGCCGCCGCTCCTGCCGCCCCTGCTTGCTGCGATGGGCTTCGCGGTCGGTACCACGGGCCCGTCGCGCGATCTGATCGTGAGGAGCGCCACGCCGAAGGAGCGTCGGGACGCATCTATGGTTTTGTCTATTCCGGTCTCGACATCGGCAGCGCGCTCGGACCGGTCGTGTTCGGCTTCATGCTCGACCACGGCATGGCGCGCGGCACGTTCGTGCTGATCGCGTTGCTCTTCATCGCGGCGATCACCACCGTGCTGCAGCCGAAGCGCGCGATCGTCGCTCATCCGGCGGGGTGAATCGATGGATCTTGGTATCCGCGGGCGCAAGGCGCTCGTCTGCGCGGCGAGCAAGGGGCTTGGCCGCGGGTGCGCGGAGGCGCTGGCGCGCGGAAGGGTGTGACGTCACGATCGTCGCGCGCACCGAAGCCGATCTGCGTCGCACGGCCGAGGCGATCGCAAGCCGTGGCGGAAGGGTCGCCTGGGTCGCCTGCGACATCACGACCCCGCAGGGGCGGGCGGCGGCGCTGGCGGCGTGCCCGCAGCCGGACATCCTCGTCAACAACGCGGGCGGGCCGCCACCCGGCGATTTCCGCGACTGGGATCGCGACACGTGGATCCGCGCGCTCGATGCCAACATGCTGACGCCGATCGAGCTCATCAAGGCCACCGTGGACGGCATGATCGAGCGCCGCTTCGGGCGGATCGTCAACATCACGTCGGGAGCCGTGAAGGCGCCGATCGAATTCCTCGGTTTGTCGAACGGTGCGCGCTCGGGCCTGACGGGCTTCATTGCCGGGCTCTCGCGCAAGGTCGCGCGGCACAACGTCACGATCAACAATCTGCTGCCCGGCCCCTTCGAGACCGACCGGCTGCGCGGCGACGATGGAGTCCCGCGCCAAGGCGGCGGGCAAGACGCTCGAGGACGCGATGCGCGCCGGCCGGGAGGGCAATCCCTCGGGGCGATTCGGCACGCCGGAGGAATTCGGCGCGGCCTGCGCGTTCCTGTGCAGCGCACACGCGGGGTTCATCGTCGGGCCAGAACCTGCTGATCGACGGCGGCTGCCTATCCCGGAACGTTCTAGCCGGGCGGGATCATGCGCGAGATTCGGGGTCCGCGCATCGTCCGCGGCGCCCCGGTCCCGCGCTCGATGGCGGCCTCGAGCTCGGCGTCGACATCGAACGCGACATCGCCGTCCGGGCTCGGCCACGCCGGTCGCGCGCACGGCGCCGAAGTCGAACAGCCTGCGATCGAGCAGGTGCGACGGCGCGACGTTGCGCGATCGCGTTGAAGATCGAGTCGAGGCGTCCCGGGTGCTTCTTCTCCCACTCGCGCAGCATCGCGGCGACCTGCTTGCGCTGCAGGTGCTCCTGCGAGCCGCACAGGTTGCACGGGATGATCGGGAACGCCATCGCCTCGGCGTAGCGGGCGAGGTCGCGCTCGCGCACGTAGCGAAGCGGACGGATCACGACGTGGCGGCCGTCGTCGGAGACGAGCTTCGGCGGCATCGTCTTCAGCTTGCCGCCGAAGAACAGGTTCAGGAAGAACGTCGCCATCAGGTCGTCGCGATGATGGCCGAGCGCGATCTTGGTCGCGCCGAGTTCGGAGGCGACGCGGTAGAGCACGCCGCGCCGCAGCCGCGAGCACAGCGAGCACATCGTTCCGCCTTCGGGGATCACGCGCTTCACCACGCTGTAGGTGTCCTGCTCCTCGATGCGGAACGGCACACCGCGCGCCGGCGAGATAGCGCGGCAGCACGTCGGCCGGAAAGTCGGGCTGCTTCTGGTCGAGGTTGACGGCGACGATCTCGAACGGCAGCGGGGCGCGGCGCCTGCAGCGACAGCAGGACGTCGAGCAGGCCGTAGCTGTCCTTGCCGCCCGACAGGCACACCATCACGCGGTCGCCGCGCCTCGATCATCGCGTAGTCGGCGATCGCCTGCGCCGACCAGGCGACGCAGGCGCTTGCGCAGCTTGTTGGTCTCGAACTCGGCCTTGCGCGGGTCGCGCGCCGGCGCGGCGGGTGGGCGCGCGGCGTCACCGTCGCGTCTTTCTGCCGCCTGGCGATCGTCGATCGGGTCTCGTCCATCGGGAGTGGATTCTAGCCCAGCGGCATCGGGTGGCTGTGCACCTTGTCGCTCCGGTGCCACGGTGCATGGGTACCGATGCCTCGGCACGTGCGCGGCACGCCACGTTCGGCGTAACATCGCGCTTTCGACCGGCCTTCCGTCGGTCTTTCCCGCGTGCTCATGCAAACCATCCTGATCGCCAATCCCAAAGGCGGCTGTGGCAAGACGACGCTTGCCACCAACATCGCCGGATTCCTGGCCGCCAAGCGGCAGCACGTCGTGCTCGCCGACGAGGACTCGCAGCAGTCCGCGAGTCAATGGCTGGAAAGGCGTCCCGCGCTGTTCCCCAGGATTGCGCTGGCCACGCGCGAAACGGAGCGCAAGGTGGCGAAGGAGATCGGTGCCAACTGGCTCGTCGTCGACAGCCCGGCCGGGCTGCATGGCGATCAGCTGCGGGACGAGATTCGCCGCGCAGACCTGCTGGTGGTCCCGGTCATGCCGTCGGCGTTCGACATGATCGCCACCGAGCGCTTCCTGGGTGCGATCGCGCAGCTGAAGGTGGTCAAGGAAGGTACGCTGGACGTCGCGCTGGTGGCGACGCGGGTGGATTCCCGAACGCAGAGCGCATTGGAACTCATCGACTTCCTCGCGCAATTCGATTTCCCGCTCGTTGCGCAGCTGCGGGCGACGCAGGTGTACGTGCATTGCGCGCGGGACGGCGCCAGCATCTTCGACCTGCCACGATCGCGGGCCGAGCAGGACTGGGAGCAGTGGCGTCCGCTGATCCATTGGCTCGCGCGGCACGCACCGGTGCGGAACGGCTAGCAGTAACGGCAGGGGTTGGTTCCGCTAGGCGACGCGAGGCGTTGCATTCGGCCGGTCGAGCGCATGGCGCACGTATTCCGCGATCGCCAAGGCCGCGGTGAGGCCGGGTGACTCGATTCCCATCAGGTTGACCAGGCCGGGAACGCCGTGGACTTCCGGCGGATCGATACGGAAATCGGCGGCGGGCTCGCCGGCGCCCGAAATCTTCGGCCGGATGCCCGTGTAGTCGGGCTGCAGGCGGCTCGCGTCGAGCTCCGGGTAGTAGCGCCGGATCGCGTCGCAAAATCGTGTTCGCCGCGAGTCATCGAAGGCGTAGTCGATGCCGACGATCCATTGCACGTCGGGTCCGAACTTCGCGCGTCCACCGAGGTCGAGCGTGACATGGATGCCAAGTCCGGCAGCCTCGGCAATCGGATAGACGAGATGCTGGAACGGGGACTTTCCGCTCAGGCTGTAGTAGTGCCCTTTGGCAAAGCGCTCGGGTGGGACATGTTCCGGCGACAGCCCATGGATGGTCCGAGCTACCGACGGCGCGGTCAGTCCGGCACAGTTGACGAGCACGCGGCAACCGAGCGTGCTTTCTTCATCGCCTCCGACTCGAAGCGCGAAGCCGTCCGACACGACGCTTGCCCCGAGCACAGGGCTTCGGTACACGACCTGGCCCCCCGCGGACTCGAGATCGCCGAGCAACGCAAGCATCAGCGCGTGGCTGTCCACGATACCGGTCAGCGGCGCATGGAGACCCCGCACGCAGCTCACCGCGGGCTCGAGCTGTCGCACGTCCTGCGCCGAGAGCCACTCGAGCGTTCCGGCGCCGTTGGCCTGCGCGAGGTCGCGGTAGTTCTGCAGGATCGCGACCTCCGACTCGGAGGTGGCAATGATCAGCTTGCCGATCCGTCGATGCGGAATTCCCCTCTCCTGGCAATACGCGTACAGCTGCTCGCGGCCCGCAACGCAAGACCGAGCCTTTAACGAACCCGGCTTGTAGTAAATGCCAGAGTGGATCACCTCAGAGTTGCGGCTGCTGATGCCGGTCCCGAATTGAGTCGCAGCTTCCAGGACGAGGACTTCGCGGCCATGGATTGCCAACGCCCGGGCCACGGCGAGACCCACGACGCCAGCGCCGATCACCACCGTTTCGACATTCATCGCAATGGTTCCTTGGCTCAGGCTTCGCCATCCCGCACCGATGTCGCAAAGAAAACGCCGGCACTCGGCCGGCGCTTCTTTCGTGCAAATTCTGCGAATTATTTCTTCGCGGCGTCCTTCGCGGCTTGGGCGGCCTTGTCTGCTTCTGCCTTGGCCGCGTCGCCCGCAGCCGGTGTGGTGGCAGCGGCGGCATCCTTGGTCGCGTCCTTCGGGGCTTCGGTCGTGGCCTTCGGTGCTTCCTTGGTCGCTTCGGCGGCCTTCGCCGCGGGTTCCTTCGCCTTGTCGGCGGCTTGTTGCGAGGACTGGCCGCACGCGGCGAGCGTCGCGGACAGCGTGAGCGCCGTCAGGGCGGCGATCGTGCGTAGGTTCATGGTGTTGTCTCCGGGTCGTGGGGGAATGCATCGCAACGGGTTGCCGTCACGAACTTAGCATTGTAGTCGCATCCGGCCGCGATTGCCCAAGATTTTCCGCACTGCACCATACTGCGCTTCGAGGCATCGCATTTAGCGATTCATGCGCAGCCGGCGTTCGTGAATGGCGAGCAGGAGTCCGCTGCCCACGATCACCGCCATGCCGAGGAAGGAGACGCTGTCCGGGAGTTGCCGAAAAAACACGTAGCCATAGAACGTCGCCCAGACGATCTGCAGGTACGTGAACGGAGTCAGCATCGATGCCGGTGCCGCCGAGAATGCCTGGATGAACAGCCAGTGGCCCAGCCCTGCGAAGAGGCCAAGCAGCAGAAACCGCACGATATCGGCCGTAGCCTCGGGCAGGCGAGGGGCCATCCACGGAAGCACGAGCGTCAGCCCGATCGTTCCCACCAGCGCACTGTAGAAGAGCGACGTATACGAATTCTCCTCGCGCAACTGGCGCGTCAGGATCGCGTAAAGCGCGGTGCATAGCGCCGTGCCGAGCAGCAGCAGCGTCGCCGGATGGAACACCGCCGAACCGGGGCGCACGAGGACCAGCACTCCCACGAATCCGAGCACGGCTGCGACCCTGTGCGCCCGCGTGGGGCGCTCGCCGAGCATGTGCCCGGACAGCAGCACGACGAAAATCGGCGCCAGGAACGCGATTGCCGAGCCCTCGGCCAGCGGAAGAAAGCGAAGGCCGCCGAAGAAGCACGCCGTCGCGGCCAGCAGGAATGTCGATCGCACCAGATGCAGACGGAGCCGGCGCGTGCGCCAGAAGCCGGGTCCTGCGCGGTGGAGCGCGAATGGTGTGACGACGAGCATCTGCCCCGCATAGCGCGCCCACACGACGAGGAAGAGCGCGTGATCCTGCACCAGCCACTTGGCGGTCGCGTCCAGCGAGGAAAGGCAGAGACCCGCGAGCAGGTACAGGGGAAGGGCGCGACGCAGCGGGTGGGCCTGGGGCATCGTCCCGCCCTTACCCGAATCGTCCGTGAGCGGCCGCCGGCCGGATCGTCGGCGCCAGCGTCAATGACGAAGGGCCGGCAGCGCCACGCCACCGGCCCCCGCGATCTTGCACCGCTTACGCCGCCGTGCTCACCAGCTCGCGCAGCACGAACGGCAGGATGCCGCCATGCTTGAAGTAGTCGACCTCGATCGGCGTGTCGATGCGGCAGAGCACGGCCACTTCCTTCTTGGTGCCGTCCTTGCGGTGAATCACCAGCGTGACGTCCTGCTGCGGCTTGATCGCGTCCGGCACGACGACGTCGAAGCTTTCGTCGCCGACGATGCCGAGCGATTCCACGCTGTCACGACCCTTGAACTGCAGCGGCAGCACGCCCATGCCGACCAGGTTGGCGCGGTGGATCCGCTCGAAGCTCCGAGCGATCACCGCCTTGACGCCGAGGAGCTGTGTGCCCTTCGCGGCCCAGTCGCGCGAGCTCCCCGTACCATACTCCTCGCCGCCGAAGACGATCGTCGGAGTGCCCTGCGCGATGTACTTCATCGCGGCGTCGTAGATGAACATCTTCTCGCCCGACGGCTGGAACAGCGTGATGCCGCCTTCCTCGCGGGTCTTGTCCGCGCGTGGCGGGATCATGAGGTTGCGGATGCGCACGTTGGCGAACGTGCCGCGCATCATTACCTCGTGATTGCCGCGGCGCGAGCCGTAGCTGTTGAAGTCCGCCTTGGGTACGCCGTGGTCGATCAGCCACTTGCCCGCCGGCGAGTTCTCCTTGATCGCGCCCGCCGGCGAGATGTGGTCGGTCGTCACCGAGTCGCCGAAGATGCCGAGCACGCGGGCCCCCTTGATGTCCGTCGTCGCCGCCGGCTTCATCGAGAACCCGTCGAAGAACGGCGGCTTCGCGATGTACGTGGACGTCGGCCAGTTGTAGACCTGGCCCTCCGCGCCGGCGATCTTCCCCCACATCGGGTTCGCGTTCGCAAGGTCGCCGTACAGGCGCCGGTACACCTCCGGGTCGCGCGCGTACTGCGACACGGCGGCGATCTCGTGGGACGTCGGCCAGATGTCCTTGAGGAACACCGGCTTCCCGTCCTTGCCGGTGCCGAGCGGCTCGGTTGTCAGATCACGCAGCACCGTGCCCGCGATCGCGTACGCGACAACGAGCGGCGGCGACGCGAGGAAGTTCGCCTTGAGGTTCGGGTGGATGCGCGCCTCGAAATTGCGGTTGCCCGACAGCACCGCCGCGCAGATCAGGTCGTTGCCGACGATCGCATCGTTGATCGCCGGTGCGAGATCGCCGGCGTTGCCGATGCACGTCGTGCAGCCATAGGCGGCGACCGTGAACCCAAGCTGCTCGAGGTAGGGCAGCAGGCCTGCCTTCGTCAGATAATCGGTGACGGTCCGCGAGCCCGGTGCAAGCGACGTCTTGATGTGGCGACGCACGGTCAGGCCGCGCTCGACGGCCTTCTTGGCGAGGAGTCCGGCCGCGAGCAGCACACCGGGATTCGACGTGTTCGTGCACGACGTGATCGCGGCGATCAGCACGTCGCCGTCGCCGATCGATACGTGCTTGCCGTCCGGCTCGGCGAAGTGGTCGGGCGTGGGCCGATTGTTCACCATCTCGACGACGTCGCGCGCCGCGGCGCCGTTGGCGAGCTGCATCGATGCGTCGCTGATCGCGCCCGCGCCCGTCGCGGTGAGCGGCGTCACGATCCGCTTCCCCAGGTCGGCGGCGGCCTTCGCGAAGCCGTTATCGGCGATCGCCTTGCTGAAAAGCTCCGTGAACTTGCCCTTGAGATTACCGAGCTCGATGCGGTCCTGCGGGCGCTTCGGCCCGGCCAGCGACGGCTTGATCGTCGCCAAGTCGAGCGAGACGACCTTCGTGTAGTCGATGTCGCCCGCGCGCGGGATGCCGAACATCTGCTGCGCCTTGAAATACGACGCGAACGCGTCGATCTCCGCTGGCGTGCGGCCGGTGTTCGCGAGGTACTCGACCGTGGCCTGGTCGACCGGGAAGAAGCCCATCGTGGCGCCGTACTCGGGCGCCATGTTGCCGATCGTCGCGCGGTCGGGCACGGACAGGGACGCCGTCCCTTCGCCGAAGAACTCGACGAACTTGCCGACGACTTTTTCCTTCCGCAGCATCTCGGTTATCGTCAGCACGAGATCGGTCGCCGTGATGCCTTCGGTCAGCTTGCCCTTGAGCTCGACGCCGACGACGTCCGGCGTCAGGAAATACACGGGCTGGCCGAGCATGCCGGCTTCGGCCTCGATGCCGCCCACTCCCCACGCGACGACGCCGACGCCGTTGACCATCGTCGTGTGGCTGTCGGTGCCGACGAGCGAATCCGGGTAATACACGCCGGCCTTGTGGTGGACGCCGCGGGCCAGGTACTCGAGGTTGACCTGGTGGACGATGCCGATGCCCGGCGGCACGACCTTGAACGTGTCGAACGCCTGCATGCCCCACTTCATGAACTGGTAGCGCTCGCTGTTGCGCTCGAACTCGAGCTTCATGTTGAGGTCGAGCGCGTCCTTGGTGCCGTAGTGGTCGATCATCACCGAGTGGTCGACCACCAGATCGACCGGCACGAGCGGTTCGATCGTCTTGGCGTTGCGCCCCATGCTCGCGGCGACATTGCGCATCGCCGCGAGGTCGCACAGAAGCGGCACGCCGGTGAAGTCCTGCAGCACGACTCGAGCGACCACGAACGGAATCTCGTCCACCCGGGTCGCCGTCGGGCCCCAGTTTGCCAGTTGCCGAACGTGCTCCTCGGCGACCTTCCGGCCGTCGCAGTTGCGCAAGACGCTCTCCAGAACGATGCGGATCGACACCGGCAGGCGGGAAATCCTGCCGACGCCCGCCTTTTCGAGCGCGGGCAACGAATAGAACTTTCCCGTGGCGCCGGAGGCGAGCTTGAATTCCTGGAACGTGCTGAAGAGGTTGTGGGCCATGGAGGCTTCCTGCGGAAGTGGTTGGGTCGGGTCGGTCAGTTGCTACTTCTTCGCCGCTTTCTCGGCGTCGAGCATGTTCATCTTCATGCCGTTCGGCATGATCACGTCGCCCGGGCGCTGGCCGGCGGCGCATGGGCCGACCCAGCGCGCCTTGATCGTCGTATGGGATTCGGTCATGCCCATCATCGCCGGCTGGAATTTCGTGCGCACGTCGACTTCATAACCCGAGTCGAACTTGCCCGTCATGACGGAATGGGTGGTGGCCGTCGTCTCGCCGAACTTGCAAACGGAGTCGGCGACGATGCGATCTCCTTCGCGGCGCATGTCGCGCTTAGCGCACATGTCCTTCGATGCGCTCTCGCCCATCTGCCGCGACAGGTCATCCGTCTTCTCGTCGATGCACATCTGGATCGGCGCCCCCGAGCCGGGGCCGCCCTTGGCAGCACCCTCGCGGTTGGTGACGACCTCCCAAAGGCCGGACTTGCGCTTGGGCAGGTCGACTGCGATGGCGGGCGTTGCGACACACGCAGCAAGGACGACGGCAAGGGCGATGCGCATGGCTTCTCCGTTTGGGCCCGTCAAATCACCGGCAGATCGACATACACGTGAATCGACGTCGCACGAAGTCCGTCCGGTTGAAGTGCCGGCGTTAGTCGGGCAAGATCGGCTCTCATGTGGCCAGCCATGCGCACCTCGCGTCGCGCGCGACGTCGGGCGGACGCGCCGCGACCGAGGGTCAGCCAAGCAGCGAGGCGACGCCGGCGCGTTCTTCCTCGAGTTCCTTCAGTGTCGCGTTCATCCTCTCGCGCGAAAATCGTCGATCGGCAGTCCCTGCACCAGCGTGTACTTGCCGCCTGCCGTCGTGACCGGAAAGCCATACATCACATCCTGCGGGATGCCGTAGCTGCCGTCGGAAGGCACGCCCATCGTCACCCACTTGCCGTTGCTGCCCAACAGCCAATCACGGATGTGGTCGATCGCCGCGTTCGCGGCGGAGGCGGCCGACGACAGCCCGCGCGCTTCGATGATGGCCGCACCGCGCTTGCCAACCTTCGGCAGGAACTCGGTGCGATTCCAGTTCTCGTCGCCGATGAGGTCCTTCACCGCCTTGCCGTTGGCGGTCGCGAAACGGTAGTCGGCGTACATCGTCGGCGAATGGTTGCCCCAGACGGCCATCTTCTCGATCGAGCCGACCGGCACGCCCGCCTTCGTAGCGAGTTGCGAAAGCGCTCGGTTGTGGTCGAGGCGCAGCATCGCCGTGAAGTTCTGCTTGGGCAGCGACGGCGCGGATTTCATCGCGATGTAGGCGTTGGTGTTTGCCGGGTTGCCGACGACCAGCACCTTGATGTCGCGAGCTGCGGCCGCGTCGAGCGCCTTGCCTTGCTCGATGAAGATCTTCGCGTTCTCAAGCAACAGATCCTTGCGCTCCATGCCGGGTCCGCGCGGCTTTGCGCCGACGAGCATGGCGACTTGCGCGTCCTTGAATGCGACCTTCGGGTCCGCGGTGCCCGACATGCCGGCGAGCAGCGGGAATGCGCAGTCCTCGACTTCCATCATGACGCCCTTGAGCGCCGCTTGCGCCTTTTCCATCGGCAATTCGAGGAGCTGGAGGATCACGGGCTGGTCGGGCCCCAGCATCTGGCCGGAGGCGATGCGGAACAGCAGGCTGTAGCCGATCTGACCGGCGGCGCCGGTGACGGCAACGCGGACGGGTGCTTTCATCGCTTTCGCTCCTGGGGCGGGATGTGAATGGGCAGGTTCCGCCCGACGCCGGTGCTAGGCGGTGCGACATTCCCGTGGGGATGCCGCTCGTCCCGGCCGGGTGGAATGGCGTTCGATTGTAGGGATGCGGCGACGCAGTGTCAATCTAGTCCTATAACTTATATAAGACATAAGATAGCTGGACAACGAATCGGGTCGCGACGATAATCGCCGAGTGTCCCCGGCGTCGCGCGGAACCGCGGGCAGGGGAGTCGCCGTGCCCATCATGAACAAGCCGCCTGCGCCCTCGTTCCAGCCACTTTACCTGCAGATCAAAGGACTGCTCGTGAAAAGCCTTGAGGCGGCCGAATGGCAACCGGGCGAGGCGATTCCAAGTGAACTCGCGCTCGCCCAGCGCTTCGGCGTCTCGCAGGGCACGGTGCGCACGGCGATCGATGCGCTCGCGGCCGACAATCTGGTTGTCCGCCGCCAAGGAAAGGGCACGTTCGTTGCAACCCATACGGAGGAGCACGCGTCGATGTTTCGCTTCCTGCGGATCCGGCGTGACGATGGCGCGGGCGAGCAGCCGGCGAGTCGACTTCTCGACGTGCGCAGGGGGAAGGCGAGCGTGGAGATCGCCCGCCTGCTCGAGCTCAAGCCGGGCGATCCGGTGATCCAGCTCCGCCGCGTGCTCGACTACGGTGGCGCGCCGGTGATCGTCGACGAGATCACGCTGCCGGCAGCGCTTTTCCGTGGACTCACGCGGGCGCGCTACGAGTCTTACCACGGCTCGATGTACGGTTTTTTCGAAACCGAGTTCGGCGTGCGCATGCTGAAGGCGCACGAGCGAATCAAGGCAGTCGCCGCCGATGGTGCGACGGCGGCGATCCTAGGCGCTGCGCCGGGCGCGCCGTTGCTCCAGGTGGACCGGGTAACGCTGACCTATGGTGACCGACCCGTGGAGTTTCGCCGCGAGCTCTGCTCAACGCGAGCGCACCACTACAAGAACGACCTGGGATGAGGTTAGGGCCCGTTCACACTATGTCCGCAAGTGCGAACAGGCCCTAGCGTGGGCCCGCGCACCGAACGTCGAACGCGAGCGCCCATGGGGCAACTGGGGAGCGGCCACGCGACTGCCGGTCCGTGCCACGGGTTCGCGGTGGACATCAGTGCTTTGCATTGCCGGGTCGCTTCGGGCGTCAAGGACACCGACGGGTATACGGAGCACCCCGCTTCTGGCGTGCCGGAAGGTGGCCGCGCTATAATTTCGTGCTGCGCACAAGACGCCTTCGCTGCGAATAGCGTTGCCGGGCGGGATGCCTTCCGGCTGCAGATCCTCTGAATTGCCAATACAAAATGTCCGACGCCAGCCTTCCGCCGACTCCCGTCGCAGCCAATGGCGGCCGGTCGTCGGGGCATTGGCCTGGTCCTGTCCGCTCCGTGCAATACCTTGTGGAGGCGCAACCCTCCGCCGCAACCATCCGGAGAGCGCCACAATGGCTGTCGTAGAGCGACCCGTCGCAAGGTCCAGGCCGGTCTACCTGAATCTTTTCGCGATCCGGCAGCCGCTGCCGGCAATCGTTTCGATCCTGCACCGCGCGAGTGGCGCGTTGCTCTTCTTCTTCGGCATACCGCTACTCCTGTGGGGCGTAGGGGCAAGCCTCGCGTCGCCGGAGTCGTTCGCGGCCTTCCGTACGACGCTTGCGAGCCCGCTCGCCAAGCTCGTCTTGCTGGTGCTGGCATGGGCCTACCTGCACCACCTGCTCGCCGGCGTGCGGCACGTGCTGCAGGACGTGCACATCGGTGGTCAGCTCAAGGCGGCGCGGCAATCCGCGGCGGCGGTTCTGGCGCTCTCCCTTTTCCTCACGCTCCTCGTCGCGATCCGGCTATGGTGACCACCAGGCAAAGGCAGGCGGTCGGCGCCCACTACGGCGTCGGCGATTGGCTCGCGCAGCGAGTCACCGCCGTGGTGATGGCGCTCTACACGTTGCTGTTCCTCGCACTCGTGCTCTATCACGGCGGCATGACCTACGAGACGTGGAAGGCGCTGTTCGCGAACGGCCCGTTCCGGATCGCATCGTTCCTGTTCATGGCGGCGCTTCTGTACCACGCCTGGGTGGGCGTGCGGAACATCTCGATGGACTACGTGAAGCCGCTCGGCGTCCGCATCGCGCTGCAGTCGATCGTCATCGCGCTCGCGGTGGCGTACGCCGGCTGGACGATCCAGCTCCTGTGGTCACGGTGACGCGATGAGCAATCTTTCCGTACGCAAGTTCGACGCGATTATCGTGGGCGCGGGCGGGTCCGGCATGCGCGCCTCGCTGCAGCTTGCCGAGGCCGGGCTGTCGGTCGCCGTGCTGTCCAAGGTGTTTCCGACCCGCTCGCACACCGTCGCGGCGCAGGGCGGCATCGGCGCCTCGCTCGGCAACATGAGCGAGGACAACTGGCTGTGGCACATGTACGACACGATCAAAGGATCGGATTGGCTGGGTGACCAGGACGCGATCGAGTACATGTGCAAGATGGCGCCGCAGGTCGTCTACGAGCTCGAGCACTTCGGCATGCCGTTCGACCGCAACGCCGACGGCACGATCTACCAGCGCCCGTTCGGCGGGCACATGGCGAACTTCGGCGAAAAGCCGGTGCAGCGCGCCTGTGCAGCCGCCGACCGCACCGGCCACGCGATGCTGCACACGCTCTATCAGCGCAACGTCCGCGCGCGAACCCAGTTCTTCGTCGAGTGGATGGCGCTCGACCTCGTGCGCGATGCCGACGGCGACGTGCTGGGCGTGGTCGCCTACGAGATGGAGACCGGCGAAATCATGATCCTGCAGGCGAAGGCGACGGTCTTCGCCACCGGAGGTGCCGGTCGGATCTTCGCCGCATCGACCAATGCGTTCATCAACACGGGCGATGGCCTCGGCATGACCGCCCGTGCGGGCATCCCGCTGCAGGACATGGAGTTCTGGCAGTTCCATCCGACCGGGGTCGCGGGCGCCGGCGTGCTGATCACCGAGGGCGTGCGCGGCGAGGGCGGCATCCTGCTGAACGTCAACGGCGAACGCTTCATGGAGCGCTATGCGCCCAACGCCAAGGATCTCGCGTCGCGCGACGTCGTCAGCCGCTCAATGGACCAGGAAATCAAGGAAGGTCGCGGCTGCGGACCGAACAAGGATCACGTGCTGCTGAAGCTCGACCACCTGGGACCGGACGTCATCAACAAGCGGCTGCCGTCGATCCGCGAAATCGCGATCAAGTTCGCCAATGTCGACCCGATCAGGGAGCCGATCCCGGTCGTGCCGACGATTCACTACATGATGGGCGGCATTCCGACCAACATCCATGGGCAGGTGGTTGCGCCCAGGGACGGCAACCCCAACAGCGTGGTCAACGGCTTCTACGCGGTCGGCGAGTGCGCCTGCGTGTCGGTGCATGGCGCGAACCGGCTCGGCACCAACTCGCTGCTCGACCTGCTGGTGTTCGGTCGTGCTGCAGGCAACTTCATCGTCGAGCAGCAGCTGCCCCGGCAGACGCACAAGCCGCTGGCTCAGCGACGCGGCCGACAGTGCGCTTGCGCGGGTCGCGCGCATCGACGGCAACAGCGGCGGCGAGTCCACCGCTGAAATCACGGCCGACCTGCGCAACGCGATGCAGACGCACTGCGGGGTGTTCCGCAACCAGGAGCTGCTGGCCGAGGGCGTGCGCAAGGTTCTGGAGCTCGAGCAGCGGGCGCAGAAAGTCGTGTTGAAGGACAAGAGCCGCACGTTCAACACCGCGCGCGTCGAGGCGCTGGAGCTCGACAACCTGATCGAGACGGCCAAGGCGACGATTGTTTCCGCCGAGGCGCGGCGCGAGTCGCGCGGCGCGCAGGCCCGCAGCGATTTTCCCAACCGGGACGACGCGAACTGGCTCAAGCACAGCCTGTGGTTTCGCGACGGCAACCGGCTCGGCTACAAGCCCGTCAATTTGAAGCCGGTTTCGGTCGATGCATTTCCCCCAAAAGCGCGAACCTACTGACCGCCACCGGCCCAGCGAGACCTTTCCATGAAATTCCGCATCTACCGCTACGACCCCGAGAAGGACGCGAAGCCTTACCTCAAGGAATACGATGTCGCGCTCGACCCGCACGATCGCATGCTGCTGGATGCGCTGGTGCGCCTTAAGGCCGTCGACGAGACACTGTCGTTCCGCCGCAGTTGCCGCGAGGGCGTGTGCGGCTCCGACGCGATGAACATCAATGGAAAGAACGGGCTCGCATGCATCACCAATCTCAAGGAATTGAAGGAGCCGGTGGAACTGCGGCCGCTGCCGGGCCTCCCCGTGATCCGCGATCTGATCGTGGACATGAGCCAGTTCTTCAAGCAGTACCATTCGATCAAGCCCTACCTCGTCAACGACACGCCCCCTCCCGAGCGCGAGCGGCTGCAATCGCCCGAGGATCGCGAGGAGCTCGATGGCCTGTACGAGTGCATCCTCTGCGCTTGCTGCTCGACCGCGTGCCCGTCGTTCTGGTGGAACCCCGACAAGTTCGTCGGCCCGGCCGGCCTGCTGCAGGCGTATCGCTTCATCGCCGACAGCCGCGATCGGGACACCAACGAGCGCCTCGACAACCTCGAGGATCCGTACCGGCTGTTCCGCTGCTACTCGATCATGAACTGCGTGGACGTGTGCCCGAAGGGGCTCAATCCGAACGCGGCGATCGGCAAGATCAAGGACATCCTGGTCAGGAGAACGGTGTAGCGTCCCGGATCGGCGGAGCCTGTCGGCATAATCAACCCCTTTCCGGTCGACGACCTCGGCATGACGCGACTTGCGCAACCTCCTTTGACGGAGGCCGGCGCGCCGGATAAGGGGCCGCCCGACGATGATCGCCGGCTTGCGCGGTTGCGTTGGCGCTGCCGCCGCGGCATGCTGGAGAACGATCTCGTTCTGACCCGGTTTCTCGACGCGCGCGGGGCCACGCTGAGCGATATGGAAGCCGAGGCGCTGACCCGTCTGCTCGACCTTTCGGACAATGATCTTTGGGAGCTGATCGCGGGTCGCGCCGATTCCGAGGAGCCGTCCTTGCAGATTGTGGTGAATGCCTTACGTCGAAGCTGATCTTTCGAAGAATCGGGCGTCGTGGCGTGGTGTGAGATGCCAGTGCCGTGTCGCCGATGTCCCGTCCCACCATTGACCCGCTGGAGACCTGAATCATGACCGACCGTAACGCGACGCTCTCCTTTTCCGACGGTTCGCCTTCCGTCGTCTTTCCGGTGCTCGCCGGCAGCGTGGGCCCGGATGTGATCGACATCCGCACGATGTACGGCAAGACCGGAAAGTTCACCTACGATCCCGGCTTCCTGTCGACGGCGTCGTGCAATTCGACGATCACCTACATCGACGGCGACAAGGGCGAGCTGCTGTACCGCGGCTACCCGATCGACGAGCTCGCGACCGGCTGCGACTTCCTCGAGGTCTGCCACCTGCTGCTCTACGGCGAGCTGCCCAATGCGGAGCAGAAGAAGGAATTCGTCGGTCGCGTGACCAAGCACACGATGGTCAACGAGCAGATGCAGTTCTTCATGCGCGGGTTCCGCCGCGATGCGCATCCGATGGCGGTGATGACCGGCCTCGTCGGTGCACTCTCCGCGTTCTACCCGGACTCGATCAACCTGCACGACGCGCACCAGCGCGACATCTCGGCGATCCGCCTGATCGCGAAGATGCCGACGCTCGTGTCGATGGCGTACAAGTATTCGGTCGGCCAGCCGTACATGTATCCGCGCAACGACCTGTCCTACGCAGGCAACTTCATGCGCATGATGTTCGCGACGCCGTGCGAGGACTTCAAGTCGAACGATGTGCTGGTGCGCGCGATGGACCGGATCTTCATCCTGCACGCCGACCACGAGCAGAACGCGTCCACGTCGACCGTCAGGCTGTGCGCGTCTTCGGGTACCAATCCGTTCGCGGCGATCGCGGCCGGGGTCGCCTGTCTGTGGGGTCCGGCGCACGGCGGCGCCAACGAGGCGTGCCTCAACATGCTCTACGAGATCCAGGCCAACGGCGGGGTGGCGAAGATCGGCGATTTCATCGCCAGGGTCAAGGACAAGAACAGCACCGCCAAGCTCATGGGCTTCGGACACCGGGTCTACAAGAACTACGATCCGCGCGCCAAGCTGATGCGGGAGACGTGCCACGAGGTGCTGACCGAGCTCGGCCTTCACGACGATCCGCTGTTCAAGCTCGCGATGGCGCTCGAGAAGATCGCGCTCGAGGACGACTACTTCGTATCCCGCAAGCTCTACCCGAACGTCGACTACTATTCGGGCATCGTGCAGAAGGCGATCGGGATCCCCGTGTCGCTGTTCACCGCGGTCTTCGCGCTGGCGCGCACGGTCGGCTGGATCGCGCAACTGAACGAGATGATCACCGACCCCGAGTACAAGATCGGCCGCCCGCGCCAACTCTACAAGGGCGCGCCGCGGCGTACCGTGCCGGCGCTCGCAAAGCGCTAGCGTACGGGAGGGGCGGGGCCGCGTGCGGCGGCGACCGCCCCTTTGCATTCGCGGTTGCCGTCAGAACTGAATTGCGTAAGTTGCAGCACCGGGAGATTTGCCGATGGGAATCATGAAGGAGTTCCAGTCGAGCAGCACGTTGTTCGGCGCCAACGCCCCGTTCATCGAGGAGCTGTACGAGCACTACCTCGCGAGCCCCGATGCGGTCGGGCCGGAGTGGCGTGCCTACTTCGACGAGCTGCGCGACGGCGCGCCCGACGTGCCCCACGCGCCGGTGGTCCAGTCGTTTCGCGAGCTCGCGCGCAGCCGCAAGCTGGTCGGGGCGACGGTCGACGCCTCGACGATGCACAAGCAGGCGCGCGTGCTGCAGCTGATCAGCCATTTCCGCTCGCTCGGCCTGTTCCACGCCGATCTCGACCCGCTGAAGCACAAACAGATCCCGTATGTCGCCGACCTCGACCTTTCCACCTACGAGTTCGCCGAGGCCGACCTCGACACCGAGTTCGACGTCGGATCGTTCAAGGCCGGACCGAGGCGCATGCGGCTGCGCGACATCATCCAGGCGCTGTGCGACACCTACTGCCGCACGTTCGGCGCCGAGTACATGTACATCATCGACATCGGCACCAAGCGCTTCCTGCAGCAGCGCCTGGAGCCGATCCGCGCACGCCCGAGCTACGACGCCGCGCGCAAGCGCGACATCCTCGAGCGGCTCACCGCGGCCGAGACGCTGGAGCGCTACCTGCACACCAAGTACGTCGGCCAGAAGCGCTTCTCGGGCGAGGGCGGCGACACGCTGATCCCGATGCTCGACCACCTGATCAAGCTGGCTGGCACGGCGGGCATCCAGGAGACGGTGATCGGCATGGCGCACCGCGGGCGCCTTGCGGTGCTGGTCAACACGTTCGGCAAGATGCCGGCCGACCTCTTCACCGAGTTCGAGGGCAAGCAGGAGCAGGTGCTGTCGGCCGGCGACGTCAAGTACCACCAGGGCTTCGCCTCCGACGTGATCACGCCGGGCGGGCCGATGCACATCACGCTCGCGTTCAACCCGTCGCACCTCGAGGCGGTCAACCCGGTCGTCGAGGGCAGCGTGCGGGCGCGGCAGACGCGACGGGGCGATGCGCGCGGAGACCAGGTGCTGCCGGTGCTGATCCACGGCGACGCCGCGATGGCCGGGCAGGGCGTGCTGCAGGAAGTGCTGAACATGGCGGCGACCCGCGGCTATTACACGGGCGGCACGATCCACATCGTCGTCAACAACCAGATCGGGTTCACCACGTCGGATCCCCGCGACGCGCGCGGCACGTTCTTCTGCACCGACATCGCGAAGATGGTCGACGCGCCGATCTTCCACGTGAACGCCGACGATCCCGAGGTCTGCCTGCTTGCAGTCGAGATCGCGATGGAGTACCGGCAGCAGTTCCACAAGGACGTGTTCATCGATCTGGTCTGCTACCGCAGGCTCGGCCACAACGAGGCTGACGAGCCGATGGTGACGCAGCCTTTGATGTACAAGAAGATCGCGCAGCATCCGGGCACGCGCAAGCTATATGCGGACCGGCTGATCGCCGAGGGCGTGATCGAGCAGGAAGAGCCCGAGCGCATAATCGCCGAGTTCCGTGCTTCGCTCGACAAGGGGCAACACACCAACAAGACGATTCTGTCGAACTACAAGCGGCCGTTCGCCACCGACTGGTCGCCGTTCAAGAAGCGGTCCTGGACCGCCGGCTACGACTCGACGGTCCCGATCGCGCGGCTCACCGAGCTTGGCCGGAAGGTCGCGAGCGTGCCCGAGGGCTTCAAGCTGCACGGACGGGTCGAGCGGGTGCTCTCCGAGCGGCGCGCGATGGCGGAAGGCGAGACGCCGCTCGACTGGGGGATGGGCGAGACGCTCGCGTACGCGACGCTGCTCGACCAGGGCATCGGCGTGCGCATTTCGGGCGAGGACGTCGCGCGCGGAACGTTCAGTCACCGCCATGCGGTGCTGCATCCGCAGGACCGCGACGTGCGCGGCGCCGGCTCGTATGTGCCGCTCGCGCACATCAAGCCCGGCCAGCCGACGATCGAGATCATCGATTCGGTGCTCTCCGAGTACGGCGTGCTCGGCTTCGAGTACGGCTACTCGACGTCGGATCCCGATCGCCTGGTGATCTGGGAGGCGCAGTTCGGCGACTTCGCCAACGTGGCGCAGGTCGTCATCGACCAGTTCATCGCCGCCGGCGAGGTGAAGTGGGGCCGCGTGTGCGGGCTCGTGCTGCTGCTTCCGCACGGCTACGAAGGCCAGGGGCCGGAGCATTCGTCGGCGCGGCCGGAGCGCTTCCTGCAGCTTTGCGCCGAGCACAACATGCAGGTGTGCGTGCCGACCACGCCGGCGCAGATCTTCCACCTTCTGCGCCGGCAGATGCTGCGTGCGTATCGCAAGCCGCTCGTAGTGATGAGCCCGAAGAGCCTCTTGCGGCACAAGGAGGCGGTGAGCTCGCTCCCCGAGCTTGCGGGCGGCGCCTTCCGAAACGTGATCGGCGAGGTCGAGAAGATCGACGCGAAGAAGGTGCGGCGGGTGATCGCCTGCTCGGGCAAGGTCTACTACGAGCTCGTCGCCTACCGACGCGAGCACAAGATCGCCGACGTCGCGATCATCCGCTTCGAGCAGCAGTATCCGTTCCCGCACGAGGACTTCAAGGCGTCGATCGCGCCGTACGCGAACCTGCGCGAGGTCATCTGGTGCCAGGAAGAGCCGCAGAACCAGGGTGCGTGGTACCGCCTGCGCGCCTATTTCCGCGCCGACATGCCGGCCAAGGCGGTGCTCGCGTATGCCGGACGTCCGGTATCCGCGGCACCGGCCGTGGGCTACTTGTCGAAACACAAGGCGCAGCAGAAACAGCTGCTCGAGGACGCGTTCGGCGAGAAGCTGTCCGACGGCGAGATGCTCGTCGCAACCTGACCAGGAACCACAAGACATGCGAGTCGAAGTCAAGGTCCCGCAACTGCCCGAATCGGTCGCCGAGGCAACGCTCGTCAGCTGGCACAAGAAGCAGGGCGAGGCGGTTAAGCGCGACGAGAACCTGATCGACGTCGAGACCGACAAGGTCGTGCTCGAGCTGCCGGCGCCCGGCGATGGCGTGCTGATCGAGATCGTCAAGCCCGACGGTTCCACGGTACTGTCGAACGAAGTGATCGCGGTTATCGATACCGAGGCAAAGGCCGTCGCGGCCACCTCGGCAAAGGCCGAGAACGGCGCGAGACCGGTTGCGGCGCCTGCGGCAGCCGCCGCGGCGCCGGTTGCCGCGACTGCGCTTCCCGCCGCGCGAAAGATGATGGCCGAGCGGGGCATGGCACCGACCGATGTCGCCGGCACCGGCCGCGGCGGTCGCATTACCAAGGGCGACGTGCAGGCGGCGGTCGAGGCGAAGGGCGCGCCGGCAGCACCAGCGGCGCCTGCGGCACCCTCGACGGTATCGGTCGCCAGGGCGCCTGCCGTGCCGCTCCCGGCCAGCCTGCAAAACCGGCCCGAGCAACGCGTGCCGATGTCGCGGCTGCGCCAGCGCGTCGCCGAGCGTCTCGTGCAGTCGCAGTCCACTGCTGCAATCCTGACCACGTTCAACGAGGTCAACATGCAGCCCGTGATCGATCTGCGCAACCGCTACAAGGACCGCTTCGAGAAGGAGCACGGCGTGAAGCTCGGCTTCATGGGCTTCTTCATCAAGGCGGCGGTGCATGCGCTCAAGAAGTTTCCACTGGTCAACGCCTCCATCGACGGCAACGACATCGTCTACCACGGCTATTACGACATCGGCATCGCCGTCGGAAGCCCACGCGGTCTCGTGGTTCCGATCATCCGCGATGCGGACCAGCTGTCGGTGGCCGAGATCGAGCAGCAGATCGCCGACTTCGGCAAGCGTGCGCAGGACGGCAAGCTGACGGTCGAGGAGCTCACGGGAGGCACGTACACGATCAGCAACGGTGGCGTGTTCGGCTCGATGCTCTCGACTCCGATCATCAACCCGCCGCAGTCCGCGATCCTCGGCGTGCATGCGACCAAGGAGCGCGCGGTCGTCGAGAACGGGCAGATCGTCGCGCGACCGATGAACTACCTCGCGCAATCGTACGACCATCGGATCATCGACGGACGCGAGGCCGTGCTGTCGTTGATCGCCATCAAGGAGGCATTGGAAGACCCAGCACGCCTTCTGCTGGATCTTTAGCCCCGCGGCTGCGCGCCCCGATAACTTTGTCGCTGCTCGCTCAGGGGCTCGCTGTACCTGCATGTACTATCTCGCCCCCTCGCTCCGCGGCTTCGCGTTCTCGGGCCGCTCGCTCGCTCCCCGCGTGCGACTGAGGTTCGCGCTTTCATGACCCGTATACGCAAAGCGGAAGACAGCAATGGCTGACACATTCGACGTAGTGGTTATCGGCGGAGGTCCGGGCGGTTACATTGCCGCCATCCGCTCGGCGCAACTCGGCTTCCGGACGGCGTGCATCGACGACTGGACGCGCCCGGACGGCAAGCCGGCGCTGGGTGGCACGTGCACGAACGTCGGCTGCATCCCCTCGAAGGCGCTGCTCCAGTCGTCCGAGAATTTCGAGCATGCCGGCCACTCGTTTGCCGATCACGGCATCAAGGTCGAGGGCCTCGAGATCGACGTCGCGAAAATGCTCGCGCGGAAGGAAAAGGTCGTCGCGCAGAACAACGACGGCATCCTGTTCCTGTTCAAGAAGAACAAGGTTGCGTTCTTCCACGGCCGCGGCGCCTTCGTGGGTGGAAGCGCGCAGTCTGGATGGCTCGTCGGGGTCGAAGGGCCGGGCGCCGCCGAGTTGTCCGCGAAGCACGTGATCATCGCGACGGGCTCCACTCCGCGCGCGTTGCCTGGCGTGGCCTTCGACAACCGACTCGTGCTCGACAATGCCGGGGCGCTCGCGATTCCCGCGGTGCCGCAGCGCCTGGGCGTGGTCGGCGCCGGCGTGATCGGGCTCGAGATGGGCAGCGTCTGGCGCCGGCTCGGCGCCGAGGTCACGGTGCTCGAAGCGCTGCCCGTCTTCCTTGGCGCCGCCGATCAGGCAGTTGCGAGGGAGGCGCACAAGGTATTCGTACGGCAGGGGCTCGCGATCCAATTGGGCGTGACGATCACCGCCGTGAAGCCCGCCAAGGACGAGGTCGCGGTTTCCTGGAACGATGCCGAGGGCAAGGCGCAGTCGGCGACGTTCGACCGGTTGATCGTGTCGATCGGCCGCGCCCCGAACACGACCGGGCTCGGTGCGCGCAACGTCGGGCTGACGCTCGACGAGCGCGGCTTCGTGACCGTGGACGCGAACTGCCGAACCAACCTGCCGCAGGTCTGGGCGATCGGCGATGTCGTGCGCGGACCGATGCTGGCGCACAAGGCCGAAGAGGAGGGCGTGGCGGTCGCGGAGCGCATTGCCGGCCAGCACCCGCATGTGGACTTCAACACGGTCCCGTGGGTTATCTACACGGCCCCGGAAATCGCGTGGGTCGGGCAGACCGAGCAGCAGCTCAAGGCGGAAGGCATCGCGTACAAGGCCGGCCAGTTCCCGTTCACCGCGAACGGACGGGCCCGGGCGATGGGCGAAACGACTGGGTTCGTCAGGATCCTCGCCGACGCAGGATCCGACCGGCTTCTCGGGATGCACGTGATCGGCCCGTTCGCTTCGGAGCTCATCTCCGAAGGCGTCGTGGCAATGGAGTTCGGCGCATCGGCCGAGGATATCGCCCGCATCTGCCACGCCCATCCTTCGCTGTCGGAGGCGACCAAGGAGGCGGCGCTCGCGGTCGACAAGCGCACGCTCAACATTTGACGATCGCGCCACGCCGAGGCAGGAACTGCAGCTGCGTCGCGCCGCGCATGGGCCGGACCCTTCTTGGCGGCGGCCGGCACGTTGTGCCGGTATCATTTGCGCATTCGGGACCCGATAGCGCGCGGGCACGCGTGACGTGCGGCGGCGTGCGCACCGGCATGAGCAAGGGGGAGAAGGGTTGGTGACGTCGACCGCGCAGCCAGCCGGGCGCACACGGCACGTCCGTGCGGCGCCCGGATCGTTGCCTGGGTATCTCGGGCCGATTCTTGCCGCGCGTGGCTCCACACTCGACGCGGCGCAGGCGCGAGCCGTCACGCGGCTGCAACAGCTCGCCGACGAACTCGCGGCATTTCGTGCAGCACGGCAGTCGCGCCTCAAGAGAATGTTCAGTCCACCCGAGGTGCCGCGCGGGCTCTACCTGTGGGGCGGCGTCGGCCGCGGCAAGAGCCTGCTGATGGACGGCTTTTTCGCGAGCGTGCCGATCCGGCGCAAGGCGCGCGTCCATTTCCACGCTTTCATGCGCGATGTGCACGAGGAGCTCGCGACGCTCAGGCGCGAGGAGGATCCGCTCGCCACGGTCGCGGAGCGGATCGCCCGGCGCCATCGGCTCGTCTGCTTCGACGAGTTCCACGTCTCCGACATTGCCGACGCGATGATCCTCGGCCGGCTGCTCTCGGCGCTCATCGGGAACGGCGTCGTGTTCGTGATGACTTCGAACTATCCGCCCTCCGGGCTCTATCCGGAGGGGCTGCAGCGGCAGAACTTCCTGCCGACGATCGACCTGCTGAACAGGTCGCTCGACGTGCTCGAGGTCGATGGCGGCACAGACTACCGGCTGCGGGCGTTGGAGCAGGTGCCCGCCTACTACATGCCTGCCGACGCCACGGCCGAGGCGGCCCTTGCGCGGGCGTTCGACGCGATCGCGACGGGACCCGACGAGCCGACCGAGCTCGCCATCGAAAGCCGGCTGATGAAGGCCAGGCGCCGGGCGGGAAGCGCCGTCTGGTTCGATTTCACCGCGCTTTGCGATGGGCCGCGGTCGCAGCGCGACTACCTGGAGATCGCCCGCCGGTTCGCCGTCGTCTTCGTGTCCGGCGTGCCGAGGATGCATGCCGGGACCGCTGACCTCGCGCGCAGGTTCACCTGGCTGGTCGACATCCTGTACGATCACCGTGTGAAGCTCGTCCTGTCCGCGGCCGTCCCCGCGGACGCGCTCTATCTCGAAGGTCGCAATGCGCAGGAATTCCCGCGCACGGTGAGCCGCCTGATCGAGATGCGCACCCACGAATACATGGCGCTGCCCCACGCGAGCGAGGAGTCCCCCGCCCGCGCCGCGCCCGCTCGCCCATCCTGACACCCGAGGAGAACGCTGTGCACAAGTTCAAGGCGTACCGGACTTTCGAGGAAGACAAGCTCGCGAAAAGCCGCTTCGTCGAGATGACGCTGGACCAGCTCGATCCCGGCGACGTGGTGGTGCGCACCAAGTATTCGACGATCAACTACAAGGACGCGCTGTCGCACAACGGAACGGGCCGCATCATGCGCAAGTTCCCGACCAATGCCGGCATCGACATGGCGGGAACGGTGGAGTCGTCTTCGGACCCGCGGTGGAAGCGCGGAGACAAGGTGATCGTGCACGGCTACGACATGGGCGTCGCGCACGACGGAGGTTACAGCGAGCGTGTTCGCGTTCCCGGCGATTGGGTCGTGCGCAGGCCCGAGAGCATGACGGCGTTCGACGCGATGACACTCGGCACCGCCGGCTACACCGCGGCGCTCGCGATCCACCTGATGCAGCACAACGGGCTGAAGCCAGGAGACGGACCGGTGGCGGTGACGGGCGCAACCGGCGGGGTCGGCTCGGTGGCCATCGAGATCCTCGCGAAGCTCGGCTACGAGGTGCACGCGATCACCGGCAAGGCGACCGAGGAGGCCGATTACCTCCGTGGCATCGGCGCGAAGGAGGTGATCGCGCGGCAATCGATTGATCTTTCCAGGATCAAGCCGCTCGAAAAGGCGACTTGGGCGGGCGCGGTCGACAACCTCGGCGGCGACCTGCTCGCGTGGCTCCTGGCCACGTCGCGTATCGGTGGCGCGGTCGGTGCCGTCGGATTGGCTGCCGGCATGAAGCTCAACACGACCGTCGCCCCGTTCATTCTGCGCGGTGTCGCGTTGCTCGGTGCGGACAGCGCCAACACCCCGATGCCCCTCCGACAGCGGATCTGGAACCAGCTCGCCGTCGAATGGCGGCCCGACCGCGTGCACGACCAGGTCCGCACGATCGAATTCGACGAGCTCGATACGCATTTCGATCCGTACCTCAAGGGGATGGTGCGCGGGCGGACCGTCGTGCGGATCGCGCCCGATTCACACCCCTGATCGTCGGCGGCGCGGCTCCGGCGCCGGCCGGAGGATGATTTCGACCCGCCGTTCCCGAACCGCGCGGCCATCGCAGAGCGCGCCCCTTCGTCCGGTCCGGGAGAAGGCCACTCAGGAGGGGGCCAGCCAAGGGGCGGCAGTGAACGACCACGGCGATGCCCGGACTTGATCCGGCGCAAAGCCGGCAGCGGCGAGGTTCCCTAGGCTTGCCGCTTCGCGCGATCTTTCGTGGCCATCCGCCCTTGTTCGCCGAGGCCGGGGAAGCCGAACACAACCGTAACGGCGCCGCGCCCACGTTCGACGGACGCTGCAAGCGGCCGATGGAGGAGAAGAGATGGGGAGCTATCGGGAATTCCACCGGCGTTCGCTTGTCGAGCGGGACGATTTCTGGCGCGAGGAGGCGGCACTGATCGAGTGGCAGACACCGTTCACGCAGGCCCTCGATTACAGTCGGCCGCCGTTCGCCAAGTGGTTCGTCGGCGGCCGCACCAACCTCTGCCACAACGCGGTCGACCGCCATCTCGCGAAGCGCGCCGACCAGACGGCGCTGCATTACCTCTCGACGGAAACCGGGCAGGAGGTGCGCTACACCTATCGGCAGTTGCATGACGAGGTGAACCGCTGCGCGGCGATCCTCAAGGGCCTCGGCGTGGGCAAGGGCGATCGCGTGCTGATCTACATGCCGATGATCGCGGAAGCCGCGTTCGCGATGCTCGCCTGCGCGCGCATCGGCGCGATCCACTCCGTCGTGTTCGGCGGCTTCGCGGCGGCGAGCCTCGCGACGCGAATCGACGACGCCAAGCCCACGGTGATGGTCACCGCGGACGCCGGCATGCGCGGCGGCAAACCGGTGCCGTACAAGCATCTGGTCGACGAGGCGTGCCGCCTCGCCAAGTTCCCGCCGGCGCACGTGCTGATCGTCGATCGCGGTCTCGACAAGGAGATGCCCCGCACCAAAGGGCGTGACCTCGACTACGCCACGCTGCGCAACGAGCACAGGAACGGTCAGGTGCCGGTGACGTGGCTCGAGTCCTCCGAGCCCTCGTATATCCTCTACACGTCGGGCACGACGGGCAAGCCCAAGGGCGTGCAGCGCGATACCGGCGGCTATGCGGTCGCGCTCGCCTGCCTCGATGCGTCACGTCTTTTGCGTGCGCCCCCGGCGAGACGATGTTCACGACGACCGACATCGGCTGGGTCGTGGGCCATTCGTACATCATCTATGCGCCGCTCATCAACGGCTCGACGACGATCATGTACGAGGGCATTGCCGATCCGCCCCGATCCGGGCATCTGGTGGAAGATCGTCGCCGAGAACAAGGTCACGACCATGTTCAGCTCGCCCACGGCGATCCGCGTGCTGAAGAAGCAGGACCCGGCGTACATGAAGCAGCACGATCTCTCGGCGCTCAGGTACCTGTTCCTCGCCGGCGAGCCGCTCGATGAGCCGACTGCGCGCTGGGCGTCGGATTCAGCTCGGCGTGGCGATCATCGACAACTACTGGCAGACCGAGACGGGCTGGCCGATCCTCTCGGCGCACCTGGGCGTCGAGGAGACGCCGCGCAAGTTCGGCTCGCCATCGTTCCCGGTGTACGGCTACGACGTGAGGCTGCTGCACGAGGGCACGGGCGAGGAGGTGGGCGCGAACGAGAAGGGCGTGCTGATGATCATGCCGCCGCTGCCGCCCGGCTGCATGACCACGGTCTGGGGCGACGACGAGCGCTTCGTCAAGACCTACTTCGGCACCTTCCGCGACAAGCTCGCCTATTCGACGTTCGACTGGGCGATGCGCGACGACGACGGCTACTTCTTCGTGCTCGGGCGCACGGACGACGTGATCAACGTCGCCGGACACCGCCTCGGCACGCGCGAGATCGAGGAAGCGGTCCAAGCCCACAGCGGCATCGCCGAGGTCGCCGTGGTTGGCGTCGCCGATTCGCTGAAAGGGCAGATCCCGGTCGCGTTCGCCGTCGTGAAGGACCCCGCACGCGTTGCCACGCCCGACGGTGTGGCGAAGATGCGGAAGGAGGTGATGGACACGGTCGACCGCGAACTGGGCGCGATTGCCCGGCCGGGCGCGGTGCATTTCGTCACGCTGCTGCCGAAGACCCGCTCCGGCAAGCTCCTGCGCCGTTCGATCCAGGCGCTGGCCGAAGGACGCGATCCCGGCGATTTGACGACGATCGAGGATCCGTCGGCGCTGGAGCAGATCCGCACGGTGCTGGCCGGAGGCTGAGGGTCGCGCAATCCACCGAGTCCACGGCAGGCAGGCGGTAGAATGCGCGGTTGGCATTCTGCCGCTTGAGTCCTGCCTCCCTTGACGGTCCACTGCAGCCTCGCCGTTTCCGCCGCCGCACATGTTCCGCTCACCGTCGAGGTCCGTGGTGAAGCGGAGGAGAGCGTCCACTACGGGTCCGTCGCGGTCGTCGACCACGAGGGGACCCTTCTTTTCGCAGCCGGCGATCCCGATGTCCTGACGTTCACCCGCAGCGCGCTCAAGCCCCTGCAGGCGATTCCCTTCGTTGCGGCGGGCGGCGTCGAGCGATTCGGATTTTCCGTCGCGCAGGTCGCGCTCATGTGCGCGAGCCACTCGGGGGAGCCGCGGCACGTCGCTGCAGTTGCCGAAATGCTCGCGAAGGCAGGCAATTCGCCCGACGATCTGCAATGCGGCACGCACCCGCCGGGTTATTACGACGTGCGCGGCGAGGTTCCGCCGCCGCCGCCCTATTCTCCGCTTGCCCACAACTGCTCGGGCAAGCACAGCGGAATGCTCGCGTACTGCACGTTGTGCGGGCGGCCGAAAGGGAACTACCTCGAGCCGGAACACCCGCTGCAGCAGGCGATCCGGGACAGCGTCGCGCATTTCACCGGCGTGCCGGTGGAGCGGCTCGTCGCAGGCATCGACGGATGCTCGGCGCCCAATTACGCGGTGCCGCTTGCCGGGCTCGCGTGCGCTTATGCGCGGCTTGCCTCGTCGACGCCCGACCCAAAGTACGGAAATGCGGGCCGCCGGCTCGCCGACGCCATGACGGCGCATCCGGAGATGGTTTCCGGGGAGGGGCGGAACGATTTCGCGTACATGCAGGCTGGCGGGGGCGACTGGGTGACGAAAATCGGTGCCGAAGGCGTGCAGGCGATCGGCGTACGCAGCCGCGGGCTCGGAATCGCCGTCAAGGTGGCCGATGGCGCGAAGCGGGGCCTGCATCCGGCTGCCGTAGCGGTGCTCGACCAGCTCGGCTTGCTGGACGACGCGCGGCGCGCGGCGCTTGCGCCGTGGCGCACGCCCGCGGTGCGCAACTATCGCGGGATGACGACTGGAAACGTGCATCCAGTGGTTGTATTGGACAAACGCTGAATCGTGACGAAACCTTGCATTAATCCGGCAAGTGTCTGGATTCCGCTGAACTTCCGGCTTTTTTCCCGGTCTTTGAGTGCAAGCGTGCACCGTCCCGCGTTCCGGCACGATGGCGGAACCCGCTGTGGGGTGGATTGCCGCCCCCGTCGTTCGGCGGGCATAACAACGAACGAATCAGGGACGTAAGCCCCGCGGATGGGTGATCGCGAAGTCGATCAGCAGCTCGTGGAGCGGGCGCAACGCGGCGACAAGCGTGCGTTCGAGCTGCTAGTGGTGAAGTATCAGCGCAAGCTGGGGCGGCTCCTGTCGCGGCTGGTGCGCGACCCGGCGGAGGTCGAGGACGTGACGCAGGAGGCCTTCATCAAGGCCTACCGCGCGCTTCCGAGCTTCCGGGGCGACAGTGCGTTCTATACGTGGCTGTATCGCATCGCGATCAACACGGCTAAGAACTACCTGGTCGCACTGGGCCGAAGGGCACCGACGTCAACGAGTTTCGATCATGAAGAGGCGGAGAATTTCGAGGATGCGGAGCAGTTGCGTGACGCCTCGACGCCCGAAGGCGAGCTGATCGGCAAGCAGATCGCCGCGACCGTCAACCGGGCGATGGATGCATTGCCGGAGGATCTGCGCACGGCGATCACGCTGCGCGAGATCGAAGGTTTGAGCTACGAAGAGATTGCGAATGTCATGAACTGCCCGATCGGCACCGTTCGCTCGCGGATCTTCCGCGCGCGCGAGTCGATCGCCGCCGAGCTGCGGCCGCTGCTCGGTACCGATGAGAACCGGAGATGGTGATGAGCGAGGACATGTCGCGCCTGATGGACGGCGAACTCGACGACGATGGCGTGGACCGTTGCCTTGCCGAGCTACGGCGACGCGATGCGATTGGGAACTGGGCGTGCTATCACGTGATTGGCGACCAGTTGCGAGGCACAACGCTCAACACCACCGGCTTCTCGGCCCGCTTCGCCCGGCGGCTTGCCAGCGAGCCGACGGTGCTGGCGCCACGCAAGCGCGCAGCGCATCCGGTGGTTGCGTGGGCGTGGGCGGCAGCGGCCGGAATCGCCGCAGTTACCGTGGTTGGCTGGACGGCACTGACGCTCACCGAGTCCCCGCCTGCCGCGGTGGCGAAGGCCGGCGAGGGCGCCTCGGTCGCGCGGGTTCGCGCGCCGACGGTGCCGCAGGACTACGTGCTGGTGCACCAGGAATACTCGCCGGCGACCGCGCTTCAGGGCGTGCAGCCCTACGTGCGTGCCGTTGCGGCCCCCGGCGGCGACACGCGCGCTCAATAGTCTGCCCGGGTACGCGTCCATGCAGCAGCAGCCGTTCCAGGCGATCAGCCTGCCGTTGGGCGAGTCTCTGCGCCCGTGCCGCAGCGCTCACGCTGCTTGCGGCACTCTTCTACACGCCGGTATTGCGCGCCGAGGATGCCGGTGCATTCCTGGCCCGGGCGGCGACCGCCGCTCGCCAGCTCAACTACATCGGCACGATCGTGTTCCAGCACGGCGGGCGGGTCGAGACCTCCCGGCTGACGCATCTCAACGACGGCGGCGTCGAGCTCGAGAAGCTCATCAACCTCGACGGGCCGGCGCGCGAGGTGATCCGCAGCGCGGGCGAGGTGCGCTGTTACTACCCCGACGCCAAGATCGTGCGCGTCGAGCCGCGCACGTTCCGCAATGTGTTTCCATCGCTTTCGCGCGAGCAGCAGCAGGCGCTGACCCAGTATTACGATTTCCGGCGCGGCGAGACGGCCCGCGTGGCGGGTCTCGAGGCGCAAACCTACGTCTTCGAGCCGCGCGACGGCCTTCGTTACGGCCACAAGTTCTGGGCGGACGCCGACGACCGGCCTGCTGCTCAAGGCCCGCATCGTCGACGAAAAGGGCGAGGTGATCGAGCAGTTTGCGTTCACCGACCTCGCGATCGGCGCGCGCATCGACCGTGACATGGTGAAGCCGAGTTGGTCGGCGACGCCGGCCGACTGGCAATTGAAGCAGGGCGGATCGGCTGGGGACGCGGTTCTGCACGACACTGGCTGGGTCGTCAATCGAGTGCCGCCGGGATTCGCGAAGATCGGCGAGAGCTTCCGGTTGCTTCGCGGCAAGCGCGACCCGGTCGCGCATCTCGTGTACTCGGACGGGCTCGTCGCCGTCAGCGTGTTCATCGAGCCGCTCTCGACGACGCCACGCTCAGGCGGGCTTCATGCAGCAGGGCGGCCTCAACGTTTACAGCTGCGGCTCGGTGACTACCTGGTCACGGTCCTGGGCGAGGCGCCGGCGCGCACGGTGCGCCAGATCGCCTATTCCGTCGCGCGCCGGTAGCGCGCAAACCCGTCAGTTTCCCGTAAAGAGGAAGCCATGAAATTCGATCGACACCGCTTGCCTGCCGCATGGCTGGGCGCTCTCCTCTTGGCAGCGTTCGTCGCGCTCGGGCCCACGGGTCGCCGCGCTCGGGCAGGCGCGCGCGCAATTGCTCCCCGACTTCACCGAACTCTACGAGAAGCAGGGGCCGTCCGTGGTTTCGATCGACGTGCGGCAGAAGGTGCGCCGCAGTCCACGAACGCCGGACTGTCGGAGGACGATCCGTTCTACGAGTTCTTCCGTCGCTTCGGTCCGATCCCGCGCAATGGCCCGCGCGAGTTCGAGTCGCAGTCGGCCGGATCGGGCTTCATCGTCGGCAGCGGACGGCTACATCGTGACCAACGCCCACGTCGTGGACGGCCGACGAGGTGACCGTGCGGCTGTCCGACCGCCGCGAGTTCACGGCCAAGGTCATCGGTGCGGACAAGCGCTCCGACGTGGCGGTCATCAAGATCGACGCCAAGGACCTGCCCAAGGTCACGATCGGCGATCCCGACAAGCTCAAGGTCGGCGAGTGGGTTGTGGCGATCGGCAAGCCGTTCGGGCTCGAGAACACGATGACCGCCGGGTATCGTGAGCGCCAAGGGCCGCGACCTGCCGCAGGAGAATCTCGTCCCGTTCATCCAGACCGACGTCGCGATCAATCCCGGCAACTCCGGCGGCCCGCTCTTCAATCTCGAGGGCGAAGTGGTCGGCATCAATTCGCTCATCTATTCGCGCACCGGTGGCTACATGGGCCTTGCGTTCGCGATTCCCATCGACGTCGCGATGGCCTCGGTGCGACAGCTGCGCGAGAAGGGTCGCGTGACGCGCGGCCGCATCGGCGTGCAGATCCAGGAAGTCGTCGAAGGAGGCAGCCGAGTCGTTCGGACTCAAGGCAGGCGACCGGCGCACTCGTCAATTCGGTCGAAAAGGGCGGACCGGCCGACAAGGCCGGCGTCGAGGCGGGCGACATCATCCTCAAGGTCGATGGCCGCGACGTGACGTCCAGCAACTCGCTGCCGCGGATCATCACTGCGGTGCGTCCGGGCACCAAGGTCAGCCTCACGGTGTGGCGAAAGGGTGCGCAGCGGATATCGCGGTGACGGTTGCGGAGATGAAGGACGAGGCGCACGCAGTCGCCGCGGCGCAACGCGCCTGCGCCGAAGGAGAAGGCGAAGCCGAACCGCATGGGTCTCGTGCTGCTGGACCTCACGGACGAGCAGAAGAAGGAGCTCGACCTGAAAGGCCGGCGTGCTGATCGCGGACATTCCGGGCGGGTGCGCGGCAACGTGCAGCAGGGCGACGTCATCATCGCGGTGATCAGCAAGGGAGTCACGACGCCGGCGAATTCCGCTGCACAGGTGAACGACCTGCTCGCCAAGATGGAGAAGAACGCGTCGGTGACGCTGCAATTGCGTCGCGGCGAGCAGCAGTTCTTCGCGACGATCCGCTTGCCCAACGGACAG
Source organism: uncultured beta proteobacterium (assembly GCA_963750585.1). Taxonomy (GTDB): domain Bacteria; phylum Pseudomonadota; class Gammaproteobacteria; order Burkholderiales; family Casimicrobiaceae; genus VBCG01. Next base: position 191,327 of record CAVVRH010000047.1, read on the forward strand.
ACCGAATAGGCTGTCCGACGCCGGGATGGACGATCACCCCGCAGCAAGGTGCGCCGCCCCGTGGCGGCGCACCGCTTCGGTTGACGCTGCTTTCCCGCAGCTATTGCCATCTCTGCGACGAGATGCGAGCGGCGCTCGCGCCCCTCGCGCGGGCGGCCGGGCTGGAAGTCGTCGAGATCGACGTCGACGGAAACGCCGCGCTCGAGGCCGCCTATGGCGAGCGCGTGCCGGTGCTCTTCCTCGGCGTCCCGGGAGCGGGGAACGAACTCTGCCATTACCGCCTCGATGCGGACCGCGTGCGCGCCGCACTCGCCGGCCCGGGTGACCACGCGTGATCGCGATCGCCGCGGTTTTCGGTTAAAATTATCGGTTACCACGCCATCGCCCCTACCGGGCGGCGGCAGCCCGAGGGCACTGGCGAACGGTGCCCTTCTGTTTTTCGCGCTACTCATCGCCGGTCGCCCACGTGCGCCACATCCGCAACTTCTCGATCATCGCCCACATCGACCATGGCAAGTCGACGCTCGCCGACCGTTTCATCCAACGCTGCGGCGGGCTGGCCGACCGCGAGATGAGCGAGCAGGTGCTGGACTCGATGGATCTCGAGCGGGAACGCGGCATCACGATCAAGGCGCAGACCGCGGCGCTGGTCTACAAGGCGCGCGACGGACAGATCTACAGCCTCAACCTCATCGATACGCCGGGCCACGTGGATTTCGCATACGAGGTTTCGCGTTCGCTGGCCGCATGCGAGGGCGCACTGCTCGTCGTGGATGCCTCGCAGGGCGTCGAGGCGCAGACCGTCGCCAACTGCTACACGGCGATCGAGCAGGGCGTCGAAGTCGTGCCGGTGCTGAACAAGATCGACCTGCCCTCGGCGGATCCGGACCGCGTGATCGAGGAGATCGAGGACATCATCGGCATCCACGCCCACGACGCGATTCTGGCGAGCGCGAAGACCGGCGAGGGGGTGGACGACATCCTGGAGGCGGTGATCGCGCGCATTCCCCCGCCCGAGGGTGATCCCGCAGCACCACTCGCGGCGCTGATCATCGACTCGTGGTTCGACAACTACGTGGGCGTCGTGATGCTGGTACGCGTGATGGACGGGACGCTCAAGCCCAAGGACAAGATCCAGCTGATGGCGACCGGCGCGACGTACGGCTGCGAGCAGGTGGGCGTGTTCACTCCGAAGTCGGTTGCGCGGGATGAGCTCGCCGCCGGCGAGGTGGGCTTCGTCATTGCCGGCGTCAAGGAGCTCAAGGGCGCGAATGTGGGCGACACGATCACGCTCGCCGCGAAGCCCGCCGACAAGCCGCTGCCCGGATTCAAGCTGGTGAAGCCGCAGGTGTTCGCCGGGCTCTACCCGGTCGAGGCGAATCAGTACGAAGCGCTGCGCGACGCGCTGGACAAGCTCAAGCTCAACGATGCGTCGCTGCACTACGAGCCTGAGGTATCGCAGGCGCTGGGCTTCGGGTTCCGCTGCGGCTTCCTCGGCCTGCTGCACATGGACATCGTGCAGGAGCGACTCGAGCGCGAGTACGACATGAACCTGATCACGACCGCACCGACGGTCGTCTACCAGGTGATGCAGCGCGACGGTACCGTGCAGGACATCGAGAACCCGTCGAAGCTGCCCGACGTGTCGAAGGTCGCGGAGATCCGCGAGCCGATCATCACGGTGACGATCCTCGTGCCCCAGGACTACGTCGGTCCCGTGCTGACGCTTTGCACCGAGAAGCGCGGCGTCCAGAAGAACATGCAGTACCTGGGCCGCCAGGTGATGCTGACCTACGAGCTGCCGCTCGCCGAAGTCGTGATGGATTTCTTCGACCGCCTGAAGAGCGTGTCGCGTGGCTATGCCTCGCTCGATTACGAGTTCAAGGAATTCCGCGCCGCGGACGTGGTGAAGCTCGACATCCTGATCAACGGCGACCGGGTCGATGCGCTGTCGGTGATGGTTCACCGCAACGTGGCCCAGTTCCGCGGCCGCGAGGTCGTGCACAAGATGCGCGGCCTCATTCCGCGGCAGATGTTCGACGTCGCGATCCAGGCGGCGGTCGGCGCGCAGATCATCGCCCGCGAAACCGTCAAGGCGATGCGCAAGGATGTGCTCGCCAAGTGCTACGGCGGCGACATCACGCGCAAGCGCAAGCTTCTCGAGAAGCAGAAGGCCGGCAAGAAGCGCATGAAGGCGGTGGGCAGCGTCGAGATTCCGCAGGAGGCGTTCCTCGCCATCCTGCAGGTGGGCGAGAAATAGACGAGAACCCGACACGATGAATTTCGCGCTGATCCTCTTCCTGCTGACCCTGGTCACCGGCGTCGTCTGGCTCGCCGACAGGCTGGTGTTCGCCTCGCGGCGCGCACCGGGCGAGCCCGAGCCGTGGTGGATCGAATACCCGAAGAGCTTCTTTCCCGTGCTGCTGGTCGTTTTCCTGCTGCGCAGCTTCGTCGCGGAGCCGTTCAAGATCCCGTCGTCCTCGATGCGCCCGACGCTCGAGGTCGGCGACTACATCCTGGTCAACAAGTTCGCCTATGGCCTGCGGTTGCCAATCATCGAGCGGAAGGTGGTGCCGCTCGGCGATCCGCAGCGCGGCGACGTGATTGTCTTCCGCTATCCCGTCAATCCGTCGCAGGATTTCATCAAACGGGTCGTGGGCGTCGGGGGGGACGTGGTCGAGTATCTGGACAAGAAGCTGACGGTCAACGGCAAGCTCCTGCCGCAGGTCACCGACGGCACGTACAGCTACCTCGAGGGCCTGCGCTTCGAAACGACCGAGCGGTTGCGCGAAACCGCGGCCGGCGGCGAGGGGCCGGTCACCTATGCGATCGCCGCGAATCCGAAGGCGGCGGCCGTCTATCCGCAGAACGTCCGTCAGTTTCCCGGCCGCGAGAATTGCGAATACAATGAGCGCGGCTTCACGTGCCGGGTTCCGGCCGGTCACTATCTGATGATGGGCGACAATCGCGACAACAGCGACGACAGCCGGTACTGGGGCTTCGTCCCCGATGATCACATCCGGGGCAAGGCGTTCTTCATCTGGTTCAATTGGGACGACATCGCGAGCCTCGCCTTCAAGCGCGTGGGCAGCGGGATTCGCTGAAGGGGACAAGCATGCGGCCAAACGCCGTCCGACGCACGCAACGCGGGCTCAGTATGATCGCCTTCCTGTTCGTCGCGGCGGTTTGCATGGCCGTCGCGATGATCGGTTTCCGCGTGTTGCCTGCCTACGTCGAGTTCTATTCCGTGCAGCGCGCCATGCAGGAAACGCTGAACACGATGCGCGATGTCACGAGCGTGAACGAGTTCCGGCGCGCGATGGACGCGCGCCTCAACGTGAACTACGTGGACGCGATCAAGGCGGCGGACATTCAGTTGGCGAAGCAGGGCAACGCGATGACCGCAACCGTGAGCTGGGACCGCAAGTTGCACATGGTCGCTAACGCGTTCATCCTGCTGGAGTTCGAGGCGGTCGCCACGCGTTAGCGTCGCGCCGGGGCTCATGGAAGATGCCCTTGCGGCCCGTCTGGGCCATGCGTTCCGACGCCCCGAGCTCCTCGCCCAGGCACTGACGCACCGAAGCCACGGGGCGCGGCACAACGAGCGCCTGGAGTTCGTGGGCGATGCGGTGCTCAACTGCGCGATTGCGCTGGCACTCTACGAGCGTTTTCCCGATACCGACGAGGGTGATCTTTCGCGGGCGCGGGCGAACCTCGTCAACCGCGATACGCTGACCCTACTTGCCCGCACGCTGGAGCTCGGCGCGGCGATCCGCCTTGGCGAGGGAGAGCTGCGGACCGGCGGGCACGATCGCCCTTCGATCCTTGCCGATGCGCTCGAAGCCTTGTTCGGGGCGGTGTTCGTCGACGCTGGATTCGATGCGGCGCGGCGCGTGATCGACACGGTCTATGCGGACGTCCTTCGGGATGCGGACCCCGCGTCGCTCGGCAAGGACCCGAAGACACGGCTGCAGGAATGGCTGCAGGCTCGGCGGATTTCCGTTCCCGAGTATGCGGTGGTGGGGACGAGCGGCGAGGCGCACGCGCAGACGTTCGTCGTCGAGTGCCGGATTGCGTCGCTTGGTGTGTCTACCCAGGGCGAGGGCGCCAACCGGCGAACTGCCGAACAGGCGGCGGCTGCCGTCGCCTATGCGGAGATCGCCGCCGGCGGGCGCGCCGCGCCGTCGCGATGAGCGAGCGACCTTTCCATTCCGGCCACGTCGCGATCGTCGGCCGGCCAAGCGTCGGCAAGTCGACGCTGCTCAATTGCCTGATCGGGCACAAGCTGAGCATCACGTCGCGCAAGCCCCAGACGACTCGCCACCGCATTACAGGCATCCTGACGACGAAGGAGGCGCAGTTCGTCTTCGTGGACACGCCGGGATTCCAGACACGTTTCCGATCGCGTCTGAACGAACGCATGAACCGCGCCGTACGGGAGAGCCTTGCCGGTGTGGACGTCGTCGTCTGGGTCTTGGAAGCCGGCGGTGTGACCGCGGCCGATCGCGCCGTGCTTGCACTCGTGCCCGCTGACTTGCCGGTCGTGGCCGCAGTCAACAAGGTCGACCGTGTGAAGGACAAGGCGGCGCTGATGGCGCGCCTTGCCGGACTTGCGACGCTGCGCGACTTCGCGGCGATCGTTCCCGTCTCGGCGGAGCGCGGTACGCAGGTCGACGCGCTGCGCGAGGAGGTCGGCAACCGGCTCCCCGAAGGGCCTCAGCTGTATCCCGAGGACGAGCTGACCGACCGCGATGAGCGCTTCCTCGCGGCCGAGTTCGTGCGCGAGAAGATCTTCCGCCAGCTGGGTGACGAGCTTCCCTACGCGACCGCCGTAACGATCGACCGCTTCGAGCAGGAGGGCAACCTGCGGCGGATCCATGCGACGGTCTACGTCGAGAAGGCGAGCCAGCGCGCGATCCTGCTGGGCGAGGGCGGGGCACGCATGAAGGCGATCGGCACGCAGGCGCGCCAGGAAATGGAGGGATTGTTCGGCGGCCCGGTGTTCCTCGAAATCTGGGTGCGCATCAAGCGCGGCTGGGCGGACAGCGATCCGATGCTGAACCGCTTCGGTTACTGACGCGTAGCGATGGCCACACGTACGCCGAGCGAACGCCACGACGCGGAGCCCGCGTTCGTGCTGCACGGCTATCCATACCGCGAGACGAGCCTGATCATTGAGGCGTTCACCGCGGCGCACGGCCGCGTCGGCATGGTGGCGCGTGGCGCCAAGCGCCCGCGCTCGGAGCTGCGCGGCCTGCTGCAGGCGTTCCAGCCGCTCAACCTTTCGTGGGTGGGAGCGACGGAACTGAAGACCCTCGTCAAGGCGGAGTGGCGCGGAGGGATTCCATTGCCGGGCGGCTCGGCGCTGCTCTGCGGGTTCTATCTGAACGAACTGCTGCTGAAGCTGCTGCCGCGCGAGGATCCGCATCCGCAGCTCTGGCACGACTACGAGGCTGCTCTGGCTGCCCTTGCGGAAACCGCCAGCGGCGCGGCGCAGGCCGCCGTGCTGCGCCGCTTCGAGCTGCGGCTTCTCGCGGAGCTGGGCTATGCGCTGCCGTTGACGCACGACGCGGACAGCGGTGCGGCGATCGACCCCGCGGCACGCTACCATTACACGTTCGACCGCGGACCCCGGCGACACGTTGCCGAGCCGGGGGTTCGCTGGCCCGTTGTGCGCGGTGCGACGCTGCTGGCGCTCGCCGATGCGCAGTACCCGGACAGCGAGACTGCGGCGGAAGCAAAGCGATTGATGCGCGACGTGCTCGACCATTATCTCGAGGAGAGGCGCATCTTCAGTCGCCGCGTCGTGCGCGACCTGCAGGCGCTTGAGGACGAATGACAACGGAAAGCAGACTCCCGTGATCGAGCTCGGTGTCAACATCGACCATGTGGCGACGTTGCGACAGGCTCGCCGTACTCACGAGCCCGATCCGGTATGGGCCGCCGTGGAGGCGCATCTCGGCGGTGCGGACGGCATCACCGTGCACTTGCGCGAGGACCGCCGGCACATCCAGGACGAGGACGTGCGCAGACTGCGCGATCTCACGCACATCAAGCTCAATCTCGAGATGGCGGCCACCCCGGAGATGGTCGATATCGCCTGCACACTGAAGCCCGAGATGGCGATGCTCGTGCCCGAGGGAAGGCACGAGATCACCACGGAGGGCGGCCTGGACGTCGCCGGTCAGGAAGCAAAGCTGCGCGACGTGGTGGCGCGGTTGTCGGACGCCGGCATCGTCACCAGCGTTTTCATCGATGCCGAGCGCACGCAAGTCGAGGCATCGGCCCGCATCGGGGCGCGGGTCTGCGAGATCCATACCGGACCGTATGCGCACGCGTTTCACGCGCGGGGCCGCGATGCGGAAAGCCCGGCGGTGCAGGTCGAGCTCGCGAAGATCCGGGCTGCCGGGGAGGCGATCCGGGCGCTCGGCATGCGCTTCAATGCCGGGCATGCGCTCAACTATTTCAATGTCCAGTCCGTAGCGGCGCTGCCCGGCGTGCGCGAACTGCACATCGGGCACGCGATCGTCTCTCGCGCGCTATTCACCGGCCTGCGCGAGGCGGTGCGCCAGATGAAGGCGCTGATGCGGGAGGCAGCCGCGTGAGCAGCCGGCGAGTGGCCCCGCTCGCGGGGATCGACGGCATGTGCGAATCGCGGCAGGCGGCCGACGCTCGCCGTGATGCGTCGGAAAATCCGGCCAACGAGGCCGCGCGGGGCCCGTGGTGACACGATGATCGCCCTGGCCCGCGGTCCCGTCGTCGTCGGTGTCGAAGGCCTTGCGCTGTCGTCCGCGGATTGCGAGCGACTTGCACATCCGCTTGTCGGCGGCGTCATCCTGTTCACACGCAATTTCGCCGACGGCGACCAGCTGCGCGAGCTTACTGCCGCGATCCACGCACTGCGCACGCCGCATCTGCTGATCTCGGTCGATCACGAAGGCGGGCGGGTGCAGCGATTCCGGACGGGCTTTACAGCGCTACCGGCGATGCGCGGACTTGGCGAGCGGTGGGACGATGATGTCGCGGCGGCCGCGCGCGAAGCCATCCGGCTCGGCTGGACGCTTGCGAGCGAACTGCGCGCGCATGGCGTCGACTACAGCTACGCACCGGTGCTGGACCTCGACTACGGCACAAGCGGGGTGATCGGAGATCGGGCCTTCCACCGCAATCCCAATGCCGTCGCACATCTGGCCACCGCTCTGTGCCGCGGCCTGCGCGCCGGCGGCTGCCCCGGCGTCGGCAAGCACTTCCCCGGACACGGCTTCGTCTCGGCGGATTCGCACACCGACTTGCCGGTCGACGAGCGGCCGCTGGCGGCATTGATCGCCGACGATCTCGTCCCGTTTGGCGCGCTCGTGCGCGCAGGCATCGAAGGCATCATGCCGGCGCACGTCGTGTACCCCGAAATCGATCCGCGGCCGGCGGGTTACTCGCCCGTCTGGATCGGCGAGGTGTTGCGTCGCCAGCTGGGCTTCGACGGCGTCGTGTTCTCCGACGACCTCGGCATGGCCGGCGCCCTGGCCGCGGGCGATATCGTCGCGCGTGCCGATGCCGCGACCGCGGCGGGCTGCGACACCGTGCTCGCCTGCAACGACTTCGAAGCGATGGACGAGCTGCTGTCGCGCTGGCGTCCTGCGGTTTCCGCCGACCTCGCGCGGCGGCTCGCGCGGATGGACGGGCGCGCGCCGCAGGCGTGCCCAGCGTAGGGAACCTCTGCATAACCCGCGCACGGTCGCGACGGGGCTTGGCGGGATACCCCCGCCGCAGCGTCGCGCTGCGGAACGAGCGCAGCGGAGGCGGGGGCGTGCGCCTGCTTCGCGGTCGCATCCCCGGGCTCACGCGTTCCGCGTTCGCTCCAGGGCCCCTGCTCCGCGCTCCGCAGGCGTACGCGCGTCGCGCGGCGAAGCCAATGGCCAATCCCCTTGGCAAGCCGCGCGAAAACGATTGTTTCAGCGAAGGCTAACTGGCGCCGAACGTTGCGAGGCGACACGTTAAGCCGCGAAGCGGCGGCCGGAGCTACAAAGCAGACCGCCCGCCAGGCCCCGTCCCATCGGGCTCTCGCTCCATGCGGCGCCTGCTTCGCCTCGCTCCTCGGCTTCGTAGGCGTGGCTACGACCGTCGTCGCTCGGCTCACATTCATCCGCATTTCGCCGTGCAGCGCGGCCGTGTGGGGGTTACGCAGAGGTTCGCTAGCAGGGATGCGGCCAGCGGCCGCCGACCTTGCGCGTGATCTCCTCCGCCGTGTGCGCGACCAGCGGGCCGAGCTGCTTGATGCGCGTATCCGACAAGCGAGACACCGGTCCCGCAAGCGAGATCGCTCCCAGCACGTCCGCGTGCTCGTCGTAGATCGGCGAGGCGACGCACCGAGTGCCGACCAGGTGCTCCTCGTCGTCGAACGAAAAGCCGCGCTGCCGGATCACGCGCAGGCTCGCCCACATGATCTCGGGCGAGGTGATCGTGGTGTCGGTGATGCGCGGCAACCCTCTCAACTTGAGAATTGCCTCGATGTGCTCGTCGGGCAACGCGGCGAAGATCGCCTTGCCTACGCCCGATGCGTGGAGCGGGACGCGGCTGCCCAGGCGCACGATCGTGCGCATCGTCTCGCGGCACTGTACCTGGTCGATGAAGACCGCTTCGCTACCGTCGAGGATCGCGAGGTTGGCCGTTTCGCCCGCCTGTTCCATCAGGCGCCGCATGTACGGATGGCTCTGAGCAACCCAGTCGCGCGCGGCGAGAAAGCTCGATCCGACCGTGAACGCCTGCAGGCCGACATACCAGAGGCCCAGGTCGCCGGCCTGGAATACGTAGCCCATCTTCTCCAGCGTCGACAGCAGTCGGTGCGTCGTCGACGGCGGCAACCCGACGCGCTGGGCCACGTCGGTCAATGTGAGACCACCTTCGGCGCGGGCCAGCGATTCCAGGATCGACAGGCCGCGCGTCAGGCTCTGGACCTGTCCGGTCGCGGCGCCGGGTTTGGATGGTATGCGGCCGCGACGAGGCGGGGGCGTGGTGAAGCGATGAGGCATGGGAAGGGGACGCGTGACGGTACAGCCGTCATCAAACCACAGTGGCGGCGCGGACGCGCACCGCGCAATACTTGAATTCGGGGATCTTGCCGTACGGGTCGAGCGCCGAGTTGGTGAGCAGGTTCGCGGCAGCCTCGACGAAGCAGAACGGGATGAACACGCTGTCCTGCGGAACGGAGGAATCGGCGCGAGTCGGCAGCACGATCGCACCGCGCCGTGATTCGACGAGCACCGGCTCCCCGGGCTCCAGGCCGAGCCTTGCCAACGCGACCGGATTGAGCATCGCGACCGGCGCGGGCTCGAGCGCATCCAGGGCCGCGGCGCGACGAGTCATCGCGCCGGTGTGCCAGTGCTCGAGCTCGCGGCCGGTGATCAGCACCAGCGGATACTCGGCATCGGGCGACTCGGCCGCGGCGCTGGCGGACACCGGCACGAGCTTGCCGCGTCCATCCGGTGTCGGGAAGCGATCACGGAAGACCACCGGCTCGCCCGCGTCCCCTTCATTGCGGCACGGGTAGGTGACCGCACCGTCGATCTGCAAGCGCTCCCACGTGATCCCCGCGAGCGACGGCATCGCACGGCGCATCTCGTCGAACACTGCCGCAACGCCCTCGTCGGGCCCTGCATAGTTCCAATCGAGGCCGAGGCGCCTTGCCATCTGGCCGATGATCCACAGGTCCGGCCGTACGTCGTGCGGAGGATCGAGCACGCGCCGCGCGAGCTGCACCAGGCGATCGGTATTGGTGAACGTGCCGGTCTTTTCGTAGAAGGAGCTCGCCGGCAGGATCACGTCGGCGAATCCCGCGGTCTCGGTCGGAAAGATCTCCTGCACCACGAGGTGCGAAAGCTTCGCGAGCGCAGCACGCGTGTGCGAGAGGTCGGGATCGGACATCGCCGGGTTCTCGCCCATGATGTACAGCCCCCGGATCGTGCCCGCGTGGATCGCCTCGGTGATCTCGACGACGGTGAGACCTGGCTTCGGGTCGAGGCTCCGCTGCCAGTACCGCTCGAAGAAATCCCGCGCCTCCCAACTTCCGATCGGCCGGTAGTCCGGATACACCATCGGAATCAGGCCGGCATCGGAGGCCCCTTGCACGTTGTTCTGCCCACGCAAGGGGTGCAGGCCGGTGCCGGGACGGCCGATCTGTCCGGTGAGCAGCGCAAGCGCGATAAGGCAGCGTGCGTTGTCGGTTCCATGGGTGTGTTGCGAGATCCCCATGCCCCAGAAAATCATCGCTGCCCTGGCCTTCGCGTAGCGTCGCGCCACGTCGCGCACCGTCGCCGCGGGAATGCCGCAGACGGCCTCGGCGATTTCCGGGGTCACGCCCGCGACGCTCGCGGCAAGCGCCGCGAAATCGCTGGCGCGCGCTTGCAGAAACGCGTGGTCCGCCAGGCCCTCGGCGATGATCACGTGCAGCAACGCCTGCAGCAGCGTTACGTCGGTGTCGGGACGGAAGCCGAGCCATGTGGTCGCATGGCGCGCGAGATCGGTGCGGCGGGGGTCTGCGACGATCAGCGTCGCGCCGCGGCGCACGGCGTTCTTGATCCATGTCGCCGCAACCGGATGGTTTCCCGTCGGGTTGGCGCCGATGACGACGATCACGTCGGCGAACAGCACGTCCTGCACCGGATTGGAGACCGCTGCCGAGCCGAGCGCTTCCATCAGCGCCGCGACGCTGGACGCGTGGCAGAGGCGCGTGCAATGGTCGACGTTGTTGGTGCGAAACCCGGTTCGCACGAGCTTCTGGAAGAGGTAGGCCTCTTCGTTGCTTCCCTTCGCCGATCCGAACCCTGCCAGCGCGTGCGGCCCGTGCGTGTCACGCAACGTTCGCAAGCCCGCCGCGGCGCGGTCGAGCGCCTCGTCCCAGCTCGTTTCGCGGAAGATTTCGCCGAAGCGTTCCGGTGGCAACAGTCTAGTGGTCTTGGCTGCACCGTCGCGGCGCACCAGCGGCTGCGCAAGGCGCTGCGCGTGACGCGAGTAGTCGAAGCCGAAGCGTCCCTTGACACACAGCCGCCCGTGATTGGCGGGACCGTCCGCACCGTCCGCGTAGCGAATCCGGTTTTCGTCGAGGTGGTAGGTGACGCGGCAGCCCACGCCGCAATACGGGCACAGCGATTCGACGCTGCGCTGGGGCGCCGCGCGGGCAACACCGCCGGCCGGCGCCAGCGCCCCCGTCGGACATGCCTGCACGCATTCGCCGCACGCGACGCACGAGCTTTCGCCCAGCGGGTCCGCGCAGTCGAACACGATCTGCTCGACTTCGCCGCGCCAGGCCATGCCGATCACGTCGTTGCCCTGCTCCTCGCGGCATGCACGAACGCAGCGCGTGCACTGGATGCAGGCGTCGAGGTTGACCTCGATCGCCGGGTGCGAGGGATCGGCCGCTGGCATCGCCGCCCGCGCGGGATAGCGCGAACGCGTGACGGCGAGCATGCGGCACCAATGCGCGAACTCGGAGTCGTGGCGGTAGGGAGCATCGACCGAATCGGCCCGGACGTCGGCGAGCAGCAGCTCCAGAACGCCGCGTTGCGCGGACTGCGCGCGCGCGCTGGCCGCACGGACCTTCATGCCGGGCGCCGGCATGCGGGTGCAGGACGAGGCGAGGGTGCGCTCCCCTTCGATTTCGACCACGCAGGCGCGACAATTGCCGTCGGCGCGATAGCCGGGCTTGTAGCAGAGGTGCGGGATCGCGATGCCGGCGCGCGCGGCGGCCTGCAGGATCGATTCGCCCGGACCCGCATCGAGCGCAAGGCCGTCGAGTTCGAAGCGGATCGCCGCAACGCGATCGTCGGGCATCAGTCGATCTCGTGTGCGAAATAGCGCAGCACGCTGCGGATCGGATTGGGAGCCGCCTGTCCGAGACCGCAGATCGACGCGTCCGCCATCGTCCCGCACAGCGCCTCCAGGAGCGCACGATCCCATTGCGGCGTGCGCATCAGCTCGACCGCCTTCGCGGTGCCGACGCGGCAGGGCGTGCATTGCCCGCACGACTCGTCGCGGAAGAATTCGAGCACGTTGCGCGCGGCATCGACCGCGCGGTCATGCTGCGACAGCACGATCAGCGCGGCCGAGCCGATGAGTGCGCCGTGCGGCTCCAAGGTTCCGAAGTCGAGCGGCTCGTCGGCCAGCGCGGCGGGCAGGATGCCGCCCGACGCACCCCCCGGCAGAAACGCATACAACGCGTGCCCGACCGCCATGCCACCGGCGAACTCGTCGATCAGCTCCCTCGTCGTGATGCCGGCCGGCGCAACGTAGACGCCCGGTCGCTGCACGCGCCCGGACACGGAAAACGCGCGCGCACCGCAGTGGCCCAGCCGGCCCTGGCTCGCGTACCACTCCGCGCCAAGTTCCAGGATGCCACGCACCCAGAAAAGCGTCTCCAGGTTCTGCTCGACGGTCGGCCGTCCGAAGAGTCCGCGTTGTGCGACGTAGGGCGGGCGCAGTCGCGGCCAGCCGCGCTTGCCCTCGATCGACTCGATCATCGCCGATTCCTCGCCGCAGATGTACGCACCCGCGCCGCGGCGCAGATGGATCGGAGGCAGTGGACAGGGCGGGTCGGCGGCGAGCAGGGCGAGCTCGCGCGTCAACGCCGCACGGCAGCCCGCATATTCGTCACGCAGGTAGACGTAGATCGCGTCGGCTTCGACTGCCCATGCCGCCAACAGCGCGCCTTCCAGCGCGCGATGCGGATCACGCTCCAGCAGCCAGCGGTCCTTGAACGTTCCGGGTTCACCTTCGTCGACATTGACCGCGACGAGGCGGGGTGCGGGTTCGTCACGCACCGTTCGCCACTTGCGCCCCGTCGGAAAGCCGGCGCCGCCCAATCCGCGCAGCCGCGCATCCTCGAGAACGGCGATCACGTCATCGCGCACGAGTTCACCTGCGTGCGCACGCTGCAATAGCGTGTAGCCGCCGTTGGCGCGGTACGCCGGGTAACCGATGGGCTGCGGCGCTTCGGGTTCGAACTTGCGATCGGCGATCGCCTGCTGCACGCTAGCGATGGTGGCCTTGCCGATCGGATTGCGTTGCACGACGGCAACGGGCCCTTCATGACATCGGCCGACACAGGGGGCCGCGACGATGCGCACACCCGGATCCTTCGGCAATTCCCTCAGCAGTTCGTTCGCGCCGGACATCGCGCAGGACAGCGACGTGCAGACACGCACGGTCACCGGCGGCGGAGGCGGTGCGCCATCGCCCACGACATCGAAGTGGTGATAGAACGTCGCGACCTCGAAGACCTCGACCGGCGCGAGGTGAAGAAGGTCCGCCAGCGCGACCAGGTGAGCGTTCGACAGGTGACCCTGCGCATCCTGGATGCGGTGCAGGTGCTCGATCAGCATGTCGCCGCGCAGTGGCAGGCCGTCCACGAGCTCGGTCACGCGTTTCCGCGCGGCAGGATCGACTGCGCGGCCTTTGGGCCATGCGCGGGCGTGCATCCGGACAGGTGAGGCGTGGGTCATCGGGCAGCCGTCGGCGCGCGTCGGGCGCCTGTTGGATTAGGTTACCGTGTTCGCAGTCGGTTCGGTGTCCGCGGCGGCGGCGGACAACCATGCTGCGCGATGGCGTCGCAGGGGTCCCGTCCAATGCTCAGGGCGCTCGCAGATGCGGCGTCGCCCGAAAGCGCGCACCGGCAATGTCGATCTCGTAACCTGCCGCCAGGACTGCGGCGTCGGACAGGCCGGACTCCGAGCGCGCATACCCCATTGCCACCGCGCGCCCGAGCTTTCGGCTGTAGCCGGCGGATGTCAGTTCGCCGACGTTGCGGCCGTCCATCAGGATCGGTTCACCGCCCCAGGGGAACGCCGCAGGGTCATCCAAGGTGAACAGCACCAGCCGCTTGGTGAGCGGGACGTCGCGCTGCGCGAGCAATGCCTCGCGGCCGGTGAACGCGGCCCGCTTGTCGAGCTTCACCGCGAATCCCAGTCCTGCCTGCCACGGCGTTTCGTCGGGCGAAAGTTCGGCACCCCACGCGCGGCGGCCCGCCTCGATCCGCAGGGCATCGATCGTGTAGTAGCCGGCATCGCGCAGTCCGAACTCGGCATCGAGGGACCAGAGCGCATCGTAGAGTGTCACGCACTGGTCGGTCGTCACGTAGAGCTCGAAGCCCGGTCCGCCGACGTAGCTCATGCGGGCTGCGCGGACGCGCGCGTAGCCGACATCGATTTCTCGGGTGGTCGAGAACGGCATGCCGGTTCTGGAGACATCATCCGGCGACAGTCGGCAGAGCAGGGCCTCGGCCTGCGGGCCCATGACCGAGACCACCGAGTACGCGCTCGTCACATCGACCAGGCTCGCATGCTCTTCCGCGCGGATGTGCCGCTCGATCCAGGAAAAATCGCGCGTTGTCTGGGACGAGCCCGTGACGATGAAGAATTCGTCTGCGGCGAAGCGGATGAGCGTGAGGTCGCTCTCGAAGCCGCCGCGGGCATTGAGCATCGCCGTGTAGATCATCCGCCCCACCGGGACATCGATCTCGTTGGCGCACAGTCGCTGCAGCACGGCAACGGCATCGCGGCCCTTCAGCACGAATTTCGAGAACGACGTCTGATCGAATACGGCGACGTCCTCGCGGCAGGCGCGCTGCTCCTCGAGCACATAAGGCAGCCAACCCGGCGTGCCGAACGTGGACGGTGGTTCGCCAAGGCCCGGCGGCAGCAGGTAGTTCGCGCGCTCCCAGTTGAGCTTGGTGCCGAACACCGCGCCTTTCGCCTTGAGGCGGTCGTAGAGCGGAGAGCGGCGCAGCGGCCGCACCGTCTGCAGCTCCTCGCGGGGCCAGCGCATCGCGTAGTGCAGGCCGAGCGACTCGACCGTGCGGTCGGCCAGATGGCGGCGGTTCGCGTGGAAGGAAGCGAACCGGCGGATGTCGACGTCCCACAGGTCGAGCGGAGCCTCGCCCCTGTCGATCCACTCGGCGATCAGCTTGCCGGCACCGCCTGAATTGGCGATGCCGGCCGAATTGAAGCCCGCGCAGACGAAGAATCCGGCGAGCCGGGGCGCCTCGCCGAGGATGAAATTGCCGTCGGTCGTGAAGCTTTCGGGGCCGTTCAGCAGCAACCTGACCGGCGCGGTCTCGAGGCAGGGCGTGCGATGGATCGCGTTTTCCATCAGCACCTGGAACTGGTCCCAGTCCTCCGGCAGGAGCTGAAACTCGAAGCCCGGCGGGAATCGGCTCCACGTTCCAGGGCTTCGCCTTCGGCTCGAAGCCGCCCATCACGAGACCGCCCACTTCCTCCTTGTAGTAGATGAAGCCGTCGGGATCGCGGATCACCGGCAGGTCGGGGGAGACCCCTTCGATCCTTTCGGTGACGAGATAGAAGTGCTCGGCGGCGTACAGCGGCACGTTCACCCCGGCGAGGCGGCCGAACGCGCGCGCCCACTGGCCTGCGCAATTGACGACGGTTTCGCAGCGGATCGCGCCTTCGTCGCCGTCACGCTTCCAGCGAATGCCGCACACGCGGCCGTTCGCCTGCTCGACCGCCGTCACCGAAACGCGCTCGAACACCCGGGCGCCGCGCATTCGCGCACCCTTGGCGAGCGACTGCGTGAGGTCGGTGGGATTCGCCTTGCCGTCGCCGGGAATCCATACTGCGCCGGCGAGGTCATCCGTGCGCAGGATCGGCGCGATGCGGCCGGCTTCCGCAGGCGATACGAATTCGCACTCGATGCCGAAGCTTCTCGCCCGCGCCATCTGCCGTTTCATCAGCGTGAGCCGCTCGGGCGTCTTCGCGACGTTCAGGGACCCGCACGGCTTCCACCCTGTCGCAAGTCCGGTCTCCGCCTCGAGCGTCGCGTAGAGCTCGATCCCGTAGCGGCTCATCCCCGTTGCATTGCGGGTCGCACGAGTCTGGCCGACCAGTCCCGCGGCGTGCCACGTCGTTCCGCAGGTCAGGCTTCCCTGTTCGAGCAGGATCGCGTCCGCGATGCCCAGCTTCGCGAGGTGGTAGAGCGTCGACGCACCGGCGATGCCGCCACCGACAACGACGACGCGTGCGTGCGTGGGTAGGCTCTTGGCGTTCATGGAATGGGCGAAGTGCAAACGATCGTGGATTGTGACGGTGCATGGCTACAGACGCAGCGCCGCGACGCCGGCGACGACACTGGCCGCGCCGGCGAGCCGCCGCCAGCCGAAGCTTTCCTTGAGGTACAGCGAGCCGATCAGCGCGGCGAACAGCACCGACACTTCGCGCAGTGCCGCGACGACCGCGACCGGCGCCCGCGTCATCGCCCACAGCACGATGCCGTACGCAGCGAGGCTCGCGGCGCCGCCCAGCACGCCGCGCCTCCAGCGCGCGATCAGGTAACGCCCGGCTGGCGGGCCGCGCCGCAGCACGATCCACGCGACGAACGGCAGGCCCTCGAGGAAGATCAGCCACGTGACATAGCTCCACGAATTGCCCGAGGCGCGTGCGCCGGCACCGTCGATCAGCGTGTAGATCGCGATGATGACTGCATTGGCGAGCGCCCAGCCGGCGGCAGCAAGCGTGTGCCGGCCACTGGCGAACCACGCGATCGCGATGATCCCGAGCGAGATCAGCGCGACGCCCGCCAGAGTCTGCGGTGTCAGGTGCTCGCCCAGGAACGCGATGCCGAGCAGTGTGACGATCAGCGGCGCGACGCCGCGCATCAGCGGGTAGGCGAACGACAGGTCGCCCCGGTGATAGGCGCCGGCGAGCGCGATGTAGTAACCGAAGTGTACGACGACCGATGCCGCGGCGAAGGGCCAGGCGGCACGCGCCGGCAACGCAACGAACGGCAGCAACGGCAGGCAGACGAGCGAGGAGCCGGCCACGATCAGCGCGGTGTCGAGCATCGGCTCGCCTGCCGCAGACTTGAGGAGCGCGTTCCAGAAGGCGTGCAGGAAACCCGCGCCCAGCACCGCGAGCGTAACCCCGAGCGTGATTTCCTGGGCGGGCAACGGCGCTTCCGATCAGGGCGCGCTGATGCGTTCTACGCGGTGCCCGGCTTGCGTTTCTGCCAGTCCCCGTGGCGCGGCGCAGGACCGGCGTCGGCGAGCGGCGAACGCGCCTCCGCGTCGGGCGCAACGGACATCAGGCGAGTCTTCGCGAGCACGCCGGCTTCCTCGAGGATCGGGTAGGCGACCGAGCAGAAGTGCGAGTTGATGCGGCGCAAGTCGGAGATCAGGTCGAGATGGAGCGACGATGTCTCGATGCTGTCGATCGTGTTGCCGGCGAGCCGTGCGAGGTGGGAATCGGCGTAGGCGCGCTCGAGGTCGCGGAACAGCACCTTCTGCGCGAGCAGCTCCTGCGCGCTCTTGCGGTCGCCGTTCAGGAACACGCTCATCGCCAGCTTGAGGTTGGCGAGCAGGCGCGAATGGAGGTCGACGATCTCGGCAATCCCCGCCTCGGAGAACTTGCGTCCCTTGTCGATCTTGCGGTCCTCGATGTCGGTCAGGATGCGCTCGATGATGTCGCCGACCTGCTCCATGTTGATCGTGAACGAGACGATGTCGGTCCAGCGCCGCCCCTCGCGCTCCTCCAGTGCGCCGCGGGAGATCTGCGTCAGGTAGAGCTTGACCGCCGTGTAGAGTTCGTCGACGACATCGTCGAGCTTGCGCAGCCGCTGCGCGAGATCGCGGTCGTTGGTGCGCAGCACGGTGAGCATGCCCTGCAGCATTTCCTCGATCACATCGCCGATGCGCAGCGCCTCGCGGGCGGCGTTGCCGATCGCGAGCGCCGGCGTGTCGAGCGCGGAGGTGTCGAGGTGGCGAGGTTTTGCCGGGTTCTCGCTCGCGGGCGGTGCCGGAAGCAGGCGCTCGGCGACACGCGCGATCCGCTCGGTGAAGAACATGAACAGCGCGGAGAGTGCGACGTTGAAGAACAGGTGGAACAGCACGACTTCCTGCGAAGGATCGATGCCGGCATTCTCGACGGCCGGCTCGATGAAGCGCAGCAGCGGGATTGCGACCACGCAGCCCAGCACCTTGAACAGGAAGTTGCCGAGCGTCACCCGGCGCGCCTCCGGCGGCGCCTTCAGCGTGGTGAGCATGCCGAGCAGTCCGCTGCCGATATTGGCGCCGAGCACGAGCCCCAGCGCAACGGGCAGCCCGACGATGTTGAGCGAAGCGAGCGTGGCCACGAACAGGACCACCGCGAGGCTCGAGTAGCAGAGGATCGTGAACGCGGCCGCGACCAGCATGTCGAGCAGCACGTCGCCGGTGAGCGAGGCGAAGATCACCTTGACGCCCGCGGCATCGACGAACGGTCGCGCCGATACGCGGATCCACTGCAGTGCGAAGATGATGAGGCCGAGACCGATCAGGATGCGGCCGAAGCGGCCGAGCGCCGAGGATTCCCGCCACAGGAACAGCGTGACGCCGACGACGATCAGCAGTGGCGCGAGCCAGGACAGGTCGAACGACAGCACGAGCGTGACGATCGAGGTGCCGACGTCGGCTCCGAGCATGACGGCGAGCGCCGGTGCGGTCGAGATGAGTCCCTGGCCCGCGAAAGCGGCAACGATCAACGCAGTCGCGGTGCTGCTCTGGATCAGGCCCGTGACCGCCAGGCCGGCGAGGAATGCGTTGAAGCGATGGGATACGCTGCGCCGCAGGATGCGGCGGAGATCACCGCCGTATTGCTGCAGGATCGCACCGCGCACGATATGCGTTCCCCAGACGAGGAGCGATACGCCGGCCAGCAGGTTGAGCAGGGTTTGCATGGACGCTACGCGGTCCGGCCACCGCGTGCGACGGCGTCGAGCGCGGCGTCGAGATTTTCGAATGCCCGGTCGAGGTCCGCCTCGCCGATCACGAGCGGCGGCGACAGCGTCAGCACATTGCCCTGGCCGACCTTGAACGCGAGTCCACGGGAGAGACACTCGTACATCGTCTGCTCGGCTTCGCGACGCGCGGGCCGGCCATCGGGATGGCGCAGCTCGATGCCGAGCAGCAGCCCGATGCCGCGCACGTCCGCCACCAGCGGATGACGGGCCTTCAATTCGTGCATCCGGGCCAACGCATGCGCGCCGAGCGTGCGGGCGCGATCGGGCAGGTGCTCCTCCGCGAGGACGTCGAGCGTCGCCAGCGCCGCCGCACAACCAACCGAGCTCTTCTCGTGCGTGTAATGGCCGAGCGCGCGGTCGGCGGCCACGTCCAGCTCGCGGCGCGCGATCAGCGCCGCCAGCGGAAACACCGCACCTCCAAGGCCTTTTCCAAGCACGACCATGTCCGGAACAATACCGTATTGCTCGAAAGCAAACATCGCGCCGGTGCGGCCCAATCCGATTGGGATCTCATCCAGGATCAGCAATGCACCGGTGCGGTCGCAGGCGTCCCGAATGCGCCGGAAATACTCGGGTGGAGGTATTTGCACGTCCGTGCAGCGGATGGTCTCGATCACCACGGCGCCGACGTCCTCCTCCTTGTCGAGTACGTACGCGACGTAGTCGGCACACTGGGCGCTGCACGTGCTGCCGCAGCGGAACGGGCACGCCTGGGGATCGCAGGGCGGTGCGTGCTCCGCGCCGGGCATGAGCGGCCCCATGCCCTTGCGGAACACCGCCTCGCCACCGACTGCGATCGCGTCGAGCGATGCGCCATGGAAACTGTCCCATAGCGAGATCGTCTTGTGCCGGCCTGTCGCGAGCCGGGCGAGCTTCAATGCCATCCCGATCGCGAGTGTTCCGCCCGGTGCGAACAGCACCTTGCCGAGCGGGTCGGGGGCGAGCCCGGTCAGGCGCTCGGCGAGTTCCACCGCCACGAGGTTGGTGAACCGGCGCGGCGAAAAGGGCAGCGTGTCGAGCTGGCGCTTGATGGCCGCGATGACTTTCGGATGCCGGTAGCCGACCTGGTGGACGTTGTTGCCGTGAAAGTCCATGAAGCGGCGGCCTTCGACATCGGTCAGCCAGATGCCCTCGGCCTCGACCAACGCATCGAAGCAGGGTGTGGAAAGCGATTGGTGCAGGAAAGCCGCGCTGTCGCGATCGAGCAGCGCGCGGGTGGAAGGGCCGACGTGCTGCGCCTCCCAGTCGCGCCGTAACGGCGAGAGGTTGATGTCGCCCTCCGCGTACAGGTCATCGGAAGCGGAGTCGGTCACGTCTTTCCGGCCCTCGAATCGACCTGGGCGAGCGTCTCTGCCAGGGAAAATCAATTCCGGCCCCCGTCACCACGGCAAAGAATACGTCTTGACGTTGGTGAAGCTCTTCATCGCTTCCTGCACGCCTTCCTTGTAGCCGAGGCCCGAATCCTTGATGCCACCGAACGGCGTGAGCTCGAGTCGGTAACCCGGTACTTCGCGAATGTTCACCGTACCCATGTTGAGCTCCGAAACGAAGCGCGTGATGTAGTCGAGACGGTTGGTGCAGACCGACGAGGACAGCCCGTA
Source organism: uncultured beta proteobacterium (assembly GCA_963750585.1). Taxonomy (GTDB): domain Bacteria; phylum Pseudomonadota; class Gammaproteobacteria; order Burkholderiales; family Casimicrobiaceae; genus VBCG01. The sequence continues at coordinate 211,699 of CAVVRH010000047.1, forward strand.
GGCAGTTCCGTTGGCGATGTGGATCGCGTCGGCGATGTCCTTGAAGCGGATCACGGGCGACACCGGCCCGAAGGTCTCGGTCTTCACCACATTCATTTCCGGATCGACGCCATCGAGCACCGTGGGCGAATAGAGCGCGCCATGGCGCACGTTGCCGACGAGGAGTTTCGCGCCGCGCGCCACCGCATCGTTGACCTTCGCCTCGAAGTGCAACGCGGCCGCCTCGTCGATCACGGTACCCATGTCGAGCTTCGCGTCCATCGGGTCGCCGTAGGACCAGGCCTTCGTGTTCGCGACCAGGCGCTCGACGAACGCATCGGCGACATTCTCGTGGACGAGCATGCGCTTGACCGCCGTGCAGCGCTGGCCCGAGTTCCTGTAGGAGCCTGCCGCCGCCAGCGCCGCCGCCTCGTCGAGGTCGGCGTCCTCCATGACGATGATCGGATCGTTGCCGCCGAGTTCGAGCACCTGCCGCTTGTAGACGGCCTTGGCGGCGATGTACTTGCCGACGGCCACGCCGCCGGTGAACGTCACGAGATCGACGTGCTCGTTCACGAGCATCTCGTCGGCGATCTCGCGGGGGTCGCCGGTGACCACCGAGAACATCTCCGGCGGCAACCCCGCTTCGTAGAGGATGTCGGCGAGCAGCAGCGCGGTCAGAGGGGTCTTCTCGGTCGGTTTCAGCACCATCCGGTTGTTGGTGGCGATCGAAGGTGCGACCTTGTGCGCGGCCTGGTTCAGCGGATGGTTGAATGGCGTGATGGCGCTGATGACGCCGAGCAGAGGCTCGCGCAGCGTGTAGACCTTGCGCGACTTGCCATGCGGTGTGAGGTCGCACGAGAAGATCTGACCGTCGTCGGCCAGTGCTGCATTGCCGGCGAAGGTGAACACGTCGCAGGCGCGGCCGGTCTCGTAGAGGGAATCCTTCTTGCAGATGCCGCATTCCGCGGTGATGAGGTCGGAGATCTCGTCCTTCCGGCTGCGGATGATCTCGGCGGTGCCGTACAGGATCCGGGAGCGCTCGTGCCGGGTGAGTCTCGCCTTGTAGGACCGGGCCACCGCGAAGGCGTGGCGGATGTCCTCCACGCTGGCCTTGGGCACCGTGCCGACGACAGCGCGCGTGTAGGGATTGCGCACTTCGATCACGCGATCATGGCCCACTTCGACGCCGGCGATGCGCATCCGCTCGGACAGCACGTGGCCGTGCCGCACGTCCTTCAACTCGGCCATCATGTTCATCGGTGTGCGCCCACGCTCGCCGCATTCGCGGCTTCGCTGCCCCCTGGGGGGCGCAATGAGCGCCTTGGGGCGGCCCGGCGGCGCTTGCAGGATCCCCCCACGCTCGCCGCATTCGCGGCTTCGCTGCCCCCTGGGGGGCGCAATGAGCGCCTTGGGGCGGCCCGGCGGCGCTCATGCATGCCCGACGCCCTCGAGGTGATTGAGCGCGAGGTCGAACGCGTCGAAATTGCGCCAGCGCCGAAGCGGCAGGTCGCCGGCCGGACGGTTGGCGATCAGCGGAACCTGTTGCTCGGAAAGCCCGCCGTGCGAGCGCAGCGGTGCGTCGAGCCCGGAGAGGTCGTGCCGCTCCCGGCTCGTGCCGATCACCGCCAGGCGCTCGGCGACGACGACCAGGTCCCCGACGCGATCGGGCGGCAGCTCGAAGCGGCGGCACGCGTCCTCGCGCGTCAGTACGAGCCCCACTCCCGGCACGGACTTCATGCGTACCGCGGCGTCCATCAGACGCTCGGTCGGCAGGTAGACGGTGGCATAGGAACCGAGCGCCCCGTGATGGACGACATAGGGGTCGGTGATCGGCAGGATGACGCGCGAGATGCCGGCACCGTACCAGCGGTCGAGCAGGTCCTGCAGGAAGACGATGTTCGGCCGCCCGATCGCGTCGGTCTTGGGGCTCATGCCGTGGTCGGCGGTGACCATGACCGTGGCGCCCAGCGCATCGAGTCTCGCGAGGTAGCGGTCGAGCATCCCCGTGAATGCGTTGGCCGCCGGCGTGCCTGGCGCGTGCTTGTGCTGAACGTAGTCGGTGGTGGAGAGGTACATCACGTCCGGCCGCTCTCGCTCGAGCAGCGCGGTCCCGGCGGAGAACACGAACTCGGAAAGCTCCGCGCTGTAGACGGATGGCAGCGGCATGCCCGCGAGGCCGAGCGCGTCGGAGATGCCGTTCTCGGCGAGCGTGACCTTGTCGGCTTTTTCGGAGGAGAAGCAGATGCCGCGCATCTTGTGGCCGAGCAGGCTGCGCAGCTTGTCCTTGGCCGTGATGACTGCGACCTTCGCACCGGCGTCGGCCAGTGCGGCGAGGATCGTCGGCGCGCGCAGGTAGCGGGTGTCGTTCATCATCACTTCCGCCTGCGCTTCGGCATCCCAGAAATAATTGCCGCAGATGCCGTGCTGCGAGGGCGGCACGCCCGTGACGATCGACAGGTTGTTCGGATTGGTGAACGAAGGCACGACGGAGTCGGCCATCAGGCACGTGCCGCGCTCGTGTACGGAGGACAGGAACGGCGCGACGCCGGCACCGATCGCCTGGTTCACGTAATCGGGCTCGCAGCCATCCACGCAGACGACCACGAGCGGCTGCTGCGGCAGGCGGTAGGCCCGCCCATTGACCACGATGGTCCCGGCTTTCATCGATTTCTCCGTGCTGAAGGCCGGGGAGGGCGTGTGCCGGTGACGACTTCCTGGCCGCGATGCACCCGCTCGCGGCCTCCCATCGCATGGTCATACAGCAGGCGTCCGGCTGCGGCGGCCTCGCCGGCCGCGATGCGATCCACGATGGCCCGATGCTCGCGCACCGACGTCGGCAACGCACCGGCCTGCTCGAGCGAAGCACGGCGGAACAGCCGCAACTCGTTGACCAGGCGGCGATAGAGCTGCGCGAGCTTCGCGTTGCCGGCGAGCTCGACCAGGTGATCATGGAAGGCGAGATTCGCCTCGTGATAGGCGTCGGCGTCGGCGCGCGCGACGGCCTTCTCCATGCGTTCGATCAGCGCGCGCAGTGCCTTGACTTGCAGCGGCGTGATGCATTGCGCGAGGCGCCGCCCGGCATGCTCGTCGAGCATCGCGCGGAGCTCGTAGATCTCGTCGGCTTCGGCAAGGCTCACCTGCCGCACGTAGACGCCACGGTTCTTCTCCAGCTGCACGAGACCCGATTCCTCGAGAGCGCGGAATGCCTCGCGCACCGGCCCCCTGGAGACCCCGAGGCGGGCGGCGAGATCGGCCTCGTTGAGCTTGGTTCCCGCGGGCAGCTCGCCGGCCAGGATCATCCGCTCGACCTCCCGCTGCACCAGCGACGGCAGCGAATTGCGGGTGACAAGTGCGATCGGATGATCGGCCGGCACGCGGGGTGGAGTGGCGGCGGCGCTGGCGCGCATGCGCGTGCCGGGCGGTCTTGCCGGTTCGA
>CAVVRH010000048.1:0-26914 GCA_963750585.1 uncultured beta proteobacterium
GCGCGAGAGCATCAAGGCCGCTGCATTCGGCGCCGGCGTCCAGATGGACGCATTCGAGGCGGCATTCCGGCTGCCCAACATCCTGCGCCGTCTCTTCGCCGAGGGCGCATTCAGCCGAGCGTTTGTTCCGATCCTCGCCGAGTACGAGCGCAGGCGCGGTGCCGAGGCGACGCGCGGTCTTGTCGCACGGGTCGGCACAGTTCTCGCCGTGGTCCTGCTCGGTCTCTCGGTGCTCGGGGTGCTCGCGGCCCCGTGGATCGTCTACCTGCTCGCGGGCGGCTTCGCCGCAACGCCGGGCAAGGTCGAGCTGACGGCGGACATGATCCGCATCGTCTTTCCGTACATCTTCTTCATTTCTCTCGTCTCGCTCGCCGGCAGCGTCCTGAACGTCTATCGCCGCTTCGCCATTCCGGCGTTCACGCCCGTGCTGCTCGACCTGTCGATCATCGGCGCCGCGTTGTTTCTCGCGCGCTGGTGCAATCCGCCGATCCTTGCGCTCGCATGGGGCGTGTTCATCGGCGGAATCGTGCAGCTTGCCTTCCAGCTTCGTCCGCTCGCGAAGATCGGAATGCTGCCGCGGCCCTCGTTCGATTGGCGTGACGAGGGCGTGCGGCGCGTGCTGATCGCCATGGGTCCGGCGGTGATCGGCGTCTCCGCGGCGCAGATCTCCGCGCTGATCAACACGCAGCTCGCCGCCTATCTCGGCGACGGCCGCGTTTCGTGGATCACTTACGCGGACCGGCTGATGGAGTTCCCGACCGCGATGCTCGGTGTGGCACTCGGCACCGTGCTGTTGCCCGCGCTCGCCAAGCACCATGCGGACGAAAGGCCCGCGGAGTACTCGGCGCTCCTGGACTGGGGCCTGCGGCTCGCGTTCCTGCTCGCGTTGCCCTGTGCGCTCGCGCTGTGGCTGCTCGCGGTGCCGCTGGTGTCGACGCTCTATCATAGGGCGATTCACCGTGAACGACGTCTGGCAGGTGCGTGCGGCGCTGCTGGGCTACAGTGTGGGCCTGCTCGGGCTGATCCTCGTCAAGATTCTCGCGCCCGCTTTTCGCGCGGCAGAACATCCGCACGCCGGTGAATGGAGTCTCGTTCTCGCTGGTTCGTCACGCTGGCGCTCGCCGTCGCGATGATGTTTCCCCTCGGCCACGCCGGTAATGTCGCGCTGGCACCAGCCTCGGCGCGTGCATCAATGCCGCGCTGCTGTTCACGCTGCTGCGCCGGAAGGGCCACTACCGGCCGCAACCGGGGTGGTTGCTGTTCCTCGCCAAGGTAGTCGGTCGCGCATCCGGACTGGGCTCGCGTTGCTCGGCTGCTCGCGGCGCAAACCTCGATTCTGGCTCACGTGCGTCAGCTTTGGACGATCGGTCGGCTATCTCGCCTGGATACCTCGTGGCTGCAGGCGTCACCTATTTCGCGACGCTGTTCCTGCTCGGTTTCCGCCTCGCCGATTTCGATCGGCGCGAGGAGCGCTGACGCGTCAGTTGCTGCTCCCGCCGCGACGGTGCGGACACCGGTGGTTTCGTGCACTCGGCGTACAGGTAGAGCGCGTGCTCCCGGATTTCGAAGCCCCGCTCCTTGGCGATCCTGTTCTGCCGCTTCTCGATGTCCGCGTCGTAGAACTCCTCGACGCGGCCGCATTGCAGGCAGACGAGATGATCGTGATGGTGGCCCTCGTTCAGCTCGAACACCGCCTTGCCTGACTCGAAGTGATGGCGCACCAGCAGCCCGGCCTGCTCGAACTGCGTCAGCACGCGATAGACCGTGGCGAGGCCGATATCGAGACCTTCGGAGAGCAGCATCCGGTAGACGTCCTCGGCCGTGAGGTGGCGAACCTTCGACGTCTCGAACAGATTGATGATCTTGAGCCTCGGCGCCGTCGCCTTGAGGCCTACATTCTTGAGGTCGCTGGACGTGCTCATGGCGGCAGGGCTTCCTTGCCGGTGAAGGGCCGGGGTCGCGGCTATGATGACCATTCCCATCTGGCCGCAATACCGCCCGTGAACCCTCTGCCGATCTCCTTCGTCCGTCTCCTCCTGCCCTGTGTGCTGGCCCTGCTCGCCGCAGGCTGCCAGACCTGGACGACGTACATGCCCGACATCCAGCAGCTTGGCGTCTACAAGCTCGACATCAACCAGGGCAACTTCATCACGCAGGACATGGTGGAAAAGCTCAAGGTCGGGCAGACGCGTCAGCAGGTGCGGATCGTTCTCGGCACCCCGCTGCTCATCGATCCTTTTCACGCGGACCGCTGGGACTATGTCTACATGTATTCGAAGAACCGCAAGACCGTCGACAAGCGGCAGTTCACCGTCTATTTCAGCGAGGACAAGCTCGCGCGCTGGGAGGGCGACGAATTGCCCGTCTCCACGGCGCAGCTGAATCGCATCGCCGCCGACCGTACGCTCCCTGAAGAGCCCTCGGCCAGCGACCCGGGCATCCTCACGAGGCTCTGGGAGATCCTGAAGGGCAACTGGTGAGCGTCCGCGTCGCGATTGCCGGCGCCGGCGGGCGCATGGGACAGGCGCTGATCGCGGCGACGCAAGGGGGCGGGGACGTGACGCTCGCCGCCGCGCTGGACGTGCCGGGAAGTCCGGCAATCGATCGCGATGCCGGCGAGAGGATCGGCCGCGCCACGGGTATTGTGATCGGCAGCGGTGTCGATGCCGCGCTGGCGAAGTCCGACGTGCTGATCGACTTCACGCGACCCGAGGGGACGCTTGCGCACGCCGCCGCCTGTGCGCGGCTCGGCGTCGGACTCGTTGCCGGCACGACGGGGCTCTCCGCTGCGCACAAGGCGGAACTCGAGGGCTACGCCCGCACGGTGCCGATCGTCTTCGCGCCGAACATGAGCGTGGGCGTCAACGTGCTCGTGCGCCTCGTCGAGATGGCCGCGGCGCGGCTTGGCACCGCCTACGACATCGAGATCGTCGAGATGCACCACAGGCACAAGGTGGATGCGCCTTCCGGCACGGCGCTGCGTCTGGGCGAAGCGGCCGCGAACGGCATGCGGACGAGGCTTGCCGAGGTTGCCGTGTACGCCCGCGAGGGCCATACCGGCGAGCGCAAGGCGGGGACGATCGGCTTCGCGACGCTGCGCGGCGGCGATGTGGTCGGCGAGCATACGGTGATATTCGCGGGTGAAGGCGAGCGTGTCGAACTCTCGCACAAGGCGACATCGCGCCAGACTTTCGCGGCGGGCGCGCTGCGCGCCGCACACTTTGTCGCCGCCTGCCGCGCCGAACGCCGCCCGGGCCTCTACGACATGGCCGACGTGCTCGGACTCAACTAGGAATTCATCCGGGCGATGGCCCCTCCGTTCGACCTGCAGGGTCGCGTCGCGCTGGTGACGGGCGGCGGCAGCGGCCTCGGGTTCGCGATTGCGCAGGGGCTCGCCCGCGCCGGTGCGCGGGTCGTCGTCAATGGTCGGCGCAAGGATCGCCTGACCGCCGCCGTCTCCGCGCTTGCCGACGAGGGATTCGCCGCGAATGCGGCGCCTTTCGACGTGACCGATCGCGATGCAGTTCGGCGCGGCGTCGCGGCGATCGAGCGTGATACCGGGCCCGTGGCGATCCTCGTCAACAATGCCGCGCTGAACGTCCGCGGTCCACTCGACGGATACCCCGAGGACGATTGGCGTCGCCTCATCGCCGCGAATCTCGACGGACCGTTCCATGTGACGCAGGCAGTGCTGCCCGGAATGAGGGCACGGCGCGCCGGGAAGATCGTCAACATCTGCTCGCTCGCGAGCGACCTGGGCCGCCCGCGCATCGTCCCCTATGCGGTGACCAAGGGGGGATTGAAGCAGTTCACGCGCGCGCTCGCGGTGGAACTCGCGCCCGACAACATCCAGGTCAACGGCATCGCGCCCGGCTTCTTCAATACCGAGATGAACGCGGCGCTCGTCGCCGATCGCGAGTTCTCGGCTTGGGTCTCGCGCCGGACGCCGGCAGGTCGGTGGGGCGAGCCGCCGGAAATCGCGGGCGCCGCGGTGTTCCTGGCCTCGCCTGCGGCCGACTATGTGACCGGCGCGATCCTGCACGTCGACGGCGGTTTCGCGGCTGCCTATTAGGACGCTCGGCGCTCCGATCTGGCGGCACTCCGGAGTTTGCCGTGGCGCCTCTTTTGCGCTAGAATTCAAGGCCTTCGAAAGCGGGGAAGGCCGCAAGACCTTCCCCGCTTTTTGCGTCCGCAGCGCGAGCCCCCGCGCGATCTCCGGGGCCTCCGGTCGAATCACGATGAACGCGCCACTCGTCACGCCCGCCGCCTCCTCGCTCTTCCCGGCCGCGGTGCCGGCGTTGCTGGCGCTGGCGGACGGCACGGTGTTCGCTGGCCGTGCCATCGGTGCGCCGGGGCACGCGGTCGGCGAAGTCGTGTTCAACACGGCCATGACCGGGTACCAGGAAATTCTGACCGATCCGTCCTATGCCGGTCAGGTTGTCACGCTCACGTATCCGCACATCGGCAACGTCGGCGTCAATCCGGAGGACATCGAGTCGAAGCGCATCTTCGCGGCAGGCCTCGTGATCCGCGACCTGCCGAGGGTCATGTCGAACTTCCGCTCGACGCAGGACCTGTCGAGCTATCTGGCGGCCGGAAACGTCGTCGGCATCGCCGACATCGATACGCGCAAGCTGACCCGCCTCCTTCGCGAGCACGGCGCGCAGAACGGCTGCATCGTTGCGGCACCGGTGGTAACGGAGGCGCTCGCCGCCGACGCGATCGCGCGCGCAAAGGCCGCGCCATCGATGGCCGGGCAGGATCTCGCGAAGGTCGTAAGCTGCCGCGAACCGTACGAGTGGACGGCGAGCACGTGGGCGCTCGGTGTCGGCTACCGGCAGCAGGTGAACCCGCGCTTCCACGTCGCCGCATACGACTTCGGCGTGAAGCACAACATCCTGCGCATGCTGGCCGAACGTGGCTGCAGGCTGACCGTCGTGCCGGCGCAAACGAAGGCCGCCGATGTTCTGGCGCTCGCGCCGGACGGGGTCTTCCTTTCCAATGGTCCCGGTGATCCGGAGCCGTGCGGCTATGCGATCGCCGCGATCCGGGAAATCATCGCCAGCGCCACTCCGACCTTCGGCATCTGCCTTGGCCATCAGCTGCTGGGGCTCGCCTCTGGCGGACGAACGATCAAGATGAAGTTCGGTCACCATGGCGCGAATCACCCGGTGCTCGACAAGGACACGGGGCAGGTGCTGATCACCAGCCAGAATCACGGTTTCGCCGTCGATCCGGCGACGCTGCCGGGCAACGTCAGGACGACGCACGTTTCGCTGTTCGATGGCAGCCTGCAGGGCATCGCCCGCACGGACAGGCCTGCGTTCGGCTTCCAGGGACACCCGGAAGCGAGTCCAGGGCCGCACGACGTCGCCTACCTGTTCGACCGGTTCATCAAGTCCATGGAAAAGAAGTAACGATGCCGCGGCGCACCGACATCCAGAGCATCCTGATCATCGGCGCCGGTCCGATCATCATCGGGCAGGCGTGCGAGTTCGATTACTCGGGCGCACAGGCGTGCAAGGCGCTGATGGAGGAGGGCTACCGCGTCATCCTCGTCAACTCGAATCCGGCGACGATCATGACCGACCCGGAGCTCGCCGACGTCACCTACATCGAGCCGATCACCTGGCCGATGGTCGCGAAGATCATCGAGCGCGAGCGTCCGGACGCGCTGCTGCCTACGATGGGCGGCCAGACGGCGCTGAACTGTGCGCTCGATCTCGCGCGCGAGGGCGTGCTTTCGAGGTTCGACGTCGAGCTGATCGGTGCGTCGAAGAAGGCGATCGACAAGGCCGAGGACCGCGAGAAGTTCAAGGCGGCGATGACGCGCATCGGGCTCGGATCCGCGCGCTCCGGCATCGCGCACTCGCTCGAGCAGGCACTGGAAGTTCAGGCGACGATCGGCTTTCCGGCCGTTCTGCGGCCCTCGTTCACGCTGGGCGGCACCGGTGGCGGCATCGCCTACAACAAGGACGAGTTCGTCGAGATGTGCAAGCACGGGCTCGCGATGAGCCCGACGCACGAGCTCCTGATCGAGGAGTCGCTCCTCGGCTGGAAGGAGTTCGAAATGGAGGTGGTGCGCGACCGCAAGGACAATTGCATCGTCGTCTGCTCGATCGAGAACCTGGACCCGATGGGCGTCCACACCGGTGACTCGATCACGGTCGCGCCCGCGCAGACGCTGACCGACAAGGAATACCAGCTGATGCGTGACGCGTCGATCGCGGTGCTGCGCGAGGTCGGCGTGGACACCGGCGGTTCGAACGTGCAGTTCGCAGTCAACCCCAAGGACGGGCGCATGATCGTGATCGAGATGAACCCGCGCGTGTCGCGCTCGTCGGCGCTTGCGTCGAAGGCGACGGGGTTCCCGATCGCGAAGGTCGCGGCCAAGCTCGCGGTCGGCTACACGCTCGACGAATTGCGCAACGACATCACCGGCGGCCGGACGCCCGCCTCGTTCGAGCCCACGATCGATTACGTCGTCACCAAGGTTCCGCGCTTCGCGTTCGAGAAGTTCAAGCAGGCCGACGACCGCCTGACCACGCAGATGAAATCGGTGGGCGAGGTGATGGCGATCGGCCGCACGTTCCAGGAATCGCTGCAGAAGGCGCTGCGCGGCCTGGAAGTCGGCGTGGACGGCTTCAACCTCAAGACCGTCGACCCGGAGAAGATCGGCGACGAACTCGCCTACCCGCGCGGCGAGCGCCTGTGGTACGTCGCAGATGCATTCGGCATCGGCATGACACTCGAGGAACTGCACGGTTACACGAAGATCGACCCGTGGTTCCTCGCGCAGATCAAGGAGATCGTCGACCTGGAGCTCGCGCTCGAGCAGCGCACGCTGGACTCGCTGTCGAAGGAGGAACTGCGCGAGCTGAAGCGCCGCGGCTTTGCCGATCGCCGTCTCGCCTACCTGACCAAGACCACCGAGGCGGAGGTCCGCGCCCGCCGGCACGCGCTCGGCGTACGGCCGGTCTTCAAGCGCGTGGACACCTGTGCGGCGGAATTCGCCACCGGGACCGCGTACCTGTATTCGACCTACGAGGAAGAGTGCGAGGCCGAGCCGACCGACCGCCGGAAGGTGATCGTGCTGGGCGGCGGGCCCAATCGTATCGGCCAGGGCATCGAGTTCGACTACTGCTGCGTGCATGCGGCCATGGCGCTGCGCGAGGACGGGTTCGAGACCATCATGGTCAACTGCAACCCGGAGACCGTGTCGACCGATTACGACACGTCCGATCGCCTCTACTTCGAGCCGTTGACGCTCGAGGACGTGCTCGAGATCGTTCACATTGAAAAGCCGTGGGGCGTGATCGTGCAGTACGGCGGGCAGACGCCGCTGAAGCTCGCGCGCGACCTGGAGAAGAACGGCGTCCCGATCATCGGCACAACGCCGGACATGATCGACATGGCCGAGGACCGCGAGCGCTTCCAGCAGATGCTCCACCGTCTTGGCCTCAGGCAGCCACCGAACAAGACGGCGCGTACCGAAGCCGAGGCGCTCGCTGGCGCGGAGGCGATCGGCTATCCGCTGGTCGTGCGGCCCTCCTACGTGCTGGGCGGGCGCGCGATGGAGATCGTGCACGAGCCGCGCGACCTCGAGCGCTACATGAAGGAGGCGGTCAAGGTCAGCAACGATTCACCGGTTCTGCTCGACCGCTTCCTGAACGATGCGACCGAGGTCGACGTCGATGCCGTGTGCGACGGCAGGGATGTCGTTATCGGCGGCATCATGGAGCACATCGAGCAGGCCGGCGTGCACTCGGGCGATTCTGCGTGCTCGCTGCCGCCGTTCTCGCTTTCGCCGGCGCTGCAGGACGAGCTTCGCCGCCAGACGGTGGCGATGGCCAAGGGCTTGAACGTCGTCGGCCTGATGAACGTCCAGTTCGCGATCCAGAACGGCGTGGTCTATGTGCTCGAGGTCAATCCCCGCGCGTCGCGCACTGTGCCCTATGTGTCGAAGGCGACCGGCCGACCGCTGGCGAAGATCGCCGCGCGCTGCATGGTCGGACGGTCGCTCGCGGCACAGGGCGTGACGGGGGAAATCGTGCCGCGCTACTACTCGGTCAAGGAGGCGGTCTTCCCGTTCATCAAGTTCCCGGGCGTGGACACGATCCTCGGTCCGGAAATGAAATCGACAGGCGAAGTGATGGGCGTGGGCGAGACGTTCGGCGAGGCGTTCGTGAAGAGCCAGCTCGCGGCGGGCGTCAGGCTGCCGACGTCGGGCAAGGCCTTCATCAGTCTCAAGAACAGCGACAAGGCGCGCGCTATCGAGACGGCGAAGATCCTGGTGGAGCTCGGCTTCCAGATCGTGGCGACGCGCGGGACGGCCGTCGCGCTCGAGGCCGCCGGGGTTCCGGTCACCGCGGTGAACAAGGTGGCCGAAGGGCGCCCCCACATCGTCGACATGCTGAAAAACGACGAAATTGCGATGGTGGTGAACACCGTCGAGGAAAAGCGTTCGGCGATCCACGACAGTTACGCGATCCGCCGTGCCGCATTGACGGACCAGGTGCCTACGTTCACCACGCTCGCAGGCGCGCGCGCCGCGGCAATCGGCATGAAGACGATGCGCGAGCTCGTGCCGTACGCGGTGCAGACGCTGCACGGGCGGCTCGAGGGGAAGGCCCCCGCGCCGTAATAGGGACGGGGTTCCATCCCGCCCGGAATTCTCTACACTAGAAGGACGACGACGGCCGGGGGCGGCGATGCCGCTTCCGGTCGTTTGTTTGGTGCCGCGATGACCAAGATACCGATGACCGTGGAGGGCGCCGAACGGCTCAAAGCCGAATTGAAGCGCCTCAAGACCGTCGAGCGCCCGGCCGTGATCCAGGCGATCGCGGAGGCGCGCTCGCACGGCGACCTGTCCGAGAATGCGGACTACGATGCGGCCAAGGAGCGGCAGGGCTTCATCGAGGGTCGCATCGGCGAAATCGAGCACAAGCTCGCCGGCGCGCACGTGATCGACCCCAAGGCGGTTCACGCCGAGGGGCGCGTCGTGTTCGGCGCTACCGTCGAGATCGAGGACCTGGACAGCGGCGATCGTTCGACCTACCAGATCGTTGGCGACGACGAGGCGGACATCAAGGCCGGCAAGATCTCGGTCAACTCGCCGATCGCGCGTGCGCTGATCGGCAAGAGCGAAGGCGACGCGGTCGAGGTGCAGACGCCCGGTGGTGCGCGCGCCTACGAGATCGTCACGGTCGATTACCGCTGACGTGCCCGGCGAACGCCGCGTGGCGTCCCGGTTGTGCCGGCAGCCTTCCGCACGGCTGCCACAAACTGCGCTGCGGCCGGCGACAGTGCACGGTTCGCCCGGGTGATCAGCTCGAACGCGCTCCCGCCCGGCGGCAGATCGACAGGCAACCGCACAAGCAGGTTCTGCCGTTCGTAATGGACGGCGAGGTCGAGCGGCAATGCGGCGATTGCGTCGCTGTCCTGCAGCAACGCCAATGTCGCGACGATCGAGGCCGTTTCGATCAGGTCCGCCGGCAGCCGCAAGTTCGCCCGAGCGAGGATGGCATCCACATCCTGACGCATCGGGCTGTCGGGTGGCTGCAGGATCCACGTCGCGCCGGCAAGCGCCGAGGTCGGTACAGGTCGTCGCCCTCGAGCAAGGGGATGCTCAGCCCGCCCGACGATGCACAACGGCTCATCGCCAAGGGGCTCGGTGACGAACGATCCCGCATCCGCGTGGGCTGGAAGGCGCCCGATCGCGACGTCGAGCGTTCCTTGCGCGAGCGCGGCGACCAGGACGTCGCTCGTGTTGACCAGCATGAACACCCGCAGGCCGGGCCGGCCTTGTCGAATGACATGGATCGCGGGCGCCAGCAGCCTCGGCACGCCGCCGGTGACGCAGCCGCAGCGCAACATGCCTTTCGCCCCCGCGGCGAGAGCGGCCAGTTCGGTGCGCGCGGCCGCAAGATCCGAAAGCACGCCGCGCGCGCACCGGATCAGCGTCTCGCCGTAGGTGGTCGGCTCCATTCCCCAGGCCCTGCGCTCGAACAGTGGCACGCCGACTGCCTGCTCCAGATCGTGCAGCAGGTGCGTCGCCGCCGGTTGCGTGATGGAGATCGCGGCGGCCGCGCGCCGCAGGCTTCCGTTCTCGGCCAACGCGGCCAGCAGGGCGAGCTGACGTGTCTTGAGCTGGGAATGCAGCGGCAGCTCGGTGGGCAGTGCAGGTGAGGCCATAAGTGCCATCGTCCGGTGGATATGCTGAAATATTATCGCTCTATCCGAAAAAGCGATTGGCGGTTATTGCCATGCGAGCCTAGCATTCTTCCCGCCGGGCGATCAGGCCCCGGTCCGTCCTGGAGACATCCGCATGTCGACGTTCTTCCAAAGGTTTTTCGCCGCCGTCTGCGCGCTGTTCGCGCTTGCCGCCCCCGCGTTTGCGGCCGACCCAGACTATCCTGCGAAGCCGGTGCGCATTCTCGTTGGCGCGAACGCAGGCGGTGGCACCGACATCATTGCGCGGATGCTCGCCGAGAAGTTCGCCGAAGCGTTGAAGCAGCCGTTCGTCGTCGAGAACCGGCCGGGCGCCTCGAACACGATCGCAGCCGACATGACCGCGAAGGCGCCGCAAGACGGCTACACGCTGCTCGTCGCCACCAACACCGGCCAGGCGATCGCACCGCACATGCTTAAGCTTTCCTACGACCCCTTGAAGCAGCTGCAGCCGGTCGGTCTGGTTGTCGTCGTCCCGAACGTGCTCGTCGTCGGCGACAAGGTGGCGGCGAAAGACGTGAAAGAGCTCGTTGCCGCTGCGAAGGCACAGCCTGGTGCGTTCAAGTACGGCTCGTCGGGGGTAGGCAGCACGCAGCACATCGCCGGCGAGGCATTCAACCAGGCAGCCGGCGTTCAGACGGTGCACGTGCCCTACAAGGGCAGCAGCCAGGCGCATATCGACATCCTCTCCGGCGAGGTCCAGATGATGTTCGACACCACGTCCTCGGCGATGCCGCAGATCAAGACCGGACGCTTCAGGCCGCTCGCCGTCACCTCGCCGCAACGCTCGGGGGAGCTGCCGAACGTCCCGACCATCGCGGAAGCGGGTTACCCCGGGGCCGAGATGACGACGTGGTATGGCCTGTTCGTCACTGGCGGCACACCGAAGCCCATCGTCGACAAGCTGCATGCGGAACTGACGCGGATCCTCAAGCTGCCCGACGTGCAGGCCAAGCTCAAGGGGCTTGGCGGAGAGCCGGGTAACCTGACGGTCGAGCAGTTCGCGCAAATGAACCAGCAGGAATACGACCGATTCGGCACGCTGATCCGCACGGCGAACATCAAGGCGGAGTGAACGTGGTGGCCGCGAATGCCGGGCGCCCCCGAATCGCGCTGCTGCTCGGTGATCCGAACGGCATCGGACCCGAGATCGCGGTGAAGCTGCTTGCGCGCCCCGTGAATCGGGCGCACGCCGACATCGTGGTCTTCACGGACCGCACGATGCTCGATGCCGGGCAGAGAGTCGCCGGCGTGACGGTGGACGCGTCTATCCGCCCGGGCGGGGCGCTCGCGTTCGAAACGGGAAGGCCGACGCTGGTCGCGCTCGATCTCGTCAGCGCCGATGCCATTACGCCGGGCGTGGCGACGCACGCTGGCGGACGAGCGGCGCTGCTTGCACTGGAGGCCGCGGCGAGCGCAGTCCTGCGCGGTGAAGTCGACGCGGTCGTGTTCGCGCCGCTCAACAAACATGCGATGCGGCTCGCCGGGCTCGCCCAGGAGGACGAGCTGCGCTGGCTGCAGGAGCGCCTTGGCGTGCACGGCTTCGTCTCCGAGTTCAACATCACCGGCGAGTTGTGGACGTCGCGAGTCACGTCGCACATTCCGTTGCGTGCGGTGGCCGATGCGATCACGGCCAAAGGCGTCGAAGATGCGGTGCGCATCGTCCACCGCTATCTGACGGCTTCGGGAGTCGCCGCGCCACGGGTTGCGGTCGCCGGTCTCAACCCACACGCCGGGGACGGGGGTTCGCTCGGGCGCGAGGAAATCGAGATCATCGCGCCCGCCATCGAAACCGTCCGCCGGGAGGGCATCGACGCGCATGGGCCGTTGGCGCCCGACACGATGTTCGTCGCCGCGCGACGCGGCGACTACAACGCCGTCGTCTCGATGTACCACGATCAGGGCCAGATCGCGATGAAGCTCATGGGCTTCGACCACGGCGTCACGCTGCACGGCGGACTGCCGGTTCCGGTGGCGACCTGCGCGAGCGGTACGGCGTTCGACATCGTCGGGCGCAATGTCGCGAATGTCGAGGGACTCCAGGCGGCGTTCGACCTCGCCGCACGAATTGCTGCACGCACGGTCGGCGCCGCGCGCAGCGTGAATCACACTACCGCGCCGGTCGCGCCGCCGGCCGCCAGTTGACCAGCGCAATGCCCGCGCCGACCAGCGCTGCCGCGCCCAAGAACGCGGGCGACACCGGGTCGCCCAGCACGAGGTGACCGAACAGGACGCCGAAGAACGGCGTGGCGAACGAGAACACCGACAGCCGGCTCGCGAGATAGCGTGTCAGCAGCCAGAACCAGCTCAGATAGCTCGCAAATGCGACGACGACCGACTGGTAGGCGAGGCTCGCGAGTCCGACCGGCGTCAGCGCGACGATGCCCGACTCGCCCAGCGCGATCGACGCGAGCGGCAGCATGGCCGCCGACACTCCGAGCTGGTAGAAGAGCACCTTGGTCGCGCTGATCCGCGCGAGACCGGTTGCGCGGATCGTCACCGTCGTCGCTGCCCAGAGCGCCGCCGCGATCACGCCGAACAGATCGCCGAGGTAGGTCGGTCCGGCGCTTGCGGCGAATCCTTCCGCAAACGCCACGATCACGCCGCCGAAAGCGAGCAGCACGCCCGTCCATTGCGTGACGGACAGCCGCTCGCCAGGTACGAATAGCGAGAGCCCGAGCGCGGTCAGGCACGGCGCGAGATACAGGAAGACCACCATGCGCGCCGCGGTCGTGTATGCGAGGCCCGCGTAGATCAGCGCGAACTCGATTCCGAACATCGCCCCTGCCAGAAGCCCCGGGGAAAGTGTGCCGTCGCGGCCGAACAGCGGAATGCGGCGGACGCTGGCCCAGAGCACCAGCAGGAGCGTGGCGATACCCGAGCGCAGGCCGCCCTGCATCACGAGCGAGACGTCTTGCGCAGCGAGCTTGATTGCGACCTGCTGGAAGCCCCAGAGCGCAGACAGCGCGAACATCGCGCCGATCGCGAGGCCGTCGAGTGGTCCGCGGGTATCGGGATTCATCGGGGCGCGCAGGTTGCTGCGCGGGCCCCGAACATGGAATCCGAGGCGGCTTCGCAACGAACGCCGATTCTACTTGCGCGGGCGCCCGGGTTGCGTCAGCGCGACTGCGCGCGCCGGCGCCGCGGATTCGGCGCGCGGGGCAAGCCTGCGGGGCCGCCGACCGTGCGGCGGCCTGTGGCGGGAGGTGCCGCTTTCGGTGACTTGCGCGTGGCCGAAACGAATCCCTGGTCTTGCGCGGGTTCCGGACGCGCGGACCTGCCCTTGCCGCGCGGGGACTTTGGCGAGGACGGCGTTCCACGCGCCGGTTTGGTCGAACGGGGCGGCCGCGCCGGGGCGCGATCGTCCACCGAGTCCAGCGGCTGGCCGCGCGCGCGCCGCGGCACGCGTGTCCCCGTAGGTCGGGGCTCCGCCGGTGCACCGCTTCCTACGGGCTTGCGCTTGGTCGTTCCGCGCGCGGTCTTGGCGCCTGGCTTTCCGGAGGCCCGCTGCACGGCCTTCGCCGCGCGCTTCGCGTCCTTTTCCGGTGCCGGCTGCGGGCGCCAGAGGATCAGCAGCTTGCCCAGGTGCTGTACCGGCGCGCAACCGGTACGCGCGCAGACGTCCGCGAGCATCACCTCGCGTTCCGCGCGAACGTCGTTGAACACGCGCACCTTGACGAGTTCGTGTGCCGTGAGCGCAAGGTCAATCTCGTGCAATACCTGCGCCGTCAGCCCATGCTGCCCGATGCTGACGACAGGATGCAGGTGGTGGGCGCGGGCGCGAAGCGCCCGACGCTCGGTCGGTTTCATCGTGGTTTCGCTCATTGTGGAAGTTTACCGCGCGACACCGCCGCCAAGCTGGTCGCGGTTTGCCGAGGTCGTGTTTTCGCGCCCGCGCGTCGAGGTGCGGCCAGGTGCAACGCCCGCCGCGACGAAGGCGTCCCTGACCGCGCGCCTATAATCGAACGGTGCTTGACCTTCATGCGGCGCGTGGCGCGTAAATCGGTGGAATGGCTTTTTGCGGTGGCGGCGGTCGTGATCGGCGTGCCCGCAGCTGTGGCGTGGTTTGCGCAGGACCGCCTGATCTTCTTTCCACAGCCGCTCGCGGCGGGTGCACCGCTGTCGCCGCGGACGGAGCCGATCGAACTGCGGGTGGACAATGGCATCCGGCTTCGCGGATGGGTCCGCCGCGCCGCGGACGTTCCTGCGCCGACCATTCTTTATTTCGGCGGCAATGCGGAAGAAGTTTCATGGACCGCTGCGGAGCCGCGCTGGCCACCTGGCTGGAATGTCGTCGCGGTCAACTATCGCGGGTACGGGGAAAGCGAGGGCGCGCCAGGTGAACGCGCGATCGTCGCCGATGCGCTTGCGATCTACGACACCGTGGCGACGCGCGACGACGTCGACGCGCGCAGGATCGTGACGGTGGGCCGAAGCCTTGGCACCGGCGTTGCAGTGCAGCTCGCCGCCGCCCGGCCGATCGCCGCCGTCGTGCTCGCGTCCCCGTACGACAGCCTGGTCGCGCTCGGCAGGACTCATTATCCGCTGCTGCCGGTGGGACTGCTGCTGCGGCACCGCTTCGACGTCGCGCCGCTGGCAGGACGGTTGCATGTGCCGCTCCTGGCGTTGGTCGCGGCGGACGACTCGATCGTTCCGGCGGCGCGCTCGCGTGCGCTCTACGACGCCTGGGCCGGCTCCAAGCAATGGGCTGTCGTGCCGGGCACCGACCACAACACGCTGGCCGTTCCCGACGCCTTCTGGCAGGAAGTCGGGCGGTTTCTTGCGGCGAGCTCGGGATGAGCGGGCCGCTCAACCCAACGGGCAAGAAGCACCGGTTCGGCAAGGCGTGGATGCAGGCGCACGTAAACGACCCGTTCGTGAAGGAGGCGCAGCGGCAGGGCTACCGTTCGCGGGCTGCCTTCAAGCTGCTCGAACTCGGCGCCAAGGACAGGTTGTTCCGCCCCGGGATCCGCGCAGTCGACTTGGGCGCGGCGCCGGGGAGCTGGAGCCAGGTGCTCGCGCAGAAGCTGGGGCCGAAGGCGACGATCGTCGCGATCGACCTGCTGCCGCTGGACCCTATCCGCGGCGTGACTGCGCTGCAGGGCGACTTCCGCGAGGACGGGGCGCTGGCAGCCTTGAATATGGTCCTTGGCGGGCACAAGGTCGATCTCGTCGTGTCCGATATGGCACCGAACCTCTCCGGCATCGACAGCGCCGATCAGGCGCGTTCGATCCATCTCGCGGAACTGGCGCTCGAATTCGCCGTCGACAATTTGCAACCTGGCGGTGATTTTGCCGTCAAACTGTTCCAGGGCAGCGGTTTCGCCGAGTTCGAGAAGGCGGTGCGGAGCCGATTCGACAAGGCGTATGTGAGAAAGCCCGACGCTTCCCGGAATCGCAGTCGGGAGGTGTTCATCGTCGGCAAGGGCTTCCGCGGATAGGAACTTTCGGCATTCCCGGCGGCTTTGGTCTGGAAAGCGCCGTTTTCACCCCAATGTGGCGCCATGTCGTCGACATGTCGTGCGATGGCGACGCCCCCGTTCTGTTCAGGTGGCGCCGGAAGGCGCCGCACAGCTAAAATGATCGACTCGTCCGTGTTCATCGCGGACGGCGCCCCGTCAGGCGGCCGGACACGGGTGCAAGGCGGTGGCCGCAAGGAGTGACGCTTGAATAACCTGCTGAAGAACATCGGAATCTGGCTCGTCATCGGCCTCGTCGTGCTGACGGTCGTCAAGCAGTTCGACACGCGCCAGGCCACCCGCGATTCGGTGTCCTATTCCGAATTCATGGACAAGGCCAAAGCCGGCACGGTCGAGTCCGCGTCGGTCGAGGGCCGCAAAATCATCTGGGTCGGGGCCGACAAGAAGAAGTACGTCACCTACAGCCCCGGCGACATCTGGATGGTCGGCGACCTCGTCAAGTACGGCGTCAAGGTCGAGGCCAAGCCCGAGGAGGAACAGAGCTTCCTCGCGCAGATCTTCATCTCGTGGTTCCCGATGCTCCTGCTGATCGGCGTGTGGATCTTCTTCATGCGCCAGATGCAGGGTGGCGGGCGCGGTGGCGCATTCAGCTTCGGCAAGAGCAAGGCGCGCATGCTGGACGAGGCCAACAACACGGTCACTTTCGCCGACGTCGCGGGATGCGACGAGGCGAAGGAAGAGGTGGCCGAGCTCGTCGAATTCCTGCGCGATCCGTCCAAGTTCCAGAAGCTGGGTGGCCGGATTCCGCGCGGCGTGCTGATGGTCGGCTCGCCCGGCACGGGCAAGACGCTGCTTGCCAAGGCGATTGCCGGGGAGGCGAAGGTTCCCTTCTTCTCGATCTCCGGCTCCGATTTCGTCGAGATGTTCGTTGGCGTCGGCGCGGCGCGCGTGCGCGACATGTTCGAGCAGGCGAAGAAGAGCGCGCCGTGCATCGTCTTCATCGACGAAATCGACGCGGTCGGTCGCCAGCGCGGCGCGGGTCTCGGCGGCGGCAACGACGAGCGCGAGCAGACGCTCAATCAGCTGCTGGTCGAGATGGACGGCTTCGAGGGCAATTCGGGCGTTATCGTGATCGCCGCGACCAACCGGCCCGATGTGCTCGATCCCGCGCTGATGCGTCCCGGCCGCTTCGACCGCCAGGTGGTCGTGCCGCTGCCCGACATCCGCGGTCGCGAGCAGATCCTGATGGTGCACATGCGCAAGGTGCCGATGGCACCGGACGTCAAGGCAGACATCATCGCCCGCGGGACGCCGGGCTTCTCCGGCGCCGACCTCGCCAACCTCGTCAACGAAGCAGCCCTGTTCGCGGCGCGCAGGAACAAGCGCCTGGTCGACATGGACGACTTCGAGATGGCGAAGGACAAGATCATCATGGGCGCCGAGCGGCGCTCGATCGTCATGCCCGAGGAGGAGCGGCGCAACACCGCCTACCACGAGTCGGGTCATGCCATCGTCGCGCGGCTGCTGCCGAAGACCGACCCGGTGCACAAGGTGACGATCATCCCGCGCGGCCGCGCACTCGGCGTGACGATGCAGCTGCCCGAGTCCGATCGCTACAGCATGGACAAGGACCGCATGCTGTCGATGATCGCCGTGCTCTTCGGCGGCCGGATCGCCGAGGAAATCTTCATGAATCAGATGACGACCGGCGCCTCCAACGACTTCGAGCGCGCCACGCAACTCGCACGCGACATGGTGATGCGCTACGGCATGAGCGACTTGATGGGCCCGATGGTCTACGCCGACAACGAAGGCGAGATCTTCCTCGGTCGTTCGATCACCCGTACGGTGCACATGTCGGAAGAGACGATGCGCAAGGTCGATGCCGAGGTTCGCAAGATCATCGATCAGCAGTACGCCGTTGCACGCCGCCTGCTCGAGGAGAACCGCGACAAGGTCGAGGCGATGGCCAAGGCGTTGCTCGAGCTCGAGACGATCGATGCCGACCAGATCGACGACTTGATGAACGGTCGTCCTCCGCGCCCGCCGCGCTCGACCACCTCGTCGAACTCGGGCCCGGCGGCCGGTGCGACCCCGGGTGGCGCGGGCTCCGAGCCGTCGGCGCGACCGGCGTAACGGGATTCGCGGCCATGGCAAAAGGGCGCGCAGCGCTGCGCGCCCTTTTTCTTCCTGACCACGCCCACGGCGTATCCGGAGAACGCGTCGTGAGCCGTACGCTGACCTGCGGGCCGCATACGCTCGACCTGTCGCGGCCTCGCGTGATGGGCATCCTGAACGTCACGCCGGACTCGTTTTCCGATGGCGGCTCCTTCTTCGACCGCGAGCGGGCGCTCGATCATGCGCGCGAATTGCTGGCCGACGGTGCCGACCTGGTCGACATCGGCGGCGAGTCAACGCAGCCCGGCGCCACGCCGGTCGCCGAGCGCGACGAGCTGGCCCGCGTCTTGCCGCTCGTCGCAGAACTGGCTCGGGAGGGGGCGCTCGTCTCGATCGACACGATGAAGGCCAAGGTGATGCGCGAGGCCGTTGGCGCGGGTGCGGTCATGATCAACGACGTGCGCGCCCTGCAGGAACCGGACGCGATCGAGGCGGCCGCGGCCGGCAGCGCTGCCGTGTGCCTCGTGCACATGCAGGGCATGCCGCGGACGATGCAGCAGCGGCCGCAGTACGACGATGTCGTCGCGGAGGTCCAGGCCTTTCTGGCCGAGCGGGCGCGGGAATGTGAGCGCGCGGGCATTTCGCGCGACCGCATCGTGATCGATCCCGGGTTCGGTTTCGGCAAGACTGTGGCGCACAACCTGACACTGTTGCGCGAACTGCCGCAGCTCGTCGCGACGGGATTTCCGGTTCTCGTCGGGTTGTCGCGCAAGTCCACGCTCGGTGCGCTGACGGGTCGGCCAGTGCACGAGCGGGAGGCCGCGAGCGTCGCCGCCGCGCTCGCGGCGGTACAGCGGGGTGCTGCGCTCGTTCGCGTCCACGATGTGCGGGCGACGGTCGATGCGCTCGCCGTGTGGCAAGCGATCGAGCGCGGACGTCCGGATGAATGGTCGGCGCCGTGATCTTGGGATCGGTTCTAGAATGATCGTGTGATTGGCGATGGGAGCGGTCGTGGCGGAACGTAACTATTTCGGCACCGATGGTGTCCGTGGGCGCGTCGGCGAGCCGCCGATCACGCCCGAGCTCGTCCTGAAGCTCGGTTTTGCCGCCGGCCGCGTGCTGGCTGCGCGCGAGGTGGGTCGCAACGGTGTCCAGCCACGTGTGCTGATCGGCAAGGACACGCGCATATCCGGCTACCTGCTCGAAGCGGCGCTGGAAGCAGGGCTTTCCGCGGCGGGCGTGGACGTCGACCTCACCGGCCCGCTGCCGACGCCTGCGATCGCGTACCTCACCCGCGCACTGCGCCTTTCGGCGGGCATCGTGATCAGCGCCTCGCACAATCCCTACGACGACAACGGGATCAAGTTCTTTTCGGCGGCGGGAACCAAGCTGCCGGACGACGTCGAGGCGGCGATCGAGCAGGGCATGGCGGGCGCACTCGACTGCGTGCGGTCGAAGGAACTGGGCAAGGCATTCCGGCTCGACGACGCTGCCGGGCGCTACATCGAATTCTGCAAGAGCACGTTCCCCAATGAGCTCGATCTCAAGGGCCGCAGGATCGTCGTGGACTGCGCACACGGAGCCGGCTACCACGTCGCGCCCCCGGTGTTCCACGAATTGGGTGCAGAGGTGATTGCCGTCGGTGCCGAGCCCGACGGCATCAACATCAACGACGGTGTCGGAGCGACGCATCCCCAGCACCTTGCCGACCAGGTTCGGCGTCACCGTGCGGATATCGGCGTCGCGCTCGACGGCGACGGCGATCGCCTGGTCATCGTCGATGCCGGTGGCCGGATCTACGATGGCGACGAGCTGATGTACGTGATCGCAATGGATTACAAGCGACGCGGCGTCGCGCTCGGCGGTGTCGTCGGCACGCTGATGAGCAATCTGGGCTTCGAGGTGGCGCTGCGGCAGGAGGGCATCCCGCTCGAGCGCGCGCGGGTCGGCGACCGGTACGTGCTCGAGAAGATGGTCGAGAGGAAATGGCTGCTCGGTGGCGAGAATTCCGGCCATCTGATCCTGCTCGACAAGCACACGACCGGCGACGCCATCGTCGCGTCGCTGGCGGTGATGCGCGCGCTGATCGACCAGGACGTGACGCTGGCAGAGGCCACCTCGCGAGTGACAATGTTCCCGCAACGCCTCATCAACGTGCCGATCCGGCGCGGCTGGGACTGGCGCGGCAACGATGCCGTGCGGCACGCCGAGTCGAATGCGGCGTCCGCGCTTGGCGACTTCGGCCGGGTACTGCTGCGGCCGTCGGGTACCGAGCCCGTGCTTCGGGTGATGGTCGAGGCGCGTGAACGAAGCCTCGCCGAGGAGCACGCGCAGGCAATTGCGCAGGTCATCGCCAGGGCGGCTGGCGCTCCGCTGTAGCACGCAGTCCTCCCGCGCGGGAGCAGCCCGGCAACGCACTCGTAGCCGGAGCAAGCATCGCGTGGAAGAACTCGCGCCGGATTCCGACGGCACCGGCGATTTGCCGGAGGCGTGCACACTCCTATAATCGACCGATGGTCGCCGTCCTCCACGCCGTGCAAGGGACTGCCGCGCCGCAGGCGATCGCGGCATGGCAGGACAGTCTGCGTGCGACGTATGCCGCCGAGGACATCGAGGGCTTCCGGGCCGCCCTTGCCGACCTGCAGGCCACGGCAGGCGATACCCGTGGTGCCGACGGCGAGCGACTGTTCGATCGCGCGTTCGGCACGGCATCGATCCTCGCGGGCCTGAAGCTCGACCCTGCCTCTATACGCGCGTCGTTGCTGCTTCCGCTGGCGGCCATCAAGCGCTTCGATGCCGACGCGGTGGCGGCAGCGCACGGCGCCGATGTTGCGGGCCTCGTGGGCGGCGTTGCGCGCATGGAGGACATTCGCGCCGTCCCGGCAGGGGCGAACCCCGCAGAGCGTGCCGCGCAGGCGGAGAACCTGCGCAAGATGCTCCTCGCAATGGTCGAGGACATCCGGGTCGTACTGATCAAGCTCGCCGAGCGCACGCAGGCACTGCGCTACCTCATGGGCGGCGACGAGACGCTGCGCCGGCAGGTCGCGCGCGAGGTGTTCGACCTGTTCGCGCCGCTTGCCAATCGCCTCGGAGTCTGGCAGCTCAAGTGGGAGCTCGAGGACCTGAGCCTGCGCGCGCTCGAGCCCGCGACCTACAAGCAGATCGCGAAGCTGCTGGACGAGCGGCGGCTCGACCGGCAGCGCTACATCGAGGACGTCATCGCGGCGATCCGGCGCGAGCTCGCCGACGTCAAGATCGACGCCGAGGTGACCGGCCGTCCCAAGCACATCTACAGCATCTGGAACAAGATGCGGCGCAAGCAGGTGGGCATCGACGCCCTCTACGACATCCGCGCCGTGCGCATCCTGGTTGCCGACATCAAGGACTGCTACACCGCGCTCGGCATCGTGCACAACCTGTGGACGCCGCTGCCCGGCGAGTTCGACGACTACATCGCCAAGCCGAAGGCCAACAACTACCGCTCGTTGCACACGGCAGTGATCGGCCCGGAGAACAAGCCGCTCGAATCGGATCACGCCGGCAGTCTGGCTGGTCGCCCGCCTGGGGAGTGACGGGCGCCGCCGTAGCCTGACCGCATGACCCCTGTCGAGGCCCTGGAGCGCATCGTCCACTGCCTGGACCGCGCCCACGACACGAGCCACCGGTCGCGAGCCTTCGTGCGCGCCCTCCAGGTCGTCCGGGAGACCGACCCCGCCGAGCTGGCCGAGCGGGCCCACGAAGGCACACTGACCGAGCTCGACGGCATCGGCGACTCGACGGCGAAGGTGATCACCGAGGCGCTCGCCGGCGAGGTGCCGATCGTACCTGGCCAAGCTCGAGCCCGAGACCTTGGTGCCGCTCACGCCCGGACGGCGCGGTCGTACCGCGGAGCAGCTCCGGGGCGACTGCCACAGCCACTCGACGTGGAGCGACGGCGGTGCGTCGATCGAGGCGATGGCCCGCACCGCGCAGGCCCTCGGCCACGAGTACCTGTGCCTCACCGACCACTCGCCCGCGGCTCACCGTCGCCCACGGCCTCAACCGGGAGCGCCTGCTCGCCCAGATGGACGAGGTCGGCCGCGCTCAACGAGCGAGCTGGCGCCGTTCCGCATCCTGACAGGGCATGGAGGTCGACATCCTGGAGGACGGCGGGCTCGACCTCGACGACGACCTGCTGGAGCGGCTCGACGTCGTGGTCGCCAGCGTCCACTCGAAGCTGCGGATGGAGCGCCACGGCGATGACCGAGCGCATGGTGCTGGCCGCCGCCAACCCCCACGTCGACATCCTCGGCCACTGCACCGGCCGGCTGATCGGCAAGCGCCCGCCGTCGACGTTCGACGCCGACTACGTGTTCGCCGCCTGCGCGCAGTTCCACACGGCGGTCGAGATCAACAGCCGGCCCGAGCGGCTCGACCCGCCGCGCGAGCTGCTCGACCTCGCCGTCTCCTACGGCTGCTGGTTCTCGATCGACTCCGACGCCCACGCCACCGGCCAGCTCGAGTGGCAGCCGCACGGCTGCAACCGGGCCGCCGAGCTGCGAGGTGCCGATCGAGCGGGTCATCAACACCATGCCGGCCGACGAGCTGCTGGCCTGGACGTCGGCGCTGAGCCGGCGACGCTGCCGGTCAGGGCTCGGCGGCCGCGCGGCCCGGCCGGCCAGCAGCCCGACCACCATCGCCGGCCCGATCGTGCCGCCCGCGCCGCCGTAGACCATGCCGGTGACGGCCGGCCATCGCGTTGCCGGCGGCGTAGAGGCCGGGGATCACCTCGCCGTCGACGTCGAGGACCCGCCCGTCGGCGTCGGTCTGCGGCCCGCCCTTGGTGCCGAGCGTGCCGCTGTGCACCTCGACGGCGTAGTACGGCGGCTGGTCGAGCGGGCCGAGCGTCGCCTGGCGGCCCGGCAGCGACCGGTCGCCGTTCCAGGTGTCGTAGGCGCTGTCGCCTCGACCGAAGTCGGGGTCGCGACCTTCGCGGGCGAAGGCGTTGAACCGCTCGACGGTCGCCTCGAGGCCCTCCGGCGGCGATGCCGAGCTCGCCGGGCCAGCTCGGCCACGGTCGTGTCGGCTACGACCAGCCAGCCGGGCACGTCGTCACCGGGCATGCGCCGACGCCACCGGATAGCGCTGCTTGTGGCCGTGGTCGAAGACCAGCCAGCAGGGCAGGTTCGCGTAGTCGAAGCGGGTGGAGTCGAACTGGTGGAAGGCGCCGCCGAGGGCGTTGTAGTTCGCCGCCTCGTTGGCGAAGCGCTTGCCCTGGCGGTTGACCATGATCGAGCGGGGTCGGGTGCGCTCGGCCAGCACGAGGAAACGCCGGGGCGCGCCGAACACCTCGTCGCCGGTCTCGATGACGGGCACCCACCAGGCCTCGCGCATCATCCCGAGCGCGGCGCCCACCCGCATCGCCATCTTCTGGCCGTCACCGGTGTTGCTCGGCGGGGTGGCCGGTGAGGTCATCGGGCCGCGGAGGAAGCTCGCGCACCATCGCCTCGTCCCACTCGAAGCCGCCCGTGCGCGATCACCACGCCGCGGCCGGGCCCGCACGAAGTGCTCGTGCGGATCCTCGTGCGTCTGGCAGAAGCGCGACGCCCGACCACCCGCCCGTCCTCGACCAGCAGGTCCATGGCCCGGGCGCCGATGACCGGCTCGCAGCCCTTGTCGAGCACGCCCTTCAGCAGCGCCGCCGACGAGGGCCTGGCCGAGGCCCCGCTCGTCTCGCGATGCGCCGGTCGGCCAGGACGGCCGGGTCGACGATGCCGCGTGCCGCCGCCGAGGGGTGTCTCGGCCAGGCGCATCGGGCGAGGGGTGCCGTTGTCGGTCACGAGCGCCGCCCACTCGCCCAGCTCGTGGAACGAGTAGAGCTCGGGCTCGAGCGAGCGCCCGCCCTCTGGCTTCCCGCCCGGGTGCTCGGGGTGGTAGTCGGGATAGCCGGCGACCAGCCGCCAGCGCAGCGGCGTCACCGCCTCGACGAAGGCGAGCATCTCGGGGCCGGTGTCGATCAGGACGCCGGCCCGGTCCATGTCGATCAGCCCGTGGCTCAGCGAGCCGAGGTAGGCGAGCGCGTCCTCGCGGGAGTCGGCGATGCCCGGCCGCCGCGGCGTACGGGTTGATCGGCGACCCAGGCGACGCCGCCGGAGATCGCCGTCGTGCCCGCCGATGCTGTCGGCCTTCTCGTAGAGGCCCACGTCGGCGCCGGCGTCGAGGGCCGCGAGGGCGGCGACGAGGCCGGCGCAACCTGTTCCGAGCACCACGACGTCGTGTTCGACGGTCATCGCCATCGCCTCCTTGCCACGGCTGGTGGGCGCCGACCCGGAGTGCCTGGTGGCCGCGCCGGCGCGCCTCGTAGGATTGCACCCTTCCGTCGTCGGGCGGGCTGTGGAGTCCTCGGCTTAGGACTGCGCGGGATAGGGGTGACCATCCGCCGGTCGGTGGGTTGGCTCGGTTGTGATGCCGAGTGCGACCCAACAGCATCCGACCGGGGAGGTCACTCGACATCATGCGCGCACTCGACGTCGACGTGGTGGACAGCGACATGGGCAGCGATCGAGCCGCTGCTGCCCGAGATCGTCGATGAGCACCCGTTGGGCTGTCATCGGGCTCGGGTGCCCGATCGGCTCTGCTTCTGGGGGATTCCTGATCCGGCTCACGACGGGTTCGTCGTGGGTCGATGTCGAGGCGATCTTGGAGCATCGGGTGTCGGACACGACGTTGCGGGCCCGGCGCGACGAGTGGATCGCGGCCGGGGTGTTCGAAGCTGAAGTCCGAGGCGCTGGCCGCGTTCGACCGGATCATCGGGCTGGACCTGTCCGAGGTCAGCCTCGACGGGTCGCTGCACAAGGCACCCTACGGAGGGGTGAGGGGACAGGCCCGAACCCCACCGATCGTGGGAAGTTGGGCTCAGGAAGTGGTCGGTGGCGTCAGAACGTCACGGGGTGCCGATCGGCTGGACGATCGACGGCGCCAACCGCAACGACATCCGCATGCTGATCCCCACGATCGAAGCCGTCGCGGCCGCCGGTCTGCACCTCGACATCGACACCTTGCACCTCGATCGTGGTTACGACTACCCGGTCGTGCGGGAGTGGCTCGCCGGGTTCGGGCTCGACGATCTCGACATCCAACAGCGAGGCACCAAAGAGCCAGGCCGCCCCCAGCCGGTCAGGCTCGGGCTGCGCTGGATCGTCGAAGCGACCAACTCGTGGTGGTCGAACTACGGCCAGCTGCGCCGCAACACCGACCGGCGCAGGAGACACCGGCACACGGCGCTGTGCCTCGCCACCACCATGCTGATCGTCGGCAAACTCATCGACTGGCGCAACCGCTGGAGCCCCACCTGAACGCCTATCCGCTCAAGCCCTTAGTGGCGACCGCGTCGACCTCGCGCTCGATCGTCGCTCTCGATCGGCCGGTGTCGCTCGTGGCTCGTGCAGCTCAACACCGGATGATCAGCTCCGACGAGCGAGCTGGCCGGGGCGGCCGGTGACGATCAGGACATCCCTCCTCGGCTCGCGTACCGCGTCGGTCGGGCCCCCGGTAACCCCCGGCGTCACGCGCATCAGCGAAGCCGAATACCCACCATTATCGTGTCGCCGCAATGCCTCAACACTCCGACCTTCGTCGGCGATCCCAGCCTTGGTCCCGTCGTCGGCACGTCATCCCGGCTGTCCTGGCGTCGGTGCTGGCGGGGGCGTGCGGTGGAGGCGGTGGCCAAGCACAGCCCACAACGCGACCAACGGCCACCAGCGCCCCGCCGGTTGCGCCCAGCACAGCACCGGCACCATCGGCGGCTCCCACGTCGGTCGCACCACCGACCACCACGAGTGTGCCGGCGCCCGTTGTGTGCCCGCCGATCCCGGCGCCTGTGCCTGACACCGGCGTCGGGCCGGCCGGCCTCATGGTCTTCGACACCGCCACTGGCAATCTGGCCTGGGAGGTCGAGGCTGCCGGGTCGGCAACGATCGCTCCGGTGGGTGACCTCGTCGTGGCCGGGGACGATGCGGCCACCCGTGCCTACCGAGCGAGCGACGGCTCGCTGCGCTGGTGCCGCGCCGGAGGTGGGCTCGTCGCCTCGGCCGGCGGTACCGTGGTCGTGCTGGGGTCCGACGGCCGCCTCGCAGGGCTCGATCCGGCCACCGGCGCCGAGCGGTGGACGTCGGGTGCGGCTTTCCCCGGCGCAAGCATGCCGATCGGTGGCCTGCCGCCGGCGCTCACCGGCGGGAAGCAGAACGTCTATGTCGACACATCGGTGGCCAGTCCACCGGGCTCGCTGGTCGCCGTCGACGCCGCTCGTGGAGCGACAGGTTGGACATGGACCCCGTCCGGCTGCCAGGGGCCAGTGTGTGTCGGGGGTCCCTGGTCCCCCGCCGAGGCAGGTCTCGTGTACATCTCGGATACCAACGCAGGCAGCGTGGTCGGTGCTCGATCCTGCATCCGGCGCCGAGCGCTGGCGCGTCCCCGTCACGGGGCAGCAGAGCTGGATGTCGGTGTCCGACTCGGTTGTCGCGGGTTACGTCGATCGAACCTCCGCCGCCGACGTCCGACACCCAGATGGTGCCCCCGACGGGTGAGCTGCAAGCCCTCGACCCGGCGACGGGTCAGCGGCGCTGGGCTATGCCGTTCACGGGCCTCTCAGCCACCGCGGCCGGCGATCTCGTGGTCGTGATGTCACAGCTGGGCCTGCCGCTCGGACCCCCGACGGGCCCGCCCCCGACGATCACGACGCGCATCGAGGCTCTCGACGCGACGACGGGCAAGCAGGTCTGGACCCGAGACCTGCCGAACGAGACGCCGCTGACGATCACCCGGTTGGGTGATCTCTTGGTCACCGAGTCCACGGCTGGGCAAGGGTTCCTTGCCCTCGACGTGGGAACTGGCGCGGAGCGGTGGCGAAGCGAGCACCATTCCCCATACGCCACCGCGAGCTATCCGGCGACCAACGGCTACGAACCGCCGCGGCCCCTGGCCGACGAGAAGCGTTTCGCCTCGCTCATCCGCTCGACGAAGGGTGGCGACTGACAGATCCCTGTCGCGTCCGCTGACAGCCCGCGCAACCGTCGGCTCCGACTCAGCCGGACCCCCGATCTTTGGGGCGGTGCGCAACTCCAACACGTTCCAGACTGTCAGTTGGGCGTCATCCGGCTGCTGCCGGC
>CAVVRH010000049.1:0-216164 GCA_963750585.1 uncultured beta proteobacterium
GCTCGGTCTTCTTGAAGGGGAGGAACGAGCAGTCCGGAGTCCGGGAGAAGGAGAGGGGTATGGCGTCCATTCGCGAAGCGGTGGTGGCCGACGATCAGCCGTTCGAAGGCAGCGAGGAGCTGCGCGGGCTGATCGCGACCGGGACCGAGCGGGGCTATCTGACTTTCGAGGAGATCGCCTCGACCCTCGAAGAGGTGGAGGTGACGAAGGGAGCAAGGTCGTCGAGTTGCACAGCCATCTGGTGGAGCAGGGAGTGGACGTGATCGCCGCCGACGGCGTCACGGCCTACAAGGAGAGCAAGGGGGACGGCTCCAACGGGAACGGCAAGAAGCAGGAGCTGGATCTCACGGTCGAGCCGAGCCTGGATTCGCTGCGGCTCTATCTGCGCTCGATCGGCGCCGTGGATCTGCTCACCGCCGGATCGGAGGTGGAGCTGGCCAAGAGGATCGAGCGCGGCGACATGTTGGCGAAGCGGCATATGGTGGAGGCCAACCTGCGGCTTGTCGTGTCGATCGCGAAGTCTTATCTCGGGCGCGGCCTGAGCTTCCTCGATCTGATTCAGGAGGGATCGCTCGGATTGATTCGCGCCGTCGAGAAGTTCGATTATCGGCGGGGGTACAAGTTCTCGACCTATGCCACCTGGTGGATTCGCCAGGCGGTGACGCGCGCGCTCGCCGACAAGTCGAGGACGATCCGGATCCCGGTTCACATGGTCGAGAAGCTGAATCGGGTGGTGCACGTCGAGCGGAATCTGGGTGCAGCGGCTGGGCCGGGAGCCGGAGCCGCACGAGATCGGTGCCGAGCTGGGCTGGACGGCGCGGGACGTCCGCGAGGTGCTGCGGGTCAGCCAGATGCCGGTGTCGCTGGAGAAGCCGGTCGGCGATGAGGACGATTCGGAGTTGGGCGACTTCGTCGCGGACGATCAGTGCGAGTCGCCGTTCGAGACGGCCTCGGACAATCTGCAGCGGGAAGACGTGCAGAGGGCGCTGGCGGCGCTGCCGAGCCGAGACCGCGAGGCGGCGCCGCGATCGCGGGATCCGCGTCGGGGGCGCGTCCAGGCGCCTGGTCGGAGGCCGCGAGCGCGGCGAAGGTGACGTGGCCGAGCGAGCCCAGGTCTTGCCTCCCCACGAGGGATCGACGATGCGGCGCGTGTGCACGGCGGTGCGCATGTTGGCGTCGCCGCCGGTGCCGGCCAGCTCGAAGGTGCCCATGCCCTCCATGAAGAAGGGCCGCTTCTCGCGTAGAAGACGGGATAGCGCTGGTTGACCTCGACCTGGTAGGCGTCCGACTCCACCTGGCTGAAGTCCGGGTTCGACCGTGGCCTCGACGCGTCGCCGTCGAGGTGATGCCGTACTTGACGTTGAGCCGACGTCGGGTTGTTCTCGGCGCTTTCCCGAAGCCTGCAGGGCTCGCGCGCTCCTCGTTGCGCGAGTAGGTGGCGCTCGGAACGACCTCGAGGGCGAGCGGCCGCCGCAGGTCGTTGCAGCAGCACGGCGCGTGCTCTGGAAGAACGGCCGGTCGGCGGGCAGCGACGGCCAGGAGGCCGACATGCCGAGCCGGCTGACGCGGCGCCAGAACAGGATCCCCATCTTGACGTCGCGCCGCTCGTGAAGCGGATGCTCTTCCAGGGCACCCGGATCTCGACGTCGTAACCCTCCGGCGTCTGCCGACCGGCGCTGTCCCACACCCAGTCCGGCGCCGTCGTCTCGCCCGCCGTGCTGGTGTTGAGGATGTCGCCCTGGACGCCGCGGGGGTTGACGAAGAGGTCGTACGTCTGCTGGCCGGTTCCCGATCGCGTCGAGGCTCACGCCCACCCAGTCGTCGCTCCAGAGATCGTCGCGCCGGCTGAGCGTCGAGCGCACCTTGTCGGGTTCGGGATCGACGCAGTGGAAGGCGAAGTAGAGCGCCGTCGTCGTCGTAGCTGACCCGCACCTCGGTCTGTCTGCGGGAGGCCCTGGCCGCGCACCGGGTTGTAGCTGACCCACTCCGGAAGCGCGAGCGGCGGGCTCGCTCCAGGCCGCGTCATCGAGACGACCGTCGATCCGCGGCGGCTTCTCGGCCCGGTCGAGGTCGATCGCGGCGCGACCGTCCGCCGTCCGCACCAGGGTGGCGGCGCTCGCGACGCCAGGACGGCGACGAGCGCGAGCACGATCGCGGCGACGGCACACTCGACCTGGGGTCTGCGCACGCGGTTTCCTCATTGTAGTGTGACGCGCCGGGAGCTCCGAAGGTTGCGTCCAAACTTCGCCCTTGTGTGGCCGAGCTCGTTCGCGGATCATTTCAAGAACTCGTCACCTCCCCTGCGAAAGGAAGGCCTCATGGCCACGGCCCGCCGAACGACCCACCGCAGCAGCACCGGCAAGAAGCTCTACGCGGTCCGCGACGCGCATGGACGCTTCAAGGACATCCAGACGTACGAACGCGCGCACCGCACCGACCTCGGAAAAAAGTCGAAGGCCGAGGCGGGCAAGGGCAAGAAGAAAGCGGCCAAGAAGAAGTAGAACCGCTCGCTAGGCCACCCAGAAGCGCTAGCGAGCGTCGCGAGCCCCTCGCCCGAGCCAGAGGATCGCGTCCGCGAAGAGCCTGTTCTGCGTGTCGTCGGAGAGCACCTCCGGGCCGTGACCCATGTTCACGTAGACCATCCGGTACTTCGTACTCGTCCACACGACGGGCAGGTCCCCCGCGGTGAGGATGTCCTTCTTGCCCCAGGGGATAGTTGACCGAGTCGAGCGTCACCAGCACCCTGACATCCTCGCCGAGGCGGGGGCTGGGCTGCCAGAGATACCACTCGTCGGTCGGCGACGTGAACGATGCCGGAATTGACTCCGCGCGCGTGCCTGGGCACGTGCCCGACCCGGCGTGCGGTGGGCGGCCGGCCCCCTGCTCTGAGCGAGGAGCGCACGCGCACCACGGCCACCAGGCCGACGGCGTGGCGGTCGTTCGGGGAGCGCCGATGCGACGGCGAATGGGAACGAGCGAGGCATTGGCAAAGGGCCTGCGCGACGCGCGAGTGTTGCATCCGATGCGCTCCGCGCACATTGACGGGAGTCAAGCGCAGCTCCCTTGCGTGCTAAAATTTTTATTTGAAAGCTAACACGGGCCGGCTGATTGGTCCGTGCGCGATCGCCATGCCGGCTGCGCCAAGGCATTTCCTGCAATTCAAGGACTTCTCGCCCGAGGAGTTCGACTACCTGTTCGCGCGCACGCGGTGGATCAAGGAGCGGTTCAAGCGCTACGAGCTCTATCAGCCTCTGCGCGACCGCACGCTCGCAATGGTCTTCGAGAAGGCATCAACCCGCACGCGCGTCTCGTTCGAGGCAGGCATGAACCAGCTGGGTGGCATCGCGATCAACCTCAATCGCCACGACACGCAGCTCTCGCGCGGCGAGCCGATCGAGGACGTCGCGCGCGTCATTTCGCGCATGGTGGACGTCGTGATGATTCGCACGTTCGAGCAGTCGATCATCGAGCGCTTTGCCGCGCGCTCGCGCGTGCCGGTGATCAATGGGTTGACCAACGAGTACCACCCATGCCAGATCCTTGCCGACCTCTACACCTACGTCGAGCAGCGCGGCTCGATCCGCGGCAGGACGGTGGCGTGGATTGGCGACTCGAACAACGTCTGCAACACCTGGCTGCAGGCCGCGAAGATCTTCGACTTCACGATGAACGTGTCGACGCCGCCGGGCTACGAGGTCGAGCCCGAGCGCGCGGGGATCTACGACGACAGCCACTACGAGTCGTTCGCCGACCCGATGGACGCCTGCCGCGGCGCTGACCTCGTCACCACCGACGTCTGGACGAGCATGGGTTTCGAGGCGGAGAACGAGGCGCGCAAGCGCGACTTTGCCGACTGGATGGTCGATGCCGAGATGATGCGGCAGGCAAAGCCAGATGCGCTCTTCATGCACTGCCTTCCCGCGCACCGCGGGGAGGAGGTCGCGGCCGAGGTGATCGACGGTCCGCAAAGCGTCGTCTGGGACGAGGCGGAAAACAGGCTGCACGCACAGAAGGCCCTGCTCGAGTACCTCGTGTGCGGTCACGTGGACCTGTGATCCGAGACATGTGAACACGATGACCCGCGATCGCGGGCAACAGGAGGCAACGATGTTCGACCATATCGGCATCCCGGTCAGCGACCTCGAAAGCGCCCGCGCGTTCTACGCTGCGGCGCTCGCTCCGCTCGGCATCCAGGAGGTGATGAACTTCGGGACGTTCGTCGCCTTCGGACGCGAAAAGCCGCAGTTCTGGATCATGCTGGGGCGACCGGCCGAGTCGGCGCCGCGCGTGCACATCGCATTCACGGCGACGAATCGGCTCGAGGTGGAAACGTTCCACCGCGCGGCGCTCGAAGCCGGCGGCACCGACCACGGCGCGCCGGGTCTGCGCCCGCACTACCACCCGAACTACTACGGCGCGTTCGTGCTCGACCCGGACGGCCACAACATAGAAGCCGTCTGCCACCGCGAACCCTAATCAACCTACCGCCGTCCCTTCCGTCCCGACGAGACCTGTCCGCATGAATCGCCGCCATTGCATCGCCTGCCTCGCCGCTCTTGCCGCCGTCGCATTGCCGGTCACCTCCGCACGGGCGCAAACCTGGCCGGAAAAGCCGATCCATATCGTCGTGCCCGCACCTGCCGGCAGTTCTCTGGACGTACTCGCGCGCACGATCGGCGACAAGCTCAAGGAGAGGGTTGGCCAGCCCGTGATTGTCGAGAACAAGCCCGCGGCGAGCGGCACCGTGGCGACGGCGGAGGTCGCCAAGGCCGCGCCGGACGGCTACACGATGCTCATGGGCTTCAACGGCCCGCTCGCCACCGGGCCGCTCCTCAGCAAGGTGCCATACGATGTGGCGAAGGACCTGGCGCCCGTCGTGATCACCTCGAGCCAGCCCAACGTGCTCGCGGTAAACGCGCAGCTGCCGATCAAGTCGGTGGTCGAGCTAATTTCCTACGCGAAGGCCAACCCGGGCAAGCTCAACTTCGCCTCCGTCGGCAACGGCAGCTCGTCGCACCTCAACGGCGAACTGCTGAAATCGATGGCCGGCATCGACATCGTTCACGTGCCATTCAACGGCTCGCCGCCGGCGGTGACGTCCACCGTGCAGGGCGAGACGCAGATGATGTTCGCGGTGATGCAACCGCTGCAGCCGCAGATCCAGGCCGGCAAGCTGCGCGCGATCGGCGTCACGACGGCAAAGCGTTTCCCGCTCCTGCCGGACCTTCCCGCGATCGCCGAAAGCTATCCCGGATTCGAAGCGCTCGCGTGGAACGGCATGCTCGTCCCCGCCGGTACGCCACGTCCGGTCGTCATGAAGCTCAACGCCGAGATCAACGCCATAATGAAGCAGCCCGACGTCGTGCAGAAGATGAACGGCCTCGGCTTCGACCTGATCGGCGGCACGCCGGAGGACTTCGCCGCGTTGATCAAAGCGGAAAGCGAGAAGTGGGTGCCGGTGATCAGGAAGGCGAACATCAAGGTCGATTAGCGAACCTCTGCAGGCATCAGAAGCCAACGCGCGCCCGGCGCCCGCAAAGCTTCTTCGCGTCGATGTCCTCGGGCACCAGATGGTCGCGTCCGGCAAGCCGCGCGTTGCCGAACGCATCGAGCAGCAGCTTCTTCATGTCGCGCGGCGGAATCGTCATCAGACGGTCGAGCACCAGCGCCGATGGTTCGGACGGGAACGGCCAGTTGTGCTGTTCGAGGATCTCGCGGTAGACGGCCTGCGCGATCCGGCGCGACCCTTCTGCATCCGGGCGCTCGATCGCGTAGACGTTCATCCGGTTGAGGATCGGCTCGGGGATCGCGGACGCGTCGTTCGCGGTGGCCACCCACAGCATATGCGAGGCGTCCATGTCGACGTCGATGAATTCGTCCTTGAAGTGCAGCGCCGTGTCGCGCTCGAGCAAGGAATAGAGCGCGCCCATCGGGTCGTACCGGTGGTCGCCGCCCGCCTTGTCGACCTCGTCCAGCACGACGACGGGATTGGCATAGTCGCCTTCGATCAGCGCTTGCGCGACCTTGCCCGGCCGCGCGTTGTGCCACTGGGCGGAGGCCCCGGTCAGGACCCAGCCGGCCGTGAGCGAGCTCATCGACACGAACTCGAAGCCGGTGCCCAGTGCGTTGGCCAGCTTCTTCGCGAAGTATGTCTTGCCGAGTCCCGGCTCGCCGAGCAGCAGGAGGGGCGTGAACTGGACGGCCTCGTTGCCGGCGACGGCGAGCGCGAGTGACTTCTTCAGGTCGTCGACCACCTCGCCGAAGTTGGGCGAGGCCTCGTAAAGATCATCCACCGCGGTATGCGAGGACGGCTTGATGATGTAGCGTGACCCGCCGAGCTCCCGCATCCGGTCGTACCAGCCCTTCAGGCCCTCGTTGCGCTGCGCGGCGCTGTCCTCCAGCGCACGATCGACTTCGGCGACCGAGTAGATGGGCTGCAGGCCGGCAAGCGGAATCACGGTTTCCATGGCGGCTGTGACCTCCTGTCGACCCAGTTTAATGCAGTAAGCATGCCAAGAGCACGCCAGTATGCGCAATACCCCTCGAGCCGCTCCGGGGATCCCTTCCCCACGGTTACCGAAACGCGACAGCGGCAGGCGCTCGGCCGGTGCGGAATTGTCAACCTTCCCTGCTGCCGCGATGCGACGCCCGATCTCCGAGGCAAGAGGCGCGACGGGGCGGCGTGATCCAACCCGGTGCGCCTTCGGAGCCGAATCGCTTCCATTGCGCCCCCCCGGTGCGCGTGCTAGCGTGGACCGGTCCCCACGGAGTCCTGCCATGCCGTCTTTCGACATCGTTTCCGAAGTCAACCAGGTCGAGGTCCGCAACGCGATCGACCAGGCCAACAAGGAACTCTCCACGCGTTTCGACTTCAAGGGATCGGACGCCCGCGTCGAGCTGGCGGACAAGGTCCTGACGCTCCACGCCGACGACGACTTCAAGCTGTCGCAGGTGACGGACATCGTAACCGCCAAGCTCGCAAAGCGTGGCGTCGACACCCGCTCGCTCAAACCGGGCACGGTGGAGAAGGTGTCGGGCAACAAGGTGAAGCAGACCGTGACCGTGCGCACCGGGGTCGAGCAAGAGCTCGCGAAGAAGATCGTCAAGCTTGTCAAGGAAGGCAAGCTCAAGGTGCAGGCGTCGATCCAGGGGGACGCGGTTCGGGTCTCTGGCGCGAAGCGCGACGACCTGCAGGACGCGATCGCGCTGGTGAAGAAGTCGATCACCGACTACCCGCTGCAGTACGGGAATTTCCGCGACTAGGGAAGCGGCCGCGCATGACGCCGCCCCGCCCGCGCGCGATGATGGCGCCGCTGATCTATGTCGGCGGCACGCTGACGAGCGCCAGATTGTCGCTCGAGCCGCTCAAGCCGGCGCACGCGGCGATGATGTCCGATGGCTTCGCCGACAACGATCTTTACAAGTGGATCGACGCCACGCCGCCCGTCGATGCGGAAGATCTGCGGCAACGTTTCGAGCGCATCGCCGAACCCTACGCGGCGACCGGGGATCTCTGGCTCAACTGGGCGGTGCGGCTGCGCGATGGCGGCCCGTATGTGGGTCTCGTCGAGGCGACCGTGCGGCGCGACCGCGTCGTTTACCTCGCGTTTTTCGTCTTCACCGCTTCGCAGCGGCAGGGCTACGGTCGTGAAGCGTGCAGCACGGTACTCGACCACCTCTGGCGTGCCTACGACGCTGTCGAAGTGCGCTGCGAGATGGACTACCGCAACGTGCCGTCGCGTTGCCTTGCCGAGGCGCTGGGATTCAAGCGTCGCACTCGCACCGTCCAGCGGACGCTGCGTGGCGAAGAGACGATCGACTGCCGATACCGGCTGAAGCGGCCGGCGTAGGGCCGCTTACCTTCAGGCGAGATCGGCGCACAGCGCGGCGCGGGTCTCCGGCGACACTGCAGCGATCGCCGCTGCGTAGTTCGGATGATCGACGCCGATCGAAAGTCCGACGCCGTACTTGAGTGCAGCCACCATCTCCGGCGTCAGCTCGAAACGCAGGAAGTGGACCGCCGAGGTCTTCTCGTCGTTCTCCCGCTCGAGATCCTCGTCGGCGATCGCATAGACCTTCGGGCAACCCTCGACCTGGACGTAGACGCGGTCCTCGACGCCTTTAAGGCGCGCGAGCGCCCGGCGCCGCTCGTCGACGTCCTCGTACTCGAGCAACATGGTCGCCTTGAGGTTGGTGCCGTCGGGCACGAGGGGGTTGTAGGCGTCGAGCTCAGACTGGATGCCCTCATCCTCGAAGATCTTCTCGATGCGCAGCATCTCCTGGATCTGATAGCGGATCGTGAGCTCGTCCTCGAAGAGCAGTGTCACGTGCTCGCCGAGATGAACGGTACGCGGTCTCTTGTGCGCGAGCACGCTTCGTCCGAAAGCCCTTCCGCTCCCTTGCGTAGGTCTCGAGCGACATCAGCGTGTCGCGGGCAATGCGCGGCATCGGTTTCTCCTTCGCGGCAGTCGTCATCGTCAGGTCACTCCAGTCCGTAGGCGATACGCAGCAGCGTCAGCGGATGCTCCTTGCGCGCGCGGCTGGGCGCCTGCTGGTTCACGCCCTGCATGATCCGGCGGCCGGCGATCGGGCAGTCGGAGCTCACGAAATCCGGATCCGGCTCGGCCATGCGGTTGAACGTCGGCTTGCCGATCTTCATCGACGTGGCGAAATACTCCTTCTTCACCCCGTAGGTGCCGTCGTGGCCAGCGCAGCGCTCGACTGTGCTGACCGTCGTTTCCGGCACCCACTCGAGCGCCTCGCGCGTCTTCTGGCCGACATTCTGCACGCGCGAGTGGCACGGGATGTGATAGCTCACCTTGCCGAGCGGACGCTTGAAGTCCTTCTTGAGGAACCCATCCTTGTCGCGCAACACCAGGTACTCGAACGGGTCGAACATCGCGTCGGCGACGAGCCTGACGTCGGGATCCTCCGGGAAGATCAGTGGCAACTCGCTCTTGAACATCAGCGTGCACGATGGCACCGGCGTCAGGATCGCATAACCGGCGCGAGCGAGCGGCGCAAGCGCCGGAATGTTGAAGTTCTTGAGCTTCTCGACCGCTTCGAAGTCGCCGAGCTCGAGCTTCGGCATGCCGCAGCAGGCCTCCTGCTCGGCGATCACGTAGGGCACCTCGTTGTGCTCGAGGATGCGCGCGAGGTCGCGACCGATGCCGGGCTCGTTGTAGTTGACGTAGCAGGTCGAAAAGATCGCGACCTTGCCGGGGGTGCGCTGACCGTCACGCACCGGCCAGCTGAGCGACGGCGAAAGCGACTTGCGCAGGGTCCTGTCCGCGTACGGCGGGAGCGCCGCGCCGGCTGCCACCCCGAGGGTCTTTTCCATCATCGCCCGCGTCGCCGCTGTCGTGTTCACCTTGTTCACGAACTGCACGACGACAGGAATCGTCGCGAGCTTGCCCAGTCGGTCCGTGCTGGTCAGCAAGCGATCCCGGAAGCGGGCACCGTGCTTGCGGAAATGGACCGCCTTCGCGCGGAGCATCAGATGCGGAAAGTCGACGTTCCAAGGGTGCGGTGGCACGTATGGGCACTTCGTCATGTAGCAGAGGTCGCACAGGTAGCAGTGGTCGACGACCTTCCAGTAGTCCTTGCGATCGACGCCGTCGACCTCCCCGGTCTTGCTCCCGTCGACGAGGTCGAAGAGCGTCGGGAAGGAATTGCAGAGGCTCACGCAGCGGCGGCAGCCGTGGCAGATGTCGAAGACGCGCTCGAGTTCCTTGTCAAGTGCTTCGTCGCTCCAGAAATCGGGATTGCGCCAGTCGAGGGGATGGCGCGTGGGGGCTTCGAGATTGCCTTCGCGGACGGTCATGGCGGGATTTTCGCGGGAGTTGCGGGAGTCGCAACGAATTGAAGCGGATCGGGAAATTCAACGGAGCGCAAG
Source organism: uncultured beta proteobacterium (assembly GCA_963750585.1). Taxonomy (GTDB): domain Bacteria; phylum Pseudomonadota; class Gammaproteobacteria; order Burkholderiales; family Casimicrobiaceae; genus VBCG01. The sequence goes on from CAVVRH010000049.1 coordinate 9,896, forward strand.
CACACCTCGCGCTCGGTTCAATCACCTCGTCCTCTCGAGGACCTGCGTCGATCCAGACGGGCGGCGAACGACCCCGAGGTCGCGGTTCGATCAACCCCGATCGTGGCAATGCACGACCGTCATCCCACCGAGTCTCGCCAAGTCGGGCATCGCATCACCTGCGTCACCCGACCCAGCACGGCACGCTGGAGCGTCGCGCACACGTGCACCGCTCCAGCGCGCCCCTTTCCCACTCAGTCTGCGAGCGCGTCCAGCGCCTTCTGGAAGCGGTTCGCGTGCGACCGCTCGGCTTTCGCGAGCGTCTCGAACCAGTCGGCGATCTCGTCGAAGCTTTCGTCACGCGCCGCCTTCGCCATGCCCGGATACATGTCGGTGTATTCGTGCGTCTCGCCGGCAACGGCGGCCTTCAGGTTCTGTCGCGACGAGCCGATCGGCAAATCGGTCGCGGGATCGCCCACCTGCGCGAGGTAGTCGAGGTGGCCGTGGGCATGCCCGGTCTCGCCTTCGGCGGTCGAACGGAACAGTGCCGCGACGTCGTTCTGCCCTTCGACGTCCGCCTTGCTTGCAAAGTAGAGGTAGCGACGATTGGCCTGCGATTCCCCGGCAAACGCAGCCTTCAGGTTGTCATGGGTCTTGGTGCCTTTGAGCGATTTCATCGAAGTCTCCTCTTTCGGTTGGCCGCGGCCGCGTCAGGCGGGGCGCGCGATGATCGACGGCGCAGCGACATTCCGCGCCTCACGTGCAATTCTGCGCGCCCGGGACTCGATGCGTCCAATTGATTGTGCTAATTCGTCCAATAGGCTGCCTTAATCGACGCCCGCCTCACCGCGTCAAGACGACCTGCAGCGCTGGGGGCCCCCCGACCGGCGCGTCCCGTTCACGTATCATCGTGGGTTTCCGGAGCCCGCCGTGACCACCATTCTCCAGCGACTGCCAGCCGGCGAAAACGTCGGCATCGCGTTCTCGGGCGGCCTCGACACCAGCGCCGCGTTGCACTGGATGCGCGGGAAGGGGGCGGTCCCGTATGCCTATACCGCAAACCTCGGACAGCCCGACGAGAAGGACTACGAGGACATTCCGCGCAAGGCGCTCGCCTACGGTGCCGAAAAGGCGCGATTGATCGAGTGCCGGCACCAGTTGGTGGCCGAAGGCCTAGCTGCGATCCAGTGTTGCGCGTTCCACATCTCCACGGCTGGCGCGACCTATTTCAACACCACGCCCCTCGGACGCGCGGTCACCGGCACGATGCTCGTCGTTGCAATGCGCGAGGACGACGTCAACATCTGGGGCGACGGGAGCACTTTCAAGGGCAACGATATCGAGCGTTTCTACCGCTACGGCCTGATCGCCAACCCCAACCTGCGCATCTACAAGCCCTGGCTCGACCAGCAGTTCATCGACGAGCTGGGCGGCCGCAAGGAGATGTCCGAATACATGGCCGCGCATGGATTCGAGTACAAGATGACTACGGAGAAGGCGTACTCGACCGACTCGAACCTGCTCGGCGCGACGCACGAGGCCAAGGACCTCGAGTTCCTGAACAAGGGCATCGCCATTGTCCAGCCGATCATGGGGCTGGCGTTCTGGCGCGAGGACATCCCAGTCAAGCCGGAAACCGTGCGGGTGCGTTTCGAGGATGGATCGCCGGTGGCGCTGAACGGGCAGACTTTCGGCGACGCGCTTGCGCTCTTCATGGAGGCGAACGTCATCGGCGGCCGCCACGGCATCGGCATGAGCGACCAGATCGAGAACCGCATCATCGAAGCCAAGAGCCGGGGGATCTACGAGGCGCCCGGCATGGCGTTGCTGCACGTCGCCTACGAACGGCTCGTCACCGGCATCCACAACGAGGACACGATCGAGCAGTACCGCAACAACGGCCGCCGGCTCGGGCGCCTGCTCTACCAGGGCCGCTGGTTCGACCCGCAGGCGATGATGCTGCGCGAAACGGCGCAGCGCTGGGTAGCGCGCGCCATCACCGGCGAGGTGACGCTCGAGCTGCGCCGCGGCAACGACTACTCGATTCTCGACACGACCAGTCCGAATCTCACCTACAAGCCCGAGCGCCTGACGATGGAAAAGGGCGAGGCGTTCTTCACGCCGCAAGATCGCATCGGCCAGTTGACGATGCGAAACCTCGACATCATCGACACCCGCGACAAGCTGCGCGTGTACAGCGAGGCAGGGCTGCTCGGATCCGGCAGCTCGGGAATCCCGCTGCTCCCCGCCATGGACGACCCGGACAAGCGCTAGGCGTGCCTCGGCGAAGGCACGATATCCTGCCCGATTGATCCGGGACAAGGCGATACCGTCCGACGACGACCGCCTGGCAGTTGGCCTGCTTATCGCTGGGCGAATTCGGAAGCGATGGCACGTCAATTGCGTCGCCCGAGGGTCTTGGCCATGCCGGCCTGGTATTTCCGCTTCGCCGCGGAGAAGGACCTCGTTGTGCGTCGCGGCGAGTCGGCAGAAGGGATGACGCCTCCATGTTCCGACTGCTCCGCTATTTTTCGCTGACGAGCTTCGTCTCGATCCTCGTCGTCGCAGTCGTTCTCGGCGCGTTCTATCGCGAGATCGCGGTCCGTTCGCTGATCGCGATGGGGGAATCGAACAACTCCGCGCTCACGCGAGTGCTGGCCAACTCGCTGCAGCCGACGCTGACGCCCTACCTCGCCGCTGCGCATGCATTGCCCCCCGACGGGCTTGGAAAGCATCCGGGCCGGGAGGCATTTTCGGCGGAGCTGCTGAACCTTCTGCAGGGACTCTCGGTGGCGAAGGTGAAGGTCTACGACGTACGCGGGCGCACCGTGTTCTCGACCGAGCCCCGCCAGATCGGCGAGGACAAGAGCGCCAACGCCGGCTTTCAGGGAGCCCGCGACGGACGCGTCACCAGCGAACTCACCCATCGCGACCAGTTCAGCGCGTTCGACGGCGTGATCGAGAACCGGGACCTGCTCTCGACCTACATCCCGGTGCGTCGAACGCCCGGCGCGCGGGTCGAGGCGGTGTTCGAGGTCTACGACGACGTCACGCCGTTCCTTGCCCGGATCGAGCGAACGCAGCGGATGGTGTTCGTCGGCGTGCTGTTCACGTTGTGCCTGCTCTACGCAGTGCTGTTCGTGATCGTGCGTCGCGCCGACCGCATCATCCGTCGGCAGTACAAGGATCGCGAGGTGAACGAAGCTGCATTGCGCGACGCGCATGCCACGCTCGAGCGAAGGGTCGAGGAAAGGACCATCGAACTGGCTCGCGCGAACGCCGGGCTCGAAGCCGAGATCGAGGAGCGTCGGCGTGCCGACGAGCGGGTCGTGCACATGGCGCACCATGACGCGCTGACCGGCCTGCCCAACCGCGCACTGCTGACGGACCGCGTCGGACAGGCGATCGCCCGCGCTCAGCGCAGTGGCGACAAGCTCGCCCTCCTGTTCCTCGACATCGACCGCTTCAAGAACATCAACGACTCACTGGGCCATGCGGTTGGCGACCAGCTGCTGACCGCCGTTGCAGCACGGCTCACGGCTTCGCGGCGCGGCGTCGACACGGTCGCTCGTCTGGGCGGCGACGAGTTCATCGTGAGCCTTCCCGACATCGCCGGTGCCACCGAAGCGGCGAGCGTCGCCGGACGGATCCTGGCCGACCTCACCAAGCCGTTCACGGTCGCCGGGCACGAGCTGCATGCCGACGCCAGCATCGGCATTGCGCTCTATCCGGATGACGGGGACACCGCCGAGACGCTGGTGCGCAATGCCGACACCGCCATGTACCACGCCAAGGAATCCGGGCGCGCGAATTTCCAGTTCTTCGGCCGCCAGATGACTGAACGGGTTCGTCGCCGGCTGACCACGGAGAACAACCTGCGGGGAGCGGTCGAACGTGGCGAATTCACGCTGCACTTTCAGCCCTTGGTGAGCCTCGATTCGTCGCAGGTCGTCGGTGCCGAAGCGCTGCTTCGCTGGCCGCAGTCCAATCACCGGCTGGTGTCGCCGTCCGAGTTCATCCCCGTGGCCGAGGATACCGGGCTCATCGTCCCGCTCGGCGAATGGGTGCTGCGGGAGGCCTGCACGCGCACCCAGGCCTGGCAGACGCTCCACCCGGGGCTGCGCATCGCCGTCAATCTCTCGGCTCGTCAGTTCCGGCAGCGCAATCTGGTCGACGTGGTCGAGCGGGTATTGCGCGAGACCGGGCTCGCCCCGGGTCTGCTGGAACTGGAGCTGACCGAGAGCATGCTGATGCAGCACGCGCCGGAGACCGTGAGCATCCTAGCTCGCCTGGACGAAATCGGCGTGCGCCTCTCGATCGACGACTTCGGCACCGGCTATTCGAGCCTCTCGTACCTGAAGCGCTTCCCGATCCACGCACTCAAGATCGACCGCTCGTTCGTGCGCGACATCGGCACGGACCCGAACGATGCCGCGATCGTCACCGCGATCGTCGCAATGGCGCGAAGCCTGGACCTGAACGTGACCGCGGAAGGCGTCGAGAGCCACGAGCAGGCCTCATTCCTGCGTTCGCTTGCCTGCGACCTGGCGCAGGGCTTCTATTTCGGTCGACCGATGCCAGCCGACGAATTTTCCGATCGACTCGGCGTTGCCCTGACGACCCAGCATGAACGCGCCGCCGCATAGGGCGGCCAGGTGGAACGTCTCCGGGAGAGCGAACGGCTCTGCGTTGTCGTTCGCAGGTACCGGCCGCAACGTGCGTCGCAGTGACGCCGACGATGAGAACGATCTGCTATTGCGGTCCGAAGACGAGAAAATGCTGGTCGCGATTCGCGCGTTCGTTCAGATATCGCACCATGTCCGGCTCGATGTCCACGGCGTAAACGCGCCCTCCGGGCGTCATGTGGGCGAGTCGAACCGAGAAATACCCCGTCCCCGCGCGATATCCGCGACCGTGGCATCGGGGGCGAGATCGAGCGCCTGTATCACCTGATGGGGCTTCTGCCAGTCGTCGCGTGCCGGATCGTCGAAATAGGGCGCCCATTGCTCGGCCCCGCTGAACGCATGCTGGTGAGTGTGCGGTGTCTGCGCAAACGCCATTGCGGCGCCCAGCGCGAGCGGCAAGACGAATCTTCGATCGATCGGTTTCGCATGGAATTCCCGTACGGGTCGCGTAGCTTGCCACCGGCGTGGCTGCATTCGGCTCGGGCCCGTTCGACGAGAGCTGGCCGCCGGGGGATCGCACTTGGCGTCGATCCCCTTTGGCTTCGCTCCGGATCCCTCTCGATGCGTGCGCGGTACCGGCGGCCTCATTGCATGGCGCAGCAGATCGACGACGTCACGTGTCGGCCGCGCCGACACTCGCTGTGATTGTCGACCCCACTTCGTGGGGCCCCTCGCCACATAGCTCGGTCGTACGACCGTTGTTCAGCGAACTGAGCCAGTCGGCTGATGGGTGTTTGGCGATTGAGGCTGGCATGGGGTCGTTCCTCATTGTAGAACCGCAGCCAAGGCGCCAAGGCGGCGCGCCGCTGCGCCGAGTTGGCGTACGGTACGGCGTAGGCCCATTTGCGCAGCAGCGTTTGGATGAAGCGCTCGGCTTTGCCGTTGGTCTGCGGGCGATACGGGCGGGTGCGTTTGGCGGCGATGCCGAGCCAGCGGCAGGCCTTGCGAAACGGGCGCGAGCGATAGGCGCCGCCGTTGTCGGTCAGCACGCGCTGGACGCGATGCCGCGGCGGCGGAACTCGCGCAGCGCGCGCAGCCAGAAGCGCGGTGGCGGTGTAGCGCTTCTCGTCGGGCAGGATCTCGACGTAGGCGAACCGCGAGCAGTCGTCGATGGCGACATGGGCGTATTCCCAGCCGGCGCCCTCGCACCGCTGTCGCGGCGGTTGCCGGTGACGCGATGACTGGGCTGCACGATGCGGCCGAGCTTCTTGGTGTCCACGTGCACCAGCTCGCCCGGGCGGCTCCATTCGTAGCGCTGCACCGGCGGCGGCGGATTGAGGTAGCGCAAGCGGCCCAAGCCCAAGGCGCGCAGCACGGCGCTCACCGTCGAGCGAGCCAGCGGCAGCCGCGCGGCGATCTCGGCGGCGACCAGCCTGGCGTGGCGCAGCAGCCGGATCAGCGCCAGCCAGGCCGGCGCCAGCGCGTGGGGGCGGCGATGGGCCGCGCGAACTGCGATCGCGCAAGCCCGGCGGCGCCCTTCGTGCGCGATAGCGCGCCAGCCACTTGTAGACCGTGCGTTCGGAGACCCCGAAGGCATCGGCCACGGCGCTCACCGGCCAGTGCTCCCGCAGCACGCGATGGACCAGCAAGGCTCGACTCTGCGGCGTGGTGCGGGCATTCTTGTGGATGTTCATCCGGCTGTCTCCTCTGAAGTTGGTCGGCTCGCACCAACCAGCTTCTCGGATTCAGCCCGGATGAACAACCCTCATAGAAATCACAGCTAGTCGATCCGCTCGTAGGCGGGCAGTGTCAGGAACTCGACGAACGTGTCGCTGCTGACCAGGTCGGCGAAGATCTTCGCGGCCTCGTCATAGCGGCCGTCGCCGAACGCGGCACCGAGCAGGCCGCGGATCTTCTGCATCTCCTCGGGGATCATTGCGGCGACCATCGCCTTGGTCACCTTGCGGCCGTCGTCCAGCACGCCCTTGGGAGAGCGGATCCACTGCCACACCTGCGAGCGCGAGATCTCCGCGGTCGCCGCGTCTTCCATCAGGTTGAAGATCGGCACCGCGCCCTGTCCCACGAGCCAGGCACCGATGTACTGGATCGCAACGTTGATGTTGAGCCGCACACCCTTTTCGGTGATCGGGCTCGAAGGCTCGAACTTGAGCAGGTCGGCCTGCCCGACCTTCACGTCCTCACGCTTCTTCGTCGCGATCTGGTTCGGGCCCGGCATCAATCGATCGAAGGCCTCCAGCGCGACCGGCACCAGCGCGGGGTGCGCGACCCATGTGCCGTCGTGGCCATAGGTGGCCTCGCGTTCCTTGTCCGCCTTCACCTTGGCAAACGCCTCCGCGTTGGCTGCTTCGTCGTTCTTCACCGGGATCTGCGCCGCCATGCCGCCCATCGCGTGGATGTTGCGGCGGTGGCAGGTCTGGATCACGAGCTCGGCGTAGCTCTTCAGGAAGTGCGTCGTCATCGTGACAAGCGCCCGGTCGGCGAGGCAGAAGTCGCGGTTGTTCCGGAATTTCTTGATGCAGCTGAAGATGTAATCCCAGCGTCCGCAGTTGAGACCTGCGGAGTGCTCGCGCAGTTCGTAGAGGATCTCGTTCAATTCGAACGGCGCGAGTATGGTTTCGATCAGCACCGTTGCCTTGATCGTGCCGCGCGGGACGCCGAGCGTGTCCTGTGCCATGACGAAGATGTCGTTCCACAGCCGCGCCTCGAGATGGCTCTCCATCTTGGGCAGGTAGAAGTACGGGCCGCTGCCGCGCGCGACCAGCTCCTTTGCGTTGTGGAAGAAGTAGAGCGCGAAATCGAAGATGCCGCCGGAGATCTGCCCGCCGTCGACAACGACGTGCTTTTCCAGCAGATGCCAGCCGCGCGGACGGACGAACAGCACCGCGGTCTTGTCGTTCAGCCTGTACGTCTTGCCTTCCGGTGACACATAGTCGATGCGGCGACGGATCGCGTCGCGCAGGTTCATCTGGCCCTGTATGTTGTTGTCCCACTTCGGCGTGTTCGCGTCCTCGAAGTCGGCCATGAACACCTTGGCGCCGGAGTTCAACGCGTTGATGATCATCTTGCGATCGACCGGACCGGTGATCTCGACGCGACGGTCCTGGATGTCGGCGGGCACCGGTGCGCACGTCCAGCCGCCCTCGCGGATCGCCCGGGTCTCGGGCAGGAAATCGGGCAGCTTTCCGGCATCGAGCTCGGCCTGGCGCGCCTGGCGGCGGGCAAGCAGCTCGCTTCGGCGGCTGCCGAACGCGCGCTGCAGCTTGGCAGCGAACGCGACGGCTTCGGGCGTCAGGATCTGCGCGTATTCCGGTGTGATCCGGCCTGTGATCTCGATGCCGGGGCCGTAGTTTGGCGTGCTCATGGAGGTCTCGCGAAAGTGGCGGAAGGCGGAGAAATCGGCGCGGTCAACTACCGCGACTGCGACGAAAACCGAACGCGTAATTGTAACGCAACCGCCGCACAAGCCGCCCCGTTCTTCCGACTCCTCTGCGGGTGCATACTCGCCGTGCCGAGTGCCAAGGAAACCGCCGCATGCCCAACGGGAAAGCCGCTAGCCACGCCATTCGTCCCCGCGTCTATCTGCGTCCTGATGTCGCGATCGGACCCGGGAAGATCGACTTGTTGAAACACGTGGATTCCGAGCACTCGATCAGCGGCGCCGCCCGCGCCATGGGGATGAGCTATTCCCGCGCGTGGCAGTTGATCGACGAGATGAACCGCGACTTCGGCGGCGTTGTCGCGACGGCGACAGGTGGCCACCGCGGCGGCGGCGCTTCGCTCACCGCGACGGGGCACGCGCTGGTCGCGGCGTACGACGCGCTCGAGGCGCACATGAACCGCAGCGCGGCGCGGGAGATCGCGCGGTTGTCCGCGCTGCTGGCTACCCACCGCAGGTCCCGGTAATGCGTTATAGTCAAATAACTATAACGGAGATTCCGATGCCATTCGCCCGTGCGTTTGCCCGACTGGCCTGCGTCGCCGCCGCTGCACTTGCCCTCCCGCTCTTTGCACCGACCGCAACGGCCCAGGCGCCCCTGGTCGCCGCAGCCGCCGACCTCAAGTTCGCGCTGACGGAACTCGCCGCCGAGTACAAGAGCGCGACCGGGCGCGAGGTCAGGCTGGCATTCGGATCCTCGGGCAACTTCGCCCAGCAGATCGAGAACGGCGCGCCATTCGAGCTGTTCCTCTCGGCTGACGAAGGGTACGTCGAGCGACTGGCTGCGAAAGGGCTCGCGAACGACACGGGTGTTCTGTACGCGATCGGTCGCATCGTGCTGTTCGTCCCGCATGGTTCTCCGCTCAAGCCGGATGCAGCGCTCGGAGATCTGCGCAGCGCGCTCGCCGACGGCCGACTCAAGCGATTTGCGATTGCCAATCCGGAGGTCGCGCCATACGGGCGCGCGGCGCGCGAAGCGTTGCAGGCGACAGGGATCTGGGACGCCATCCAGCCGGCGCTCGTGCTCGGCGAGAACGCGTCTCAGGCGACGCAGTTCGCCGCGAGCGGCAATGCGCAGGGGGGCATCGTGCCCTCGGCGCTGACCAAGGTCCCCGCGGTCGCGAAGCTCGGCACCGCGACGCTCTTGCCCGACAGCCTGCACAAGCCGCTTCGACAGCGCATGGCGCTCATGAAGCGCGCGGGCGCGGCGGCGACCGAGTTCTACCGCTGGCTTCAGTCGCCGGCCGCCCGTGCGGTGTTCGTGCGGTACGGCTTCACGCTGCCCGGCGAAGGATAACGCGGCCGCAGCGATGGACTGGACGGCGTTGCGGCTCTCGCTCGCGCTAGCGGCATGGACGCTCGTCGTCCTGTTGCCCGCCGGCATCGCCGCCGGACGCTGGCTCGCGCTGACCCACTCGCGTGCGAAGCCGTGGCTCGAGGCGCTGACCGCGCTGCCGCTCGTGCTGCCGCCGACCGTCGTCGGCTACTACCTGCTGGTCGCACTCGGTGCGCAGAGTCCGCTCGGCGGTGCGTTCGAGCGCCTGCTCGGCGCCCCGCTCGCGTTCAGCTTCACAGGGCTCGTCGTCGCATCATTGCTCGTCAACATTCCCTTCGCCGTGCAGCCGGTGCAGCGCGCGTTCGCGGCAATTCCGGACGAGGTCCGCGAGGCGGCCCAATGCTGCGGGACTCACCCGCTGGCAGAGCCTCGTGCGCATCGAATTGCCGCTCGCGTGGCCAGGGATCGTCACCGCGTCGGTTCTCACGTTTGCGCACACGCTGGGCGAGTTCGGCGTGGTTCTGATGGTCGGCGGCAACATCCCGGGCGAGACGCGCACCGTCGCGATCGCCATCTACGACCGCGTGCAGGCGTTCGACTCGCACGGCGCCGGCGTGATGGCGCTCGTGCTGCTCGTCGTATGTTTCGTGACGGTCGCCGTATCGTTCGGTATGTCCGATCGCTGGCTTTCCGACCGGCGAAGGGAGCCGCGTTGACACTCGCGCTCGAGGTTGCGCACGACGGCCCGCCACTCGATCTTGCGCTGGAGCTGCCAGATGGCGAGATCGTTGCGATCGTCGGTCCTTCCGGCAGCGGCAAGACCTCGCTCCTGCGCGTCGTCGCCGGCCTGCTGACGCCGCGACGCGGACGCATTGCGCTGGGACACGATACGTGGCTCGACACCGCCGCAGGCGTCAGTCGACCCACGCGCGACCGACCGATCGGCTACGTGTCGCAGCACTATGGCCTGTTCCCGCATCTCTCCGCGCTCGACAACGTGACCGCCGCTCTAACGCATCTGCCGCGCGAAGACCGCACCGCGCGGGCCTGTGCTTGCCTCGCGCAGGCGCATGTCGGCGGTTTGGATCATCGCTACCCGCGCGAACTGTCCGGCGGCCAGCAGCAGCGCGTGGCGATGGCGCGGGCGCTTGCCCGCGAGCCGCGCGTGCTGTTGCTGGACGAACCCTTTTCCTCGGTGGATCGCACGACCCGCAAGCGTCTCTATCTCGAGCTGAAGCGCCTGCATGCCGAGCTTCGCGCGACCATATTGCTCGTGACGCACGACCTGGACGAAGCCGCACTGCTCGCGACGCACCTGTGCCTCATGCAGCGCGGCCGCATCGTGCAGCAGGGATCCACCGCCGACGTGCTGACGCGTCCCGCGTCGGTGGCGGCCGCACGCCTGCTCGACCAACCCAATCTGTTCGAAGGCACCGTTGAGCCGATGGCGCAGGGAAGCGCGCTGCGATGGGGGCCCTATCGGCTCGAGCTGCCCGCGTCGACGCGTGGCATGCCGGAGGGAAGCACCCCATGGACGATCCTGCCGACCAAGGTGCTGCTGCACCGGGTCGATCGCCCATCACGCGGCGAGGCCGAGAACCCGGTGCCCTGCACGGTGCTGGATCTCGTTACGCTGGGCGAGGACGTGATCGCGCGCCTTGTGCCCGACGGACTGCGCGACGCGCGACTGCACCTCAAGGTGTCGCTGCACGTCGCCGAGCGCAACCGGCTTGCGTCCGGGCGCGCGGTGACCGTCTCGCTGCTCGCCAACGCGATCGTGCCGCTCGGCCCGCTCTGAGCGTCGCCACCGCCGGGTTATCGCGTCGCGCCCGGCCGCGCGGCGATCAAGCACAACCTACGCGTCGACGGTCCGCGCACGCAGGCGCAACGTCAGGGCGCCCTGCCCGATCGCGCGGTTGACCGCACTGACGACGGCCCTGAGCGTCGCGGTGACGATGTTCGGGTCGAGGCCGACGCCATACACCGTGCGGTCGTCGCCGACACGCAGCTGCACGTAGGCGACCGCCGTTGCATCCTCGCCGCCGCCGGTCGCATGCTCATGGTAGTTCTGCACGTGGATGTCCACGCCGAGGCCCTCGCGCAGCGCGTGCACGAACGCGTCCACCGGTCCGTTGCCAGCGCCGGTCAACGCCACTTCGGTGCCCTCGATCGACAGTCGCGCCGTCAGATGCTCGACACGACCGTCGCTATGGCTGTGTTGCGCACGATGGTCGAGGTAGGTTACCGGCAGTGTCGCCGCGGTGTACTCGCGATCGAACGCGGCGCGGATCTCGGCGGATGACAACTCCTTTCCGGTCGCATCGGTGATGCGCTGGATCACCTGACTGAACTCGATCTGCAACAGGCGCGGAAGCGACAGCCCGTAGTCACGCTCGAGCAGATAAGCGATGCCCCCCTTGCCCGACTGGCTGTTGACGCGGATCACCGCGTCGTAGGTGCGGCCGAGGTCCGATGGGTCGATCGGCAGGTAAGGCACGTCCCAGAGCGGGTTCCCGTGCGCGATTTCCTTGTTGCGCGCCGCGAGCCCCTTCTTGATCGCGTCCTGGTGCGAGCCCGAGAACGCGGTGAACACGAGGTCGCCGCCGTAGGGATGGCGCGGGTGCACGGGAATCTGGTTCACGTACTCGATCGTGCGGATGATCTCGTTGATGTCCGAAAAGTCGATGCCGGGGTCGATGCCTTGCGTGTAGAGATTGAGGCCGAGTGTCACCAGGCACACGTTGCCCGTCCGCTCGCCGTTGCCGAACAGGCACCCCTCGACGCGGTCCGCGCCCGCGAGCTGCGCCAACTCGGCCGCCGCGACGCCGCAGCCGCGGTCGTTGTGCGGATGCACGGACAGCACGATCGCATCGCGCCGGGCGAGATGCTCGTGCATCCACTCGATCTGGTCGGCGTAGACGTTCGGCGTGGACAGCTCGACGGTCGCCGGAAGGTTGATGATCACCTTGTGTTGCGGTGTGGGCTGCCACACGGCGGTGACCGCGTCGCAGATCTCCGCCGCGAACTCGAGCTCGGTGCCCGTGAAGCTTTCCGGCGAATATTCGAATGTCCATTCGGTTCGCGGATACTCGGCCGCGATGTCGCGAATCAGCCTGGCTCCGGTGACCGCGATATCGACGATGCCCGGCTTGTCGAGCCCGAAGACCACGCGGCGCTGCGTCGTCGAGGTCGAGTTGTAGAGATGGACGATCGCGCGCTTGGCCCCCTTGAGCGCCTCGAACGTGCGCCGGATCAGCGGCTCACGCGATTGCGTCAGCACCTGCACGCTGACATCGTCGGGAATACGCTTCTCGGCGATCAGCTTGCGAATGAAGTCGTAATCGGTCTGCGAGGCGGCGGGAAACCCGACCTCGATCTCCTTGTAGCCCATGCGTACGAGCAGCTCGTACAGACGGAGCTTGCGGTCCGGGTCCATCGGCTCGATCAGCGCCTGGTTGCCGTCCCGCAGGTCCACGCTGCACCAGATCGGCGGCCGTGTCAGCGTCCGTGACGGCCAGCGACGCTCGGCAAGCACTACGGGCGTGAATGGAAGGTATTTCCTGACGGGCTCGATCTTCATAGGATCCTCGGCGACGCAACACGACGTTTTCCCCGTCCTTTGCTACCGGACGGTCGGACACTGCTCGAATTGGGGGGGTGTGAGGTTAGCTGTGCGCGGGGCACAGCAGCAGCAGGAGGCCGCCCGCGAGGGTGGACAGCGCGGGGAGCGCTTGGCGGCCGAAGCAATGCGAGTTGCTGCTCATGGGCAAGGACTATACCCGCAATTCATCCGGATCCGCAAGTACTCGTCTTGCACCTCACCCGGGAATCGACACGAGTCTGCAACACGACACAAATCCGGGCAGCCCCGCCGCCTTGGGCGAGGGGCCGGCATGTCTTTCTGCGACGGCGTCGCCGACGCATTGCGTGTCGGGCCGCTCCCGAGGATTGCCGAAGCACCGCCATGGACCCCTTGATCGCGAACGGGCAAGCGCCGCCGTCTTGCCGTCCCCTCGAATCAGTACAATCCAAGCAGCAGCCGGATTCAACCGAAACAATGGCCATCCGCTTGAGGGATGGAACGCGGGCTTGGCAAGCGACCGACATTCAGTGACCGACCCGCGTGCCGGGCGAGAAGGATCGCTCCGGACCGAACGCACGCAGGCCATCCGGTATCTCGTCGTGGGAACGATCGCGTTCGGCATCGATTTCGGAATCACCTGGCGTCTCACCCCGGCTTTCCCGTTGCTGTTTGCCAACAGCTGCGGGTTCCTCGCAGCCAACCTCGCGAACTTCGCACTCGCGCATCACTGGGTGTTCGGTCATCCGTGGACGGCGAGCGCCGTACTGCGCGCCTACGCTTCAGTGCTGGCGATCAGCATGGCTGGCCTGTTCCTGAACGATCTTGCAGTCTGGGTGCTGGTCGGCGTCGCCGGTGTCGCGCTGTTTCCCGGCAAGGTTGCCGCGACCGCCATCGTCCTCGCCTGGAACTATCTCGCCAGGATCATCTGGGTCTACCGTAGGAAAGCCGCGTCATGAACATCGCCGTTCTGGTTCCCTGCTACAACGAAGCCGTCACCGTCGCCAAGGTGGTCGCCGACTTCAAGCGGGTGCTGCCCGATGCCGAAGTCCACGTGTTCGACAACCTGTCCACCGATGGATCCGGGAGGATCGCCGAGGCTGCCGGGGCGATCGTTCATCTGGTGCCGGTGCAGGGAAAGGGCGCGGTCGTTCGCCAGATCTTTCGCGAAGTCGACTGTGACATCGGGATACTGGTCGACGGCGACGATACCTATCCTGCCGACCGCGTGCACGAATTGATCGAGCCTGTCCTGGCGGGGCGGGCCGACATGGTGGTCGCCACCCGTCTGCAGACCCACGACCTGGCGAGCTTTCCCAAGCTCCATGTGGTCGGCAATCGGCTGATCCTGAATTCGATCAACGTGCTCTTCGGTTCCCGGTTCTCGGACTCGCTGTCAGGATACCGGGCGTTCTCGCGACGATTCATGACAACCACCCCGGTGCTTTCCGACGGGTTCGAGATCGAGACCGAAATCACGCTGCATGCGCTCCAGCACAACCTCCCGGTAGTCGAAGTGCCGGTTCCCGACCGCGCGCGCCCCCAGGGCAGTGAATCGAAACTGCACACCTTCCGGGATGGCTGGCGGGTGGCAAGTACGATCATCCGGCTCTACAAGGACTATCGCCCGTTGCTGTTCTTCGGAACCCTCAGCGCAGTCATGCTGGCCGTCTCCGCATTGCTCGGGTTCGTCATTCTCGACGAGTTCCTGGAGACAGGCCGGGCCGGCCCCGCCCGGGCGATCCTTGCCGTCGCACTGGGAATGATCGGCATGCTTTCGCTCGCCACCGGGCTCGTGCTGGATACGGTGAATCGCCGAGCGCGAGAATTGCTGATCCTGATGAGCGACCAGGTCATTTCGAGATCGGGCCGCCGCGCGCGTCCGCCGTCGACACGATGACCCCGGTATCCCGCATCGCCGATCGCTGCGCGCTGCTGGCGCCAGTGGCCATCGCGCTATGCGGCATCCTGCTCGATATCGATCTGCCGGGCCTCTACATGGATGCAGTGAACCCGGATTACATGGTTCCGAGAATGCTCGGCTCCAAGGCGGTCACGACCATCTGGGTACTTCCGGGCAACCTGTTCTTCGGCCGATTTCCGCTGCTCTCCTCGCTGTACCACGGTGCCGGACAGGCGTGGCTGGGCCTCCCATTCTTTGCCGTCCTTGGAACGGACCTCGTCTCGATCCGGATGGTGCACGGCATCTATGCACTCGGGCTGCTTGCGACCATGCTCTTTATCCTCCGTCGCATCGGCGTCTGGACCTGGTTGACTGCGCTGACCGGAACGGTGATTGCGCTCGATCCGTCGTTCATCTTTGCCTTTCGCACCCAGTTCTGCATCACGACGACGCCGCTCATCGCATTTCTGGGTTCTCTCTACCTCCTCAACAGCCCCACCAACGCCAAGTCGACGGAACGTTCGCTGTTCCTCTCCGGCTTGCTGTACGGCATTTCGGTCTACGGCTACTTCATCTACCTGTTCTTCTTCCCGGCGGTTGCCGTAGCCGTCTGGCTCCGGATCGGAACCGCCGATCATCACCGGCCCGCCCAACCATCGGTCAAGTTGCCGGCCTTGGCGATGTTGTCGCGTTGGGCCAAGGGATTCGTCATCGGCGTCCTGCCATATCTGATCGGTTACCTGATCGTCATGCAGCGCGCCGGCGGGCCGGCCGGGTTCGTCGACTTCCTGCGCAACATGCAGGCAGCGTTGCGTATCACCCAAGCCTCCATCGAATCCCTCGGACGCTTCGAGGCGCTCTGGACCTTCTATCTCGGCGTGAGCAACCACACTTCGCAGTCCGCCTATTGGATCGGCAGCTACCTGCCGCTCTACGGCTCAACCACCAAAGCCGTTGCGCTGCTCGTTCTGCCAGTCGCATTCCTCGTTGTCGCGGAAACTCGCAAAACCGCAACGCAATGGTCACGCCTGCTGGTCGTCGCCGTGGCAGCGTTTTTCTCCGGCGCGGCCGTGTTCGGGGCGAGGCTTGGCAGCCACCATTTCTTGCCGGTCTACCTGCTGCTCCATCTTGCGCTCGCCGTCACGGCATACGACGCGCTCCGCGCCTGGAGCATTTCCTCATCGCAAGGCTCCGGCCGAGCCAGGCATGCAGTGCTCGCTTCGCTGCTGCCCGGCCTGCTCGTGATCATGGGCCTGCAGAACCTGCACGGGCAGTTCGTATCGCGAGGCTACTTGCGCGAGACGGCCGGCCTCGGTCTGTATTCCGACGCGATCAACCGGTTCGCGGCCGACATCCGGCTCAACCACGCCACCGCTTACCACGTCATGCCGGACTGGGGTTTGCTCATGCCGGCGATATTCCTGACCGGCGGCAATGTCGACATTGTCTCGAGGGTCGCGACGGAGCGGGTGCGCTCGCTGTTGTGTCAGGGCCGCGAGGTGCGCTGGGCACTCGTCAGCGGCGACCGGAACGAGCGATTCACGCGGATCACCGAGGAGCTCGGCGGTCGCCAGCCGAGCGTCGAACCGTGGCGCCAACGCGACGGACGGATCGTGTTCGAAGTCGCCACGTACTCACCGCCTCCAGACGGAGCGCAGCGAGTATGCCCTTAGGCATCCCAAGCACGCTGCGAACTCCGTCACAAGCACCGACAACTCGGCCGGCCAATTCTCGAATTGGGGGTGCGAGGTTAGCTTTGCGCAGGGTCCGGTGGCAGCGCGCCGCCAAGCGGCGCGAGCGCAGACCCGGCGCAGGAACCGGAGCGCGTGGCGGCGAAGGTGGAACGCCTGCTGATGCAGGGCAAGATATCCGAAGCGCCGCCCGATCGCGCGTGACGGGGACGCGCAATCGTGTTGCCCTGGACCCGGTGGCTGCTGTGCGACACTGACGGAAAGTAGCTCGACGCCCTTCGACGATGTCCGTCCCGCCAGAAGTCCCGATCCGCAGTCGCGCAAGCTCGGTGCCCTCCCCCCGCTGGTTCGTGCCCGCGGTCCTCGCATTGCTGCTGGTGCACGCGGCACTCGTCGCCCTCACCGTGCGCGGGGCGGCAAGTGGTGGCGGCCAGTGGCCACTGTTCGCGGTGATCGGCGCAAGCGCCGTAGCGCTTCGCCTGCTGGCAAGGCGCATGCCGGACGCAACCGCCGGCATTGCCCTCGCGGGATGCGGCGTGCTTGCTGCAGCACTGGTCGGCCCCGGCCCCGTCGCGGTGGTCGCGCTCATGGTCTTGAATTCGACCGTGGTCGGGTTGCGATGGCTGGCTTGGGCGAGCAGCGCCGACGCGGGCGCGCTGATCGCTCGCGGCCTCGCGTTACCCACCACCGTCGGCATGGCACTCTGGGTCGGAACGATGGCAGCGACGAGCGCAATGCCGGTGCATTTCCCGATCGTTTACGCAACGCTGCTCGTACTCCCGTTAGTTGCGCTTCCGGCAACCACCGCTGCGGTGGTTTCGCATGCCCGCCACTGGTGCGCGTCCACGCGATGGGACGCGAGCGAACGATGGTGGATCGGCGCGTTGGCGCTCGTGGCCGTGGTGCACCTCCTCGTCGTCGCCAAGCCCGAGGTGGGTTACGACGCGAGCACAATGCATCTGCAGTTCGCCGAACTGATGGCGAGCCAGCGGCAGTGGCCTTTCGACGTGACCCGCTACATCTGGGCCGTGATGCCACTCGGTGCGGATCACGCGTTCGCCGCCGCATACCTTCTCGGCGGGGAAGGCGCCGCGCGGCTGTTCAATCTTGCGGCCGGCGGTCTCGCGCTGACGCTGCTCTATCAGCTCACCCGTCGCTGCGCCCGGCGCAGCCTGGCGCTTGCCTGCGTCTGCCTGTTTGCGAGCGCGCCACTGGCGTTTGTCGAAACGGGATCGCTTTTCAGCGAGCCCCTGTGGCTTGCCTTCCTGATGGCCTCGCTGCTCGCCGCGTTCGAATGGACAGAGCAAGGCGACCGGGCCAGCGCGGTCGGGCTCGCCGCCGCCGCCGCGGGCGCGATGCAGACAAAGGTCATTGCGGTGCTTTGGCTCGCGCCGATGCTGGCAGGGCTTGTTGGATGGGCGATCGTGCGCCGGCGGCGAATCGCTGTCGACACCAAGGTCGTCATCGCCTTCGCGCTCATGCTCGCGATTGCCGCATGGCCGTATGTCAATGCATGGGCGCGAACCGGCAACCCGGTGTTCCCGTTCATGAATGCGCACTTCCGCTCGCCTTATTTCGAGCTTGCGCAATCGTTCAACAACCGTCTCTACAACACGTCGCTCACATGGTCGAGCCCCTACGACCTCATACTCGCCAGCAGCCGCTTCGTCGAGGGCCGCAATGGCGCCGCTGGCTTTCACTGGCTGCTGTTGTACCCACTCGTCCTCGTCGCCGCGATCCGCACCCGGGACCGAACAGCGCTTGCGTGCCTGCTGCTCGCCGCCCTGTTCTTCCTCGGCGTTTACACGCAGCAGTCCTACTTGCGTTATCTGTTGCCGTTCTTCGCATTGATCACGATGCTCGGCGCGCATGCGCTGAGCACGCTGCCGCAGACCCGCGTATGGCGCATGGCGATCGATGGCGTGGGAACGCTGCTGCTCCTGCTCAACCTGCAGTTCATCGGCTCGGGAGGCTACGGCAACCGTTCGCTTTGCCTCGCCTGCGCGGTCAACCCGCAGGCGCGCGCCGACTACATTTTCGCCAACGCACCGTTGCGGACGGTGGGGTCGTACCTCAATCGCCACCTGCCCGATGCCCGCGTCGCATACCTTGTCGTGAATGGACCGTCGCCCGCCGGCTTCACGGGCTATTCGCGCAACGCCAACTGGCACGACTACCCTTTCTACCGCGCAGTGCTTGAGGCCGACAATGGCGAGGAGATGATGGAGCTCGCGCGGAAGTACCAGCTCGACCACGCCGTATTCGAGGCTTGGCCGGGATCGGTGCAGTTGCCGGCCATCGCGCAGTTTCGCGAGCGCTACACGACAACGATCTGGCAGCGCGGCGCAGTTGCCATCGCAAAGATTCAGCCTCTGTCCGAGAGGTGATCGGCGTTCTGTCGCAATCGGGCGACCTCGGCTGCGTTTTTCGTGCCTCCAGGTGCACCCAGCAGCCCCTCCCGCCGCGACAGCGGCTCGCGCGGAACGTTCTGCACGTCGAACTGGAGTGTCGCGAGCAGCAGCTGGATGCCGATCAGCGTCGGGAACGCGGCAAGCATCACCTCGCCCGAAGTGGCCGGCACGCCGGTGGCGATCGAATGGGCCCACTTGCCGGCCCCGAACAGGCCTCCGCCAACACAAAGCAGTGCGCCGATCACGAACTGGAGCGTGCCCGCATTGAAGTCGCGCAGGAGATAGGTGTAGAAGATGCGCTTCGCCGCCGCCATCGCGTACTTGCCCGGGAACTGAAGCAGCGCCCTTCCAATCGACAGGCTGCTCGTCTCGTCGGCATAGTGCGCGGGCATGGGTACGTCGCGTACGACGGCACGGACCGTGCCGAGGCGGAATAGCATCGCGGACTCGAAGAAGAAATCGCGGTCGATCCGTTCCAGTGGCAGGAGCGAAAGCGCGGTGCGATGGATCGCCGTGTAGCCATTGGTCGGGTCCATCACGTTCCAGTACCCGCTCGCCACCTTGTTGACCAGCGATAGCATCGCGTTGCCAAAGAGCCTAACCCGCGGCATGCCCTCCAGCAGCGCCAGATCATAGAAGCGGTTGCCCTTGGTGTAGTCCGCTTCCCCAGCGGCAAGCGGCCCTATGAACGACGGTATGAGGGTACCGTCCATCTGACCGTCGCCGTCGAGCTTGACAACGATGTCTGCGCCGGCAGCGAGCGCTGCCCTGTAGCCCGTAATCATGGCGCCGCCGACACCCTGATTCTCGTCGTGGCGAAGCACCGTGACGCGCGGATCGCCGCACGCGCGCTCGACCAGGTCACCTGACCGCTCCGGACACGCGTCATCGACGACGATGATCCAATCCACCTCGGGACCAATGCCGCCGATGACACCGAGAACCTGGCGGCTTACCCGGTAGCACGGAATGACGACGGCGATCGATGACGTGCGGGCCGGCATGGTCAGCGCACGGCAACGACCACGCCCACCACGATGATCGCGCCGCCGACAAGCGCATTGACCGACAACGGCTCATCGAGCGCGAAGTGCGCAAGCAGCGGAACGATGACGAACGCGAGCGCGAACATCGCGTAGGCGGACGAGAGCGGCACGGTCCGCAACACATACACCCAAAGCAGCGTCGCGAACGCATAGACCGCGAGCGCGACGAGCATCAACGGCGAAAGGAAGCCGCGCAGCGTCGCCCAGGACAGGCCGTCGACCCGCCATTGCGCCGCCGCCGACTTGAACAGCAGTTGGCCGATCGCGATGAGCGCGACACAGGCGAGCGTCAGCAGGATGGAACGGGCCGGCATCCGAATTCCACGAAGCAGCGCGGGATTCGCGAAGCGTCGCCTATGGTGCCGGACTTGCGCGCCGCCGGCGCAGCATCATCCATCCCGAGACGGCGAATCCCGAGATCGCGTAGGCGACGAAGGCGCCGAAGAGCACGATCGCCGGCTGGTAGGACAACAGCGCGAGGAAGAGCACGATGAGGAAGATCGCCAGGAACGGCACGCTCTTCTTCAGATTGATCGTCTTGAAGCTGTAGTACTTGAGGTTGCTCACCATCGTGAGGCCGGCGAACAACGTCACGGCGAAGGCCCACCAGCGCACGCTGTCGGCATCGACGCCATAATCGTCCATGATCCAGACGAAGCCCGCGACGAGCGCCGCCGCCGACGGGCTGGGGATGCCGAGGAACCAGCGCTTGTCGGCAACCTCGAGCAGCGTGTTGAAGCGGGCGAGCCGCAGCGCCGCACCGGCCACGTAGACGAAAGCCGCGATCCAGCCGAGCTTGCCCATGCCGCGCAGCGACCACTCGTAGATGACGAGCGCAGGCGCGGCACCGAAGCACACCATGTCGGACAGGCTGTCGTACTCCGCACCGAACGCGCTTTGCGTGCGCGTCAGGCGCGCCACCCGACCGTCGAGTCCGTCCAGCACCATCGCGACGAAGATCGCCACGGCGGCCTGGTCGAAATTGACGTTCATCGCCTGCACGATCGCGTAGAAGCCGGCGAAGAGCGCAGCGGTCGTGAACAGGTTGGGCAGCAGATAGATCCCGCGGCGGCGGATGCGGTTCTTCAGCACCATGCGCTGCTTCTGGTAGTCATCGTGCATGAAGTCCTCCGCCATCAATCGGCAATACGGAACCGGCGGACCGCTCCTGCTGCATCAGGGTCCGGCAAGCTCGGCGAGGACGGTGGTCGTCGCGTAGACCTTGTCGCCCACGGCCACCTTCGGTTTCGCTGTCGCCGGCAGGTACACATCCACCCTGGAACCGAAACGGATGAACCCGTAGCGCTGCCCGCGTTGCAGCCGTTCGCCCACGCTCGCGTAACAGAGGATGCGCCGTGCGATGAGACCCGCCACCTGCACGCAGGTCACGTCGGTTCCGTCGGCAAGCACGAGTTGCAGCGCATTGCGCTCGTTCTCGGCGGAGGCCTTGTCGAGGGCCGCGTTGAGGAAGCTGCCCTTGTGATACCAGAGGCCCCGAACGACGCCGTCCACCGGGCTGCGGTTCGAGTGGACGTCGAAGACATTCATGAATACGCTGATCTTGAGCGCCTGCCTGTCGACGTAGGGGTCGCGCGCTTGCTCGACGCGGACGATCTTGCCGTCCGCCGGAGAGAGCACCGCATTCGGCTGCGCGGGGATTTCCCGCGGCGGATCGCGGAAGAACTGCAGGATGAACACCACCGCGAGCCAAGCCAGCGCGGCGAGCCACCACAGGCTGGTGAACGAGAGAGCGACCGCGACGACCAGTGCGATCAGCAGGAACGGCCAGCCCTCGCGAGCGATGATCGGATGGGGATATTTCGACACGGCAGGAGGGCGGTGAACGCGGGTGATTCTACCACCCGAGCACATCGCGCCTCCCCAACCTCCGGGTCCACGACCTGCCCCCGGCAGGCGCGCGAATTCCCGCTAGCGCGGAGCAGCCGGCGCCGGTCGCGAGGATGACTCGACAGCGCGGTCGACGTGCTGAGCCCTCTGCCGGTCAGCACCAAACGCGATCATCCCGATCTTCACGATCAGCCCCAGGAAGGCAAACGCCACGATAACCGCAATTCCTCGCAGCAGGACGCTCCTGTCGAATTCGTGGCGCGAGCCCCGGCGCACCGGCCGCAGGTTTGCGGGGTCCGGCTTCGTTGACCGACTAGCGGATTGCGCCATCGCCGCGCTGCGCCCGCTCGCCCACCTGCTGCTGAACCATCCCCTCGACCGCGCGCGCCCGGTCCAACGGCGCGGTCGGCATCGGGGTCGTCGTCGTCGGATCGATGGGCGCGAGGCCGGCCGGCGAGATTGCAGAGCGATCGTGCATGCGCGGCGAATCCGGATTGCCGGAGAGAAGCCCGTATTGGCTCAACGCCGTCTTTGCGAGCATCGCGACGATCACGAGCGCGAGCAGCAGGACGATGAGCCCCACCCAGCCGCGTTGACGTGAAGCCAGGTTCCAGGGGTTGCGCATGGCGAGCTCCGTGGCCAATGGCCGAGTTCAACGCTAGCGCACCCCGATTGCCAACGCTCGGCCAACCGACGCGCGGCTGCCCGCACTCGCTGTACGGCATGCCGAACACGACGGGGCGGCGGACGCGCCGCGCGCCACCGGCACAACGCCGCGGCACTCCCGACCAGGGCCTGTTCACACTATGTCCGCAAGGGCGAACGGGTGGCATGGGACGCCAATCAAGGCGCTTGACGAAGGCAAGGCCGGGCGTCTTGGCAAGGAAAGCAACGATGAGTGGCGCCCCAGGGCGCCCGTTCCCTTGGGTTGCCGCCGAAAGGGCCAAGGACTTCGTTGCAAAGCCTCGCCGGGCAGCCGGCCCGACTTCGTTTTGCGCCTTGCCCTTGGCCCTTTCGGCCTTGCAACACACTTCTGGATATGGTGTGAACAGGCCCTAATTGCGACTCTGGTCGACGAGCTTGTTCTTCCTGATCCAGGGCATCATCGCGCGGAGCTTTTCGCCAACCTGCTCGATCGAGTGCTCGGACGTCAGGCGTCGGCGCGACAGCAGCGTCGGCGCGCCGGCGCGGTTCTCGAGGATGAAGTCCTTCGCATATTCGCCGGTCTGGATGCGCGTCAGCACGTCCTTCATCGCCTTCTTCGTCTCCGCCGTGACGATCTTCGGACCGGTCACGTATTCGCCGTACTCGGCGTTGTTGGAGATCGAATAATTCATGTTGGCGATGCCTCCCTCGTAGATCAGGTCGACAATCAGCTTCACTTCGTGCAGGCACTCGAAGTACGCCATCTCCGGTGCGTAGCCCGCCTCGACCAGCGTCTCGTAGCCGCCCTTGATCAGCTCGACGAGTCCGCCGCACAGAACGACCTGCTCGCCGAAGAGATCGGTCTCGGTTTCTTCGCGGAAGTTGGTCTCGATGATGCCCGCGCGCGCGCCGCCGATCGCAGCTGCGTACGAGAGCGCGACGTCGCGCGCCTTCTTGGACACGTCCTGATGAACGGCGATCAGCATCGGCACGCCACCGCCCGCGACATAGGTCGAGCGCACGGTGTGGCCGGGGGCCTTGGGCGCCACCATCACGACGTCGAGGTCTGCGCGCGGCACGACCTGACCGTAATGGATGTTGAATCCGTGCGCGAACGCGAGCACCGCGCCTTTCCTGATGTTCGGTTCGACGTCGGTCCTGTAGGTGGCCGCGATGTGCTCGTCGGGCATCAGCATCATGACGACGTCGGCGCCGGCGACTGCAGCACCGACCTCGGCGACTTTGAGACCTGCCTTCTTCGCCTTGTCCCACGAGGCCCCGCCCTTGCGCAACCCGACCGTCACCTTGACGCCCGAATCGTTCAGGTTCTGCGCGTGCGCGTGTCCCTGCGAACCGTAGCCGACGATCGTGACCTTCTTCCCCTTGATCAGGCTCAGGTCCGCATCCTTCTCGTAATAAACCTTCATCGCATTTCCCCGTGTTGGTGTTGTCGGTTGCTGATTCCGATTGCTGCCGCGATCTCGCTCATTGCGGCGCTCCCCCACAACGAGTGGAGGGCGGCTGGCGCGCGAACGAGCGGCGGCCTGGCGAGGATGGCTGCTCAGACGCGCAGGATTCGCTCGCCACGCCCGATGCCCGATGCGCCCGTGCGCACGGTCTCGAGGATCGTGCCGGGCTCGATCGCCTGCAGGAACGCGTCGAGCTTGCTGCCGGTTCCGGTCAGCTCGATCGTGTAGCTCTTGTCGGTGACGTCGAGGATGCGGCCGCGGAAGATGTCGGCGAGCCGCTTCATCTCCTCGCGGTCCTTACCCGCCGCCCGCACCTTGACGAGCATCAGCTCGCGCTCGATGTGGTTGCCTTCGGTGAGGTCGACCACCTTGACCACCTCGACGAGCTTGTTCAACTGCTTGGTGATCTGCTCGATGACGTCGTCGGAGCCGACGGTGACCACCGTCATGCGCGACATCGTCGGATCCTCGGTCGGCGCCACGGTGAGCGATTCGATGTTGTAGCCGCGTGCCGAAAATAGCCCGGAGACGCGCGAGAGCGCGCCGGCCTCGTTCTCGACGAGGATGGAGAGGATGTGTCTCATGAGCGCGGTCCTCTACAGTTCTTCGGCGAGGATCATCTCGGTCAGCCCCTTGCCGCCGGGGACCATCGGGAAGACGTTCTCCGCCTGGTCGGTGATGATGTCGAGGAACACGAGCCGCTCCTTCTGCTT
This sequence comes from uncultured beta proteobacterium, assembly GCA_963750585.1. Classification (GTDB taxonomy): domain Bacteria; phylum Pseudomonadota; class Gammaproteobacteria; order Burkholderiales; family Casimicrobiaceae; genus VBCG01. The sequence goes on from CAVVRH010000049.1 coordinate 34,539, forward strand.
GAACGCCTCGCGCAGCGCGCCTTCCACGTCGCCAGGCTTCTCGACCTTGAGGCCGACGTGACCGTACGCCTCCGCGAGCTTCACGAAATCGGGCAGTGCGTCCATGTACGACTCGGCGTAGCGGTTGCCGTAGAAGAACTCCTGCCACTGCCGCACCATGCCCATGTACCGGTTGTTGAGGTTAACGATCTTGATCGGAAGGTGGTACTGCTTGCAGGTCGACAGCTCCTGGATGCACATCTGGATCGACGCCTCGCCGGTCACGCACGCCACGGTCGAACCTGGGTTGACGAGCTGCGCGCCCATCGCCGCCGGCAGACCGAAGCCCATCGTGCCGAGTCCGCCCGAGTTGATCCAGCGGCGCGGCCTGTCGAACTTGTAGTACTGCGCGGCCCACATCTGGTGCTGGCCGACGTCGGACGTGACGATCGCCTCGCCGCCGGTCACCGCGTAGAGCTGCTCGATCACGAACTGCGGCTTGATGAGCTTGCTCGTCTTGTCGTACTTGAGGCAATCCTTGCGCTGCCACTCCTTGATCTCGCCCCACCAGCTCTTCAACGCCTGCGGCTCAGGGCGCTGCGGCGAAGATTCGATCAGCTTCAGCATTTCCTCGAGCACGTCGGCGACATACCCCACGATCGGCACGTCGACCTTGACGCGCTTGCTGATCGACGACGGGTCGATGTCGATGTGGATGATCTTGCGGTCGCTGCGGAAGAAATGCTGTGGATTGCCGATCACGCGATCGTCGAAGCGCGCGCCGACCGCGAGCAGCACGTCGCAGTTCTGCATCGCCATGTTCGACTCGTAAGTACCGTGCATGCCGAGCATGCCGGTGAATTGCGGGTCGGTCCCCGGGAAGCCGCCGAGCCCCATCAGCGTGTTGGTGCACGGGAAACCGAGCAGCCGGACGAGGCGCGTCAGCTGCGTGGACGCGTTGCTCAGCACGACGCCACCGCCCGCGTAGACCATTGGCCGCTTTGCCTCGAGCAGCAGCTGCACCGCCTTCTTGATCTGGCCCGCGTGCCCCTTGGTCACCGGGTTGTACGAGCGCAGCGCGACGGTCTTCGGGTAGATGTACTCGGTCTGCGCCTGTGTCACGTCTTTCGGGATGTCCACGAGCACGGGGCCGGGCCGTCCGGTGTTCGCGAGGTAGAACGCCTTCTTGATCGTCAGCGCCAGGTCCTTCACGTTCTTCACAAGGAAGTTGTGCTTGACGCAGGGCCGGGTGATGCCGACGGCATCGCATTCCTGGAAGGCATCCTGCCCGATCGCGTGCGTGGGCACCTGGCCGGTGATCACGACCATCGGGATCGAATCCATGTACGCGGTAGCGATTCCGGTGACTGCGTTGGTGACGCCCGGCCCAGAGGTGACGAGGCAGACGCCGACCTTGTGGGACGAGCGCGAATAGCCGTCGGCCGCGTGCGCCGCGCCTTGCTCGTGCCTGACCAGCACGTGCTTGACCTTGTCCTGCTTGAACAGCTCGTCGTAGATGTTGAGGACCGCGCCGCCCGGATAGCCGAAGACGTACTCGACGCCCTCGTCCTGTAGGCAGCGGATGACGATTTCCGCACCCGTGAGTTGCATGGGAATGCCTCTGGCAGTTAAGGAGCCTCTGATTAGCCCCCGCACGGCCGTGTGGGGGTTAATCAGAGGCTCCAGCAATGAACACGATCACCCGGCAGCCGAGCGCGCTCGGGCCGGGTGCTGCAAAACCGCGACGCGCCGGCGGGTGGGTCGCGCGTCGATCAAGGCTTCGTCGGATAGAAAGCCGGTCCATCGCCTCCCTCGGGGTGCTCCCGCCGCGCTCATGGCGCAGCAAGAGGGGAAGCCAACGGCCGTTTTTGCAGCACAACATTACGGCCCATCTTGGGCCGCACCTTGAACAGTAGCGGGAAGCCCTTGTCCGGTCAAGAGGAATTGCTTCGCCGCACAATGGCCGTGCGAAACCTTTCCCCTATAATCGCCCGCGACCCTTGCGAGCCCACACTGGCTACCTATCAGGAAATCTCCGCCTTCTTGGCCGACATCGAGCGGCGCGCGTTCAAGCACGCGATGTTCGCGGTGCGCGACGAGGACGTCGCGCTCGATGTCGTGCAGGACGCGATGCTCAAGCTGACCGAGAAATATGGCGATCGTCCGGCACCTGAGCTACCGCTCGTGTTCCACCGGATCCTGCAGAATACGATCCACGACCACTTTCGGCGCCAGAAGGTTCGCTCCACCTGGACCGTCCTCATGTCCGCTCTCGGCCAGCGCGACGACAAGGATGACGACTACGATCCGCTCGAGACCCTTCCGGCCAAGTCCGACTCGAACGCGACAGCGGATCCCGCACAGCAATTCGAGCAGGGCCAGACGGTCGCATTGATCGAGGACGCGCTGGCTCGCCTTCCGACCCGTCAACGGGAGGCGTTCCTGCTACGTTACTGGGAAGAGTTCGACGTGGCCGAGGCGGCGGCGGCAATGGGTTGCTCCGAAGGGAGCGTCAAGACCCATTGCTCGCGCGCCGTGCGCGCGTTGCAGGCGATGCTTGCGGCCAAAGGGGTCAAGCTATGAACGACCAGGAACGGGACCTTGCTGGAAAAATAACGGGTTATCTGGACCGCGGCACCGCGGAGCTGCGGCCGGGGCTTGCCTACCGGCTACAACGGGTGCGTGCCGAGGCGTTGGCGCGACTGTCCGAACCGGAGCGCGCGAACGCGCTGGCACCGGCATTCCTGGCGGGACGGACCGGTACGGTCGGCGGCGGACCTCGCCCGTTCTACCAGCAGTTGAAGTTCTGGCTCGCGATCGTCGTGATCGCGACCGCGGTTTTCGGCACCCAGCAATGGCGCGCGTATCAGCAGGTCAAGGAGCTCGAGGACCTGGACAGCCAGATCCTGACTTCCGACCTGCCGATCGACGCCTATCTGGATCGGGGTTTCCAGAATTGGCTCAAGGCATCCGACTCCGACTGATCGTTCGCGTGGCGGCGGCCGCACTCTTGCTGGCGGCGCCGCTCGGTGTCTCGGCACAGTTGCCGCTCACTTCGCCGTCCTGGTCGCAACTCTCCGCGCAGGAGCGCCAGGTACTCGCGCCGCTCGCCGGCGATTGGGATCGGTTTGACGCGCAGCGCAAGCAGAAATGGCGGGGCATCGCCCAGCGTTATTCCAAGATGTCCCCCGAGGAGCAGCAGCGGGTGCAGCAGCAGATGCGCCCATGGGCGCAGTTGACGCCACAGGAACGGGCAGTGGCTCGTGAGCAGTACAAGTCGCTGAATCAGCTCCCGCCCGAGAAGAAAGGCGAAGTGAAACAGAAGTGGGAGCAGTACCAGAGCCTGCCCCCAGAGACCAAGCAGGATCTCGCTCGTCAGCCACCGCCATCGCCCTCGGGCGCCCGCGGTGCGGCAGGAGCCCGGTCGCCGGCGCCGCCCGCCTCGACGGGGACTGCTCCCGCTCCCGCCACGCAACCTCCGGCGTCGCGCCCGCCTGCGGGCGCCCCGGACGGCGCGGCCACGCGGCGCTGAGCGTACTGCGCCCGACCGGCGGATGTCCTCCGACCCCGCATCCGTGGTCGGCGCCGCCCTTCCCGACGCGCGCTTAGCGCGGCGCGCCGCAGCGGCCGTCTACGAATTGCTCTTGGTGACTGCGCTGGCGCTGATTGCCGGCTTCGTTCTCGCGCCGTTCGTTTCGCCGCAGCCCCGGGGCGTACCGCACTCGCTGGTCGTGCCCTCGTCCCCGGCGCGTGCCGCCGAGTTCGTCGTTCTGTTCGTACTGGCAGGCGCCTATTGCATCCATGGCTGGACTGGAGGGCGCCGGACTCTGCCGCAGAAGACCTGGCGGCTCGCGATCGTCGATGGCGACGGACAGCCGCCAACCTGGCGGCGCGCCGCCGTGCGCTACGCCGCTTGCTGGATAGGGCCGGTGCTCGCGCTCGGCGCCTACGTCGCGCTGCTTCCGCACGGCCTGGGCGCCCACGCGGCGTGGTTCGTGCTGTTCAACTGGCTGTGGTCGGCCGTCGATCGTGACCGGCGGTTCCTGCACGATCGTGTCGCGGGTACACGTATCGTGAAAGCCGGCTGATGCCGCCGAGGCCTCAATCCGTCGCGGTCCGGCGCTCGGGCGGGCGCGCCAGTGCCACGGCAATTGCGATCAGCACCATGCCGGCGAGCGCGAGCGCATCGAGTCGCTCGTCGAAGAACAGCAATGCCATCAGCGCCGTGACCGGGGGCACCAGATAGAACAGACGCGCGACGCCGGCCGATGCGCCGTGGCGCAGCAGCCAATACAGCAGGCTGATCGCCCCCACCGACAGTACGAGCACCGACCAGCCGAGTGCGAAGGCGAATGACGGAGTCCATTGAACGGGTGCCGGTTCGTACAGCAGCACGACCGGCGTGTAGACCACCGCACATGCTGCGAACTGGATCACCGAGCCGCTGCGCAGGTCGACATGCGAGCAGAAGCGCTTCTGGTAGAGCGTGCCAACGCTGATCGCGACGAGTGCGCAGCCGATCGGCACGAAGCCCCGCACCCCGCCGCCGAAGTCGATCTTGTGGCGCACGACGAAGAAGACGCCGACGAGGCCCAGCGCGAGGCCGGCCCATTGCCGTGGCCGCACCGGTTCGGCGAGCCATGCGCGGGCGAACAGCACGGTGAGCAGCGGCTGCAGGCCGACGAGCATCGCCGCGGTGCCGGCAGGCATGCCTCCACTGATCGCCACGAACACACCGCCGAGATAGACGCCATGGACGAGCCACGCTGCAACCACCGAATGCGTCGCTTCTCGCCGCGACGGCCAGGGCGCGCGCGTGGCCAACGCAACGGCAAGCATCAGCGCCGCGACGAGAACGAACCGGTGCAGCAGGAACTTGAGCGGCGGCGCGAAGGGCAGCCCGTACTTCGCGACGATGAATCCCGTGCTCCACAGCAGCACGAACAGCGGCGCGGCAAGCGTGCCCGCGCGCGCAAGCAGCGCGTTCAAGCGCGCGGCTTCGATATCGCAGCCTTGTAGCGCGCGATGCTCTCCACGATCTCGCGCTTTGCCTCCTCCGCGTCCATCCAGCTGCCGACGCGCACCCATTTGCCGGGCTCGAGGTCCTTGTAGTGCTCGAAGAAATGCGCGATCTGCTGCGTCTGGATCTCGGGCAGGTCGCGCGGCGACTTGACCTGACGGTAGAGCGACGAGAGCTTGTCGATGGGCACCGCCAGGATCTTCGCATCGCCCCCCGCCTCGTCGTCCAGCTTCAGCATGCCGATCGGGCGGCACCGCACGACGACGCCGGTGATGAGCGGATACGGCGACAGCACCAGCACGTCGCTGGGGTCGCCATCGTCCGACAGCGTGTGCGGGATGTAGCCGTAATTGCAGGGATAATGCATTGCGGTCGACATGAAGCGGTCGACGAACACGGCGCCGGTCTCCTTGTCCACCTCGTACTTGATCGGATCCGCGCGCATCGGGATCTCGATGATCACGTTGCAGTCGTTCGGGATATCCTTGCCGGCGGGAACGCGATCGAGGCTCATTGGTAAGCGCGAAAAGTGGAAACGAGAAAGTTCATTATAACGGTGCGTGCCTGTCCGGCTGTGCTGAACCCGTTGTTGCAGCCCCGTCGACCGTTTCCCTCGCGCCGCCACGCGGTAGATGCGTGCGCGATCGCACTCGCCATGGCATGCACCGCGGTCTCCGCCCAGGACACGGCGAAAGGCGAGCCCCCGGTGATGCAGGAAGCGCCGCTCGTCACGCCCTTCTCCGCGGGTCCGGCCGGCGCCGATCGTCCGCGCGGCTGGGAAGTGATCCGATTGTCCGAGCGCAAGCCCTTGACGGCCTACAGCCTGGTGAGCGAGCCGGGCGGCATCGTGCTTCACGCAAGGGCCAATGCGTCGGCAAGCGTCCTGGCCTTTCGCACGTCGTTCGACGTTCGCGCCGCGCCCGTCGCTGAATGGCGCTGGAAGGTAAGCCACCTGATACCCGGCGCCGACAACCGGCTTTCCGGCCGCGACGATTCGCCGGTGCGTGTGCTCTTCGCGTTCGACGGCAACAAGTCGCGGCTGTCGATGACCGATCGCGCGGTCTTCCTGCTGACGCGGGCCGCCGGGAACGAACTGCCGTACGCGACGCTGATGTACGTGTGGTCGAACGAGTTGCCGGTCGGCACGGTGCTCCCCAATCCTCACACGCGACGGGTACAGATGATCGTTGCGGCGACCGGCGCAAAGGATGTCGGCCGCTGGCGGACCATCAAGCGCAACCTTCTGGACGACTTCCACCGGGCATTCGGCGAGGACCCCGGCCGCCTGGTTGCGGTCGGCGTGATGACCGACTCGGACAACACGGGCGGCGCGGCCGAATCCTGGTACGGCGACATCGACCTGGGATCGCCCGAACGCTGACGCGAACGCGTTGCGACGGCGGAGTATCATCCGCTCCGCGAGCCGCCCATGGAAACGCTGCAGCGAGAGCCTACGATTGTCGAGCAGGCCTATCGTGCCATCCTGGACGCAATCTGCGACGGCCGCCTCGAGCCGGGTGAGCGTCTGACGCAGACAGTGCGGCGGCGCTCGCGCGTTCCCACCTGCAGAATGCCGCGGTCAGCGTGCAAGTTGCACTGCCGCCAAGCACCGCGATGACGCCGGCCCCGGTCTGATACGCCTCGCGCGCGAGCTTCAGGCCCGCCTGCCCATGTAGTCGCGGGCGTATTGAACGTAAACCTCCACTCCTTGCGCGAACCAGTCGCGCTCGGCGGGCTTCAATTCGCGGAACGCGCGCGCGGGCCGTCCGGCCCAGATCCAGCCGGCCTTCACAACGGTATCGGGCTCGACCCACGCGCCCGCAGCGATGCAGCCGCCGCGTTCGACCAGGACGCGATCGCCGACCCGCGAGGCCATGCCGATCAGCGCATCGTCGGCCACCCGCCCCGACCCCATGCGGACGTTGTGGCCCACCGTGACTCCGTCACCGATGACGAGATCCCCTCGCGTCGCGTCGGTCACGAGCAGCGAGTTGTCCTGCACGTTGCTGCGCCGGCCAATCACGATGCGCGCGCCGCCTGCATCGAGCGCGCAGCCGAAGTAGATGCCAGCGTCGTCCCCGACGTGCACATCGCCAACCACGACTGCGGTATCCGCCACGAACGCCATTGCGATCGCAGGCGAGCAACCATGGATCGAGTGCAGGCGCCCGGTGAAGGGGCCTTCGGGAATGAACGGGACCATGTCGAGCGGGGGAAGATCGCCGGACGTCGCCAGCATGGATGGATGCGCGGCACGGATCGCGTGCGCCGTCGCCGCGACTTCGTCGCGGTCGATCGCGCGCACCGGCGTTGCGGGATTGCCTTCGTAGAGGAAACCGCCCGCGAGCTGCTTGCGCGGCGGCACGAGGCTGCCCGGCGCGATAAGCGCGTGCGCCCCGACGACGGCCCCGTCCATCACGGTCGCGGCGTCGGCCACGACGACACCGTCCTCGAGCGTGCACGCGTGCACGAGCCCGAAGCGGCCCACGGTGACGTCGCTGCCGATCGTCGTCGCCAGCAGGCCGTGCGCAATGTGCACAGTCGCGCGCTCCGCAAAGAAGACGTTGGCGCCGATGCGCACCCATTCGCCATCGGCGCGCAGTGTGGCAAGCTGCCGCAGCGTGAGACCGGCCCCGGCGACCGTACGGCCGATGACTGCGGCATCGGGCGCGAGATCGGCCGGCGACGAGAGATCTGGTGCGAATTCGAGGTAGGGAAGCTGCATGGCAGGGATCAGGATTCAGGAATCAGAAGTCAGAAGTCAGACAACGGCAGCCCGAGGCAGGGGGACAAGCCAGCCGCGCGACGCGTCATTCTAGGCATACTTGCCGACACGCGATGGCGAACCCGGTTCACGGTTCGAAGTCCGATGACGGGAGTGCGGCGAGGGGCCAGCGAGGACGTGACAAAGCGCTAGGCCCGCGCAGTTGCCCCGCCTCAAAACACCGGCTTTTCCCGGTAGGTGTCCCAGAGAGTCCGGAGCTTCTCGACGATATCCCCCATCGACGCACCCGCTTCTACGAGCTCGATCGTTACCGGCATGATGTTCTGTTTCTCGCCTGTAAAGGCTCGCCCCCCGAAATCCGGGAAGGCGCCCCGGCGCATCCAATGGGCATTCCGACGCAGGAATCGCCGTCATGTCACTTGCACTCGTACTGCTCCGGCTCGTCCTCCCGCCGCTTGCCGCCGGCCTGCTCGCCCTTGCCGGCCCTTCCGCCGCTGCCGATCTCAAGGCCGATGCGCCTCCCGTGGGTCCGTTTCGACATATCGAGGTTTCGGGCGTTGGCGAAATGCGCCTGGTCCAAGCCGACCAGGAACGCGTGGCGATCGAATCCTCGCCCAAGGCACGTGCCCGCATCCGAATCAGGAACAGGGACGGAACGCTCGAAATCGAGATCGTGGACGACCAGCCCGGTTGGACGCTGTTTGGCGAGCGCCCACCGAGCCCCCGGGTAACCGTGTATTTCCGCACGCTCCAATCGATCGAGGTCGCAGGGGCAGTGAAAGTGTTCGCGCATGCGATCGACGTTCCCGATCTCCGGATCGAGGCGGCCGGCGCGACCGGATTCAAGGCGGACGCGATCAAGGTGAAGCACCTGCAGGTCGAAGGCGCCGGCGCGTTCAAGGCCGAGCTCGCCGGTGAAGCTACGGAGCAGCGTGTGGAACTTGCTGGCGCGGGCGACTATCGCGCGGCCCAACTCCGATCGCAGTCGGCGATCGTGAGCGTTGGCGGCGCGAGTCGCGTCGTCATCAACGCGGAAAAGACGCTCAGCGTGGAGGTCTCCGGGGCGGGTTCCGTCGAATATCTCGGAAGTCCCGACGTGACGCAGCACGTTTCCGGCGCGGGCCGCGTGCGGCGACGCGAAGCGGCGAGCCTCGACGAGGCACCGCCATATCGGCCGGCGTTCCCGGCCTCGCGGGCCTACGCGCGAACGTGCATGCCACGGAATCTATGCGGCGAACGCCGCACTGCAGCGGCCGTGGGAATCAATGCAGCGTGACCGGCGTGGTCGCAGGAATCGTCTCCGGCTTGAAAAGCAGCGTGATTCCGGTTGTGGGGTCGCTGTCCGGATGGATGCCTTCGACAACCCGAATGTCCGTGACGCGGCAATCGTGCAGCAGGTCGATCAACAGCGTCGCGACATCGCCCACCCGATCCGCGGGGTAGAGCGGACAGCGAAAGCCCTCGGCTTCCTTCGCGTCGAATGCCGTCGACAGTGACAGCCGCACCTCGCCGCCGGTCGGGCCCACCCGGTGGGCACTGATCACGGCCGTCGGCTCACCGAAACCTGCGCGCAGTCGCCGGATCGCATTGCTCGCGAAAAGCTGCGCCGAGATCTCCCGCTGCGCAGCGCGCCCGACCTGAACGGCTGTCACGACCGTTTGCGCCGTTCGCGGCAACGCGACCAGCGTGACGCCCGCTGCAGCGAGTTGCGCGGACAGCGCTTGCGACAGCGGCTGCCCCCAGCGCCCGACCGCCGCGTCGCGCAGCAGGTCGACTCCCGGCGCGGCGATCGCGGTGCCGACAAGGAAGCGCAGATGCGCCCGCTCGCCGCTGCCTGCAATGTCCAGCGGCGCGGGTGCAAGCGTCAGCGGCTTGGCACTCGCCTCGCTCGGGGGGAGCCGCGCGGCGGCGAGCAACGCGGGCAGTCGTCCCACATCGAGGGCATTGGCGCCGACCAGGACATTCGCCAGCGCGACACTGCGATTGCCACCGAGCGCACCATGTTCGCGCAGGATCGCGTCGAGCACCCGCGCATCCGGCATCACGCCCGACAGCAACGCGCGTGCGTCTGGTCCACCCTGCGTTGCGGCCACGATCACGACGGGAATCGCGAACAGCGTCACCGCGAGCGCTGAACCCGCGTCCGTCTGCGCGACCGCCAGGCGCGCGAGCACTCTGCCCAGGTGCCGACGCACGTCGATCGATGGGCTTTGGGCGAACAACGCCGCAAGCGCGTCACCGTCGCCAGCACGCAGCCATTCGGCGAACGTCGTTGCGATCACGGCATCGTGCCTATCGGCGTCGGTACCGGTCGCGGCGCCGAGGCTCGCTACGGCCAGCGCGTAGCAGCGCGCCAACGCAGGTGACGCATTGGCGGCAGCGGGAAACACCCTGGGATCGGGAAGCATCGAGGGCAGTATTGCGCCAGGCGCGACAGTCGCGCGGGGCCCGATTCTCGCACGCCCGACACGCCCGACATGGGTCCCCAATAGAGTACCCACCAGTGGATCAGGTCACGATGCAGAACGGGCCGTGCGATAGTGCGGAAGGTACGAAGAGGGCACGCCAGATACCGGCGAGCGCGAAGGCCGCGATCAGGCCGGCCGCCGCCAATCGTGCACGCCGACCGCCGAGCCACGACGGTGCGCGCCCAACCAGCCAGCCGGCTGCGAGCAGGTTCGGCAGCGTGCCCAGCCCGAATGCCAGCATGACGAGCGCACCGTCGGCCGCACCGCCGGCGAGCAGCGCAACCGGCAGTACGGCGTAGACCAGCGCACAAGGCGTCAGACCCCAGAACAGCCCGAGACCGAACCTGCCCGCGATCCCGGAACTGCGGGCCAGCGGACCGATCGCTGGAATGACCCGCGTGAATACGGCAAGGCCGGCGCGCTCGAGCAGCGGCGATCCAGCCTCTCCCCGGGCAATCCCGAAAGCCAGTGCAAGCAGCAGAAGATTGGCGACTACGTACAGTCCCCGTTGCAACGGTTCCCAGGAGGCAGCGATCGCCGCACCACCCGCAGCACCGAAGATCGCGCCGAGCAGCACATACGTGGCCACGCGTCCGGTCTGCGCAGCGAGCTGCAATGTCCACAATTGCCGAGCGGGTAGAAGAGGCAAGCCGCCGCCGGCCCCACGCGATACGGCTGCGATGTAGCCGCCGCACATTGCGATGCAGTGCAGACCACCGAAAAGTCCCGCGAGAAACGCTCCCACGAGTGCGGATTGCGCCATGGATGTCAAACCATCGCCAGGGAGCCTCTGCGCAAATGCACACGAATGCGCTGCAGGGCCGAATGCGGATGAATGCGAGACGCGGGACGAAGGTCGTAGCCGAGCCTACGAAGCCGAGGAGCGCGGCGAAGCAGGCGCCGCATTCGGCAGCAGCCCGGAGGGACCGGCGGTTCGGGCGGTCTGCTTTGTCGCGAGGCTTGCCAAGGGGGCCGGCCATTGGCTGCGCCTCGCTTCGCGCATCCCATCCCGAACCGCCTGTCGCAATCGCGCGCACTTGTGCAGAGGCTCCCTAGCACGCCGACATGCCAAATATCCATAAATCTTGTCCTCGGGTGGGGCTAGGCATTACACTCCCGCATTCTTGACGCCGATCAATGTCTACCGCATCCGGCCGCATGCCAAGCCCCGACCCCGTGCCACGTACCGCTCCCCTCGCAGGCCACACTGCACCGGTAATCTCGATCCGGGACCTCAAGTCGCACTGCACAACGTGCAGCATGCGTGAGCTTTGCCTGCCCGTGGGGCTGGCGCCGGAGGACCTGAAGGCGGTGGACAGCGCAATCGGCACGCGGGTCAAGCTCAAGAAGGGCGAGTCGCTCTACCGCGCCGGCGAGACGTTCACTGCGCTCTACGCGGTGCGGCTCGGCTCGCTGAAGACAACGGTGCTCGCCGAGGACGGACGCGAGCAGGTGGCGGGCTACCACATGCTCGGAGACATCATCGGACTCGACGGCATCGGCACCGATCATCACGGCTGCCAGGCGGTCGCGCTCGAGGACACCGAAGTCTGCATCATGCCCTTCGATCGCCTCGAGGACCTCGCGCGTAAGGTGCCGGCCCTGCAGCACAACCTGCACCAGTTCCTCGCCCGCGAAATCACGCGCGACCACAGCGTAATGTTGCTGCTCGGCAGCATGCGCGCCGAGGAGCGCCTCGCGGTCTTTCTGCTCAACCTTTCCGATCGCTATCGCCGGCGTGGCTACTCGTCCACCGAGTTCGTGCTGCGCATGACGCGCGAGGAAATCGGCAGCTACCTGGGACTCAAGCTCGAAACGGTCAGCCGGCTGTTCTCGCGCTTCCAGGAAGAAGGCCTGATCCAGGTCCAGGGCCGCGCGGTCAAGATTCTCGACCTCGCCGCATTGCGCCACCTCGTGGGCCAGCGCGCGTAGGCCGCGCTTCGCGCCGGTTCCGCCTGGCATTCTCAACGCGGCGGGCTCTCCGCCGCACAGCACGCGGGGTCGTCGTCGCGCTTCTGGCAACCGGCCGGCCGCTCCGCCGGCGCGATCGTGCACCGGTTCGTCTCAAACGGCGAGCGTTCGAGGAATACGGTGAGTGCCGACGAGGCGATGCCGAGCGCCCAGAAGCCGAAAAAGCCCATCGTGTAGATCGTCTGCCGCGACAGGTCGAGCGGCTCGCCGAAGAAATGCAGGTCGAAGGGGTCGAAGATCGTGAAAAAGATCGTCTCGGCCGCAGCCGCGACGAGGAAGGCAGGCCAGATAACCCACATCAGCCGATGCCGAAAGCTGCCATGCTCGTCCATCGCGTTTCTCCTTCGCCTCGAGCGATACCGCTCTTCTACCGGGGCCCGTTCACCCCACCCGCGCGCAGTGCAACGCCAGCAAGCGGCGCCGTCGTCTCAACGGACGGCAGGCGCCATGCGTCGGTTTCAACGACGATCTGCCAACGCCCCGGTGAGGGCGCTCCCAGCCGACCAACATAACGCCCGTCGGCGCCGCGCTGCAGCGTGACGGTGCGATCCTCGCCGGCGTACGTCGGCCGGGCGAGCGTCAGCCGTACGACCGGCGGCGAGGCGAGCGGACCGTTCCCCTCGATCCGTGCAGTCACCGTCCCGTCCGTTTCGACATCGACGAGCGCGGCAATGCCGAGCTCGGCGGCGCGGTCCGCCCGCTCGATCGTCTTGTTGATGCCGAGCCCGCGCTTGTAATAGTCGTCGGCGACAAGGCCATCGTCGCTCCGGATCGCGAGCGTCAGCGTGACAAAGCCTGCGATCACGACGATCGCAGGCCCCGCGATCAGGATCCATGGCCAGCGGTGGCGGTACCAGGGTGCGGTGATCGTCTGCGTGTTCATCGCCTGCTCCTCGCTCATGGCTTAGGCATTATGAAGGTCGACTTCTCGTCGCGCCTCACATGATGATCCTCGACCGAGCGAACCTTGAATTCGATCTTGTGCGATCCCGGCGCGGCCGCGTCGGCGCTCGCCTGCAGCCGCAACGGCACCACGCGCGCGCCTGCGGCGTCGATCGCGACCGGCTGCTCGACGCCGACCACCTTGAGACCCGGCAGCCCTTCCGCCTCGATCGTGAAGCGGCGCGACACTTCATCCGTGTTCATGATCTGCAGCCGGTAGACGTTCTCGATTACGCCGGGAGAGGCTTCCCGAGCCAACGCGCCCCGGTCACGCAGCACGTCCACCTTGAGGGGATTGCGCGACGCGAGCGACACCGCGGCCGCCGCGATGATGACGAGCAGGATGCCCGTATAGATCAGCGTGCGCAGCCGGAATACGCGGCGAACCATCTGCGCCTTGTCGAAGTGCTTCGCGAGGCCGTTCTCGGAGACATAGCGGATGAGGCCGCGCGCGTAGCCCATCCGGTCCATCACCTGGTTGCAGCCGTCGATGCACGCGGCGCAGCCGATGCACTCGTACTGAAGACCCTTGCGGATGTCGATGCCCGTCGGGCACACCTGCACGCAGATCTGGCAGTCGACGCAATCGCCCAGCCCGCGGGCCTTGGGGTCGACCTTCCTGCTGCGCGCGCCGCGCGGCTCGCCGCGGCCCGTGTCGTAGGCGATGATCAGCGTGTCCTGGTCGAACATCGCGGACTGGAAGCGCGCGTACGGGCACATGTACTTGCACACCTGCTCGCGCATCCAGCCGGCGTTGCCGTAGGTGGCGAAGCCGTAGAACAGCACCCAGAACGCCTCCCAGCCTCCCAGGCCGGACGGGAGAGTACGCACGAGCTCGCGAATCGGTGTGAAGTAGCCGACGAAGGTGATGCCGGTCCACAGTGCGATCGCGATCCAGATCACATGTTTCGCCGTGCGCTTCGCGATCTTGCCGGCAGCCCACGGCTGCGCGTCGAGCTTGATCCGCGCATTGCGGTCGCCCTCGATCCTGCGCTCGACCCACATGAACATCTCGGTGTAGACGGTCTGCGGGCAGGCGTAGCCGCACCACAGGCGCCCGGCGATCGCGGTGAAGAGGAAAAGCGAATAGGCGGCAATGATCAGCAGGACCGTGAGGTAGATGACGTCCTGTGGCCAGAACACGAGCCCGAAGATGTAGAACTTGCGCGCGCCGATCTCGAACAGCACCGCCTGCCGATCGTTCCACATGAGCCACGGCAGGCCGTAGTAGATGATCTGCGTGGCGAACACGAGCGCCCAGCGCCAGCCCGCGAACCAGCCGGTCACGTCCCGCGGGTGGATCTTCTTGCGGATCTCGTAGAGCGAGATCTCCTCCACAGCCTCGGCGGGCTGCAGCGGGATCGTCTTCTCGGGCGCGTTCACTTGGAATACCGGTGGTCACAAAAGTCGACGGGCGGGATCTTCGATGCAGAATACTGCACCAACCCCGCCCGCCACAGTTACCTAGGTCACTTGGCCGTCGGGTGCGACAGGCTCCACACGTACCCCGCCACGAGGTTGATCCTTGCCGGTCCGAGCATGTCCTTCCACGCGGGCATGACACTCTGCCCTTCCGTCAGTGCGCTCATGCCGCGACCTTTGGTTACCGTCTCGGCGATCGCCGGTTCGGAGCTGCCGTACAGCCAGACCTTGTCGGTGAGATTCGGCGCACCGATCGCCTGGTTACCCTTGCCATCCGGTCCGTGGCATGCCGCGCAGATCTGCTGGAACTTCTCCTTGCCAAGCTGTGCCTTCAGCGGATCGGACGTGAGGCCGGACAGCGAGCGCACGTACGCAACGACGTTCTTCACGCCTTCATCGCCGCCGAGCGCCGGTCCTTGCGCCGGCATCACGCCGTTGCGGCCGTTGGTGATCGACGCGACGATCGCGTCGGCCGAGCCACCGTAGAGCCAGTCGCCATCGGTCAGGTTGGGGTATCCCTTGCCGCCCTGTCCGGTCGATCCGTGGCATTGCGCACAATTGTTGAGGAAGATGCGCTCGCCCATGCCGCGCGCCTCGGCATTGGCCGCAACCTGCTCGATCGGCATCGCGGCGTACTTGTCGTAGAGCGGCTTGAGCCGCGCGTTGGCCTGCGCGACCTCCTGGTCGTACTGGCCGACCTGCGTCCAGCCGCCCAGCCCCTTGAACGTGCCCAGGCCGGGGTAGTAGATCAGGTAGCCGACCGCGAAGATCAGCGTGATCCAGAACAGGTTCATCCACCACTTGGGAAGCGGATTGTTGTATTCGGCGAGGTCGCCGTCCCACACGTGACCCGTGGTGTCGGTGGTGGTCTTGCCCGGCGCCGGTGCGGCCGGCTTGCCGGGTGTCACCTTCGTCCTGCTCATCGAGAGCAGCAGCCAGCCGCACGCGATGATGCTGACGACGGTGATGCCGATGATGTAGAAGCTCCAGAATCCCGACGTGAAATCGCTCATTGCCGCCCCCGCTGTTGCGCCTGACCGCTGCGTCCGCCCGTGTTCTCGTCCGGCAATGCGAACGGCTCGTTGGCCGCCGCGTCGAACGCCGCCCGGCGCTTCCTGCTGTACGCCCACACGACGATGCCGATGAACGTCACGAACATGACGACCGTGCTGATGCTGCCAAGGATCGCGTCGTCCATGATGACCTCAGCGCACGGTCTTCATCGCGAGCCCGAGGTTCTGCAGGTACACGACCAGCGCGTCCTCCTCGGTGCGGCCCTTCAATTCCTCAGGCGCCTTCGCGATCTGCTCGTCCGTGTACGGAACGCCGACGACGCGCAGCGCGCGCATCCTGGCGCCGATATCTTCCGCGCTCGCGGCGGACTTCATCAGCCACGGATATCCGGGCATGTTCGACTCGGGCACGACGTCGCGCGGATTGCGCAGGTGGGTGCGGTGCCATTCGTCGGAGTAGCGGCCGCCGACGCGAGCGAGATCCGGGCCCGTGCGCTTGCTGCCCCACTGGAACGGGTGGTCATAGACGAATTCGCCGGCGACCGAGTAGTGGCCGTAGCGCTCGGTCTCGGCGCGGAACGGTCTGATCATCTGCGAGTGGCAGTTGTAGCAGCCCTCGCGGATATACACGTCCCGTCCGGTGAGCTGCAACGCCGAATAGGGCTTGATCCCGGCGACCGGCTGGGTCGTCGACTTCTGGAAGAACAGCGGAACGATCTGGACCAGGCCGCCGACGCTGACGACGAGCAGCACCAGCACGATGAGCCAGGGGAGCTTCTTCTCGATGGTGTGATGGGAAATCATGGATGGCTCCTGTTGCACCCTGTCAAGCGTGCGCCGGTAGTGCGGGAATCGGCGCTTCGTAGGCCTTGCCGCCCGCAACCGTCTTGATCACGTTGTACGACATCACCAGCATGCCGACGAAGAACAGCGTACCGCCGAGCAGCCGGATCGCGTAGAACGGATAGGTCTCCTTGACCGACTCCACGAACGCGTACGCGAGCGTGCCGTCGGGATTGACCGCGCGCCACATGAGACCCTGCATCACGCCGGCGATCCACATCGAGGCGATATAGAGCACGACGCCGATCGTGCCGATCCAGAAGTGGGCGGTAATGAGCTTGACCGAGTACATCTGTTCCTTGCCGAACATGCGCGGGATCAGGTAGTAGATGCACCCGAACGTGATGAACGCCACCCAGCCGAGCGCGCCGGAGTGCACGTGGCCGATCGTCCAGTCGGTGTAATGCGAGAGCGCATTGACGGTCTTCACCGACATCATCGGGCCCTCGAACGTGCTCATGCCGTAGAACGACAGCGACACGATCATGAACTTGAGGATCGGGTCGTCGCGCAGCTTGTGCCAGGCTCCCGACAGCGTCATGATCCCGTTGATCATCCCGCCCCACGACGGCGCGAGAAGGATGAGCGAGAAGATCATGCCGAGCGACTGTGTCCAATCGGGCAGCGCCGTGTAGTGCAGGTGGTGCGGTCCCGCCCACATGTAGGTAAAGATCAGCGCCCAGAAGTGCACGACGGACAGCCGGTAGCTGTAGACCGGCCGGCCCGCCTGCTTGGGCACGAAGTAGTACATCATTCCCAGGAAGCCCGCGGTCAGGAAGAAGCCCACCGCATTGTGGCCGTACCACCACTGCACCATCGCGTCCTGCACGCCCGGATAGGCCGAGTACGACTTCCAGAATGAACCGCCGAAGAACCAGGCCGGAATCTCGGCGCTGTTGACGACGTGCAACAGCGCGATCGTCAGGATGAACGCGCCGAAGAACCAGTTGGCCACGTAGATGTGCGGTGTCTTGCGCTTGGCGAGCGTGCCGAAGAACACGACCGCGTAGGCAACCCACACCAGCGTGATCAGGATGTCGATCGGCCATTCGAGCTCCGCGTACTCCTTTCCGGTCGTCGCGCCGAGCGGCAGTGTCACGGCCGCGAGCACGATCACCAGGTTCCAGCCCCAGAACGTGAACGAGGCGAGCGCGTCGGAGAACAGTCGCACCTGGCACGTGCGCTGCACGACGTAGTAGGAGGTTGCAAACAGTCCCGAGCCGCCGAAGGCGAAGATCACGGCGTTGGTGTGCAACGGCCGCAGCCGCCCGTACGAAAGCCAGGGGATGTCGAAATTGAGTGCAGGCCACAGCAACTGCGCGGCGATGATCACGCCGACCAGCATGCCGACGACCCCCAGACGACCGTCATGATCGCGAACGCCCGGACGACCTTGTAATTGAAATAGCCTTCGGTCGCCGCCGCCGTTGCGCGTGTTGCCATCGTTGCCGTAGCCATCGTTGCCGCCCCCGTTGTGGTTCCGATCAGTGTCTCGCGCACGCGAACCAACCCGGCGACCACCGGTTCGAGCCGCTGGTCGCTTGTGCACCGCACAGATGCTACTTGGGGGTGGTCGACGGGGGCTTGACCGAAATCAAATCGGCGGGAGCGTCCACCCGCTTTTCGGCATCCTGTTCATGCGTCGCCACGCAATCATCGTCAGCGAGAATTCGATGCCCGGGGCCTTCGAGGTCGTCGAACTGCCCGCTCCTGACGCTCCACCAGAAGATGCCGCCAATCAGAAGGACCAGCAGTACCGAAAGGGGGATCAGCAGAAGAAGGATGTCCATGGCAGCCGCATTCAACGCCGTGTGACGACCGCCGGCACTCTTCCGGACTGCTGCGGAACCATGGCGTCGCGCGGCACGTGCGCGAGCCGCACTGCATTCAGCACCACGACCAGCGACGAAATCGACATGCCCGCTGCGGCTGCGAGCGGCGTCACCCAGCCGAACGCGGCAGCTGGAATCGCGATCGCGTTGTAGAGCGTTGCCCACGCGAGGTTCTGTCGCACGACGCCCAGCGCACGCCGTGCAATCGTGATCGCGTCGCCAATGCGGGCGATGTCGTCCGACAGCACGACGACGTCGGCAGTCCACTGCGCGAGTGGCGTGGCGCTGCCCAGGCTCACCGACACCTGCGCCTGCGCAAGGCTCGGCGCATCGTTGATGCCGTCGCCGACCATCGCCACCACCGCACCTTCCCGCTGCAACGCCAGGACCACGTTGCGCTTGCCTTCCGGCGCCAGGTCGCCCCGGGCGTCGGCGACTCCGAGTTCGCGCGCGATTGCCGCGACGCTGCGCTGTCGATCACCGGACAGCAGGATCGGCTGCACACCGGCCTTGTGCAACGCATCGACGAGCCTGCGCGCGCCGATGCGCAGCGTATCGCCCAGTGCGATCAACGCGGACCATCCAGTGTCGCTGCCGAGCCCGATGACTGTCGTGCTTGCTCCGACGCCTGCGTCGAAAGGCGCGGCGTCCGGCGGCAGGTCGCCTGCGATTTCCGCAACGAAGGCGATGCGGCCGATGCGATAACGGCGTCCTTCGACGACACCCTCGATGCCCTGCCCGGGCGTCGCGATCACGTCGCCGGCCGCAGGTATCGGCGCCATTGCCGCGCCCGTGAGCGCTCGCGCGATCGGGTGCTCGGAGCGCGCCTCGAGCGCTGCCGCGATACTCAATGACTCGACCTCGGAGCAACCGCCGAATCCATGCACGGCGCGCACGCGGACGTCGCCCTCGGTGAGCGTGCCGGTCTTGTCGAGCGCGACGTGCGTTACGTTGGCCAGCGCTTCCAGCGCATCGGCACGCGCCAGAACGACCTGCCGGCGGCCGAGTGCGCCGGCGGCAGCCGCAAGCGCTGCGGGTGTCGCGAGCGAAAGCGCGCACGGGCAGGAAACGACCAGCAGCGCGAACGTAACGGCCAGTGCACGCGTAGGATCGAGATGCCACCAGACCAGTGCGGTCGCGGCGGCGAGCACGAGCAGTCCGCCGACGAACCAGGCGGCAACGCGATCGGCCATGCGCGCAACACGAGGCCGCTCTCCCGCTGCCTTCTCGACGAGGCGCAATACCGATGCCAGTCTCGTCGCCTCGCCGGCCGCAGCGACCTGCACGACCAGTGCACTTTCCCGGTTCACCGCGCCTGCAAGCACCGCTTCGCCCACGTGCTTGGCTTTCGGCCAGCTCTCGCCGGTCAGCATTGCCTCCTCGACATGCGAGCGACCTTCCACCACGGTGCCATCTGCGGGAATCGTTGCGCCGGGGCGCACGAGCACGCGTTCACCCGTTGCGAGCTTCGCGGCTGCGACCGTCTCCACCGAGCCATCGGCGCGTAGCCGCTCGGCGGTGGCAGGCTGCGCCCGCGCGACCGACTCTATCGCCTCGCCCGCGCGCTGGCGCGCGGCAAGCTCGACGAAGCGCGCGGTCAGCAGCAACGCCACGAACATCGTCAACGAGTCGTAGTAGACCGGCCCGCCATCGCCGAACGTCGATGCCGCGCTTACGATGAACGCGGCGGCGAGCCCCAGCGCCACTGGAACGTCCATGCCGAGGCGTCCAGGAAGCGAAGGTCGCGCCATGCGCCACGAAAAAACGGCGCTGCGGAGTAGATCAGCACCGGCAGCGTCAACGTGAGACTCGCCCAGTCGAGGAGCTTCCGGTGCTCGGGCTCGACGCCGTCGACGCTGATGTAGGTCGGCACCGCGAGCATCATGACCTGCATCATCCCGAGCAACGCGATCGCCATGCGCAACAGCAGCGACCGCTTTTCCCGCCGCGCGAGATCCTCGCGCCGCGTGGGATCGTACGGATGGGCGCGATAACCGATCGCGGCAATCGCGCGCAGCACGTCGGAGAGCCTTGCCTGATCCTCGCGCCAGACAACGTATGCGCGGCGAGTCGCGTAATTGACGCGAACCTCCAGCACCCCCGGTTGGCGCGCGAGCCACGACTCGATCAGCCACACGCACGCGCCGCAAGTGAGGTTCTCGAGCAGGAGCGAGGCTTCCTTCCGGCCGCCCGCAAGCGAGCGCACGAGACCGGCTGCGGCGGCGACCTCGTCATGGCGAACCCACTCGTCCACCACGCCGGCATCGTCCGGACGTGCGAGCGCCGCCGTCCGCGCCGAATAGAAATTCTCGAGTCCGGCGGCGTGGATCGTCTGCGCCACGGCGAGGCAGCCTGCGCAGCAGAAACGCCGCGCCGCGCCATTCAGGTCGGCATGCCAGTCCGTACGCGCAGGATTGGGTGCTCCGCAGTGATAGCAACGTGCCGCATCGATCGCGGCACCTGCAACAGCGGCACGCACGGGCGCCTCCCCGGCCGAAGCAATCACTGTGGGCGGCGCCGGCATGGGTTGAAATCTAGGGGGCCGGGCAGTGAGGGTCAAGGCAAACGGCAGACCACTTTGATTTCCGGCAATGCGCTTGACCGAGGTCAACGCCCATGCCCTTGCTGGGCCTAGGATTGAAATGTTCCCAGCCGGCCTCCGGAGGTCCGCATGTACAAGCAAATCCTCGTTGCAACCGACGGCTCGAAGCTTTCCGCAAAGGCGATCGCCCATGCGATGTCGCTGGCGGAGTCGATGGGCGCGAAGCTCACGGTGTTCTACGCGTCGCCCGATTACCCGTTGCCGGCCTATGCGGACGGCGTCGTCTACGAACCGGTCTCGAAGAAGGAGTATGCGGCACTCGCCGAGAAGGAAGCGAAAAAGATCCTCGAGCCGATCGTCGAGAAGGCGGCCACGGCCAAGGTGCCGTGTGAAACGGTTCATACGATCGCCGGCGCGCCGTGGGAAGCGATCCTCGCCGCGGCGAAGAAGAGCAAGGCCGACGCGATCGTAATGGCCTCGCACGGGCGGCGCGGCGTGTCCGCGATGCTGCTCGGCAGTGAAACGCAGAAGGTGCTGACGCACAGCAAGTTGCCGGTAATAGTTGTTCGATAGCGAAATTTCGGGGAGGACCTTTCCGAGATTTCGCATCGAGTAGGTTTCTCCGAGCGGCTTGGGGCGGCCCTGCGCCGCTCGGACGGTAGACTGCAACAAGGCGCGCCGATCAGAGTTCGCTCCGCGAACTCGCTCGGTTGCGCGTGGCTCGGCGGACCGGTGTCCGCCTCGCGATCCCACGCCGCTCGACCACAGGAGCCGGCCAGTCCGGCCCGTCACGGTAGAATCGCGCCTTTGCCCGATCGCGCCCGCCTGCAGGGCGCGCCACCTGCGCATGCGCGTTTCGAAGTTCTTGTTGTCGACCCTGAAGGAAGCACCTGCCGAAGCGGAAGTGATGAGCCAGAAGCTCATGCTGCGTGCAGGCATGATCCGGAAGGTCTCGCGCCGGCATCTACTCCTAGCTGCCGCTCGGCCTCGCGGACGTTGCGCAAGGTCGAGGCAATCGTCCGCGAGGAGATGAACCGCGCCGGCGCGCAGGAGATCCTGATGCTGCCGCTGTGCTGCCCGCCGAGCTGTGGCAGGAGAGCGGGCGCTGGGACAGTACGGCCCGCAGCTCCTGCGGCTCAAGGACCGCACGAGCGCGACTTCCTGCCTCGGTCCGACGCACGAGGAGATCGATCACCGACATCGTGCGCCGCGACGTCAAGAGCTATCGCGAGCTGCCGCTCAACCTCTACCAGATCCAGATCAAGTTCCGCGACGAGATCCGGCCGCGCTTCGGCCTGCTGCGCGGGCGCGAGTTCCTGATGAAGGACGCCTACTCGTTCGATGTCGACGCGCCGGCGCTGATGCGAGAGCTACCAGGCCATGTACGACGCCTACACGCGCATCTTCACGCGCTCGGCCTCGACTTCCGCGCCGTCGAGGCGGATACCGGGCGCGATCGGCGGCTCGCCAGTCGCACGAGTTCCAGGTGCTCGCCGATTCGGGCGAGGACGCGATCGCTGCGTGCCCGCAGTCGCAGTACGCGGCGAACGTCGAGCAGGCCGAAGCCCTCGCACCGCCCGGCGGCCGCCCGGAAGGCCACGAGAGGATGCAGCGGGTGCCGACGCCAGGCATGACGACCTGCGAGGAGGTTGCGCAGCTGCTCAAGCTGCCGCTGGCGCGGAGCGCGAAATGCATCATGATCGCTGCGGGCGACCAACTGCACATGCTGCTGATCCGCGGCGACCATATGGCGAACGAGGTGAAGATCGGCAAGCTGCCGGGACTCTCCGGGTGGCGCTGGGCAACGGAAGCGGAGATCGTTGCCGCAACCGGCTGCCAGCCCGGCTACCTTGGCCCAGTCGGGATCGCGAAGGACATCCCGCTCATCGTCGACCGTTCGGTTGCCGCCATGGCCGACTTCGCCTGCGGCGCCAACGAGAAGGATTTCCACCTGCGTGGCGTCAATTTCGGGCGCGACTGCCGCGAGCCGGATCTCACCGCCGATATCCGCAACGTCGTGCCAGGCGACCCTTCGCCCGATGGCAAGGGCACGCTTGCGATCCTGCGTGGCATCGAGGTCGGGCATGTGTTCGCGCTCGGCACCCGCTATTCGCAGGACATGGGTGCGACATACCTTGACGCCCAGGGTCAATCGAAGCCGATCGAAATGGGCTGCTACGGCATCGGCGTCACCCGGGTGGTCGCGGCTGCGATCGAGCAGAACCACGACGCGAGGGGAATCGTCTGGCCGGAGGCGATGGCGCCATTCGCCGTGGCAATCGCCCCCGTGGGCTACGACCGCAACGACGCGGTCCGCGCACTCGCCGACCAGCTCCACGCCGAGCTCGAGGCCGACGGGCTCGAGGTGTTGCTGGATGACCGCGGCGAACGTCCTGGCGTGATGTTTGCTGACATCGAGCTGATCGGCATCCCGCACCGCGTCACGATCGGCGACCGGGGTCTCAAGGAGGGCAAGGTCGAGTACCAGGCCCGTCGGGACACCGCCGCGACCGTTGTTCCGGTGGGCGAAATCGCCGCGTTCATCCGGAGTAGAGTTCAAGCCGCATGAGGATCCGCCGGAACCGCCCGCTGTTGCGCCATCTCGGCACGCTCGCGCTCGCCGTCGCGCTGCTCGTTCCACGGCCCGCACTTGCCGGCGCGCAGGAGGAGGAGCAGCTGCAGCCATCGGTCGTCGCCGGGCTGCAGCGCGCGATCGCGGACCGACCCGTGCCTGCGGACTGGGCGGGGCGTGCCGGCATCTCCGCATGGCTCGCCGACATGTCGCGCCGACTCGCCACGCGCATTCCCGACGAGCGCGAAAGGCTGGATGTGATCCTTACCGTCCACTACGAAGCCACACGTGCCGGGCTCGACCCACAGCTCGTGTTCGGGGTGATCCATCATGAAAGCGGCTTCAAGAAATATGCGGTCTCGGTCGCGGATGCGCGCGGTTTCATGCAGGTGATGCCGTTCTGGACGCGTCTCATCGGCAACGGCAACGACCACAACCTGTTCCAGCTGCGCACGAACTTGCGCTACGGCTGCGTAATCCTGCGCCACTACCTCGACCGCGAGAACGGCGATCTATTCCGCGCGCTCGGCCGCTACAACGGCAGCCTCGGGCGCAGCGAGTATCCCAGCGCCGTGGTGGCCGCGATGCAGCGCTACTCGCCGCACCTCGCCTCGGCAGGTTCTCCGCTCGGCGTGGCCATCCCGCGCTGAGCACGACCGCCGTTGCCCGCGTGGCCCCCGCGTACCGCGGGCGCTTCGCGCCCTCGCCCACCGGTCCGCTGCACTTCGGCTCGCTGATCGCCGCGCTCGCGAGCTTCTGCGATGCGCGTCACGCCGGGGGCGAGTGGCTCGTCCGCATCGAGGACGTGGACGAGCCCCGTCGCCGACCCGGCGCGGAAAGCGCGATCCTGCGCACGCTCGAACGCTACGGTTTCGGCTGGGACGGCGGCGTCGTGCGGCAATCTCAGCGCACGGCACTCTACGAATCCGCGCTCGATTCGCTGGTACGCAGCGGTCTCGCCTATCCGTGCGCCTGCACCCGGCAGGAGCTCGCCGCCGCGCCCTTCGGTCCCATCGGTGAACGCGTCTATCCGGGCACGTGCCGCAACGGCATCCCCCCCGCCAAGGCAGCACGTGCGCAGCGAGCGTGGCGCGTGCGTTCGGATGGGCCGCAGGGACAAACGATCGGCTACAGCGATGCGTTGCTGGGGCCGCAAGCGCAGCAGCTCGCCCGCGACGTCGGCGATTTTGTGGTTCGACGCGCGGACGGTCTCTTTGCGTATCAGCTCGCCGTGGTCGTGGACGACGCGGAACAGGGCGTCACGCACGTCGTGCGCGGCGCGGATCTGCTCGCATCGACACCGCGGCAGATCCTCCTTTCACGCCTGCTCGGACTGCCGCAGCCCGCGTACCTGCACGTTCCCATTGCAATCGACGCCGCTGGCCAAAAGCTCTCCAAACAGACGCGCGCACCAGCGCTGCCGGACGACGATCCACTGGCGGCCCTTGTCGCCGCCTGGCACTTTCTCGACCAGGTTCCCCCGCCACGCGATCTGGGCACGGTTGCCGCATTCTGGTCATGGGCAATTGCGCACTGGTCGCACACGCGCCTGCCGCCGGTGCCGATGTTGCCCGCGCCCGCCCGCTTCCGGGCGGCAAAGGGCCGGGCGGTATAATTGGCTACTGACCTCGCGCCACCGCGTCCTGCCCGCGCGGAATCGACGCCAGTTCGACGGAACCCGCATGACCACCCTGGTTGCCGTGCGCAAGCACGACGAAATCGCCATTGCCGCCGATTCGCTCACGACGTTCGGCGATGTCCGCCTCGCGGCGCCGTTCGACAGGAGCTACGACAAGATCCTGCGCCACGGCGACAATTACATCGGCCTTTGCGGCTCGGCCGCGCACCAACTCGTGTTCGAGAGCCTGCTCAAGACGAACCAGGCGCTCGAATTCGGCAACAAGCTCGCGATCTTCGAGACGTTCCGGAAACTCCACCCGATCCTCAAGGAACAGCACTTCCTCAATCCGAAGGAAGAGGAGGACGACCCTTACGAGTCCACGCAGATCACCGCGCTGATCGCGAACCCGCACGGCATCTTCGGTGTCTACTCGATGCGCGAGGTGTTCGAGTACACGCAGTTCTGGGCGGTCGGATCCGGCAAGGAATTCGCGCTGGGCGCAATGCATGCACTTTACGGGCGGCTGCGTACCGCCGACGAGGTGGCGACTGCCGGTGTCGAGGCCGGTGCCATGTTCGACAAGAACTCCGCATTGCCGATGACGCTCTACACGCTCAAGGTGCGAAACTGAAGCGCAGCCACTGCGCGCATGGCTGCGCGGCCCCGCAGCGCGAGGCCGGCGGATGATCGAGCCCGCAGCCGGCAGCCCCGACGCGCTGGCGCGCTTCGTCTTCGAGGGCGCGGCGGTGCGCGGCGCGCGGGCGCGGCTGTCGCAAACCGCACGCGAGATCCTCGCTGCGCACGAGTATCCCGCGCCACTCGGGCGCGTGATCGCCGAACTGCTTGCCGCCGCGACTTTGCTCGCCTCCACGCTCAAGTTCGATGGAAGCCTTGTCGTCCAGTTGCAGGGGGACGGGCCGGTACGCCTGCTGGTCGTCGAGTGCGACCAGGGGCTCGCGTTGCGCGCGACGGCCCAATGGGACATGGCGCGGGTCGAAGCGCTCCCTCCGGACGCCACGCTGGCCGACCTGGCCGGTGGCGCAACGCACGCGCGACTCGTCATCACACTGGATCCAAAGGGTGCAGGACCGCTCTATCAGGGTATCGTGGCGCTCGAAGCGACGTCCGTGGCAACGCTGATCGAGCATTACCTCGCGACGTCCGAGCAGCTCGCCTCGCGCCTCATGCTCGCCGTGCGCGATGGCGAAGTGGCCGGGATGCTGCTGCAGCGCATGCCGGGTGCCGGTCCGGCCGACGAGGAGACGTGGCAGCGTGCGCGCAATGGGCTCGCGGCAGCCGACGAAAGTGCGCTGATCGCGGCGGCGAGTGGCAACGCCGGGCTCGCCGCGCTGTTTCCGGAGGACGACCTGCGCGTCTTCCGCAGCACGACGCCCCGCTTCTTCTGCGCGTGCTCCCCCGCACGGGTCGAGCGCGCGCTGCGGATCGCGGGTCGCGCCGAAATCGAGGCCGCACTCGCCGAACGGGGCGAAGTCGAAGTAACCTGCGAGTTCTGCAATCGCCGCTATGTGTACGGACCCGATGCGGCGCGCGCACTCTTTGCGGACGGGCGCGCCGGAAGCACGGCCCCGAGTCCCCATTGAGCCTCTACGTTCCACGAGCGTTCACCGTGCCGGATCGCGCCGCCGTTTCGCGGCTGATCCAGGACTATCCGTTCGCGACGCTGGTCACACCGGGCGTGCCCGAACCGTACGTGAGCCACGTGCCCCTGCTGCTTCTTGCCGACGGCGAACCGCACGGCACGCTGATCGGCCACGTCGCGCGCGCGAACCCGCATTGGCGCCATGCCGAGGACGTCCCGTCGATCGCGATCTTCCACGGTCCGCATGCCTACGTCTCGCCATCGTGGTACGGCGACCCTGCGACAATGGTGCCGACGTGGAACTACGCAACCGTGCACGCGCACGGCGTGCTGGAGATCGTGGCCGATGCATCGGCTGCGCAGGGCATCCTCGACGCGTTGGTCCAGCGCTTCGAGGGCGGCCGTGAAGCCCCATGGCGTTTCGCGAGGGCCGGGCGGGACCGCGACATGCTCCTGTCCGGCATCGTCGCATTCAGGATGCGCGTCCAACGTATCGAGGCGAAATTCAAGCTTTCGCAGAATCGCACGCCGGCCGACCGCAGCCGTGTCATTGCGGCGCTCGCGCAGGACGACCACCAAGATGCACAGGCAACCGCAGCGTGGATGCGCAGCTACGCGCCGCCTGGCGGGGGCGCATGACGCGCGGCCAGGCTGTGGGTGGCGAGCGCGGTGCAGGCGTCGTGCGCGTACGCATCGACAAATGGTTGTGGGCCGCGCGCTTCTACAAGACGCGAAGCCTTGCCGCAGATGCAGTCGATGCGGGGCAGGTACGCGTGGCCGGCGAGCGGGTGAAGCCAGCGCACGCGGTACGCCTGGGGGAGCGCATCCATGTGCGCAAGGCCGGCCTGGTATTCGAGGTCGACGTGATCGCGCTGTCGGATCGCCGCGGAGGGGCGAGCGAAGCCGCGACGCTGTACTGCGAGACGGCGGAAAGCCGTGCAGCGCGCGACGCAGAAGTCCTGCGGCGCAGGACCGTCGCTGCGAGCGATCCGCGTACTGCAGGCCGACCGACCAAGCGAGACCGGCGCAAGCTCGAGGACTTCCTGAACGAACCCTGAATCGCGCCGTTCAGCGGCGGTCGTCCGGCGGTTCGTTCCCGATCGTCGCGCCGGGGTCCATTTCCGCCTGCGCCCGCCGCCGGCGGGCGCGGCAGCAGCCAGGCGAGAAGCACGAGCAGGGCGCCGGCAATGCCAGCCTTGCTCACGACCGTCATGTCGCCGCCGAACGCGGCGATCGGCGCGTACGCGAGCGCACCGCCGAGCAGCACGATGCCTGCGACTGCCAACGCCTTGCGGACCGGGGCGACGAATCTCAACGCCGGGACGAGCACGGGCTGCCGAATCCCCGCCGAACTTCAGCACAGCTGAAGGTTGACGAAGTCGAGCAGGAAACCCGGCTGCCGATAGGCGCGGAACACGAGCCAGGCGACGAGGGCCGCGAGCAGGATGCCGAGCGTGTGCCAGACGAGGCGGCGACCAAAAAAACGCGCCGGCGTGGACGAGCCAGCCGGCGGGGAGGAAGACTTCCGAGGTCGGTCACGCACGCAAGGTTACGCCCGCTGCGATACCTCCGGCAAGACGCCCACCAGCGACACCGGCACGGCCGGCGTCACGGTCATCTCGCGCATCGCCGCCATGATCGAGCTGAAGTCGGCGGCGGTGCGTACGTTCGGAATGGGCTTCGCGAGCAGGTTGACCGCGCGTCCGCTCACCACCAGCGGCAGCGAATCGGGCAACGCGACGCGCAGCGACCGGATTTCCTGGCCTGCGATCTTGCCCGAGATGCCGCGGTCGAAGAGCAGGACGACGACGTTCACCTTGTAGGCCTTCGCGGCACCCGCGATTTCCTGCCCGGGTACGCCGGCACCGAGCGTCAGGCAATTGATGCCTTCGGTGAAGAGCAGCAGTTCGAGTATCGCGAGACCGAGCTGGTTCGGATCGTTGGGCGGCGTCGCGAGCAGGACCTGCCGCGCGTCGCGCGTCGGCCGCACGAGCCGCGTCACGTCGCGCAACAGGCGCTGCGAGATGTCGGCGAAGCGCAGCTCCTGGTAATTCTCCATGTCGCCACGCACGACGCGCTCGTGCACGGCCTCGTTCAACGGGATCAGCGTCTGCTCGAGGAACTTGCGCAAGCCCTGTCCGACCAGCAGCTTGGACAGGTGATTCTGCAGTTCGCCCACGCGATGCTGCGCGAGCAGTCGCACCGCGGTTTCGATCTCGGCCGGCAGCGGCGTGGGCTCGGCGACGGTAAGTCCGAGCATCGATTGCAGTGCCGAGTCGGACAATGGCACGACCGCACCGGCACGCCAGCCTTCCGAGAGCAGCTGCTTCACGAGCTTGAGCCGCGCGACCTGGTCGGGTGGATAGACGCGATCGCCAAAAGCATCGCGCAGCGGCGACGGGAAGCCGTAACGGCGCTGCCACATGTAGAGCTGCTCGCGGCGCAGGCCGGTGATCCGCACGACCTCGCGGATGTGCAGCGAGCCGGCGAGATCGGCCGGCGTGTCGTTCGCTTGGAGCGCGGTCGCGGCAACTTCGCGGTGCCGGCTCGGCGCTTTGATCAGGATGCCCATCTTTGTCTTTCCTGTCCGTTTAATGTCAGTCGTCACCAGCAGGATGTTCTGAACAGAGCGGCAGCTGCGGCGGGACCTGACTGTTCCGCACAGTTGCCGGCTCGGCAGTCTGTGCTCCACGGAACGGTCAATGCAGGATGCATGCCAACATTGGTCGAACGGTCTTGCCGCCCGTCGGCGGTTGGGGGATTATCGCAGTCGGACGGGCAATGGAATACACGAGGAGCAACAGATTCTGTCGCCCACAACGACGGTGCCCGGCGCCCGGGATGCCGTCCGGTGCGGTTCTTGCGGGTATGAGTGACCAACGACCCGTTGCGCCATGTTCAGCTTCGTAAACAAGCTCCCCAAAGACCGCCTTGCCGATGTCAAGGCGGTCGAGCGCTGGCTTGCCACTTTTCCACCGAGCGATCCGCTTGCGCTGCATCGGGAGGTTCTTACCGAACTGGGCCGCCTGACCGAGCGTGACGCACGCCTCACGTCCCAGCGCCTGGAGGCGGTTTTCCACCTCGACACCCGGACCGACGACTTGCGCAAGACGCTCACCGCGCAATACATCGAGCACGCGAATCGCAGCTCGCGCATCGAGAACCAGCTCTGGTCCTCGCTCTTCGACCTGACGCAGGCGTTCCTTCTCGCCTACCAGGCGTTCTCGCGCGAGATCGCGCACCGCACGCCGTCAGGCAAGTGGGAGACGCTGCTGTCGCAGCTTATCGCCCGCCAGATCATTCACCTGACCCTGGATGCGAAGATCCGGCTGTTCCGCTGCGAGCAATGGATCCCGGCAAAATGGGCGGAGCTCCACGGCCTCTTCGCGCTCGCCTGCTCGCACCAGCTCGAGCGCCAGTCGATCGTGCTCGAGCCCGACGGCTCGACCACGACGATCGAGCAGGAGTACCTGTGCGCGCTCGTGCTGCAACTCGTCAACTCGGGCAACCTCACCGCGCGCCATCTGGAATGGATCTCGCAGCAGCTCGAGGAATGGTGCTCGCCGCTGCGCCTGACACTCGAGCCGATGGCGATGAGCCCGTTCTACGTCGACCTCGGTGGGCGCGAGGGACTCAAGCGCCGTGGACCGGCGCCTCTGGAAGGCCGGGTTCTCTTTCTCGATACGCGGCCGTTGCACGCGTCGCTCAGGCAGAACATCTTGGTCCTCGAGCAGAAGATCAATTCGCAGCCGCTGTCCGAGCGTGCTGCCATGCGCAGCGACCATCTGAGCCTGCTGACGAAGCTGGCGGCGCAGGTAGACCCCGAGTTCAGACCCTTGGCGCGGCGAGGCGAGCGCACCTCCGCAGTCGGCACAGTGGACGGGATCGTCGGCTTCGCGAAGATCTGCGGGTATCTGAGCGAGGAGGAGTGCGAGCCCGCGTCCCGGTTCGATGCCGGGAGGAACTACAGCGGAACGATGGATCTCGCCCTGTTCGGCCGGATACGCAACGAACGCGATCGCACACCCGATGTCGCGCGCCGGCGGCTTGCCGTCTACGCGGCTCCGGGCGGGCCGTGGGAAGTGAAGGACGTCTCGCAGACGGGGTTCCGGCTGATCGCGCCGATGAGCGTGGCCACCGCGGTCACGCTCGGTACGCTGACCGCCATCCGCGCGCATGGCGAAGCACTGTGGATGCTGGGGATCGTGCGCCGGATGAAGCGCCAGACGAGTGACCGGGCCGAGATCGGATTGCAGGTGATCGCCAATGCGCTGATCGGCGTCGACCTCTACGAACAACGCAAGCGGAACGACACGGAATACTCGGTCGAGGGTGATACGACGACGATCGACGGCCGCATGTTCCATGGCCTGTTCCTCGCGTTGCGCAAGCGCGACAGCGACACCGCGGTCCAGTCGCTGATCGTCCCGGCACAGGAGTACCAGCCGGGGCGCAAGGTGAAGCTGCAGATCGCGCACTCGATGTTCCCGATTCGCCTCGGCCGCCTGGTCGAGCAGCAACCCGATTGGGTCTGGGCCGTGGTGGAACCGCTCGAGCGAGGCGCCTCGCTGCCCGCCGTGGCCGGCGCGACGTCCCCGGCCATCGGCTGACGGGGTACGATGGCGGGCGTGGACCGCTACGCCGAACGCTACGCTGCCTGGAAGTGGGACGTTCCCGACCGCTTCAACATCGCGCAGGCCTGCTGCGCACGCTGGGCAACGGATCGCACGCGCTTCGCGCTCTACTGGGAAGACGAGTCCGGCGCCACGGCCGCGTGGACGTACTGGGATCTGCAGCAGCACGCGAACCGCCTTTCGAATGCGCTTGCGGCGCTGGGCGTGACGCGCGGCGACAAGGTTGCGCTGATCCTGCCGCAGCGACCAGAAACTGCGGTTGCACACCTTGCCATCTCCCAGCTCGGCGCCATCGCCGTCCCGCTGTCGTTCCTGTTCGGACCCGACGCACTGGAATTCAGGTTGCAGAACAGCGGCGCGAAGGTCGCCTTCGTCGATCCGCAGTCGCTGCCGAACCTCGCCCCGATCCACGCTCGCTGTCCGGCACTCGCACATGTCGTCGGCGTCGCCGGCGCGCGCGAGTCGTTCGTCACGTCATGGGAGCCACTGCTCGAGAAGGCATCGCGCCACTTCGCGCCGGTCGCCACCGGGTCGCGCGACCCGGCGCTGCTGATCTACACGAGCGGCACGACCGGCCCGCCGAAGGGCGCACTGATGCCGCATGCGTGCCTGATCGGCAACCTGCCGGGCTTCATCTATTCGCACGACGAGTTCCCGCAACAAGGGGACGTGTTCTGGTCGCCGGCCGACTGGGCGTGGACCGGCGGGCTCATGGATGCGCTGTTGCCGACACTCTATTTCGGGCAGCCGATCGTCGGGTTCCGTGGCCGTTTCGACCCCGAGCGCGCGTTTGCGCTGATGGACAGGTACGGTGTGCGCAACACGTTCCTTTTCCCGACGGCGCTCAAGTTGATGATGAAGGCGTTTCCCAGACCGCGCGAGCGCTTCGACCTGTCGTTGCGCAGCATCATGAGCGCAGGCGAGTCGGTGGGCACGACCGTTTTCGAGTGGACGCGCGAAGCGCTCGGCGTCACGGTCAACGAGATGTTCGGTCAGACCGAGATGAACTACATTGTCGGCAATTCGCACACGCTTTGGCCTGCGAAGCCCGGGTCGATGGGCCGGCCGTATCCGGGGCACCGCATCGCCGTGATCGACGACCTGGGCAACGAGGTGGCGCGCGGTGACCCCGGCGATGTCGCGGTCCACCGCATCGCGCCCGACGGCACGCCCGACCCGGTCTTCTTCCTCGAGTACTTCGGCAATACCGAAGGCACGCGCAAGAAGTACTGCGGCGAATGGTGCCGCACCGGTGATGTCGCGACGATGGATGCCGATGGCTACCTCTGGTACCAGGGTCGGGCCGATGACGTGTTCAAGGTCGGCGGGCTACCGCATCGGTCCCTCGGAAATCGAGAACACGCTGGTCCGCCACCAGGCCGTGCGAACGCCGCAGTCGTGCCCTCGCCGGACGAGACGCGCGGCAATGTCGTGAAGGCCTTCGTCGTGCTCGCGCCTGGATTCACGGCGTCCCCGGCACTCGCGGAGGACATCCAGACGCACGTGCGCAAGTTCCTCGCGCCTTACGAGTATCCGAAGGCGATCGAGTTCATCGACGCGCTGCCGATGACCACGACGGGCAAGGTTCAGCGGCGCGTCCTGCGGGAGCGGGAACGCGAACGCGTCGAGACCGCGCGCGCGGGCAGCGGGACCGTCGCGCGCTGAGGGTCCCGTCGGTCAGCGGTGTACGACAGGATCGGGTTCACGCAGGCGCTCGAGGAATCGCCGGTGCAGCAACACCCATAGCGCCGCGGGTGCGACCGTCGGCAGGATCAGCGATCCGAACTGGAATGCGAACGCGATCAGCTCGCGCTGGAACGACGTGAAGCCGGTCTGCGACGCGATGAGCGGACCGGAACCGATCGCGACGTTCGTGAGGAAGTCGGCGAGCACACCCCACGCGATGAACGGCATGAGGGCGAATAGACCGATGAGCAGGTAGCGCGGCCAGCGCGGTTCGCGCGCGGCAATCACGAGCGCCGCGAACATCGGCAGGCCGTACGCGTATAGCAGCGGGTTGACGTCGACGCTGACCTGGCCGCCGCTTTCCGATTGGCCGGGACGCAGCGTCGTCAGGAACGTCATCGTGCCGCCCCTCAGGTCGATCGCCTGCACGAGGTCCGGAAACCACGCGTGGACGATGCCCGCAGCGAGCAGCTCCACCGGCCATAACAGTGCCGGCGCAGCGAAATACCACACGGCGAACGTCACCGGCAGCCACGCGAGTGTCGTGACGATGAATCGCGCCAGTGGGCTTTTCACGCAGTCGCCGGTGCGGTACCCGACGGCGACTGCGGCGGCTCGCCCCGGACACGCGGCAGCGTTCGCACCCAGATCAGCCAAACGATCAGCACGTCGAGCATGATCAGCGCCTGCCAGACGTAGAGATGCGCCCATTCGAACCACTGCCGGTCCCACTGCCCGAGGTAGAAGAGGCTGATCACGCGCACGATGTTCAAGCCCTGCACGGCGAAGATCCCGGCGACGAGCCCCACGACCTTGCTACGCCAGGGCGCGGGAAATGCGAGTATCGCCGCGACCAGCACGATCGTCGCCTCGACGCCGTTGCAGCCGGCCTCGATCGACACCGCGAAGTCGGATCCGGAGCTGCGCAGGATCTTGCCGATCGCCATCACGCTCGGATCGAACACGCGCACGAGCCAGGACGAGATCGCCGCAAGCGTGTCGGTCCACGGCACGACGAACCATGACTGGGCCCACGGCGTGAGCTCGAGCCCGAACAGCACCGCCTGGATCAGGATGAATTTGACGAAGAAGTGCAGCACGGCGCGATTCTAGCGAATACGACTCGGGCGCGCCCATCCGCTTGCCGCGCCCTGCCACGTGAGGGGCTATGTCTTCGCTCGGGCAAGCGGCGGGTTGCTCGCGAAGTAGGCCTTGACGCCATCGCCGATCGACTCGGCGAATTTCTGCTGGTGGCGCTCGCTGCGAAGCTTCAGCTCCTCGTCCGGATTGCTGATGAAGGCGGTCTCGACGAGGATCGACGGGATGTCGGGCGCCTTCAGCACCGCGAAGCCCGCCTGCTCGACCGCCGGCTTGTGGAGTGCATTGTGCTCGCCGATCTGGCGCAGCACGTGCCGGCCGACCTTCAGGCTGTCGTTGATCTGCGCAGTCTGCGAGAGATCGAGCAGCGTGCGCGCGAGCACCGGTCCTGGCACCGAGGTCGACGCCGCCGATCAGGTCGGCCGCGTTCTCCTTTTGCGCGAGCCAGCGCGCAGCAGCCGACGTCGCCCCATTCTCCGACAGCGCGAACACCGATGAGCCGCGCGCGGTCGGCTCGCGGAACGCGTCCGCGTGGATCGAGACGAACAGATCGGCCTGCACGCGGCGCGCCTTCTGCCACACGTTGCGCGAGCGGCACGAAATAGTCGTCGTCGCGTGTCAGCATCGCCCGCATGTTCGGTCTCGCGGTCGATCAGCTTCTTCAGCCGCCGCCCGATCGCGAGCACGACGTGCTTCTCGTAAGTGCCGCGTCGGCCGATCGCGCCCGGGTCCTCGCCGCCGTGGCCC
The DNA here is from genome assembly GCA_963750585.1 of uncultured beta proteobacterium. Taxonomy (GTDB): domain Bacteria; phylum Pseudomonadota; class Gammaproteobacteria; order Burkholderiales; family Casimicrobiaceae; genus VBCG01. The sequence continues at coordinate 69,254 of CAVVRH010000049.1, forward strand.
GGATCGATCGCCACGGTGATCGGACGCGACGACTTGCGGCCGCGCGATGGCGGGTGCGGGAGCCTCTGCCAGCGCAGGCGAGTCGAAGCCGCGCGGCGCAGCCGCCTCGCGCTTCTCCTGCTCGGCGATGAGCGCCATCAGCGGATCGAGCGGTTCCACCGGATACAGGTCGAGGACCAGTCGATGGCCGAATTCCGCCACGGGCGGCAGCGGAAAGAGCTGCGGGCGCACCTCGGATCTCAAGTCGAGAACGACGCGCACGCTGCCGCGATCCTTCTCGCGGACGCGCACCGCCACGATGTAGGGATCGTTCGCGTGCACGCGCGCGGGCAGCTTCGCCAGATCCCGACCAGCTCGACGCCCTCGAGGTCGAGCACGAGCCGTTCCGGATTTCGCAATGCGTCTGAGCTGATATGGAATCGGCGTGGCAGCCTCGATGACCAGCCGCGTGTACTCCTGCGCCGGCCAGACGCGGGCGGAAGCGATGCGCCCCGCCTGTGCCCAGGCAAGCCCGGGCAACGCCAGCGCACCCGCATGAACCGTCAGCCACTTGAGCGCACGTCGGCGCTCGAGCGACACGCGGATCAGGCCGCCTTGAACTCCATTGCAAGTTCTCGCTCGCATGCCTACCTGCGTCGCTCGCCGATTGCGCCGTCAGCGCGCGGCCCTCGCCCCGATGCACGAGCGTGAGCGCAAGATCGGGCGGGGACAGCACGCCGGCTACTCGCTCGGGCCATTCGACGATGCAGACGCTGTCGTTGCGGAAGCATTCGGCAAGCCCTGCGGTCTCCCATTCGACGGGATCGTCGAATCTATAAAAATCAAAGTGATAAAAGTATATGCTCGAAAGCGGGTAATGTTCAACCAGTCCGAAGGTAGGGCTTTTGACCGGGCCGCTCCAACCCAGTGCCCGCAGCGCGCCGCGAACGAGCGTCGTCTTGCCGGCGCCCAGCTCGCCCGCGACCGTGATGACCATGCCACCGCGCACCGCGCGCGCGATCGCTGCGCCCGCTCGCGCCGTCGCCGTTGCGTCGGGAAGTTCGAGTTCCAGAGTCATCGAGGGGATGACACGCGTAGCGGGCGCAACAAGATCGCCGCGAAACGCGGAGCAGCCAGCTTTGATAGGCTTGCGCGCATGACTTCCCCGTCGACGCTGCAACCGACGCCTGTCGACACGACGCGTGATTGGGCTGCGCTCGCGCGGCAGATCGCCGCGTGGGGACGCGAGCTCGGCTTCCAGGAGATCGGGATCGCGGACACGGACCTCTCGGCCGAGGAAGCGAAGCTCGTCGAATGGCTCGCCGCGGGAAGGCACGGCGCGATGGATTATATGGCACGCCACGGCGTGACCCGCGCCCGGCCGGGCGCGCTCGTGCCCGGCACGATCCGCGTGATCAGCGCGCGGCATGACTACTGGCCGGCAGCGGCGCGCGACGCGGCAGAGACGCTCGCCGATCCGCACGCGGCCTACGTCTCCCGGTACGCACTCGGGCGCGACTACCACAAGGTGCTACGAAGGCGCCTGCAACAGCTGGTCGATCGCATCGCCGCCTTCGCGGGAGAGTTCCGGCATCGTATCTTCACCGACAGCGCACCGGTACTCGAAGTCGCGCTCGCCGCGAAATCCGGGCTGGGCTGGCGGGGCAAGCACACGCTGCTCCTGCATCGGCAGGCGGGGTCTTACTTCTTTCTGGGTGAGATCTACACCGACCTGCCGTTGCCGGTCACGCCGCCGGCCACCGCGCATTGCGGCACGTGCAGCGCATGCCTTGCCGCATGCCCGACCGGCGCAATTGTCGCACCCTACGAACTCGATGCGCGGCGCTGCATTTCCTATCTGACGATTGAGCTGCCTGGCAGCATCCCGCTCGAATTCCGCCGCGCAATCGGCAATCGTGTCTACGGCTGCGACGATTGCCAGCTCGCCTGCCCGTGGAACAAGCATGCCCAGCCGGCGACCGAAGCCGACTTCGCCAGCGTGCGCAACGGACTCGACCGCGCCTCGCTCGTCGGGCTCTTCGCCTGGAGCGAAGCGGAATTCGACAAGCGGATGGAAGGCAGTGCGATACGGCGCATCGGCCACGAGCGCTGGCTGCGCAATCTCGCGGTTGGGCTCGGCAACGCGCCATACGGCGAAACGGTCGTCGCGGCGCTGAGCGCCCGAGCCGACGATCCATCGCCGCTGGTGCGCGAACACGTCGCGTGGGCGCTCGCGGAGCAGCAGCGCAAGCGGGAACACATGCGCCGGGAAAGTTCCTAGACGGCCTGTTTCCTGATTCGGCGAGGCAAGGTGCAGCGGCCGCGCGACGCAGCCGATGCCGTCAACGGATCAGCTGGTTCATCGAGACGATCGGGAGCATCACGGCGAGCACGAGCACCAGCACGATGGAGCCCATCGCGACGATCAGCACCGGCTGCACGAGTGCCGTCACCCACGCGAGACGGCGCTCGGCCTCCCGTTCCAGCTCCCCGGCGGCGCGCTCGAGCATCGTTGCCAGCCGTCCCGTCGCCTCGCCATTGGCAACCAGATGGACGAGCACCGGCGGGAACCGTTTCTGCTCCTGCAGCGCACGGGCAAGCGTCACGCCTTCGCGCACCAGCGCCGTCGCCGCCCTCGCCGCAGACTGCAGCGGCAGCATGCGCACGACCTCGGCAGCGGTATCGAGCGAACGCAACAACGGCGCGCCGCTGCCCACCAGGATCGCCAGCGTGCTCGCGAAACGCGCGGTGTCGAGACTCGCGACCAGCCGGCCCACGCCCGGCAAGCGCAGCAGCACCGTGTGCCAGCGCGCGCGAAAGGCGGGCCGGCGATTGGCGAGCGTGAACGCGACGACACCGGCGAGCGCGAGCGCAACCCACATCCAGCCCGTCGCGCGGAGGAAAGCGGATGTCGCAATCAGCGCCTGCGTGAGCCAAGGCAGCGTTTGCCGGCTCTGCTGGTACACGGCGACGATCTGGGGCACGACGTAGACCAGCAGCACTGCGATCACGCCGACCGCGATCAGCGTCACGAGCGCCGGATAGATGAGCGCAGTCGCGAATTTCTGCCGCAGCGCCTCACGCGCCTCCAGGTAGTCGGCGAGCCGGGTGAGCACCTCGGGGAGGCGGCCGCTTTCGGCCGCAGCGGCGACCAGCCCGCGATAGAGCGGCGAGAACGTGCGGGGATAGCGCGAGAGCGCCGCGGCGAGCGACTCGCCGCCGGCGACCTGCGTGCGCAGCGAGAGCACCAGCGCGCGCGCCCGCGCATCGTCGGCCTGCTCGGCGACCGCCGCCAGCGCCTGATCGAGCGGCATGCCGGACTGCACGAGCGTTGCGAGTTGCCGCGTCGTCATTGTCACGACTGCGGACGCGATGCGAAGGCGCGCGCCGGCACCTGTCCCGCCCGCCGCGGATTCGGCGACCGCGGTCGGCGTGAGCCCGTCCGCGCGCAGGCGATCCCGAGCGCTTCGCGGCGTGTCAGCATCGATCACGCCCGAGCGCATTCGCCCCTCTGCATCGACCGCTTCGAAGCGATACGCGCCCATCGTCGCCTCGCGTCAGCCGTCGCGCGTGACGCGCAGCAGTTCGGCGAGCGATGTCGTTCCGGCGGCAAGCCAGCGCGCGCCGTCGGCGCGCAGCGTCACCATTCCCGCCCGCGCGGCCGCGTCGCGCAGCGCGACCTCGCCTTCGCGGTCGTGGATCAGGCGGCGGATGGATTCGTCGGTGATCAGCAGTTCGTAGACGCCGGCGCGGCCGCGATAGCCGGTGCCGCTGCAGGCGTCGCACCCGACAGGACGGCAGAGCGGCGCGTGCGGCGGAAGGCCGATCGCGGTCAGCAACGCGCTCTCGCCCGCGCTCGGGACAACCTTCTGCCGACACGCAGGGCACAGCGTGCGCACGAGCCGCTGCGCGAGCACGCCGAGCAGGCTCGACGCCAGCAGGTAGGGCTCGACACCCATGTCGGCCAGTCGCGTGACCGCGCTCGCGGAATCGTTGGTGTGCAGCGTCGCCAGCACGAGATGGCCGGTGAGCGACGCCTGCACCGCGATCTGCGCGGTCTCGAGGTCGCGTATTTCGCCGATCATCACGATGTCGGGGTCCTGCCGCAGAATTGCGCGCAGCGCACGCGCGAAGTCGAGCTCGATGCGCGGGTTGACCTGCGTCTGCGCCACGCCGTCGAGCGCGTACTCGATCGGGTCCTCGACCGTCATCATGTTGACGCTGCCGCGGTCGAGCCTGGACAGCGCGGCGTAGAGCGTGGTCGTCTTGCCCGAGCCCGTGGGTCCGGTGACGAGCACGATGCCGTGGGGCTCGCGGATCAGTCGATCGATCTGCGCCAGCGTGGCGTCGCTCATTCCGAGGGCGGTGAGATCGAGGCGCGCCGAATCCTTGTCGAGCAGGCGCAACACGACGCGCTCGCCGGGGCCGGTCGGCAGCGTCGACATCCGCACGTCGACGCTCTTGTCGCCCAGGCGCAGCGTGATGCGCCCGTCCTGGGGCAGACGCTTTTCCGCGATGTCGAGACTCGCCATGATCTTGAGCCGCGACACCAGCGCCGCGTGCAGCGCGCGCGGAGGCTCGAGCACGTCGCGCAGCACGCCGTCGATGCGAAAGCGCACGACGGAGCGCGTCTCGTAGGGCTCGAAGTGCAGGTCGGAGGCGCGCTCCTTCAACGCCTGCAACAGCAGCGCGTTGATCATCCGGATCACCGGAGCCTGCGCCGAGTCGGCGAGCAGATCCTCGGTCGCCGGCAGGTCCTGCATGAGCCGCGCGAGGTCGGTCTCGCGCGAGAGCTCGTCGGTGAGCGCGGCGGCCGCGCCGCCGGTGTTGTAGGCGCGCGCGAGCTCGGCCGCGAACTGCTCGGCGCTTACCGCTCGCGTGGCGAGCGGCCGCTGCAGCACGCGGCGCAATTCGGCAAGGCCTTCGACCGACGCGTCGGGCCGCATGAGCACGAGCACGCTTTCGCCCTGCTCGCCTGCCGGCAACACGCCATGCGCGCGCGCAAACGCGTACGGGACGCGGCTCGCGATCGGTGCGGCGGCGGACGGCGTGGCCATCGCGCGACAGGCGCCTCGCGCGCTACGGCTTGGCGGCCGGTGCCGGCGTCTCGGTCGGCGGGGGCGCGGTGGGTGGGGTCGGTGGCCCCAGAAGCGGGGGGAACACCGGGGGAAACCGGTCGCCCAGCAGCGGAGGCGACTGGTCGACGCCCGGCCTGCCGGGCATCGTGCCCTCGGGCGGCAGCGTCGGCTGCGACGGGTCGTTCCAGAAGAAGCGGTACGGCGGCGTCTGGCGATCCTGCTCGCCCATCAGGTACTGGTAGCGCTCGGACGTGATGTCGCGGCCGTCCGATCCGGTGCGCAGCACCGTGGTCTTGATGAACACCATCAGGTTGGTCTTCTGCCGCCGCCTTGCGTCGTAGCGGAACAGCGTGCCGACACCAGGGACATCGCCCAGCACCGGAACCTTGTCGGTGCCGTCGGTCAGGCGATCCTCGATCAGGCCGCCCAGCACGATGATCTGCGTATCGTCGACCACCACCGACGATTCGAGCGCGCGCTTGGACAGGATGATCCCCGTCGTCGTGCTGACTTCCTCGACGCGCGACACCTCCTGGTAGAGCATCAGCCGCACGGTACCGCCCTCGGTGATCTGCGGCTTCACGCGCAGCACCAGGCCGACGTCGCGCCGCTCGATCGTCTGGAAAGGCGTCACGGTGTTGGTCCCGCCCGTCGTCGCGTAGCTGCCGGTCACGAACGGGATGTTCTGCCCGACGATGATCCTCGCTTCCTCGTTGTCGAGCGTGAGCAGCGTCGGCGTCGACAGGATGTTGGCGCCGATCTGCGTCTCGAGCGCACGGGCCAGGAACGCGAGGTTGGTGATCGTGCCAAGGCCGGGGATCGTCACCGTCCCGCGCATCACGCCGAGCGACAGCCCCTGCCCCACCGTGCCCGGATTGACGGCGACGTCGATGATGTTGTTGCCGCTGCCGCGAGGCGTGAAGTTGGTCCCGCCGATCACCCGCGTCTGCGTCGTGTTGTAGCCGCTCAGCGCCTGCCACTGGATGCCGAATTCGGCGGCCTTGTCCGCCGAGACCTCGACGATCAGCGCCTCGACGAACACCTGCGCGCGGCGCACGTCGAGCTTTTCGATGATCGCGCGAAGGTTGTTGTAGACGGGCTCCGACGCCATGACCACGAGCGCGTTGTTCGCGACGTCCGCCGTGATCGTCGCGCCGTTCACCGAGAACGTCGGTCCGGACGCGCTGGCCGTGAACGGGAGCTGGGGCTGCGCGGCAGGAGCAGCGCCGGTCGCCGCCGGGGCGCTCGTCAGTCCCATCGCGTTCTGCGTCATCGCAGGCTGCTGCGAGAGCCCGGACGGAGCGCTGCTTCCACCGCCCTCGACACCGGTCAGCAGCGAGCGCAACGTCTGCGCGACCTTCGCGGCCTCGGCGTTCTTCAGGTAGACGATGAACATGTTGCCGCCCGGCCGCCCTGGCGTGTCGAGCTGCTCGATCAGCGCCTTCACGCGCGCGGCGCGGGCTGCGTTGTCCGAGCGGATCAGGATGCTGTTCGAACGCGCGTCCGGCACCAGCATCACGCGCTGCTGCGCATCGGGCGGCGCACCGCCCGAGGGCTCGGTCAGCAGCCGGTTCACCAGCGCGACGATGTCGAGCGCGGACGCGTGCTTGAGCGCCACGAGCTGCGGCTCGCCGGAGGGCGCCTGGTCGAGCGCGGCGACGATGCGCTCGATTCGGCGCAGGTTCTGCGCGTAGTCGGTGATGACGAGCGCATTGCTGCCCGGAATCGCGGCGATCGTGTTGTTCGGCGTGATCAGCGGCCGCAGCACGTTGACGAGCTGCGCAGCGGACTCGTTGCGCAGCACGATCACCTGCGTGACGAGCCGGTCGCCACCGGCGCCCACCGGACCGCGCACGACAGGTCCGCCCTGCTGCTTGGCGTCGATCTCGGGCAGGATCTTCACCACGCCGTCGCTCTCGACCGCGGCGAAGCCCTGCAAGCGCAGCGCGGAAAGCAGCGTCGGATAGACGAGGCTCTTCGGGACCGGGCGCGCGGAGACGATGTTGATGGTGCCCTTGACCTTGCGGGTCCAGGATGAAGTTGCGGCCGGTGATCTCGGCGACCGCCTTGACGACGGCCTCGACGTCGGCGTTGACGAAGTTGAGCGTGACCGTATCCTCCGCGGTCGTCGCCACCTGCGGGTACGCCGCGAGCGCGAGAAGGGAGGTCAGCAGGAAGGCCGCAGCGCGTGCCAGGCCGGACGCGAAAGCGCGTCGTCGGCGGGGTGCGGCATGCGGATGGCCCGGTGTGACGGGCGGTGAGGCCATCGGGAGCAGTCGTCGCGGCGCAATGCGCACCGCCAGTGAAGCAGGTTGCGGCCGATAATAGCACGCAGGTTTTGCCGATCCGCCCGCTGGGATGGCCGCCGGTGGCGCAGGACCGTTCGACCGTCGCAATTGCGCCACCACTGCGTGCGGCGAATCCGGAAACGCCCGCTCAGCGCATCCAACGTGTACCAATTCATGCCGGAGCCCCGATGAACGTCCATCCCGTCGCCCACCGCCGCGCGCTGCCTCGTCGGCTGGTCCTTTTCGACCGCCCTCGTTCTGGCTCTGGTCGTCGCCGCCTTTCCTTCACCCGGTATCGATGCAGGATCGCGGAATGCCGATTCCGGACTGGTGAACGTGAAGATCATGGGCTCGCAAACGCCGCGGACGCCCCGGCGCCGTCAAAGGCACCCTCCGCGCCACCGCAGCCCACGGCACCTCCGGCGCCAGCAGCGATACCGGTTCCGGAGAAGTCCGGCACCGCAACCGACGCAGCAGCGCCGCAGGCTGGCGCCACCGATCAGGCCGCCAGGGATGGCGTGCCACCGTCCGAATTGCATGAATCGGAAATCACGATCGACGAGAAAGGCATCCGGATCGAGAAGGCGTCGGGCACCGGAAAGCGTACGCGCCACGTCGTTGTGCGCGGCGCCGACGGCGACAGCGAGTTCGATTCCTTCGACGCTCTTCGTCGAGCAAGCAGCCCTGGATCGTCGCGCTCGCGTTCGGGGCGGTCGCACTGTTCTTCCTCGTCCCGCTGGCCTTCATTGGCCTCGTCATCTGGTACAAGATGCGGCGCACGCGAATGCTGAACGAGACGATGGTGAAGCTCGCAGAAAAGGGCATCGTCCCACCTGCCGAGGCGCTGCAGGCGGTCGGCGGAAGTACCGTGGCCGCCGCCCTTTCGAGCCTGCCGCCCACCACGCCGCTCTACGAGCAGGCGAAGGCGCGTGCGCAAGCGCGCCGCATGGTCCGACCTGCGCAAGGGCGTCCTGATGGGAGCCTTCGGCCTCGGGCTCGTGCTTTACTCGTTGATCGACGAGGGAGCGCCAACGGCTTCGGCCTCGTGCTGCTGTTCGTCGGCATCGGCTACGTCGTGCTGTGGTACTTCGAGGATCGCCAGTCGCGCGCGCGCGCCGCCGGCGAACGGCACGACAGGAGGGGCGTGAGCGACAGACGCGCCGATCACCTGTCCCAGGCCCGATGGCGTCGTCGCCGGTCACGGACGCCCAGCTGATCGCACGCGCGATCGTCGGGGACGACCGGCATGCGTTCGCGGAACTGGTGCGCCGCCACCAGTCGGCGGTCGCGCGCCTGCCTGCGCAAGCTCACGGCCGGCAATCACGCGCTGGCCGACGACCTCGCCCAGGAGACCTTCGTGCTCGCATGGCGCAACCTGAAGTCGTTCCGCCAGGAGGCCCGGTTCTCGACCTGGCTCTACCGGATCGCGACCAACTGCTGGCTCGCCGATGCGCGGAAGCGCAAGGAAGCGCTGCTTGGCGATGCCGACGAGTCGGTTCGCCGACGACGACGATGCGGGAGGTCTCGAGCCGAGGGCGGCGACGCCCGACCACGCACGGCGGCGCCGCACTGCAGGCTCGACCTCGAGCGCGCGATGCGCTGTGCTCTCCGACGCCGAGCGGGCCGCGATCGTGCAGTGCTACCATAACGACCTGTCGCACGAGGAAGCCGCGTTCGTGCTCGGCATGCCCGGTCGGCACCGTCAAGACGCACGTGCTGCGCGCCAAGCAGAAGCTCAAGGCGCAGCTCGCGGCCTGGGCCCGTTGAGCCGGGCGCCGACGCGGATGACGACGATGCGCGAACGAACGACACGCTACCCGACGACGACTGGCTCGAGCGCGCGCTGCGCGACGAGGGCCGCGAGCATGCGGCGGCCTACGTTCCCGACGACGGCTTCACGGCGCGCGTCATGCAGGCGCTGCCCGCGCCGGTCGCCGCTCCCGCCTGGCGCAAGCCCGCGTCGCAGCGATGTGGACCGTGGCCGCGGCGGTCGGCGCAATGCGCATTCCCCGACGCGTTCGCTGACGTCGCCCACGAGGCGTTCCGGCTGATAGTGCAGCCAGCGGCGCTGCCGCAGATCGGCGTCGGCATTCTGGCGCTCGGTGCCGCGACATGTGGCGGCAGCGGCGTGGATGCTGCGCGACGACTGAGCACCCGACCGCGCTGAAAGGCGAAGGCCGCTCGAGGGCGGCCTTTACGTGTCCTGATCGAGCGCTGCGTATGCGGCGGACGCCGCCTTCGCGAATCCGCGCAGCTCGGTCGGCGGCCGTTTTGCCAGCTCTTGAGCGCCATGACGTCGCGTTGCAGCTCATCCTTCAGCGTGAAGTTGACCTCGACCTCACCGACGTACTTCTCGCCCTCGGCCTTGAACTTCCACTTCATCAGCGCTTCGCGCACCGCGTGGTCGAAATGCCGCGGCGGCTCGGCCGACACGATGACGACGTCGGTGACGTTGCCCTTCTCGTCGATATGGACGCGCGCGAGCACGCGGCCCTTGTCGACGCCCGCGCGTATCGCCTCGCGCGGATAGAACGGGTCCTCGCCCGACACGGCGCGATGCCGCGGCGCACCGCCGGCTTCGGCGCCGGCGGCGCGGCGGCGCCACCACCGACGGTGGCGGCGGCGCGATCACGTAGGGCTCCGTCGGCGGCGGCTCGGCGTGACCGCGGTGATCGTCGGCGCTTCGCTGCGTCACCGACGGCGGCGGCGGAATGTCCGGCGGCGGCACGTAGGCTGCCTGCACCTCGGGCGCTGCGGCTGCTCGACGATCTTCTTCGGCGGCGGCGGCGGCGGTGGCGGCGGCGGCGCCTTGATCTCCTCGACGATCGTCGCCGTCAGCGGCTTCTTGATCACCTCGACCGCCTTGCGCGCGAGCCCGGTCACCAGCGCGTAGATGACGAGCGCGTGCAGCAGGACGACGAACGAGATGCCGACCATGTGCCGGGTCGGGTCCCGCTGTTGCCGTGCGAAATCCATGTCGTATGACTCCGTTGGCCGGCGCGTTCGCGCCGACCCGCTGGCGCGAGCTACTCGATGAACTGCTCGCTGCCGACGATGCCGATCTTGGTCAGCCCGAGGCGCTGCGCCGACGCCATCACGCCCGCGACGATCGCGTACTTGGCGGCCTTGTCGGGCCGCAGGTGCAGTTCGGGCTGCACCGCCTGCGCGGCGGCCGCCTTGAGCTTTTCCTCGAGCGCGCGCCGGTCGGAGACGATCTCGCCGTTCCAGTAGACGCCGGCCGGCGTCGTCGATGTCGATCTTGACGATCTCGGGCTTCACCAGCGGCGGCGGCGGATTGCCGACCGGCATGTTGAGATTGACCGAGTGCAGCTGGATCGGAATCGTGATGATCAGCATGACCAGGAGCACCAGCATCACGTCGATCAGCGGCGTCGTGTTGATGTCGATCATGACCTCAGGATCGCCCGACCCGCCACCCGTGCCCACGTTCATTGCCATGGTCTCGTCCTTGCCATGCCGCGCGAGGCTGTCACGTCAGCCGCCGCGCACCGGCGGCTCGGTGATGAAGCCGACCTTCGCGATCCCGGCCCGCTGGCAGGCGTAGATGATCCGGCCGACCGAGTCGTAGTTCGCGCCGCCGTCGCCGCGGATCTGCACCTCGGGCTGCGGGTTCAGCACCGCGACCTTCTTCAGGCGCTCGATCAGCGCGTTGGTGTTCGCGATCCGCAGGTCGTTCCAGAAGATGCCGCCGTTCGCGTCGACCGAGATCGTGATGTTCTCGGGCTTGGTCTCGCGGATCTCGTTCCGCTCTTTCGGCAGCTGGACGGGAATCGACGTGGTCACGACCGGAATCGTGATCAGGAAGATGATCAGCAGCACCAGCATCACGTCCACCAGCGGCGTGGTGTTGATGGTCGAGACGACTTCGTCCTCGTCGCCTTCGGCCGTGCCGACGTTCATCGCCATGATTGCGGCGATTGCAGCAGCCGCGGAGCCGCGGCCGGAGCGGCCTTCGGCGCCGAGAGCAGCACCGCGTGCAGGTCGGCGCCGAAGCCGCGCACGTGCTCCATCGCGGCCTTGTTGCGGCGGACGAGCCAGTTGTAGCCCAGCACCGCCGGCACCGCGACGGCCAGGCCGATCGCGGTCATGATCAGCGCTTCGCCCACGGGACCCGCGACCTTGTCGATCGACGCCTGGCCGGCAATGCCGATCGCGGTGAGCGCGTGATAGATGCCCCACACCGTGCCGAACAGCCCCACGAACGGGGCGGTCGAGCCGACGGTCGCAAGGAACGCAAGACCATCCTGCATCCGGCTCTGCACGTTGTCGATCGCGCGCTGGATCGACATCGAGATCCAGTCGTTGAGGTTCGACATTGCCGAGCAGGCCGATGTGCTTGTTCGAGGCTTCGAGCGCCGATTCGGCGATGAAGCGGAACGGGCTGCCTTCCTTCAGGCCATCGACGCCCTGGCGCACCGAGGGCGCGGACCAGAACGTCTTGTCGGCACTTCTCGCCTGGCGACCGAGCTTGTACTGCTCGTAGATCTTCGTGACGATCATGTACCAGCTGCCCATCGACATGAAGACCAGGATGCCGAGCGTGAACCTGGCCACCATGTCGCCGCCCTTCCAGAGGGCTTCGAGGCCGTAGGGGTTGTCGACGACCTCGGTGGCTCGCGCGCCGCTCGGCGCCTTCGCAGCCGGCGCGGGTGCGGCGGGAGCGCCGGCGTCCGCGGGCGGCGTTGCCGGCGCCGCGGGTGCGGCCGGTGCGGTGGGTTGCGCCTGCGCAAGCGCCGCTTGCGGCACGACCGCAGTGGCGGCGGCGATGAGCAGGACCGCGACCAGCGCGACCCGACGGTTCAGCTTCGACATGGTGTCTCCGGGCAAATGGTTTGGTTCAGGAGGAAGGGGACCGGGGGCTCGTGCAAGCATCCTGCGCCAGCCGAAAAAAGTGCGGTCCGCCACCAGCCGCGCGAGCTGCCGGTTGACGGGCGGTTTTCCCCCAGTGCAGGGGACCGATGCTAATGGCGTCCAAGCGAAAAATCAAAATAGTCTGCGTCGTCGGCAACGGTGCGCGCCGCGCCCGGGCCGGCGAAAAAAAAGGGCCCGACCGAGATCCCGGCCCGACCCCTCTTCATGCTGCGACGAAGATCGGTTCGCACTGTCGGCTTCGCCCCGACCCGCTCCATGCCACCCGGATCACGGGTGCCGCGGGCGTGCACGCCTTTCGGCGCGACGCGCGGTGCAGGAACGCTCGGGTGTGCGAATGGCCGGCCGGGATATTGCTGCACGGCGACACCACGTGGTTCACGCCGTTCGAAGTTCCGCCCAACGCGCCGCAGCATGGCGGCGAACCGGGTCCGGATCTCCGACGGCCCGGCCAAGGGCGCACTGCTGCCCACGGCCGAAAAGCCGGCAATTATGCCCCCATGCCATGCCAGGAGTCCAGCCGGGATTTCGAGCAAACGCTCTAATTCGCCGTGCAAACCCGTCCAGGTGCCAGTCAGCATTCAGTCGGGGCTTCGAGCCCGGCCCCGAAACGTGATACAAGGCGTCCGGCGCAAGGCCCACATCAATTGTTCGCGATCCCCGGATCCCCGCGCAGACCACATCACGACAGGAGCCCCGATGAAGAACCAATCGTCGCCATCGCCCTCGCCTTCGCCGTCACGCTGGGCGCGGCATCGACCGCAAGCTCACAGGGCACGCTCGCGGACGGCACCGACCTCAATGCGCTGCGCACCGCGGTCAAGAACGACAAGCGGGCGTACGTCGCGTCGGCGCTGGATCTCTCGCCCGAGGAAGCAAAGAAGTTCTGGCCGGTGTACGACGCCTACCAGCGCAAGCTCGACGTGATCAGCATGCGCCGCGGGACGCTGGTCGAGGACATCGTGGGACGGGACCGGCCGATCTCCGATGCCTATGCAAAAAGCCTGATCGGCGACCTGATCGCCATCGACGAGGACGAATCGAAGGCGCTGCGCACGCTCAACAAGCAGGCGCAGAAGGCATTGCCCGCGCGCAAGGCGGCACGCTACCTGCAGATCGAAACCAAGATCCGCGCGACGCAGGCCTACGACATCGCCGGGGTGATGCCGCTCGTGCGCTGACTTTCGGTTGCTGACGTCCGGGGCGAGTTCCGGCACGTCCTCCGTACCTCGACCGACGCAGTGACAAGAAAAAGCGGGGAACCCGAAGGTCCCCCGCTTGCTACGCATGTACGTTCCGCTTACTTGAACGAGTACCTGATGCTGCCCCAGAAGAACCGTCCGGTCGGATCGGCGATCGCCGGATCGTAGCCGATCTGGAAGGCCTGGTCCTGCCGCGTGTACGGCGGGTCGGTGTCCATCAGGTTCTTGATGCCGAGCGACAGCGTCCAGTTCTTGAACCCGGTGTAGGAACCGTTGAGCCCCCAGATGCTGTAGGCGGCTCACGGTGCGGGTTGGCGTGTCGTCGGACGGCTCGGTGTAACCGTTGACGTAGGTCTGGTTCAGGTTGGCGCTCCACGGACCGTAGTTCCAGCCCAGGTTCAGCGTTGTGCTTCCAGCGCGGGAACGCACCGGTCGAGCCGCTGCCAACTGACGGTCGTGGCGACGCCGCCCGCGTACGTGCCGATCAGGTGCTGCACCTCTCCACCCTCTGCCTGCTGGTCCCAGTGGATGTAGTAGGTGCCCTGGAAGTTGAAATGTGAACTGACCCCAATCAAGCGGGGGCGCACGCCAAGAAGCGTTGAAATCAATTCCCGACGTCGTAACCTGTGAGATATTCACCAGGTCCTGGACGCCGAAAGTAGACCGGGCAGGGAATTCCGCCGGCCGTTGCGGACGCGGGGCAGCCGGGGCTGCCGGGCGCGAAGCGGAATAACAAGCCCGCTGCTTCGGCCGCCACCATGTCGTCGAAGATCGGCGCTTCCGGTGGAAGCCCGATCATGTTCTTGACCTTGATCCACCAGTACTCGGCCCCCAGAGACAGGCTCGATACGGGCTCGAAAATGAAACCCGCCGTCCATTGTTGCGAGGTCTCGGGGTTGAGGCTGGGAATTGCCGCCGAGCCGGGTCGTGAACTGCGCATCGCAATCGCGCGGGCTCGCTGGTGGTCGGGCACCGAAGCGGATCACTGTAGAGATCGCCCGTAGCGCCGAAATTGAGCTGGTACAGTTCGATAAGCGACGGGGCCCGGAATCCGGTGCCATACGCCCCGCGAAGAAGCAACTGCTTGCTCGGCTGCCAGCGCACCGAAACCTTGGGATTCCATGTCTGGCCGTCGTTTACGTCCTGGTAGTCGTCGTAGCGAAGGGCGACGTTGGCTTCGAGGTCCTTGATGATCGGGATGTTCAACTCCCCGTACACCGCGTACATGTTGCGGCTCTTCTCGGGGATCGATTGAAGGCTTCCGCCGAGGCCGAGGACATCGCCCGAGGCGGTCGCTGCCGACGAGTTGTACTCATATTGCTCACGGCGCCACTCGAGGCCGGCCGCAAACGCCACAGGACCCGCGGGCAAGTTGAATAAGTCCTTCGATACCTTGGCATTGACGTCGGTCATCGTCCCCGTGGCATCGAGCACATCGCCGGTCACCAGGCCCGTCTTCAGCAGCGCGAGCGCCTCCGGCGTCTGGTAGCCGAACGGGTTGATGACGCCGCTGTTGACGATCGGAAAGATCACCGACTGCCAGCGCCCAGCCCGCGCTCCAATCGTCCGTAGACTTGCTTTGCGACCAGTTGACGTCCAGGGCGTAGTCCCAGCCCGCCAGCAGGCCCTTGAGTCCGCCGACGACGCGCGTCTGCTCGATCGTATTGTTGTCGGTGCGCGGGCCCAGTTCGAGCATCCGGAAGAAGAGCTCGCCGGGCTGCCCGTCGACGCCGAATTGCTGAGCGAGCCCGTGCGGATAGAACGGCGAGGTCGGTGGCAGAAACGGCGATTCGCCGTTGAGAGTGAACGCCGAGGCAGCCGCGTTGGGCGAGACCTTGGAGGTGCTCTTCGTCTGCGACCAGGAAGCCTCGACGAATGCCTGGTGATCCGGTGCGAACTGCCATCGCCCGCTGCCGTAGACATTCCACGACTCGGACGGCGGAACGATGTCGATCACGCTGGCGTAGTCGAAGCGGCACTGGCCGTTCCCGCTGGTCGCGAACGAGTACGGCGGTAGGCAGGTCGGAAATGCCGGGCTGCCGTGCCCCCGGTTCGGCCAGAAGATGTTGCCGGGAAGGCTGTTGCCCGACGTCTTGTCGTAGACTGCCGCCCGCGGCGTTCGGGGATGATACGCGGTCTTCGAGAAGTTGCGCTGATTGGCCGCGATGGCGTCGATCTTGTTGTAGTCGACCGAGCCGAAGACGTTGACCTTGTCCTTGGTGAGATCGCCCCAGCCGGCGGTCGCGTTGTAGCGCTGCACCTTGCCGCCGCCCTGATCGGAATCGCCGTAGTAGGCAGACGCCTCGACGCCGGTGAAGTCCTTGCGCATGATGAAGTTGATCACGCCGGCGATCGCATCCGTGCCGTAGATCGCCGACGCGCCGTCGGTCAGCACCTCGACGCGCTCGATCGCCGACAAGCGGTATCGAGTTGATGTCGACGGCCGTGCCCGAAAACGACGTGTTGGCAAGACGGCGCCCGTTCAACAGCACCAGCGTGCGCGGCGCGCCCAGGCCGCGCAGCGACGCAGCCGCGTAGCCGACGTTGCGTGCCGCCTACCGACGCCGGCAGATATTGAGGCCGCCGATCGACGAGTTTGCGCTCAGGCGCTCGACGACACCCATCGCCGTCTGGATACCTTCGGCGCTCGATGTCCTCGCGCGTGATGATCTGCACCGGCAAGCGCGCCTTCGCCTTCGACGCGCCTGATGTTCGAGCCCGTGACCTCGACCCGGATGTCCTGCGCGACGGCCGGCGCGGCCGCGATCAGCGCGCCGCCGCCCAGCCCAAGCAGTGCGAGCGCGGACGCAACTTTCTTGCGTTGAAATGCCATGTTGGAATCCCCCAGGAAATGTTGGTAGCAGCGACAAGACGATAGCCCTGCGGCCGCACACGCGGAAAAAGTACCCCACTGCCGATTTCTGGGGTAGCAAAACCGTCCGTTTGCTACACTCGTCGCAACCAAACTGTTGCAAATCCGCCAAATCGTGCAGATTCGAAATGCGCTGCCATCTGATCTCCGTGCGATCGTTGCGATCTACAACGCATCGATTCCGGGCCGGATGGCAACGGCGGATACCGCTCCGGTTACGGTGCGAGCAGCGCGAGGCATGGTTCGCCGAGTTCGATCCCGCGCGCCGCCCCTTGTGGATCGGTTGCGACGATGTCAGCGACGAGCCGCTCGCGTGGCTTTCGTTGCGCTCGTTCTACGGGCGGCCGGCCTACCACGAGACCGTGGAAGTCGCCGTCTACACCGCGCCCGTCGCGCAACGGCGCGGGCTCGCCCGCGACCTGCTGCGCTATGCGCTGATACAGGGACCGAAGCTCGGGATCCGCACGTTCCTCGCCTTCATCTTCGGGCACAATCGCCCTTCGCTCTCGCTGTTCGCGCGCGAAGGGTTCTCCACATGGGGAACGCTGCCCGAGGTGGCGGAGCTCGATGGCGCGCGGCGCGATCTGATCATTCTCGGACGCCGCTGCGCGTAGCGACGCCGCATGGCTCGCGTGCCTGACGCATCGACTTCGATCGTCCCCGCGACCCCGGCGGATGTTCCCGCGATTGCTGCAATGATCCGCGGGCTTGCCGAGTACGAGCGCCTCACGCATTTGTGCGTTGCAACCGAGCGCGATCTCGATATAGCGCTGTTCGGATCGCAACCGGCCGCCGACGTGCTGATTGCGCGCGTTGGAGCCGAACCGGCCGGTTTTGCGCTGTTTTTCCATTCTTTCTCGACATTCCTGGGCCGCCGAGGTCTCTGGCTCGAGGACCTGTTCGTCTACCCGCGCTTCCGCAGGCTCGGACTCGGCAAGGCGCTGCTGCGCGCCGTTGCGGGCATCGCGCGCGATCGCGGCTGCGCCCGTTTCGAATGGACGGTGCTGGACTGGAACGAGCCGGCGATCCGCTTCTACGAAGGGCTGGGCGCAACCGTAATGCCTGATTGGCGGATCGCCAGGGTCGTTGGTCCGGCGCTCGACCAGCTTGCAGCGCGCGACATGTCCGGCGCGATCGAATGCAGCCAGCCCCGAAGCCGGAGGCGGACGCACCGAAACGATGTGACGCTATGACGTCTTGACGTCTTGACGTCAGACGGTTCGACGTCAGACTCGGCCCATGGAAAATCAGAAGCGGGCAACGGTCTATTTCGAAGCGGAAGTTCATCACGCCCTTCGATTGAAGGCCGCCGCGTCGGACCGCTCGATCTCCGAAATGGTGAACGACGCGGTGAAGATCGCGCTCGCCGAGGACGCGGAGGATCTTGCCGCGATCGACGAGCGGAAGGCCGAGCGCCAGCATGTCCTTCGAGTCCTTCGTGCAGGGAATGCGGCGGCGTGGCAGGATATAGGCTTCTCATCAAGCCTTCGGCCGCGAAAGAGATCGACGCAATCGGCTCGAAGCAGGACCGAGCAACGCATCGTCGCACGGCTTTTCAAGCTGTCCTCCGAACCTCACCCCCCCGGCTGCGAGAAGCTGGTGGGGCCCGAAGGCTGGTATCGCATTCGTCAGGGAGACTACCGAGTGGTCTACCTGGTCGATTCGGCCGCACGGATCGTCGAGATCATCAAGGTCGGCCACCGGCGTGAGGTTTATCGAAAGGGCAAGTGATGCGCGGTCCGGTCTGTGCGTCGATGACGATGTGCGGATCGGACGCAAATGCATGCCCGTCATCGTGTTGCGCGTCACGGATCCACGATCCAGGAGCACGCTGCCGACTTCTGATCTGCGAACTCCGACCATGCCTTTCGACCCCGTAGTGCCCTCGTTCGATCTTGCCGCCGACTTCTGGTCGCTGCGCTACGTCGTCGAGGAAAGCGAGTACTTCGCCGTCCGCAAGAGCGTTCCCCAGCCCTTTTCCGCGACCACCGACCGCGGCTTGATGGCCACCGTGTACGTGGACGGCGGCTACGGTTACGCGGCGACCGCCGACGTGTCGCCCGCGGGCGCGCGTGCCGCGCTGGAGCGAGCCCACCGATGGGCGAAGGCCGACCGCTGCGCGCAGCCTGGTCGACACCCGAACCCTGCCGCGGCCGGCGCCGCGCGGCGAGTAACATCTCCCGCGGTCGCGGCACCCCGCACACCTCGCCAGCCTGGTACGAATTGCTGATGGCCGAGGCGCAGGCCGCGGCCATCGATCCGCGCATCGTCGATTGGGAAGCGAGCGTCGAGGTCCGTTCGGCCACGCATCGTCTGGTCACGAGCGCGGGTGGCGATGTCGTGCAGCGTTACCGCTTCCTCCTTCCTGGCCTGAGCGCGACCGCGCACGCGAACGGCGACACGCAGACCCGCACGTTGAACGGCTACCGCGGCATTTGCCAGCAGGGTGCGGACGAGATCCTCGCCCGCTTCGCGTTCGCCGGCAGCGGCCGGCGGATCGCCGAGGAAGCCCTCGAGCTCGTCACCGCGCCCAATTGCCCCACCGGCACGATGGACGTGCTGCTCGCCCCCGACCAGATGATCCTGCAGATCCACGAGTCGATCGGGCATCCGCTGGAGCTCGATCGCATCCTGGGCGACGAGCGCAACTTCGCCGGCACGAGCTTCGTCACGCCCGAGATGTTCGGCAGCTACCGTTACGGATCGGAACTGCTGAACGTCACGTTCGACCCGACGCGTCCCGAGGAGCTCGCGAGCTACGCGTTCGACGACGACGGACACGCGCGCCGAGCGCGTGCACCTGATCCGGCGAGGCATCCTCGAGCGGCCGCTGGGTGGCGCGATCTCGCAGGCACGTGCCGGGCTGCCCGGTGTGGCGAACTCGCGCGCCGACGAGCTGGAACCGCCCGCCGATCGACCGCATGGCGAACCTGAACCTCGAGACGGGTGACTGCGAGCTTCGACGAAATGGTCGC
The DNA here is from genome assembly GCA_963750585.1 of uncultured beta proteobacterium. Taxonomy (GTDB): domain Bacteria; phylum Pseudomonadota; class Gammaproteobacteria; order Burkholderiales; family Casimicrobiaceae; genus VBCG01. The sequence goes on from CAVVRH010000049.1 coordinate 88,538, forward strand.
GTCGATCGAGCGCGGCATCTACATGGAAACCAACCGCTCGTGGTCGATCGACGACTCGCGCAACAAGTTCCAGTTCGGCTGCGAGCGCGGCCGGCTGATCGAGAACGGGAAGCTCGGCAAGGTCGTCAAGAACCCGAACTACCGCGGCGTGTCGGCGAGCTTCTGGCGCAGCCTGCGCAAGGTCGGCAACGCGACGACGCTGCAAGGTGCTCGGCACGCCCTACTGCGGCAAGGGCGAGCCGGCGCAGATCATTCGCGTGGGTCACGCGTCGCCGGCGTGCGTGTTCGGCGATGTTGCCGTGTTCGGCGGGGAGCGATGATGGCGACGACGCTTGCGGCCGGCACGGTGGCAGATGCCGGCATGGAATCGTACTTCCATTCGCTTGCCGACGGGCTCGATCGCGCGATTCGCGCAGGGGAACAGTACACGGCGTGGCTCGACGCCGAAGTCACCGACTTCGTGCGCATGAACCGCGGCAAGGTGCGCCAGCCGGGCAGCGTGTCGCAGCGCTACCTGAGCGTGAGGCTCATCGCGGGCGCGCGCCATGCCGAGCACACGCTGTCGCTCACTGGTGATGCAGCCGAGGACGCGTGCTCAGTCGCCGACGCGCTCGCGAGCCTGCGCGCCGCGCTGCCCGAGCTGGCCGAAGATCCGCACCTGCTGTTGCCCACCGACGTCGTGTCCTCGCGCGACGAACGCGGCGGCGGGCTGCCGCCGTCCGAACTCGTGATCGACGGGATCCTCGACGCCGCACAGGGCCTCGACCTCGTCGGCCTGTACGCCGCGGGCCCTGTGTATCGCGGCTTTGCGAATTCGCAGGGCCAGCGCAACTGGCATGCCGCGACCACGTTCAACCTGCAGTGGAGCCTCTACCACCGTGCCGACAAGGCGGTGAAGTCGGCGTACGCAGGATTCACCTGGGATGACGCGACGTTCGGCGCGAAGATGGCGCAGGCGCGCGAGCAGCTCGCCATGCTCGCGCAGCCGGCGAAGGTGCTCGCGCCGGGCCGTTACCGTGCGTTCCTGACCCCCGCAGCGATGGAGGAGATCAGCGGCCTGCTGCGCTGGAGTGCGTTCTCGGGACGTGCGCTCGCGACCAGGCAGAGCCCGCTCGTGCGCATGGAGTCGGGCGAACGCTTCGATCCGCGGGTCGGCATTGCCGAGGACCTTGCGGCCGGCGTGGCGCCGCGCTTCCAGGGCGAGGGGTTTGCGCGGCCAGCACGCGTGCCGCTCATCGAAAACGGTGCGCTGGTCGGCTCACTGGTATCGCCGCGCACGGCGCGTGAGTTCGGGCTCGCGACGAATGGCGCGAACGGTCAGGAATCGCCCGAGTCGCTCGTAATGGCCGGGGCGACCTGCGGGCCGACGACGCGCTCGCGGCGCTCGATACCGGACTGCTGATCGGCAACCTCTGGTATCTCAACTACTCGGACGCACCCGCGCTGCCGGGTCACCGGCATGACGCGCTTCGCGACATTCTGGGTAGAGGGCGGAAGGATCGTGGCCCCGGTGGACGTGCTGCGCTTCGACGATTCGCTCTACCGCATCCTCGGCAGCAAGCTCGAGGCGTTGACCGATGCGCCGGAGTTGATCCTCTCGGCAGACAGCTACCGCTCGCGTTCGCTGTCGAGCGCCACGCTGCCCGGCGCGCTGGTATCGGAGATCCAGTTCACGCTGTAGCCGGGGGAAACGCCGCGGCGGTACGGCTGCCGCGGAATTCGCCTTCGATCAGGCGCCCGTGCCACATCGCACGGCGTCCGGCGTCGTGACCTGTCTCGATCGGCCAGCATTGCCGGCCGATCGATTCAACCACGGATTACTGGTTGTACAGCCGCCACGAAACCCTGTGTCGATTGCCTGCGGCGCTCGACATGCGGATACCGAACGTGAAGACCTGACCGCGCTGCGTCGTGACCTGAACCTGCACCGGCGGCGCGAAGTTGGGCGGCGCGGGTTCCGCCTGCACCAGGCTGAACCCCGCGATCCCCGCCGTGATGTCCACGTAGGCAACGACCGAACCGCCGGTTCCGCCCGCCGACGACTCGAGCACGGATGCCCCCGTGGTCATGTCACGCGCGTACAGCTTCGCCGAAAGCGCGCCCTGGCACGGGTCGGCAGACGGGTACGAAAACGCGTAGACCGCGGTCTGAACGTCGGCGTACGCATCGTTCACGATCTTCTGGTCAGGGCTCGTCGCATCCTGATACCAGCCGCGGCCAGTCGGAGCGCCCGCGAAGCCCGCGAGGCTTGAACCGTTCACCGCATTGAGGTCTGCCCGCGAGTACGGTGTAGCCGGCGCCGGTTCCGGCGTGGTGCGCGTGCCGTCCTTGATCACGTACATCGTGTTGAGCACGGAGGTGTCGCTGAGGTCGTTCTGATCCAGCAACTTGCCCGTGCCGACGAAGAGGTAGCGGTCGACGTTGTTGTTCTGGTCGATCTCGATCCGGACGCCGGTCGTGATCGGCTGGGCGACGTTGCTGGAATCATACAGACGCGCGATATGCGTCGTCTTCGCCGCCCAGTTGCCGGGAATTGGGTCGCTGAGATCGAAGCGCCACACGTTGCCCTTGAGGTCGCCCCCGTACGCCTGGAGCACGTACGGATCCTTGCGGCTCAGCACGTACGCACGGATGGTGCTGAGACCCGTCGGACTGGTGTCCGTGCCCGTGTCGCCGGGCAGTGCGAGCTTCTGCAGGATCGTGCCGGTCTTCGGATTCAGCACGTACAGGAAACCTCGGCCACCCGTATTGTTGTACCCGGAAACCACGAGCGCGACCCAGCCGTACGCATAGGTCTTCACCAGCGTCGGTGCGTCGTACACGTAGCCGAGGTTGCTGTCGGTGAACTCCCACAGCACGCGACCGGACGAGGCGACGGTCGCTTCCGTATCCGCCGCACCTGGCGGATTGGTGGCGTCGAGCGCATAGATCGCGCGGCCGCCTGCGCCGAGCCCGCCCACGACGACCGTGCGCCAGTCATTGCCCGAAGCCGGCGGGCCGGCCACGTTGGAGACGTTCGTGTTGGTGAAATCGATGTCCCACGCGCGTGGTGTGGCGTTGACGTAGAACTTGTGCGCATAGAGCGGAATCCCGCCACGACGGTAGGTGAGCGCGCCCAACTGGAATGCGGACGAGGGCGCGTGCGCCGAGTCGTTCGGATCGCCGTTGCTGAAGAGCACCTTGGGGACATAGGCCCATGACTCCTTGCCGCCAGTGGTCACGGTGTCCTCGATGGCGTGGACCATGCCGTCGTTGGCCCCGACGTACACCATCGGCGTACGGGAAGCCTTGGCGGTCTTGAAGTCCTCGTATCCGGGATTGGAGCTGTTCAGGTACGGCAGATTGGGCGCACCGACCGGCACCGCGGCCGAGTAGACGATGTCGCCCAGGATGTGGTTCCGCGAACGGAAGTTGGTGGTCTGGACTCCTTCGTTGGACTGGTCTCCACGCAGGTAGTTGAGCACGGCACCTGCCGTGGGCGTCGGGGTCACGACGGTCCACCCCGCATTGAGCGACGACTGCTGCGCCGCGGACAAACTGGCGAGGCGGAACGGAACGGTGGCGTTGGTGTCGGTACGCTTCGTGACGATCCGGCGCTTCGTATCCCAGCCGGTTCCCGCGGCCTGGGCGTCAAGCTGCGTCATGGCGGACCACAGCGGCGGCGTCGTCGGGTTTCCGTCGGCATCGACCGGAAGCACGCCGGTATTGATGTCGAGCGTATACTTGCGCACATCGCCCCAGAAGCCGGTCTCATAGCTCGTCTTGTACGCGTACTTGTTGGTCGTGCTGAGCTGCGCCCCGGCCATCCCGACACCGGTGCCGGTGCCGGACTGATCGGTGAAGTCGGCGAGCGCAGCGACGATGCTCTCGGCCAGCTGACGGGGACTCTGCGCGTTGAAGTACTTTCCGCGACTGTTCACGGCCGCATGCCAGAGGTCGTCGATCGCCGTCGGGGTGAGCTTCACCGGCTTGGGCCAATTGACGCCAGCAGGCGGTTGCGACGCGTACGGAATCGACCCTTCCGCGCCGAGCGACAAGCCATAGACCTTCAAATGCTGCCACGGTGCGACCGAGTCTTTGCCCTGGTCGGGAATCGTTGGACGCAGGTCGGTGATCCAGTAATACATGGCGACGTCCGCCATGCCGTTGCTCATCGAGTTCGCACCCGAGCCCTCGCGGTAGGGCAGCGGAAACGGGGAGCCCGTGGTGAAACCCGTTCCCGTGTTCGCGACGGGCAGCGTCGGCACGGTCAGGTCGGCGTTGCCGATCCCCGAATAGCTGGTCACGTTCTGGTTCCAGTAGCCGTCGGTCGACAGCAGGTGGAAGTTGGGCTGGCACTTGCCGGTGACCGCATCGAGCGGATCGGTGGCACCGGTAAAGCCGGCGGCCGATCCCCGATTCGAGAAATACTCGCCCACCCGCCACATCGCATCGATGGACGGCGTGGTGCTGTTGGGCGCGACCGAAAAGAAATTGGTGAACCAGGTCGTCTTGTTCGCGGTCGTGTAGTCCCTGACGTTGAGGAACTTGGTCGCGTAGCTGTTCAGTGTGTTGAAACCGACGCGCGAGGTCTGGTCGAGCGCGGCGAAGGCGATGCTGCCCGCCGCCTTCATCGCGTACTGGCGGACACGAACGAACGAGTACCACTTGGCGAAGTTGTCGATTTCCTGCGCGTAGGTGCGGCCGCTGGGGTTTGCGGCAACCACGCCGTTGACCCGGATCCCCGAGGGCATGATGTCGACGCGCGTAAACGCGGCCGGATCGAACGTGGCCGCACCCGTGCCGTAGCGGACGTAACGGTAGGTATACGGATCCCAGCGGTTGCTGCAGGGCGAGGTTCCCCAGCCGCTGGCATCCTTCGCCGAGCAGAACTGGACCTTCGAGATCTTGTAGTAGTAGGGAAATCCGTAGACGGTCGCGCCATTGGTGAACTTGCACGTCTGGCCCGCGGCGCAGGTCACCGCAGGGATTGCGTGTTGTTCGGATAGTTGTAGCCGGCAGCAATCGCAGGGGTGGTGACCCCACTGACCGTCACTGTGCTGTAGGCCCGCCCGTTGCGGCGGCAAACCGAGCCGTTCGTATCCGCGGTCTGCTTCTCGGCCACGGTGGTGGGGGTCTTGCGGCACCAGATCGAATCGGGATACCCGGGAAAGTTGGTGGGCGTGGTCGACACGACGCAAAGCGCCTGCAGTTGATCCCGCGCTGCACCCGGTGGTCGTCGACGGCGCCAGATTCATTGTCGCGCTGGCGCTGGCCGTCGGGTAGTTGGCATATGGATCCATGAGCACTTGGGTCCACGTGCCTGCGGCCGACTTTTCATAAGCGAGATCGGTGTTGTCGGCCCGCTTTGCGGGCGTGTAGGTTTCAACGGGGTCGTAGTAGATGCCGTTGAAGTCGCTGCTCGCGATCGGCGGGTCCCACTGCGCTACCGTGCTGGTGTTGGTCGCCCCTCCGCAGTCCACGTTGTCACGGCAATAGAAGATGGTGCCGTCGTTGAAATTGCCTTCCCCGACGTAATCCGGAAGGTAGTAGTTCGCCATACTGCCCGGAATCGTCCATCGTGAACATGATGTTCGGCTTGACCGTGTTGATCCCCTGCAGCGGGAGCTGCGCCAGCGTGGGCGTGATCGTCGCCCCGTAGGCCGCAAGGGGTTGCAGGACGATGCTCGCGGTCACGATTGCCGAGAGGACCTTGTTCAACGTGCGTCGACGGGAATGGCTCATGGTCGTAGTCCTGGGGTTCTGCGGCTGGTACGGCTCACTTGAGCATTGCCTGTGCGTAGCTCACGGTATTGCGGGGACCTTCCACACGGATGGTGACGCGGTAGTAGGCGTCGCCGGGACGTACGAGGCCGGTGTAATGCTGCGTGCCCGGATCGGCGCCGAAGGCACCGCTGGAAAGGTTGCAGTTGTTTCCGGTGGCCTGTCCCGCATTGGCGCACATCCGCTCGATGACGTAGTAGCTCCGGTGCCCGGCAGCGTCGGCGGGCAGCAGCGTTGCGCTGAGGCCCGCGCCGGTGAATGCGGACGCCGAAAACGGCTCCTGCAGGACCGTGGGAATGTCACGAACGCTGCCGTCCGGCTTCCGGTCGACGCTCGCGAAATAGTTCTGCGCCAGGTTGTTGTTCAGCTTGTCCGCGATCGACGTGGTGTCGTACAGGGCGTGCACCGCGTTCTCGACGCTTCGGTCCACTGCCGACATCGCGGCTTGTTGCAGTACGAGGTTGCCGCCGGCGATCGTTGCCGTATCGGTCGACCGGATCAGCGCGATGCCGCCCAGGATCAGCGCCACCATGACGATGAGCGCGATGATCAGCACGACGCCGCTCTGCCGCCGAGCGCTGCCGGCGCGATGTTGCATGCGGCCGCTTACGTGTCGATGGGTCATCATTTGTCGTTCCACACCTGATTGCGCAGCGGCACGATGGTTTCGAGCACCTTGTAGCGGTAGTGCTGCTGATCCGAATTCAGATTCATCGAGACCGTGCCGTCGAGCATCACCAGCGGGCCCGTCGTCACCGGATCCTTCTCGTACTGCGGGCTGCGCGTCACGACTGCGACCCGCACGGCGCGGATCTGTGACAACGTGTTCCAGCGCGCCACCTTTTGGTTCGCCAGCGTCCAGTTGCCGGTGGCCTCCTGCCAGAGGTCCACCGCGCCGTCGCCGTCGGTGTCCAGACCGAACTGCGCCTTGAGGTTCACCACGTCGGGGACGACCGGGCTTTCCACGCCGGCGGTCGGGAGCAGGTTCTGGCTGCGCAATGTGCTGGTCGCAGGATCGACCGAGTAGACGACGCGGCCCATCGAGGCGGCCGGGCCCAGATTGACCAGCGTGGCGTTCACCGACTGGTAGGTGAACGGCAATGCGGTCGTCCTGCCAGGAACGGGTGTGTTCGTGATCTTCACGATGCCGTTGGGACTGGCCGGGACGAGATCCGCCACGGCGTTGACGGTCGAGAGCGTGCAGTTCGTTCCCTGGAAGGCCGCGATGACGTCGTTGGCGCTGAACCCGACCCTCGCCAGTACCTGATAGTCGACGGCGCTGCCCATGTTGACCGTGGCGTTGCTGAGCATTGCCACGGGCGTGGCAAGCGAACCGGAACCGCCGTAGAACACGGTGATCCTGTCGGGGTCGTTGGCGGTCGCACCGGGCTCGATCAGGACAGGATTCGCGCGCAGCTCCTCCAGGGTGCAGTTGTCGAGCGCCACGCCGAACTTGGCCGCCGTCGCGACGGCACTCGTCATGCCGCTTCCGGCGATCGACACGTCGCGAGCCAGCAGGAACAGGCCGTAGCTCGCGTTGCCATGCGCGTCGCTGCCTGACGTGATCGTGCGTTTCTGGCCCTCGACGGCGCCGTAGACCTGGTAGATCACGAGCACCATCACCAAGCCCATGGCGAGGGCGATCAGGACCTCGATCAAGCCGACCCCGCGCTGCCCTGATTGCATGTTCGAGACCCGGGCGCTCATGGATTCTTCCCGATCTGCGCGGTCAGCATGTACGAATGCAGCTCTTTGGCACCGGGCAGCTGCCAGAACACGGTGACGACGACCGTGCGGCTCTGCAGCGACAGTCCCGGCTGGGCAAGATCCACCTGCGGCGGGTTCGTGTCGGCAGAGGGCATCAGCGCTGCGGCCTTGACCTTCCACGCGTCCAGCTTCGTGCCGCTCGTTCCGAACTCGGTATCCAGCTGGCCGGGGCCCGTCGCCCACATGTCGGCGACCATGGCGCCCGCAAGGTTGGCGGCCTCGGAACGGTAGCGCGCGTCGTTGCTCGCGCGGATCGAGGTCGCCAGCAGCCCGGTCGTACCCAGGATTCCCAGCGAGAAGATCAGGATCGCGATCAGCACCTCGAGCAGCGAAGTGCCCGATTGTCGGTTCTTGCAGCAGCGCGGCGGTTTCATGTCAGCAGGCTCGGGGGTCGGGCGGTACGGCGGTAGCAAGCGCCGGCGACGGATCGCACATCCGGATCCCATGCGTCTCGTCGACGAAGATGCGCAGCGCGCGCGCATTGGAATCGAGCGTGGAGGTGATATCCAGTTGCCGGAGATTGGGCGGGTTGCCGGGCGCAACGGGCAGGATCCGGCCCAGGCCGCTGAACGCAACCGTGTCCGCGTCGGCGGGCTGGCTTGCAACGGCGACATTGGTTCCGCCCTCGCCTTTCGTATAGGACTGGATCACCGAATCGTCGCTCACCTGCGTCACGGTCCAGCCAGCGCTACCCGCGCTGACGAATGCGAAGGCCACGGGCTGATTCCTGCGTATCGCCTCGCTTCGTGCCGCCCGCAGTCCATTGGTGATCGATTCCGCCGTCGAGCGGATCTCGCTGTTGCGCAGGAAGGCCGAGATCGAAGGGACGGCCAGCATCAGCAGCAGCGCACCGATGCTGAACGCCACCATCAGCTCGATGAGCGAGAAACCCAGGTTGCTCTTGCGCGCGCGCATTTCAGCAGGTCCCATCCTTCTTCGTGACCCAGCAATTGTTTCCGCTACCCGTCCAGCCCGAGGGCAGTCCGGTCGTCCGGCGGTTGTTCGCCTCGTCGATCGTGTAGGCGAAGCCCGTCGTACCCGACGTCGCTTTCCCGGTCGCCGTGATCGTGTAACTGGTTGCGCTGGGGAAGGCGCAGGTGATGTCGAAGTGCGTCATCGTCTCGGGCAGGTAGATCTTCGTGTCCGGCGCGGCGCCCGGCGCGGCCGCGATGCACGCCCCCGGAAACTCGCGATGGTCGAAGAAATACTGCTCCATCCGGTTGCGCATGTCGCTCAGGTTTCCCGTGGCTTCCGTGATCTTGCTGCGCATCACATAGGCCGAATAGTTCGGCAGCGCGATGGACGCGAGAATTGCGACGATCGCGACTGTGATCACGACCTCGATCAGCGTGAATCCACGGTGCCTGCGAGCGAACGCACCCCAGAATGGCCGGTCGTTGCGGCCGGTAAAGTCCACGACGTCGGAGCGTCCCACGCCAAACGAATCAAGTGTGCGCATGAACGGGCCTCCGTGCCTTTGGCGACCTGCGAGCAGCGCGCGCCCGGACGCTTGGGATTCGTTGATCGATTGGTCGCATGTCTAGTCGGTGCATGGTGATGGCCCGCCCTGCAGCCAGGAGAAAACGCATCACAGGCCGCAAGATACGCGCCATGGGGCCTGGCACTCGACCGGGCTAGATGGGCGGCTGGAAGCGGGAGATTAACGGTCGGATTCCATGGAACCCCCCGAATCGGGAGCGCCAACGGCGGGGCTCCACCACTATGGGACGGCCAGGGGAAGGCAAAAATGCGTCAGGCCTGCCGCCTGCAGGCCGACCGTAAAGTCCTCCGAAGGGAGTCCCCGTCGCCAGCGCATGCGGAGGATGCGTTTACCTCGCGGTGCAGCGCACGCCGGCGACCGAAAACATGCAAGAAAAAGCCCCGCCGAAGCGGGGCTTGTCGTATCGACCCGGAACGCAGGCTTTACTTGGTCGATTCGCCCTTCGCCTGGACTTCGACGCGGCGGTTCGGGCTGCAGGCAGGCGATCAGTTCCTTCAGGTTCTTCTGGTCGCACTGCACGACGGGCTGCTTCTCGCCCAGGCCGATGGTCTCGATCTTGGCCTTCGGCACGCCCTTGCTGACCAGGTAGTCGCGCACGGCATCGGCACGACGCTCCGACAGCTTCTGGTTGTACTGCGTCGGTGCCGAGCGGATCGGTGTGGCCGGTGACCAGGACCACGTCGAGCTTCTGGACCTGCGCCAGCTTGCCGACGACCTGGCTGTCGATCGCCGCCTTGCCTTCAGGCTTCAGCACCGCCTTGTCGAAGTCGAACAGCACCTTCGAGTCGAGCGTGATCTTCTGCACCTGCGGCGCCGGAGCCGGCGCGGGGCCGGCGGCGGCGGCGGAGGCGGCGGCACCGGGGCGGGTGCCGGCGCTTGCGCGACCTTCAGCGGGGCGATAGACCTGCGGCGGCGGATCGAACTTGTAGGTCACCGTCAGCCAGAACAGGTTGGTCGTGTAGCTCGGGTTGGCGAATGCGCCCGTATACCAGCTGATGTTGGAGCTGCCGAGGTTCTGGAAGTACGGGTAGAAGCTCGAGTAGCCCGCCATCTGGCCGTCGCTGTAGTCGTACTTCTCGTACGCGTACCCGCCGCTGAGACCGCCCACTTCTTGCTGTAGTTGTAGGTCTCCCTTGATCTGGAACCGCTGCAGCGTCGTGTTGTCGGTGTCGTAGTTGACGAGCGGGCCAGGCGTTCCTCCGGAGGCGTGAATCCGCCCGCACATCCGGCGGCTGGACAGGTGGGCCGTAGTAGCCGACTAGAAGTCCACGCCGCCGCCGGTCTTGCCGTAGGAGTACGACGTCGTCACCATCCACTTGTCGGTCGGCGCCCAGTCGACCAGCGCCGCGGCCATCCAGCCGTCCTGCGTGTTCTCGCGTGCCCCAGTTGAAGTTGGTGCGATTGGTCGGCCCGCTGGGCAGCGGATCCCCAGGCACCGCGCAACCGTGGCAGTGTTGCGGTAGTCCTGCTCGAACTTGACCTTGCCCCAGTTGCCGATGCCGGTGATCCGGAGCTTGTCGTCGCCCCAGGAGGCCGTCACGTCGTACTGCTGGCTGTGGTCGTTGACGCGCCCGTAGTAGTTGTCCTTGTAGTCGGTGTCGCGCCACGTTGCGCCGAAGCCCACGAGCCACATCGGATCCGGCGTCCAGTCGATGTTGAACTTGACGACGTTGCGGTCGAAGTTCGAGACGTCGTAGGCGGTGAAGTAGTACGGAACCTGAGTCGGATTCGCTGTTCCGTTGTTGGTGACGCTGGGGTCGAGGTCCGAGCGCCGCTGCCAGTACTCGTACTTGAGCCGGCCGGTCACGTTCGCCCAGCTGCCGGGCCAGCCGCCCGTGTTGCGGTACTCGACCCAGTAGCGGTAGTCGTCCGTCTTCGGCGCCGGCTCGAGGTGGCGATCGACATTGATCCAGTCGAAGCCGCCGAGCAGCTTGTTGTAGCGGTTGAACGCCCACGTCGCGTCGAACCCGGCCGAGTTCTTCGTGTACTGGAAGGCCTCGGGGGCGGCCAGAGCCGCCGATCGTGTAGCACGTCGCGCTGTTGGCCGGCGGGGTCGCGCAGCTGCTGCCCTGGCTGCCCGCTGCGTACGAGACGTTGGTCGAGTCGTTCTGCAGGTCGTAGTAGTCGTAGTAGACCCGCGTGTCGAGCTGCGCCATCGGGCTCGCGTTCCACGCGACGTTGGCCGTCGTCGTCTTGATGTTGCCGTTGAAGTTCGACGTCGAGTCCGGCTGCGTGACGAGGTTGCCCACGCCGGGCGGAATGAACTGGCCGGACGGCGTGTTCCCCGTCGGCTTGAGGCTCGTCGACGCGATCCCGAAGCTGTTCGTCAGCTTGCTCTGCGTGAAGCGCGCGATGATCGCCGAGTCCCACGGCAGCTGCTTGATGTATCCGTTGAACGTCCACTTCTTGAGTTCGTTGTCCGGCGGCAGCAGCGAGTAGTCGAGGCCGCTCCGCATGTAGAAGTTCGTCCACTGCACCGACGTCGTTGGCGTCGGTGAACTTCGAGTCGATGAACGCGACCTTGAAGCCGTACTGCTTGGTGTTGTAGCCGCCCTCGATGGTCGTGTTCTGCGTCTTGTATTCGACCGGCATGCCGAGCTCGATCAGTCCGTTGCCGGAGCCCGTTCCGAGCTGGCCGCTGCCCGGCTTGATCCCGTTCGTCTTGACCTCGTTGTAGTCGGCGCGGATGAACCACGGCGTCTTGCCCGAGAACTCGCCGTTGCCGCCCCACGTGTTGCGCTGGGTGCCATAGTTGAACGTGTACCAGTTGTTCGGGTTCGGCGCCTGCGGATACGGCAGGCCGGGCCCGACCAGCCAGGTGCCGTCGACGCCGGCCAGCGGCGTCAGCGCGTTGAACGAGTAGTTGTGCGGAATGTTGTTGTTGTAGATCGACGCCTTCCACGCGCCGTAGCCGCCGCCGACGATGTTGATGAACTGGTCGTCGCGGCCGAACTCCTCGCCGAACACGCGCAGGTAGTACGCGCGGCTGCTGCCGCGGATGTCGACCACGCCGATCGGCGCGCTTCTGATGTCCTGGTACTCCTGCGCCTTGGCGTCGTCGACCGGGCCGGTGTACGGCGTGGGAAACGCGGGAGTTGTCGACGTGGTGCGCGGGCCGACCCCGCCGTTGCGGTTGGCGCCGTCGATGTTCGTGCCGCGACCGCCGGCCTCGAGGGATCCGCTCCACAGGAAATTGTCGTCGGCGTACGCGCTTTGCGCGAACAGGCTCGCCACGACAACGGCGATGAGCTTGACTCTCATGATTGTCCCCTGGTCTCAGCGAAGGAAGAATTGGCCGTAGGCGGATGCCGGCGCGTTGCTGCCGTGGATCTGCCGATGGCATCCGACGCAGCCGCTTCCTTCGAACCGGATGTTCGACGGCAGCACGTTGGGCAGCGTCCCGCTGCCGTCGTAGATGCCGTGCGTGTGGCCGCCCGGATGGCAGTCCGCGCACAGCGCCGGCGGCTTCTGGGCGAGCAGGCCCTTGTGCGACGAGCCGTGCGGCGTATGACAGGTGGCGCAGTTTTCCATCACCGGGGGATGCTCGTGGATCCACGGGCCGCGCTTGTCGGCGTGGCAGCTGACGCACAGGTCATGGATCGACTCGTTGCGCAGGCTCGCCTTCTGCAGCGCACCGTGCGGGTCGTGGCAGTCCTGGCAGCCGACCTTGCCTTCGATGATCGGGTGGTGCGAGGGCTTGAGGATCTCGCCCCGCACGTCGGTGTGGCACGTCGACGCAGGTCTTGTAGGCGAGCTTGCCGCGCGGTCGTCGTGTACGGCGCGGCGGCGAACTGGTTGTCCTTGATCTGCTTGTTGTTGCTCGCGGTTTGCGTGCCGTGGACGAGTGGCAGTTGACGCAGGTCACGTCGACCTTGCGGTGCTTGGCGACCGACCAGTTCTCGAGATGCCGCTGGCCGCCGTGGCAGTTGAGGCAGACGGCCGACTTCTCGGCCGCCGTCGCGGTCTTCGATCCCAGCACATTCGCGCGGCTTGTTCTTGGTCGGGTCCTTCAGGTGCGCCGATGCGTCGCCGTGGCACGCCTGGCACGCGCTGCCATTGGCGTCGTTCGACACGCCGTGTCCCGTCAGCAGGATCGTGCTGTTCTGCTTCTCGTGGCACTGCACGCAGACGGGCGCGCCGTCCCAGGCCTTCTGGGCCTGCGCGAAGGCCGGCAACGCCACGAACGCGGCAACGGCCGCCAGCAGCGCTCCTGCCGCAATGGTGGACTTGATTCGCATGGAGTACTCCCCTTTTCTAAGTCGGAGTCAGGAACGGCACGTCAACGAAGCGTCGGCCTCGCCGCCACGGTGGCGAGGTGTACGGATCCGCACATGAAGACGGGACCAGTGCCGGCCCCGACGAGCGCGGCGCAGCCCGGATGCGCGGACGGACCGCAGGCCGCAAGCGCCGCCCACGGGTTCGGGGCAGCGTCACTGGCAAGAGAGCGAAGTCCCAATGGGCACCAGGCGGCTGCATATGCAGGCGTCGGGTTGGTGCGTCGGGCGACCACGGCGAGGTCCGGATGAAGTCGAGCGGATTTCGGCCAGTTTCCGTTGCATTCGCAATCGTTCGTTGACCCAAGTCAACTGGGTCGGGGAACTTGCAACAAAGCGTTACGGCAGTTGCAGGAAAGTTACATCCGCGTCATGGCAAATCGGCAATCAGGGGGCTGAATCCGGGAGGTAACGACGTCGGTAGCGCCCTGAGGACGCGCCCCCCACCCCCGCCGGGTGGCCGGTCGCCGTCAGCGCGGCGACGCGCACCTCCCCCGGATTGCTACGCGGCCTGCACCGCGCCCGGCCGCCAGCCCTTCGGGATCGCCGCGAGCAGGCGCTGCGTGTAGGGCTCCCTGGGCGCGCGGTAGAGGGCGTCGGAATCGCCGATCTCGACGATCTCGCCGTTGTTCATCACCATGATCTGGTCGCTGATGTACTTGACCACGGCGAGGTCATGCGAGATGAAGATGTAGGAAAGGCCGAACTCGTCCTGCAGGTCGCAGAGCAGGTTCAGCACCTGCGCCTGCACCGACACGTCGAGCGCCGAGACGGACTCGTCACAGATCAGGATGTCGGGCTTCAGTGTCAGGCAGCGCGCGATCGCGATGCGCTGGCGCTGGCCGCCGGAGAACTCGTGCGGGTACTTGTAGAACGAGGCCTCCGGCAACCCGACCTTGTCCAGCATCTCGAACGCGAGGTCGGTGCGTTGCTGGGTGGACTCGCCGATGCCGTGGATCGCCATGGGCTCGGTCAGGATCTGGCCGACTGTGAAGCGTGGATTGAGCGACGCGTACGGGTTCTGGAAGATGATCTGGATGCGGCGCTTGTAGGCCATGAAGTCCTTCCGCGACATCGACAGGATGTCGCGACCTTCGAAGAGCGCTTCGCCGCTCGTCGCCTCGTGCAGCCGCATGAGCGTCAGACCGACGGTGGTCTTCCCCGACCCCGATTCGCCGACCAGGCCCATCGTCTTGCCCTTGGCCAGCTTGAACGACACGTCCTTCACCGCCTTGAACTCGCGCCGTCCGAAGAGCCCCTCGCGCGAGTAGAAGCTCTTGCCCAGCTTGCGCACGTCGAGGATCACCGGATCGTCCGGCGACACGCCGCGCTTGCGCTCCTCGAGCATGAGATGCAGTCTCTCCGAGTGCGCGGCAGGATCGTCGAGCGTGACCTGTCCCCCCATCCAGTCGTCGATCACCGGCAGACGTTGCGGGCGGCGATCGAGCCGCGGCCGGCATTGCAGCAGCGCCCTGGTGTAGGCGTCCTGCGGATCCTCGAATACGGCCGCCGCCGGGCCCTGCTCGCGGATCTCGCCGTTGCGCATCACGACCACGTGATCGGCAATTTCGCCGACGACCGCGAGATCGTGCGTGACGAACAGCACCGACATCTGGCGCCTGCGCTGCAGCGCGGCAATCAGCTCGAGGATCTGCTTCTGGATCGTGACGTCGAGCGCCGTGGTGGGCTCGTCGGCGATGAGAAGCTGCGGCTCGCAGGCGATCGCCATCGCGATCATCACGCGCTGCTGCTGCCCGCCGGACATCTGCGATGGATACGCGCCGATCTTCTGCGCCGGTTCCGGGATGCCGACCTCCTCGAGCAGCGCGATCGCCCGCTTGCGCGCCTCGCTGCCCGTCATGTTCATGTGCAGCCGCAGCACCTCCTCGAGCTGGAAGCCGACGGTGAACACCGGATTCAACGACGTCATCGGTTCCTGGAAGATCATCGAGATCTTGCCGCCGCGCAGCGCCCGCAATTCGGACGCCGGCTGCTCGAGCAGGTTGCGGCCCTCGAACAGGATCCGGCTGCGCTTGTCGACGATGGAGTTCTCCGGCGGCAGGAGACCCAATATCGCGAGCGAGGACACCGACTTGCCGGAGCCCGACTCGCCGACCAGCGCCACCGTCGAGTTCTTCGGGATGTCGAACGAGATGCCCTTCACCGCATCGAACGTGTTGTGCTTGTCGAGCCTGAACGAGACGGCGAGGTCACGCACGCTGACGAGCGGCGGGACCACCGCGGCGGCGGGCTCCGGATGCGTGATGCCGGTCGGCGTGTGGCGGTGGCTCATGCGCCGCCCTCCCCTTGAGCTTCGGATCGAGCGCATCGCGCAACGCGTCGGTGAGCAGGCTGAACGCGGTGACGAGCAGCGCCATCGCCGTGCCCGCGGCCGCGAGCTGCCACCACTTGCCGAGGATCAGCTCGTTCTGCGCCTCGTTCAGCATCGAGCCCCACGACACGACGTCGACGGGAACGCCGAAGCCCAGGAACGAGAGGATCACCTCGGCCTTGATGAAGCCGACGACCAGGATCGACAGCTGCACGAGCACGACGTGAGAAATGTTCGGAAAGATGTGCACGAACATCTTGCGCGTGCTCGAGGCGCCGATCGCATCCGCCGCCTGCACGTACTCGCGGCCCTTGTGCTTCAGGTACTCGCCGCGGACCAGGCGGAACACGCCGGTCCAGCCGGCGAGTCCGAGGATCAGGATGATCGTCAGCGTTCCTTTCTGCTGCAGCACCGCGGCGATCGCGAGGATCAGCAGCAGATAGGGGATCGAGCTGAAGATGCTGAAGAACCAGTTGAGTAGGTCGTCCACCCAGCCGCCGAAGTAACCGGCGAACGCGCCGAGCATCGTGCCGATCAGCGTCGCGACGAATGCCGCCGCGAGGCCGACGAAAATCGAGGTCTGGGAACCCTTGATCGTCTTCAGAAGCACATCGCGACCCCACTTGTCGGCACCGAACGGCAGCGTCGCCGCTCGGACCCCCGGCGCGGGCGCGCCCACTCCGGGCGCTGTGCCTGCCGGGGGTGCAGCCTTCCTGCCCTGAATCTCCTTCATCACGTCGGCAAGAGGATCGACGCTCTTGCCATCGCCTGCCGCTGGCGCAGCGGTCTGTGCCCGAATCTCCTTCATGATGTCGGCGAGCGGGTCGACGATCCGATCCTCCGCAGGCGCGGTTGCCGGCGACGCGGTGCCGCCCGCGCGTGCCGCCTCGATCTCGGCGATCACGTCGCCGATCGGATCGATGATGTTCGACCGGTACGTGCTTGCGCCCGTCTCCGGCGTCGGCGGCGATTCGGGTGTCGCCGGCGCGCCCGCTTCGATGTCGGCGCCGAGGAACGACGGTGGCGCGTAATTGACGCCGACCTCTGCCGCCCAGTCCTTCGCGATCAGTCCGGTGCCCGACAGGGTCATCATCACGATGAACGCCGTGACGATGCCGAGCGACACCATGCCGACGCGGTCGGCGCGCAGGCGCCGCCACGCGAGCGTCCACAGTCCGGGCGAGGCGTGCATCGCCTGCGATCGAGCGCGCCGTGCGTCGGCGCGATCTGCGACCAGGGTAACTGCATGATCCCCCCACGCTTGCGGCGTGGGTCGCTGCGCTGCCCCCCAGGGGGCGGAATTCGCGCCTCGGGACGGCCCTTCAGCGCTCACTTCAGCTGCACCCGCGGGTCGACCGCCTTGTACATCAGGTCAGCCAGCAGATTCGACAGGATCGTCGCAAATGCCACGTACACGGTGATCGCCTTGATCACCGGGAAGTCGGATCGTTCCACGGCGAGGATCACCTCGCGTCCGATCCCGGGGATCGAGAAGAAGCGCTCGATCAGGAACGAGCCGAGCAGCAGGCCGGGCAGTGCCGCCATCAGGTTGGTGATGATCGGAATCGACGCGTTGCGCAGCACGTGCACCCACAGGATGCGGTTCTCGCCGAGACCCTTGGCGCGCGCGGTGCGCACGTAGTCCTGGTTGATCTCGTCCAGCACGAACGTGCGGTAGAGCCGAAGGCTCGGCGCGATGCTGACGGTGAGCGCGATCAGGATCGGCAACGCCGAATAGACGAACAGGTTCTCGAGCAGGCTGTTGCCCCACCCCTGAACCGGGAACCAGCCGAGCTTGTAGGCGAACACGAACTGGTAGACGATGATGTAGACCAGGATCGAGATCGACAGGCCGACCGTGCAGAGGATCATCACGAGGCGGTCCGTCAGCGACCCGCGCACATAGGCGACGGCCAGCGCGAGGGCGATCGAGATCAGCGTATCGATGACGAGCAGCGGCACGAGCACCGTCAGCGAGGGGCCGAGCCGGGTCGCGAGGATGTTCGACACGCGCTCGTTGGTGCTCCACGAGGCGCCGAAGTCGGCCGTCAGCACCTGCTTCACGAAGATGCCGAGCTGCACGTAGTACGGCTGGTCCACGCCCAGCTGGCGCCGGATGTTGTCGATCTGCTCCTGGTTGCTGATCTTGCCTGCCAGCACGTAGGCCGGATCGCCGCCCACCCAGCCGAACAGGAAGAACACGAGCAGGATGACCCCGAGCATCGTCGGGACCATCTGCCACAAGCGCCTGATGATGTAAGCCCACATCGCACGTTCTCCGCCGGCGCCCTACGGCCTTGCCGGCTCGAGGTCGAGGTACTGCCATTGCGCGTGCAGGATCGGGTGCTTGCGATACCCCTGCACGCGCGGCTGGACGAGCTGATTGCGGTAGCGGGCGGTCGCAAGCCGCCACGGCGCATAGCCTTCCATGATGCGCGTCATGTCCTCGTAGAGACGGTCGCGCTCGGGCCCGGGCGGCATCTTCTGCGACTTCGCGTAGAGCGCGTCGTATTCGGGTATCTTCGCGCACGCGTTGTTGCTCTGGAACGAGTTCGGCCCGTACAGCAGCTGCATGAAGTTGTCGCCGTCGGGGTAATCGGCGATCCAGGATGCATAGCGGCTCTGCAGCTTGCACTGCTTCTCGAGCTTCAGCAGCTCAGGGAACTTGTCCTTGTGGAACGAAAGGCGCACGCCGATCGCGTCGAACGATTTCTTCCACAGCTCGTCGATCTGCCGGTAGAGCGAGTCGGGGCGCGATGACAGCACCACGGTGAGCGGCTTGCCGTCGGGAAATGCCCGGTACCCGTCGGGCCCCTTCTTGTACCCGAAGCGATCGAGCAGCGCGTTCGCGCCCGCAGGATCGTAGGTGATCCAGCTCTTCCAGTTCGGCGCGTGCCCTACGACTCCCGGCGGAATCGGATAGTGGACCACGACGGCCTGCCCGTTGCGGATGACCTTGATTTCCTCGTCCGGGTTGTACGACATCGCCATCGCGCGGCGCAGCGCGATCTTCTCGCGCGACAGGCCGCCGACGACCGGATCCTGCATGTTCCAGTAGACGTAATTGATCTCGGGGTCGACGATGCGCGACAGCTGCACGCCCTTGTCGGCATACTCCGGCCTGAGCTTGCCGCCGTCCAGCACGCTTGGCGCAAGCGGGCCCTCGAGATTCAGCAGATCGAGCTCGCCGTTGCGGAACGCGAGGAGCCGCGACTGGTCCTCCTCGATGATGCTGATCTCCACGCGCCCGACCTGCGGCATCCGCTTGCCGCGCATTTGCGCGACAAGCTTCGCGTCCTCGGGGTCGCCGGACGCAAAGTCCCAGGTGAACCCGCGGTAGTCGGGATTGGCCTCCAGCACGATCTTCGAGCTCCTGATCCAGCTCGCGAGCTTGTACGGCCCAGTTCCCACCGGATTCGCCTGCACGCGCCCGTCGAGCCCGGCATAGGCTTCGACAACCTCGCGGGCAATCGCGGAGGTCGGCTCGTGCGCGAGCACATAGGGCAGGTTGTAGTCGGTTTCTTTGAGGCGGATGCGAAGCGTGTGGCGGTCCACGACTTCCAGTCCCGCGATCCTGCGGTCGTAGTCGAAACGGCCGCTTTTCTTCGCTTCGGCAGCGAGCTCGTCCAACCCGACGATCTTCCCTTCGACCAGGAACGCCCACGGCGAGCGGATCTTGGGATCGATCAGGCGCTTCAATGCATAGGCGTAGTCATCCGCCGTCAATTCGCGCGGCTTGCCCTTGAATGCGGGATCGGGCGTGAACGTGATTCCCTTGCGCAGTCTGATCGTCCAGACCTTGCCGTCCTCGGCGACCTGCGGCATCGCTTCCGCGGCGCGCGGCACGACCTTCGCCGGGCGCGCGAGATAGTCGTAGGTGTACAGCGTCTCGAAGATCGCCTGCACGATGGTCCCCGAATAGAGGTCGTGCACGGCCTGCGGATCGAAGCCGGTCTCGGCGACCGGGAAGACGTCGCGGATCACCTTGTTCGGGTCCGCGGCCGCGGCGGCGGGCCCGGTGGCCAGAATGGCGGCAAGGCAAAGCGCGGGCACCAGGAAAGCCCGCAGCACGCACTGCCTCACCATCGTAAAGCACCCCCGTTAATGCGTGAATGCAAAAAGCCGCGCAATGTACCATTAACGGCCCCGCCATGCCACGCCGCCTGATCAAGCAGCTCACCCACCGTCTCGAGCCCTACGTCGAGCAGGTGACGAGCCATCCGTGGGTATTGCGTTACGCCCCGCGGCTCGCCGACCCGGACCTGTGGCATCTCAATCGACGCTCGACCGCGCGGGCGGTGGCGATCGGATTGTTCGCGGGGCTGGTTCCGGGCCCGCTGCAGGTGCTCGCCGCCATCGGATTGTCGATGCTGTTTCGAGCGAACTTCCCGCTTGCGGCGATCACGACGCTCTACACCAATCCGCTGACGATCGTTCCCCTCTATCTGCTCGCATGGCAGTACGGCGGACTGTTTCTCAACGACCCCGCAACCGCGATGGCGCCTCCTCCCGGGTTCGCGTGGTCGCCGTCCTACCTGGGCGACGTCGTCGACTGGGCGGGCAAGCTCGGCAAGCCGCTGGCGCTCGGCCTGCCGCTGCTCGCGCTCACGCTGGCTGGCGTCGGCTGGATCGTGGTGCGCGTGGCCTGGCGCTGGCATGCGGTGCACGCGTGGCGAAAGCGCCAACGACTGCGCCATGGCGCGCGGCCACGTTGAAGGCCAGGGCGATGAAACCGGCGTACTGGGACGCGGCGACGCGCACGCTTGGAGCGCGCGACAAGGTACTCGGGCAGTTGGTGGAGACCTATCCCGGCATCCACCTCACGCGTCGCGGCGACCCGTTCACCACGCTCGCACGTGCGATCGTCGGCCAGCAGATCTCGGTGAAGGCCGCGCAGTCGATCTGGGACCGCTTCGTGGCCGTATCGCACGGCAGTTGCGATCCGCCGCGCGTCGATCCCGCGCGCGTTGCGCGGATGCGCATGCCCGCGCTTCGCCGCGTCGGGCTGTCCGCCCGCAAGGGCGAATACCTGCGCGATCTCGCTCGCCACTTCGAAAGCGGCGCGCTCGATTCGCGCGAATGGCCGGCGCTTGCCGACGAGAACCTGATCGAGCGCCTGGTGGATGTCAAGGGCATTGGTCGCTGGACGGCCGAGATGTTCCTGATCTTCCACGAGCTTCGTCCCGACGTTTTCCCGGTGGACGACCTGGGATTGCAGCGGGCGATCGGACTGCATTACAACGGCGGCGAGCGGTTGGCGCCGGCGCAGATGCGGGCGCTGGGTGAGCGCTGGAAGCCGTGGCGCAGTGTCGCGACATGGTATTTGTGGCGCTCGCTCGATCCGATCCCGGTGGAGTATTAGCCGACCGAGCTACGTGGCGAGGGGCAGCGGCGCGAGCAGCCGGCGTGGGTGCCCGCGAAGCGGGCTCGACGGCGATTGCGAGTCGCCGACAGGCGACCGATTCGTTGCACACGTAGGAATCGTCCGCCTTCGAGGAGGTCGCCCCACGAAGGGGGGATCGACACTCAAGCGAGTGTCGGCGCGGCCGACACGCGACGGTACCCCCGCCACAGACCGTGCACTGAGGCCGCAGGCAAGGCACAAAGCTCATCGCGCCTACCGTCCGCTGAGACCGCGGCACCCGGCGTCTCGAAGACTCCGCTGCCACCCGCCCCCACCGTCATCCAACCGGACATCCCCTTCGGCCGCCCTTCCATCGGGAGTGGTTGACAGCATGCCGGGGTGTTTGCGACGCTCCCACGATGTTCCCCCGTCCGCAACTCACGAAACTCGTTGAACGCGCGCGTCTTCTGCCCGCACTGCCAGCCGCCGTCGTCTTCCCGGTGGATCGGGACTCGCTTCAGCTCGCGCTTTCGGGCGCATTCGCCGGTTACATCGCACCCACGCTGGTGGGACCCGAGGCGCGCATCCGCGACGCGGCCGCCCGGGCGGGACTCGACATCTCGCGACTGCCCCTGGCGGACACCGCCGGACGAGCCACGGGCCGCGAGTCAGCATGCCGTGATGCTCGCGCGCGCCGGCAGGCTCGGTGCGCTGATCAAGGGCAGCCTGTCCAACGAGGATCTGCTCACGCCCGTTGCCAATCCCGATTCCGGGCTGCGCACCGAACGCCGCCTTTCGCACGCATATTTTCTCGATCTGCCCGGCCAGCCCCGCGGCCTGCTGCTGGCCGACGCGCAGCTCAACATCGCGCCCAACCTTGCGGCGAAGCGAGATATCGTGATCAACACGGTGCAGCTCGCCGCCGCCCTTGGCGTGCCGATGCCGTTCGTTGCGCTGCTCGCCGCCAAGAATCTCGTGTCACCGGCATTCGCGTCGACGGGCGAGGCGGGGGCATTGAAGTCGATGGCAGCGCAAGGGTTGTTCGGCAGCGCAGTGCTCGACGGGCCTCTCACGCCCGATGTCGCCTTCTCGCTCGAAGCTGCGCGATCGCATGGCGTGCGTTCGGACGTCGCCGGCAAGGCCGACATCCTGATCGCCCCGACGATGGAAGCGGCGACGATGGTCCTGCGCACGCTGACCGGCCTCACCGGCGGCCTCGCCGCGGGCCTCGTGCTCGGCGCGCAGGTGCCGATCGTGCTCGGCACCCAGTACGACGCGTTGGAAGTGCGGATGGCGAGTTGCGTGCTCGCCTCGCTTGCGGTTTCCGCCGCCCGCGAGGCCGCGCGGCCCGAACCGCAGGCCGCCGCGGCCTGACGCGACCCGGTCGCGCCGCGCCCGGCGCTCACGCGTGCCGGGAAACAGTCGGTCGGAAGGCGCGCGTCAGGACTTGCGTACGCTGCGCACGCGCGGCAGCGACGGCATCGCGGCGATCACCTTCGCACCGGCGACGCAATCAACGAAATAACGCCGCCGACCATTGATGTCCTCCTCCACGAGGCCGTGGATGTCGGTGTCGAAGCCGGGGAAGCGCTCGTTGAAGTCGCGCGCGAACTGCAGGTACTTGACGATCTGCCGGTTGAACCGCTCGCCGGGGATCAGCAGCGGTATGCCCGGCGGATAGGGCGTCAGCAACGCGCTCGTCACCCGGCCTTCGAGGTCGTCGATCTCCACGCGCTCGATCTCGCGATGCGCCATTCGCGCGAACGCGTCGGCGGGCTTCATCGCGGGCTCGAGGTTCGACACGTACATCTCGGTCGTCAGGCGGCCGATGTCGTTCGCCTTGTAGATGCCGTGGATCGAATCGCAAAGGTCGCGCAGCCCGATCTTCTCGTAGCGCGGATGCGCCTGCACGAAGTCGGTCAGTGCGCGCCACAGCGGATTGTTCGCGTCGTAGTCCGACTTGAACTGCTGCAGCGCGGTGACGAGCGTGTTCCAGCGGCCCTTGGTGATGCCGATCGTGAACATGATGAAGAACGAGTAGAGACCCGTCTTCTCGACGATCACGCCGTGCTCGGCCAGGTACTTGGTGACGATCGACGCCGGGATGCCGCGCTCGGCGAAATCGCCCGCAACGTCCAGACCCGGTGTCAACACCGTCGCCTTGATCGGATCGAGCATGTTGAAGCCGGGAGCAAGGTCGCCGAACCCGTGCCAGCGCTCGTTGCCACCGAGCATCCAGTCCTCGCGGCTGCCGATGCCCTCCTCTACCAGGTGGTCCGGGCCCCAGACCTTGAACCACCACGAGTCGCCGAACTCCTCGTCCACCTTGCGCATCGCACGCCGGAAATCCAGCGCTTCCATGATGGACTCCTCGACCAATGCGGGTCCGCCCGGCGGCTCCATCATCGCCGCTGCGACGTCGCAGGACGCGATGATCGCGTACTGCGGCGAGGTCGAGCTGTGCATCAGGTAGGCTTCGTTGAAGCGCGCACGGTCGAGCTGGCGCGTCTCGCTGTCCTGCACCAGGATCTGCGACGCCTGCGACAGCCCCGCGAGCAGCTTGTGCGTCGACTGCGTGGAGAAGATCAGCGCGTCCTTGCTGCGCGGCCGATCCTTGCCGATCGCATGCATGCCCTCGGTAGAAATCGTGGAACGACGCGTGCGGCAACCAGGCCTCGTCGAAATGCAGCGTGTCGATGCGGCTGCCCAGCATTTCCTTGATCGTGTCGACGTTGTAGAGAATGCCGTCGTAGGTGCTCTGCGTGATCGTCAGGATGCGCGGCTTGGTCTTCACGTCCTTCGCGAACGGGTGCGCGCGGATCTTCTTCTCGATGCTCTCCCAGCGAAACTCGCTTTGCGGGATCGGTCCGATGATTCCGACGTGGTTGCGCGTCGGCGTCAGGAACACCGGGATCGCGCCGGTCATCGTGATCGCGTGCAGGATCGACTTGTGGCAGTTGCGGTCGACGACCACGATGTCGCCGGGCGCGACCGTCGCGTGCCACACCATCTTGTTCGATGACGATGTGCCGTTGGTGACGAAGAACAGGCTGTCGGCGTTGAAGATACGCGCCGCATTGCGCTCGGACGCCGCCACCGGACCCGAGTGGTCGAGCAGCTGGCCCAACTCGTCCACCGAGTTGCAGACGTCGGCGCGCAGCAGGTTCTCGCCGAAGAACTGGTGGAACATCTGCCCGACCGGGCTCTTGAGGAACGCGACGCCGCCCGAGTGCCCGGGGCAGTGCCAGGAGTAGCTGCCGTCGTTCGCGTAGTGCACGAGCGCGCGGAAAAACGGCGGAGCGAGGCTGTCGAGGTAGGTCCGCGACTCGCGCACGATGTAGCGTGCGACGAACTCCGGCGTGTCCTCGTTCATGTGGATGAAGCCGTTCAACTGCCGCAGGATGTCGTTCGGGATGTGGCGGGAGGTCCGCGTCTCGCCGTGCAGGAACACGGGAATCTCGGTGTTTCGGAAGCGGATTTCCTCGGCGAAGGCGCGCAGGTTCGCGAGCGCCGCGCGGGTCTCCTCTGGCGACCCCGAGCCGAACTCCTCGTCGTCGATCGACAGGATGAACGACGAGGCCCGGCTCTGCTGCTGCGCGAAGCTCGACAAGTCGCCGTAGCTTGTGACACCGAGCACCTCCA
Organism: uncultured beta proteobacterium; assembly: GCA_963750585.1. Lineage (GTDB taxonomy): Bacteria > Pseudomonadota > Gammaproteobacteria > Burkholderiales > Casimicrobiaceae > VBCG01. The sequence continues at coordinate 113,161 of CAVVRH010000049.1, forward strand.
GGCCCTCCGCCTCGATCGCCCTGGCGAGCGCACGGATGCCGAGCCCGCTCGCGTTCTCCGAGCGGAAGTCCTCATCGATGATGACGACGGGGAAACGGAACTTCATTGCGGCGACTCCATGGCGCGCCCGTCGGGCGCAGGGACAGAAATGGAAAGGGGGGCCGGCAGCCGGACCCCCGCGATTCCGCCGAATTGTGCGCCCGACGGAGGGCCTGTGCGAGTCCTTTGACCGCAGTGGCTGGTAGAGGCGTGCCCAGGTTTGCGCGGGCGCAACAACGCGGGCCGATCAGGGCCCGTTCAGGCCATAGCCGCCGCACGTCCGCAATCGCAATGCACCGCCCAGCCGATAAGGAGCAAATTGGAAGGGTGGGCGTGGGGTGCCGCGCGACATCGCCGGGCGGGACGCAGCGAGCGCTTTGTGCTCACCGCCTCGCGCTTGCCGTCGTCCGGCGATGCTTCGCCATGGCTTCGCGGCAACCTCATCGCCGACCGCCAGCCAGCGCGGACGATCGCGGGTGCGCGCGAAGCCGAGCCATCGCCACGACCCCCAGCGCGGGCCCGACGGCCAGGGGAACGAATGCGTAACGCCATCCAAGCGCAGCGACCGCGTACGGCATCAGGTGGATCGTCGCGAGCGTCAGCGTGAATCCAAGCGCCGTCTGCACGGTCAGCATGGTTCCCACGCGCGTCCGGTCGGCGAGTTCGGCGATGGACGCCGAGAACTGCGCCGAGTCGGCGACGATCGTGACGCCCCAGATGACGCAAAGTGCCACGAGCAGTGCCGGATTGCCGCCGTAGAGCAGGCCGGCGGTGGCCGCACAGGTGCCCGAGACGACCATCGCTGCGATGGTCAACGTCGTCCGGCCGAGTCGGTCCGCCAGGACACCGGCGGCCACGGAGCCGATGGCGCCGGCGGCAATCGTCGCGAACGCGGCGAGCTTTGCTGCGGTGGGCGCGACGGCGGCGGGCAGCGTCAGTGCGAAGCTCGCGTCCAGGAAGACCCCGATCCAGGCCCACATCGCGTAGAGCTCCCACATGTGACCGAGGTAGCCGAGATTGGCGAGCCGAAGCGGTACGTCGCGCCACGCCGCGAGCACCGCACCGGGATCGAATCGCGGTGCCGGCGCCCGGTTCGGGCCGATGCCGGCGAAGCCGATCAGCAGTGCCGCAAATCCCGCACTGGCCGATGCCATGGCAACCGGAACGCGCCAATCGATTCCACCGATGGCGTTGAACAGATGCGGCGATGCCGAGCCGAGTGTCAGGGCGCCGACCAGGATGCCGACCATGAGGCCCATATCGCCGGTTGCCCACGTCGCCGCGAGCCGCATTCCGACCGGATACACGCCTGCCATGCAGATGCCGGTCAGAAAACGGAGCACCGGCGCGGCGATCGTCGTCACGTCCACGGCGAGCAGGAGCGCATTCGTCGCGGCGCCCGCGCCTGCCGCGATGGCGATGAAGCGGCGCGGGTCGAGGCGGTCCGCGAGTCCAAGGATCGCGCTCGCCACACAGCCGACGACAAAGCCCGCCTGCACGGCGCTCGTCAACGCCGCCTGCATCGTTGGGGCGAGACCGTATTCCGCGACCAGCGAGGGCATGACGGCGGACGCGGAGAACCACAGCGCCATCGCAGCGATCTGGCATACGGCGATTACCGCTATGGATCGGAATTTCGCTGGCGCCATCACGCTCCTTCCGACCCGCTGGCGTCGCGCTCACACGCGGTTCGCAACGCCGCGGCCGGCCAACGAAGACACGATTTGCCGCCCGCTACGCGCGAACGGTCGTCGGCGAGCCGCCGGGCCGCGCAATCGTGCGCGGGATGGAAACCCCAGGCGCTCGCGCCGCGCCGCTGAACCGCCACGGCTCGTCACGATGACGCGTCCGCCATCCGGACCTCCTGGGAGGCCGAGCCGGGATGTGCGGATTCAGATCTTGGGCAGCGTGACCCCCTGCTGCCCCTGGTACTTGCCGCCGCGGTCCTTGTACGAGGTCTCGCACACTTCGTCCGATTCGAAGAAGATCACCTGCGCCACGCCTTCGTTCGCGTAGATCTTGGCGGGCAGCGGCGTCGTATTGGAGAACTCGAGCGTCACGTAGCCCTCCCACTCCGGTTCGAACGGCGTCACGTTGACGATGATTCCGCAACGCGCATAGGTGCTCTTGCCGAGGCATATCGTCAGGACGTTGCGCGGGATGCGGAAATACTCGACGGTGCGCGCGAGCGCGAACGAGTTGGGCGGGATGATGCAGACCGGCCCCTTGAAATCGACGAACGATCCGGCGTCGAACGCCTTCGGGTCGACGATCGTCGAATTGATGTTCGTGAAGATCTTGAATTCGTCCGAGCAGCGGATGTCGTAGCCGTAGCTCGACGTGCCGTAGGAAACGATCTTGTGCCCGGCCACCTCGCGCACCTGGCCCGGCTCGAACGGCTCGATCATCCGGTGCTGGTGCGCCATGCGCCGGATCCACTTGTCGGCTTTGATCACTCCCTGCTCCCTTGCCAAGGCGGCCACTCATGCATTGCGGGCGGATGGAAAGCGTCGCGAGCAGCGCCGGATGCGAGGCGGCCCGCAGCGAGGCCCGAGATAGTACACGGACGTACAGCGCGGGCCGAGCGGGAACCCAACGAAGCAGGCGGCGCGCGCAGCAGCTTTACGCCGCCCGCTACGTGTTCTGGATGACGATACTGGGAAATCTTGCGCTGAAATCCTCGGCCTTGCGTGCCACTGCGACCGCCGTCTTGCGCGCGATCTCCATGTAGATCTGCGCCACCCTGCCATCCGGGTCGGCGACCACCGTCGGCCGGCCGGAATCCGCCTGCTCCCGGATGCGGATGTCGAGCGGCAGGCTGCCCAGGAACGGCACGTCGTATTCCTTGCACATGCGCTCGGCGCCTCCGCTGCCGAAGATGTGCTCCGCGTGCCCGCAATTGCTGCAGACGTGGATGCTCATGTTCTCGACGATGCCGACGATCGGCACGCCGACCTTCTCGAACATCTTGAGGCCCTTGCGCGCGTCGAGCAGTGCGATGTCCTGAGGCGTGGTGACGATGACGGCGCCGGTGACCGGCACCTTCTGCGACAGCGTGAGCTGGATGTCGCCGGTACCGGGCGGCATGTCGACGATCAGATAATCGAGCTCGCGCCAGTGCGTGTCCTTCAGCAGCTGCTCGAGTGCCTGCGTGACCATGGGCCCGCGCCAGACCATCGGCGTATCGACGTCGATCAGGAAACCGATCGACATCGCCTGCACGCCGTAGCCTTCGAGCGGCTCCAGCGTCTTGCCGTCCCTGGACTCCGGACGCCCGGTGATGCCGAGCATCGTCGGCTGCGACGGGCCGTAGATGTCGGCGTCGAGGATGCCGACGTTCGCGCCCTCCGCGGCCAGCGCGAGCGCCAGATTGACTGCCGTCGTCGACTTGCCGACGCCGCCCTTGCCGCTCGCCACCGCGACGATGTTCTTGACGCCGGGAACGAGCTTCACGCCGCGCTGCACCGCGTGCGACGTGATCTTCTGCGTGAGATTGACCGTGACGCGCCCCGCGCCCGGGAGCGCCGCGATCGCGTCCTGCACGAGCTTGCGCAGCACCGGATGCTGGCTCTTTGCGGGATAGCCGATCTGAACGTCGACCGTCACATCGTCTCCGGCGATGGCGATCTTCTTCACCGCCTTGCCGGCGACGAAATCGACCCCGGTGTTCGGATCGACAAGACCCTTGAGGCAGGACTGAACTTGGGCTTCGGTGAGCGCCATGGCAGAGAACCTTCGGGAAAACGCGGCAACCGTACGAAGCAAAGCTGTTGCGGCGTCGGAATTCTAGCGGATTTCGCCATTCCCCGGCCCGAAACCAGGAGGGCAAGCACGGGCGCTTTGCTAGAATCGGTCCGATCCCCTGCTCGACACAAGGTTTTGGCATGTCCGCCCCGGACACAACCGCGGCCCGGCGCACGCTGTTCGTCACCACAGCGCTGCCCTACGCCAATGGCCCGTTCCACATCGGCCACATCATGGAGTACATCCAGGCCGACATCTGGGTGCGCTTCCAGCGGATGCAGGGCCATACGGTGCATTTCGTCTGCGCCGACGACACCCACGGCGCGGCGATCATGCTGAAGGCGGAGGGGCTGGGGATCACGCCGCAGGCGCTCGTCGCGCAGATCGCCGCCACGAGACCCAAGCACTTGCGCGGCTTTCACGTGAGCTTCGACCACTGGCATTCGACCGACTCGCCGGAGAATGTCGAGCTGTCGCAGGACATCTACCGCAGGCTCAAGGCCGCGGGGCTCGTCTACGGGAAGACGATCGAGCAGTTCTACGACCCGGTCAAGTCGATGTTCCTGCCCGATCGCTACATCAAGGGCACATGCCCGAAATGCGGCGCGAAGGACCAGTACGGCGATGCGTGCGAGGTCTGCAGCTCGACCTACGCGCCGACCGATCTCATCGATCCGTATTCGACGCTGACCGGCGTGAAACCGGAGCTGCGAGCCTCCGAGCACCTGTTCGTCCAGCTGTCCGCACCACGGGTCGTCGCGTTCCTCGAACGGTGGACCGCCGAGCCGTCGCCGGGCCAGACGCTGCAGCCGGAAGTGCGCAACAAGATCCGCGAGTGGCTGGGCGGCGACGGCGCCGAAGGCAGGCTCGCCGACTGGGACATCTCGCGTGACGCGCCGTACTTCGGCATTCCGATCCCCGATGCTCCGGGAAAGTATTTCTATGTCTGGCTCGACGCGCCGGTCGGCTACCTCGCGAGCCTCAAGGCGCATCTCGCTGCGAAAGGCATCGATTTCGCGAAGTTCCTGCAGGACCCGAACGTCGACCAGTATCACTTCATCGGCAAGGACATCGTCTATTTCCACACGCTGTTCTGGCCTGCGATGCTCAAGTTCGCGGGCGCGCCGTACAAGGTGCCGGACAACGTGTTCGTGCACGGCTTCATCACGTTCTCGGGCGAGAAGATGTCGAAGTCGCGCGGCACGGGCATCAGCCCGGACGTCTACCTCGACCTCGGGCTCGACCCCGAGTGGTTGCGCTACTACCTTGCCGCCAAGCTCAACAACCGCGTCGAGGATCTCGATTTCAATCCCGACGATTTCCTCGCGCGCGTCAACAGCGACCTGATCGGCAAGTACGTGAACATCGCAAGCCGCGCGGCGACGTTCATCACGCGGCATTTCGATGGAAGACTGGCCCATCGCGTTCCGGACGCCGGCCACTTCAAGGAACGCGCCGGATCGACGGCGGTCGCATGGGCTTCGAAGGAGCTAGTCGCGGAGGCGTACCGGGCGCGCGAGTACGGAAAGGTGCTGCGCGAGGTGATGCGCATCGCGGACCGGGTCAACGAGCGCTTCGACCAGGCGAAGCCCTGGGACCTTGCCAAGGACCCCGCGCGGCGCGAGGAGCTGCACGACGTCTGCTCGGATGCGCTGAATGCGTTCCGTGCGCTGACCTATTACCTGGCGCCCGTGCTTCCCGATGTCGCAAAGCGCGTCGCCGCGATGTTCGATCTCGCCTATCCCTTGCGCTGGGACGATGTCGACCGGCTGGCCGCGTCGATCCGACCCTATCAGCACCTGATGGCACGCATCGACGCGAAGCAGATCGATGCGCTGCTCGAAGGCCCGAAGACCGCCAGCCCACCGCCGCAATCCGCCCCCGCCGCGCGGGGTGACGGCACGAGGGAGGGCCCCTCGGGCGCGGCGCAACTTTCGATCGACGACTTCGCCAGGATCGACCTGCGCATTGCACGCATCGTCAATGCCGAGCACGTCGAGGGCGCGGACAAGCTGCTCAAGCTCACGCTCGATGTCGGCGAGGGCCGCCATCGCACCGTGTTCGCAGGCATCAAGTCCGCGTACGAGCCCGAAAGCCTCGTGGGCCGCCTGACGCCCATGGTCGCGAATCTCGCGCCACGCAAGATGAAGTTCGGCCTTTCCGAAGGCATGGTCCTCGCGGCGTCCGGTGATGGCCCCGGCATTTACCTGCTCGCCCCGGACAGCGGAGCGCAGCCCGGCATGCGCGTCAAATGACACTTCACTTCGCATCGCGGCCTTGCGACGTGCCGAACGGTCGCCGGTAGCCGACGATGACCCTTCCCGCCCTCCCGCTGGTACTCGCCGCGATCGCCGCATGGATCGCGCTGGGCGCCGCGGGGTTGGCGGCCCCGCGTCAGCTGCGGTTTGTCAGTCACCTGCTCTTCCCCGCCGGCGCGGCCGTCGCTCTAGTGCTGGCGATCGTCGCCGGCAATGCAATCGGCGCGCCCGTCCAGGTGCTTGTGCTTCCGCTCGGGCTGCCGGACCTGCCTTTCCACCTGCGGCTCGATTCGCTGTCGGCGTTCTTTCTGCTGCTGCTCGGCGTTGCGAGCGCCGCAATCTCGCTCTTTTCTGCCGGCTACTTCCGTTCGAGCGAAGGCACGGCGCCCGGGCTCGTCGCCTTCGAGTACCACGTGTTCCTCGCCGCGATGGCGCTGGTGCTCGTCGCCGATGACGCGTACGCGTTCATGGTCGCTTGGGAAGCGATGGCGCTCGCCTCGTTCTTCCTGGTGACGACCGAGCACCGAATTCCCGAGATCCGCCGCGCGGGATTCCTCTACCTGTTGATCGCGCACGTCGGCGCGATCGGCATCCTGCTCTGCTTCGGTGTGCTGCAGGGTGGACACGGCGACTACACGTTCGACGCGATGCGCAAGCTCACGCTCGCCGGCGCCTGGCCGACTGCGGCATTCTTCCTCGCGCTGTTCGGCTTCGGCGCCAAGGCGGGACTCCTGCCGATGCACATCTGGCTGCCCGAAGCACACCCGGCAGCGCCCTCGCCGGTGTCGGCGCTGATGAGCGGCGTGATGCTCAAGACCGCCATCTACGGCCTCCTGCGCATCACGTTCGACCTGCTCCACATGCAGGTCTGGTGGTGGGGCGTCGTCACGCTCGCACTCGGCCTGCTCACCGCGCTCTTCGGCGTGATCTTCGCGGCGGCGCAGACCGACATGAAGCGGCTGCTCGCCTACTCCTCGATCGAGAACATCGGCATCATCGTCGCCGGCATCGGCCTCACGATCCTGTTCAGGTCGTACGACAAGGCGCTGCTCGCGGCGATCGCGTTGACCGCCGTGCTGTACCACGCGCTCAATCACGCGCTGTTCAAGAGCCTGCTGTTCCTCGCCACCGGCTCGGTGCTGCACGCGACCAAGGAGCGCAGCCTCGGCAAGCTGGGCGGCCTGATCCACCGGATGCCTTGGGTCGCCTGGCTCGCGCTCGTCGGCACGCTCGCGATCGCCGGCCTGCCGCCGCTGAATGGCTTCGTGTCGGAGTGGCTGCTGCTGCAGGCGTTCCTGTTCACGCCGAGCCTGCCGCAGTCGTTCGTCAACATGCTGGTGCCGGTCGCCGCAGCGGCGCTCGTGCTCGCCGCGGCGCTTGCGGCGTACGTGATGGTCAAGTTCTACGGCGTGATCTTCCTGGGCCAGCCGCGCGAGAACGCGCTCGCCAACGCGCACGATGCCGGACCGCTCGAGCGCGCGGCGCTCGTGTGGCTCGCCGCGGGTTGCGTGCTGCTCGGCATCTTCCCGGTCAACGTGATCGCGCTGCTCGATCCGGTGAACGAGTTGCTGATCGGCGCGAGCGCGCTTTCGGAAGGAGGCAGCAATTGGCTGCTGCTGGCGCCGATCAGCGAAGACCGCGCAAGCTACAGTCCGGCGATCGTGCTGGTCGTGATCGTTGCCGTCGTGTTGATCACCATCCAGATCGTGCATCGGTTCTACCACGGCCGGGTGCGCAGCGCACCGCCGTGGGATTGCGGCTTTCCGACTGCAGACGCCGCGCATGCAGGACACGGCCGAAGGCTTCGGCCAGCCGATCCGCCAGGTGTTCGAGCCGTTCTTCCGGATGCACCGCCACCTGCCGTCGCCGTTCGACACGAAACCGCGCTATGCAGTAACGGTCGAGGACCATTTCTGGCACTGGCTGTACGTGCCGGTCGCAAGGGCAGCCGAATTCACGGCCCGGATCGTCGGCCTTATCCAGCAGGGTCGCATCTCGGTCTATCTGACCTACAGTTTCCTCACGCTGCTGGCACTGCTGTTCTTCGTGCGATGACGATTGCCGGCCTTTTCTCCCAGTTCCTGCAGTTCGCGATCGCGCTGGCGCTCGCGCCCCTGCTCGTGGGCTGGGTCAATCAGTGCCGCGCGTGGCTGTCGAACAGGCGCGCGCCGTCCCTCCTGCTTCCTTACCGCACGATCCGCAAGCTCTTCACGAAGGATGCCGTGGTCGCGTCCAACGCGTCGCCGATTTTCCGGATCACGCCGTACATCGTCTTCGGGGCGATGTGCTGCGCGGCGGCGATCGTGCCTTCGCTGGCGACCGACCTCCCGTTCGCGCTCGCTGCCGACACGATCGCACTGGTGGGATTGTTCGCGCTCGCCCGCGTGTTCATCGCGCTCGCGGCGATGGACATCGGCACCGCATTCGGCTCGCTCGGCGCGCGCCGCGAGATGTTCGTCGGCTTCCTCGCCGAGCCGGCGCTTCTCATGGTGCTGTTCACCGCCTCGCTGATCTCCGGCTCGACCTCGCTGCCGACCATCGTGGAGTCGCTCGGCCACCGCGAGTTTGCAATCTACCCGAGCCTCGCCTTCGCGGGCGTCGCCTTCACGATGGTCTCGCTTGCCGAGAACGCCAGGATTCCGGTGGACAATCCGGCCACGCACCTCGAACTCACGATGATCCACGAGGCGATGGTGCTGGAGTACTCGGCCCGCCACCTTGCGCTGATCGAATGGGCGGCGGCCCTCAAGCTCTTCAATTATTCCTGCATCGGGCTGGCGATCTTCCTGCCCACCGGAATCGCGGAGGGCAGCGCGAACTGGCTCGCGATCCTCGGTGCAGTGCCGATCCTGGTCGTCAAGCTCGCGTTCGGCGGCTTCGCGCTCGCGATGATCGAGACGCTCTCGGCCAAGATGCGGATCTTTCGGGCGCCCGAGTTTCTCGGCACCGCATTCCTGCTCGCGGTGCTGGCGATGCTCGTCAACCTGCTGCTCGGCAGCTGAGGACAGACCGGCGATGTACGGCGTACCCCTCTACGCGCAGGTCATCAACCTGCTTGCCGCGATCCTGCTGCTGCTCGCGTTCGCGATGCTGTCGCAGCGACGCGTGCTCTCGCTGATCGACCTGTTCGCGGCACAGGGCCTCGCGCTCGCGGTCTCCACGGCGGTCGTTGCCTACGGGACCGGGCAGACGCACCTCTACTGGTCGGCTGGCCTCACGCTGATCCTCAAGGTGCTGCTGCTGCCGTTCCTGCTCTACCGGCTGATCCGGCAACTCGATGTGCGCTGGGACGTCGAGGGCTTGATCAACATCCCGACGACGATGCTGATCGGAATCGTGCTCGTCGTCTTCTCGTTCAACCTCGCGCTCCCGATTTCTCAGCTCGCGAGCACCGTCACGCGCGCCACCCTCGGCATCGCGATGGCCTGCGTGATGCTGTCGTTCCTGATGATGATCACGCGACGCAAGGCGATACCCCAGGTCATCGGGTTCCTGTCGATGGAAAACGGCCTCTTCTTCGCTGCGACAAGCGCCACCTACGGCATGCCGATGGTGGTCGAGCTCGGCATCGCGCTCGACGTGCTGGTCGGCATGCTGATCCTCGGCGTGTTCTTCTTCCAGATCCGCGAGCAGTTCGACAGCCTGGACCTCAAGCATCTCGAGCAGCTGAAAGAAGAGGAATAGGCGCTTGTTCGAGATGATCGCCCTGCTAGGCATCCCGCTCGTCGGGGGCCTCGTGCTCGCGCTGATCGGCGAGCGCGAGCACGCGCCGGCGGTCAACGTCGCGTCCAGTTTCCTGACGTTCCTCGCCGCGGCCGCGCTCACCGCACGCGTCATCACCGACGGCCCGTTCCTCGTGTTCGACAAGCAGTTCTTCATCGATCCGTTCAACGTGTTCCTCGTCGCGCTGACCGCCTTCGTCGGCTTCACCACCGCGATCTTCTCGCGTCCGTACATGCGCATCGAGCACGAGCACGGCAAGCTCTCGGCCGCGCGGCTGCGCCTCTACCACAGCATGTACCAGCTCTTCAATTTCACGATGCTGCTGGCGCTGCTCACCAACAACATGGGCATCCTGTGGGTCGCAATGGAAGCGGCGACGCTGACTACGGTGCTGCTCGTCTCGCTGTATCGCACGCCGGCGAGCCTGGAAGCCGCGTGGAAATATTTCATCCTCTGCGGCGTGGGCATCGCCCAGGCGTTGTTCGGCACGATCCTGTTGTTCTTCGCGGCGGAGAGGCTGCTCGGTGCGGAAGGCGGCGCGCTGCTGTGGACGGAGTTGAACAACGTCAAGGGCCTGCTCGAGCCGACCGTGCTGTCGATCGCTTTCGTCTTCCTGCTGGTCGGCTATGGCACCAAGGTGGGCCTGGTGCCGCTGCACAATTGGCTGCCCGACGCGCACGCCGAGGGCCCGACGCCCGTGTCGGCCGTGCTGTCCGGCCTGCTGCTCAATGTCGCGCTCTACGCGGTGGTACGCTGCAAGGTGCTGGTCGATGGCGCGGTGCCCACCGCGTTCGCCAAAAACCTGATGATGGGCTTCGGGCTGCTGTCGGTCGTGGTCGCCGCGTTCCTGCTGTCGCGGCAGAAGGACATCAAGCGACTGTTCGCCTATTCCTCGATCGAGCACATGGGCATCATCACGTTCGCGTTCGGCATGGGCGGACCAATCGCGAACTTCGCGGGCCTCCTGCACATGACCGTGCACTCGCTCACCAAATCGGCGATCTTCTTCGCCGTCGGCCATGCGGCACAGAAGGCAGGCACGCAGATGATCGACGGCATCCGCGGGCTGGTGATCGTCAGCCCGATGCTGGGTTGGGGTCTCGCGCTCGGGACGCTCGCAATCCTCGGCATGCCGCCGTTTGGCGTGTTCGCAAGCGAGTTCCTCATCCTCACCACCGCGATGCGCGATCAGCCGTGGGCGACGCCGTTCCTGCTGACCGCGCTCGGCATCGCATTCGCGGCCGTATTCTCGAAGGTGCAGCCGATGGTGTTCGGGGAAACCTCCATCAAGCGCCTGCCGCACCGCCCGGCGATGATTCCGGTGTTCGTTCACCTCGCGCTGGTGCTGATGCTCGGGCTCTGGATACCGCCCGCACTCGCCGAGTGGTACCGGCAGGCGGCCAGGATGATCGGCTGACCAGACCATGAACCTTTCGCCGTTCGGACTCACGCCCGCCACGCTGCCCGCGCTATTGCGCGCGGTGCGCGTGGACGCCAACGCGTCGCAACTCATCGCCGCGTGCAAGACCGCGTCTGCGCGCGGTGTCCGCCTGGTCGCGCTCTGGGCGAGCGACGAGCAGGACCACGACCGTGGCTTCCTGCTGCGTGTGCTGTTGCAGGACGACGACGGCCTCACGCTTTTCGAGCATGCGTTGCCGACGGGCGAGTCGCGTTACCCCGATCTTTCGACGTTCTTTCCCGCCGCGGCCCGCATGCAGCGCGCGGCATTCGATCTCCTGGGCATTGCCTCCGATGCCGACGATCAGCGGCCCTGGCTGTGGATGGCGAGTTGGCCGATCGACCGCTTTCCGCTGCGCCGCGATTTCACCGCAGACTCGAAATGGGAACCCGGCCAGGAGGACTATCCGTTCGTGCGCGTCGAAGGCGACGGTGTGCATGAGATCCCGGTCGGCCCGGTGCACGCCGGCATCATCGAGCCGGGTCATTTCCGCTTCCAGATCGTGGGCGAAAAGGTGCTGCGCCTCGAGGCGCGGCTCGGCTACGTGCACAAGGGGATCGAGAAGCGCTTCGAGTCGATTCCGCTCACCGAGGGCCACCGGCTCGCCGGCCGTGTGTCGGGCGACAGTACGGTGGCCTACGCGTGGGCGTATTCGCAGGCGCTGGAGGCAGCCGCCGGCCTGACGGTTCCCGCCCGCGCGGCATGGCTGCGTGCGCTTGCGCTGGAGCGCGAGCGGCTTGCCAATCACCTGGGTGACCTCGGGTATCTCGGCAACGATGGCGGTTTCGCGTTCGGGCTCGCGCAGTTCTCGCGGCTGAAGGAGAACGTGTTGCGGCGAAATCTCCTGGCTTTCGGTCATCGGATGCTGATGGACTTCGTCGTGCCGGGCGGCGTCGTGCACGATGTCGCGGACGAGCACGCGCTGGCGATCGCCACGCAGGCGGACGAACTCGAGCGCGAGATCCGGACGCTGCGCGACATCTTCGACGAGCACGCGGGTCTGCAGGATCGCTTCCGCACCTGCGGGCGGGTCACCCCGGAGCTCGCCGCGCAGCTGGGGCTCACCGGCCTGGCCGGGCGTGCGAGCGGGCAGGCATACGATCTGCGCTGCGATTTCCCTTGCGCGCCTTACGGCGAGCTCGCTGTGCGCAAGGCGGGAGCCACCGACGGTGACGTGGCCGCGCGGGTCGCGGTACGCTTCGACGAGGTAACCGAGTCGTTGCGCGTGATCCGCGCGTGCGCGGCCGCGCTCGGCGGCGCCGGCGCAGGCGAGACGATTCGCGCCGAAATGCCGCGCGTGGCGCCGGGACGACTCGGCATCGGGTTCGTCGAGGGCTGGCGCGGGCCGGTGCTGGTCGCTCTCGAGAGCGGCAGCGACGGCACGATCCGCCGTTGCCATCCGCACGATCCGTCGTGGTTGAACTGGCCGGTGCTCGAGCATGCGGTGATCGGCAACATCGTTCCAGACTTCCCGCTGATCAACAAGTCGTTCAACCTGTCGTACAGCGGCCACGATCTCTAGCGACCACCATGCTGCACATCCTGAAGCAGATCGCGATGACCGGGATCCGGACGGAAGCCGCGCCCCTGCCGGCGACCGAGATGGCCGTGCACGCGCACCTGCAGCAGAAGGTACTCCGCGCGCTGGGACGCGCGCTCACGATCCGGCAAGTGGATGCCGGGTCCTGCAACGGCTGCGAGCTCGAGATCCATGCGCTCGGCAATCCCTACTACAACATCGAAGGCCTCGGCATACGCTTCGTCGCGAGCCCCAGGCATGCCGACATGTTGCTCGTCACCGGTCCCGTGTCGCGGCACATGGCGATTGCGCTCCAGCGCACCTACGACGCGACCCCCGATCCGAAGCTCGTCGTTGCCGTCGGCGACTGCGGCTGCAATGGCGGTATCTTCGGTGCGTGCTACGCGACGATTGGGCGCGTCGCCGACGTGATTCCGGTCAATGTCGAGATCCCCGGCTGCCCGCCCACGCCCACCGCATTGCTGCAGGGGATCCTCGCCGCGATAACCCAGGCGGCGCCGCCCGACAACGATCGGGAGCCGGTGGATTAGGCATGCCGTCGCGTTTGGGCAGAACGCGATCTGCGACGCGATTCAGCGCAACGACCGTTCGTAGCGGACGTCCGGCTCGCCTTCCTCGTTGCCGGACCCGTCACCCAGCGACGAAACCAGAAAGCCGTGGCGCTCGTAGAAGCGGCGGGCACCGGCGTTGCGCTGAAAGGTGCGGAGCCTCAGCACCGGCGTAACCGCAGCCGCCTCGGCGACGACGGCGTCGAGGAGCGTCTGCCCGATGCCGTGACCGGTCCAGCCCGGCTTCACGTAAAGCTGCTCGAGCCACGCGCCGTCGCGCGCGGCGAAGCCCACGATCTCGTTCCGAAACACAGCAAGGAAGATCGAGCGGCGTGGAAACACCTCCTCCCGAATCCACGCCGCCGTCTCTTCGTCGGTGTGGACCTGCCGCAATCCGGGCAGCGCCGCGCGTCGCGCGGCCAGGAACAGCGCGGCGACCTCCGCGGCCTCCGCTGCGTAACGTTGCGGGCTCGGACGGCGCAGCTCGAGCCGGGGTAGTGACTTCTTCACCCGAGCAGGTCGCCCGACACCTTGCGCCCGCGCAGAGGGCGAGTGGGGGTCGTGTTCGGGGTCGCGTCCTTGCCGCGCCGCTTCGCCTCGGCTTCCAGCACCGGCTTGAGGTAGCGACCCGTGTAGCTCGCCGGGACTTTCACGACATCCTCGGGCGCACCCGCGGCGATGATGCGGCCACCGCCCCCGCCGCCCTCGGGACCGAGGTCGATGATCCAATCGGCGGTCTTGATCACGTCGAGGTTGTGCTCGATCACGACCACGGTGTTGCCGTGGTCGCGCAGGCGATGCAGCACCGAGAGCAGCAGCTCGATGTCGTGGAAGTGCAGGCCCGTGGTGGGCTCGTCGAGAATGTAGAGCGTTCGGCCCGTGTCGCGCTTGGACAGCTCGAGCGCCAGCTTCACGCGCTGCGCCTCGCCCCCCGACAGCGTGGTCGCCGATTGCCCGAGCGTGATGTAGCCCAGGCCGACGTCGAGCAGCGTCTGCAGCTTGCGCGCGACGGCCGGAACCGGCTCGAAGAATGCATACGCCTGCTCGACCGTCATCGCGAGCACTTCGTGGATGGTCTTGCCCTTGTAGCGGATCTCGAGCGTCTCACGGTTGTAGCGCTGCCCGTGGCAGACGTCGCAGGGCACATAGACGTCTGGCAGGAAATGCATCTCCACCTTGATGAGGCCATCGCCCTGACACGCCTCGCAGCGCCCGCCCTTGACGTTGAACGAGAAACGCCCGGGCCCGTAGCCTCGCTCGCGCGCTTCCTTGACCTGCGCGAACAGCTCGCGGATCGGCGTGAAAAGGCCCGTGTAGGTCGCCGGGTTGGAGCGCGGCGTGCGCCCGATCGGGCTCTGGTCGACGCTGATCACCTTGTCGAAATGATCGAGTCCGTCGATCTCGTCATGCGGCGCCGGCTCCTCTGCGCTGTCGTACAAGTGTCGCGCGACCGCGAGGTAGAGCGTGTCGTTGATGAGCGTCGATTTTCCCGATCCGGAAACGCCGGTCACTGCGACGAACAGGCCGACCGGGAGTTCGAGCGTGACATCCTGCAGATTGTTGCCGCGGGCGCCGGTGATCGTCAGCACCTTGCCCGCTTCCGCACGGCGGCGTCGCGCCGGCATCGGGATCGAACGGAACCCGGACAGGTACTGCCCGGTGAGCGAATGCGGCGCACGGCGCACCTCCTCCGGCGTGCCCTGCGCCACCACCTGACCGCCGTGCTCGCCCGCGCCAGGCCCCATGTCGACGACGTAGTCGGCCGACAGGATCGCATCCTCGTCATGTTCGACCACGATCACGCTGTTGCCGAGGTCGCGCAGATGCTTGAGCGTCGTGAGCAGGCGATCGTTGTCGCGCTGGTGCAATCCGATCGACGGCTCGTCCAGCACGTACATCACGCCGGTGAGGCCCGACCCGATCTGCGAAGCGAGCCGGATACGCTGTGACTCGCCACCGGAAAGCGTCTCGGCAGAGCGATCGAGCGAAAGATAGTCGAGACCGACGTTGTTCAGGAACGCGAGCCGCGAGTCGATCTCCTTGACGATCTTGTCGGCGATCGCGGCCTTCTGCCCTTCGAGCTTCAATGCCGCGAAGAATGCCGACGTCTCCTTGAGCGGCCAGCCGCTGATTTCGTAGATTGCCCGCGCCTGCGCGCCGACGCCGACCTTGATATGTCGCGCTTCGGGTTTCAGCCGCGTGCCTTCGCATGCCGGACACGGCTTGTTGTTGAGGTACTTCGCGAGCTCCTCGCGCACCATCATGCTGTCGGTCTCGCGGTAGCGCCGCTCGAGATTGGGGATGATTCCCTCGAACGCGTGCTCGCGCGTCAGCGGCTTGCCGCGGTCGGAAAGGTAGACGAACGGGACCTTCTCGTCGCCGGAGCCGTAGAGGATCAGGTTCTGCACGCGCTCCGGAAGCCGGGCGAACGGTCGCTCGAGGTCGAAGCCCGAGTGCTTCGCCAGGCTCTGCAGCATCTGGAAGTAGAACTGGTTGCGCCGGTCCCAGCCCTTGATCGCGCCCGAGGCGAGAGACAGCTGCGGAAACGCCACGACGCGCTTGGGATCGAAGAACGTCACGGAACCCAGCCCGTCGCAGCGCGGGCACGCGCCCACGGGGCTGTTGAACGAGAAGAGCCGCGGCTCCAGTTCCTGTAACGCATAGCTGCAGATCGGGCATGCGAACTTTGCCGAGAACAGGTGCTCGGCGCCGCCGTCCATCTCCACCGCGATCGCGCGGCCGTCGCCATGGCGCAGCGCGACTTCGTAGGACTCGGCGAGCCGCTGCTTGAACTCCTCGCGCACTTTCAGGCGGTCGACGACCACCTCGATCGTGTGCTTGGTGTTCTTGGCAAGCCGAGGCACCTGGTCGATCTCGTGCACCTTGCCGTCGACACGTACGCGCACGAATCCCTGCGCGCGCAGCTCGACGAACATCTCGAGGTGCTCTCCCTTTCGGTTTACCACCACGGGCGCGAGGATCATGAGCTTCGTGTCCTCGGTCGCATCGCCGCGCAGCGCGAGCGTGGCGTCCACCATCTGCGAGATCGTCATCGCAGCGAGCTTCTGCTCCGGATGCGTCGGGCAGTACGGGTCGCCCACGCGCGCGTAGAGCAGGCGCAGGTAGTCGTGAATCTCGGTGACCGTGCCCACCGTGGAGCGCGGGTTGTGCGAGGTCGCCTTCTGCTCGATGGAGATCGCCGGTGACAGTCCCTCGATCAGGTCGACATCCGGCTTCTCCATCAGCTGCAGGAACTGCCGCGCGTAGGCGGACAGCGACTCGACATACCGGCGCTGTCCCTCTGCGTAGAGGGTGTCGAACGCAAGCGAGCTCTTGCCCGAGCCCGACAGGCCCGTGATCACGATCAGCCGGTTGCGCGGCAGGTCGAGGTTGAGGTTGCGCAGGTTGTGCGTGCGCGCGCCGCGGATGCGGATCGAATCCATCGAGTTTCGTAGGCCGTCCGGGTGAGGTCGGGAGAGGCGAACCTGATAGTATATTGCGTTTCGCATCCGCCTTCTCATCCATCTCTTCGCTCGTTTCCCTTGCGCTCCACGACCTCCTCGGCAACCGGCAGCAACGCGCCCGCCGACGGGCCCGCCGCCGTGCGGATGACGCCCGCTGAACGGCGCGCGACGACGGGTCTCGCCGGCATCTACGGCCTGCGCATGCTCGGCATGTTCATCATCCTGCCGGTGTTCGCGCTGTATGCCGAAACGCTGCCCGGCGGACGCGATCACACGCTGGTCGGACTCGCGCTCGGCGCGTACGGCCTCACCCAGGCGGTCCTGCAGATCCCCTTCGGCTGGTTCTCCGACCGCTGGGGCCGCAAGCCGGTGATCTATGCAGGGCTCGTGATCTTCGCGCTCGGCAGCTTCGTCGCCGCCTGGGCGCCCGATATCGGGTGGACCATCGCCGGACGGACGCTGCAGGGCGCCGGCGCGATCTCCGCCGCCGTGATCGCGCTCACGGCCGATCTCACGCGCGACAGCGTCCGCACCCGGGCGATGGCAGCGATCGGCATGACGATCGGCGCGACGTTCGCGGTCTCGCTGATCGCCGGACCCGTACTCAAGGCTTGGATGGGCGTCCCGGGAATCTTTGTGCTCACTGGCGTGCTTGCCCTGGGTGCGATGGGCGTGCTGCGCTGGTCGGTGCCGCAGCCCAACCTGTCGCACGTCGCGCGCGGCCCCTCCTCGCTCGTGTCGTTCGGCCGCGTGCTCGCCGACACCCAGTTGCTGCGACTCAACTACGGCATCTTCGCGCTGCACGCGGTGCTGATGGCGCTGTTCATCCAGGTGCCGTTCGACCTGCGCGATGCCGGCATCGCAGCCGAGGCGCAGTGGAAGGTCTACCTGCCCGTCATCCTCGCGTCGGTAGCGCTGATGCTGCCGGCATTGCGGTGGGCCGATCGCCCGGCGCGCAGCAAGCACGTGTTCATCGCAGCCATCGGCGTTCTGATTGCCAGCGAGGGTCTGCTTGCGCTCAGCGGCGGCTCCCTCGTTCGCCTGGTCGTGGCCCTCGTCGTGTTCTTCGCCGCGTTCAATCTGCTCGAGGCAACGCTGCCCTCGCTCATTTCCAAGTTCGCACCGCCCGCGCTCAAGGGCACGGCGGTCGGCGTCTATTCGAGCGTGCAATTCCTCGGGACATTCGTGGGCGCGGCCGTCGGCGGCTGGCTTGCGCAGCACGTCAGCCACGCGGCCGTGTTCGGCTTCGGCGTCGCGTTGACGACGCTGTGGCTTCTGGTGAGCGCCACGATGGCGTCCCCGCCCTTGCATCCGTCCAACTACTCGCTGGGAGAAACCTGATGGCCTCCGTCAACAAAGTGATCCTGCTCGGCAACCTGGGTCGCGATCCGGAAACGCGCTATACCACCGGCGGTGACGCCGTCACCAACCTGCGGATCGCCACCACGGAGCAGTGGAAGGACAAGAATGGCGAGAAGCAGGAGCGCACCGAATGGCACACGGTCGTGCTGTTCGGGCGACAGGCGGAGATCGCAGGCGAATACCTGAAGAAGGGCCGCTCGGTCTACATCGAGGGCCGACTGCAGACGCGCAAGTACACCGACAAGGAAGGCCAGGAGAAGTACTCGACCGAGGTCGTCGCCGACCGTATGCAGCTGCTGGGCAGCGGACGCGAGGGCAGCGGCGCGGGCGGCGGTGACGAATTCTCGTCCGCCGGCGGATCAGCAGGGGGTGGCGGTGGCGGAGCGCCCAGACGCGGCGGGGGCAGTGGCGGTTCCGGCAGTGGCGGTTCCGGCAGTGGCGGTGCCGGCAGTGGCGGTGCCGGCAGTGGCGGTGCCGGCAGTGGCGGCGGCGGAAGCGGCGGTGCGAGCAGCGGTGGCACCAAGAAGAACACCGACGACTTCGACGACGACATTCCGTTCTGATCAGGTGACCGCACCGGCAAAGGACAACGGGGCCGCCATGGCCCCGTTGTCGTTCGTGGGCTCGGCTTCGATTCTTGAGGCGTATCAAGCGCCGACTGTCCTTGCCTCGGCTCGGCGCGAGAATCCTTGATGCATCTTGTGGCCGGCATCGGTCTGCGATACCAACCTTCAGGGATGCGCTGGAAGCCAGCGCCGCACCATCGCCACGGAGAATCGATCGTCATGGAAGCCACGGAAATCCTGTCCGCGGAACACCGCGTGATCGAGCGCGTCATCGCAGCGCTGGTCGCCGCCGCCAGCCGCCTTGAAAACGGGCAAGCCGTGCGCCCCGGCTTCTTCCTCGACGCGGCGCGATTCATCCGGTGTTACGCCGACGGCTTCCATCATGGCAAGGAAGAAGGCGTTCTCTTCCAGACAATGGCGGACAATGGAATGCCCACCAGCGACGGGCCGATCGCCATGATGCTCTACGAGCACGATCGCGGACGCGATCTGACCGCAGGTCTGCGCGAGGCGGCCGAGCGGCTGTCGACCGGCGACGTGTCCGCGATTCCAGCCGTCGTCTTCAACGCGCGCGGCTACGCCGAGCTGTTGACGCAGCACATCTACAAGGAAGACAACATCCTCTTCCGGATGGCCGCAAGCGTGATCCCGGCCACGCAACACAATGCGGTGCTCGAAGCCTTTGCCCGGGTCGAGCGCGAACAGACGGGCAACGGCACCAAGGAAAGCTACGTCGCGCTCGCGCAGGCGCTGGAGGACGAGGCGACCCGGCGCTGACCCGATCGCTTCGCACCTCGGTCATGTGGCGCGGGCTGCACTCCGCGCGACACTCGGCGTCATTTCTTCGGGGCAACGAACTCGATCAGCGCGGCCTCGACGAGCGTCACCTCGACCTTGTCGCCCACCTTCACATCCTTCATGACTTGCGGATCCTTGACCTTGACTTCCGCATAGCGACGGCGAGCGCGACAGCGAACGGCATGGCGATTCGACGCAGTTTCATCTGGACATTTCCTTGGCTTTGGCCGCGATCGCGGCGAGTTGGTGAGGGGGCAGTGCGCCGATCGTTTGGCGCAGGACGCGATGGGTGCGGCAGTCGCCCGAAATGATCGCGCCGGATTCTCACGCAACGCCGCTCGTGGTGGCGCTGCTGGTGAAGCCTGGAACACGGCACCGCGCCCGGCGCTACCTCATGCCGAAGCCGGTGCGTTCTCCATCGGCACTTCGATCGTCAATGCAGCCGTGATGACGGCCCCGCCCAGGCAGACGTCGCCATCGTAGAGCACCAGGTATTGACCCGGGGTGGGCGCCCATTGCGGCTCGTCGAAACGTGCGCGAAGTCCGTCATCGCTCGCGGCAACGTCGCACGGCGCGTCGGGCATCCGGTATCGCGTCTTCGCGGCAAGGCGTGCCGGCAAGCGCGGCGCGCGCCCGGCGATCCAGTGGGGTTCGATCGCACCGACGTCGCGACGGTACAGCAGCGGATGATCATGACCCTGCGCGACGACGAGCGTGTTGTGCGCGAGATCCTTGCCGGCGACGAACCAGGGCGCATCGCTGCCGTTGCGCGTGCCGCCGATGCCGAGCCCCTGCCGTTGCCCGAGCGTGTAATACGCGAGTCCCGAGTGCAGCCCGACGTTGCGCCCCTCGGGCGTGACCATCGGCCCGGGCTCGCGCGGCAGGTAGCGCGCGAGGAAATCGCGGAAGGGTCGCTCGCCGATGAAGCAGATGCCGGTCGAGTCCTTTTTCGCCCACGTCGGGATGCCTTGCGCTTTCGCGATCGCGCGCACCTCGCGCTTCTCGATCTCGCCGAGCGGAAACAGCACGGGCGCCAGCTGCTCCTGAGTCAAGCGGTGCAGGAAGTAGCTCTGGTCCTTTCCGGCGTCGTGCGCCTTGTGCAGCTCGACGGCGCCGCCGCGGCCCTGCGGCCGGTGCACGCGCGCGTAATGGCCGGTCGCGATCCAGTCGGCGCCGAGCGCAAGCGCATGGTCGAGAAAGGCGCGGAACTTGATCTCGCTGTTGCAGAGCACGTCCGGATTCGGCGTGCGACCCGCCCGGTACTCGGAGAGGAAATGCGCGAACACGCGCTCGCGATACTCGGCGGCGAAGTTCACGGCCTCGAGCTCGATGCCGATCACGTCGGCCACGGCGGCGGCGTCCACCAGGTCCTCGCGCGACGTGCAGTACTCGTCCGTGTCGTCGTCCTCCCAGTTCTTCATGAACAGGCCGACGACCTCGTAACCCTGCTGCTTCAGCAGCCACGCGGCGACCGAGGAATCGACGCCGCCCGACATGCCGATTACCACGCGTTCACGCGCCATCTCGACTTCCTCGCCGGTTGCGAGTCCTGCCGCTATCCGACCAGCTCGCGCGCGACGACCTCCTGCACGAGGCTCAATGGAAGGCGCCTGCCCGCACGGTAGTCGTCGAGGCAGCGAAGGACCAGCGGGCTGCGGTGGTCGTCGCAGCGCGCGAAGGCCTGCTCGTACGACATCCACAGCGCGCGCACGATACCGGTGTCGAGGGGGCGCTTCGGCTCGTGCGACAGAGGAACTGCCGCAAACGCGAAACGCACGAAGGTCGCGCCGGTTTCGGGCGCCTGCCAGCGATAGATTCCGACCAGCGCGGTCGGCTCGACATGCCATGCCGCCTCCTCGAGCGTCTCCCGTGCAGCAGCCTCGGCCAACGTTTCACCGGGCTCGAGATGTCCCGCGGGCTGGTTGAGCCGCACGCCGCGCTTGGTCACTTCCTCGACGAGCAGGTAGCGCCCGTCACGCTCGACGATCGCGGCGACGGTAACGGCGGGACGGGGCGGCAAGTTCATCGGTGGCAAAGGCTTGGCGGGGAACTGACAACCACCGAAGCAAATTGCATGCGCACGGCCAAACAAAAAAGGCAGGGCGCTGCCGCCCTGCCTTTCTTGCGTGACGCGCGTGGCTTACGGCGTGGACTTCTTCGCCGTTTCCTTGTATCGGCCTTGTCCTTCTTTTCCTTGGTCCGCCTTGCGACGTCGGCTTCGCGCCTTCGGATCGGCCGCTGGCGTCGCCTTGCTCACCGGTGCGCTGCCGCTCGCGCTGCTCTTCGACTCCTTCTGGAGAGCCTGTTCCTCCTTGGAGAACTGTTCCTTCTTGGCTTGCGGCGTCGTGGCCTTGGGCGCCTTCGGGTCGGTCGGCGGGGCGGCCTTGTTCACCGGCGCACTGCCGCTGGCACTGCTCTTCGACTCCTGTTGCATCGCCTTTTCCTGCGCCTTGAACTGCTCGGACTTTTCCGCCTTGGTGGCCGGGGCCGCAGGGGCTGCGGTCTGGGCGATGGCGATCGTCGAGGATGCGGCGAACGCTCCGGCGATCAGGGTTGCGATCAATTTGTTCATTTGCGTGCTCCTCAGAGGATAGAATTTACGACCGATACCGCCGTGGCCCTGTAGGCCGCATGGTTCGAGCGAGATAAAACCGAACAATTTTACGATTTTTCGGGCACTTGCTCAAGCAGAGGGTGAAAGTCCCCCCTCGAACAACCGGACGGCCTGCGGAAACGGAAACCTCCGGAGGCCGCCGCCTGGCCGGTTACGGCTTGGACGCCTTCTGCATCGCGTCCTGGGTCTCCTTCGCCTTCATGTCGGGCTTGGCAGGCTTGGGCGCGGTCTTGTCGACGGTGGCCGGTGTCGCACTGCCGCCCGTGGACGCCGAGCGCTTCTGCAGCTCCTTTTGCGCTGCCGCCTGCTGCGCCTTCCGTTCGGACGCCGTGGTCGGCTTGGTCTTCGTCGTGACGCTGGACGGCTGGGTGGCGCCCGAACCCGAGGCCGAGGACTTCGACGCCTTCTGCATGTCTTCCTGGGTCATCTTCGGCGCAGCGGCGGCCGGCGCCGGGGTGGCTGCGGGCGCTGGAGCGGTACCTTGGGCACCTACGGTCGCGGCAAACAGGCCGGCAACCAGGGCAAGTATCAGCTTGTTCATGGTCTTCCTTGAATGCTCAAATTGGGGTTGACACCAATTCCTACGTGTCGGCGCCAATAACGCGCCGTTGGATTGGCCCGTTGACAACCCCCTTGTCTCGGCCCGGACGGGATTGACGCAGGTCATTCGGCTGCCCGCCCCTGCCAACGCCGCCTTGCCCTGTGCTCCCGTGACGGACTCGTCCAAACACGACATGCCGGCATCCCTGCCCCTCGGGACGGCCGTCCAGCGCCGAATTCGACGGGATTACCGCCCGGTTGCCTGGTTGACCCGCAGAAATCCCCACCGGCCTGCGACGTTGGCCACGCGGTGGCAGTCGCCCATCCCGCGCCAGCGCCTTTCGCACGCCTCGGTGGCAACCGCTACCGCAGGCGCATTTCCCGCTGCAGCCAATCCCGAAGCAACGGCAGCGTGACCGGGCGCTTGACGGCGAGCGAGTGACGATCGAGCGCCGCAAGCGTCGCAACCAGCGAGCCCATGTCGCGGCGTCCGTGCGCCAGCAGGTACGCGATGACCTCGTCCGGCAGGTCGAACCCCCGTTCCCGCGCGTAGGCCGCGAGCGCGGCCGGCTTGTCGGCATCCGAAAGCGGGACGACTTCGTAGACGAGCCCCCAGCCCAGACGCGTGCGCAGGTCCTCGCGAAGCGTGAGTTGCGCAGGGGGAATCGAGGCCGCGGCGATCATCTGTCCGCCGGACGCGGCCAGGGCGTTGAACAGCGTAAAGAGGCGGCCTTGCGTGGCCGCGTCGGCCGTGTCCACGGCGTCGATCGCGACCAGGGACGGCGCAGAAAGCGGCGCGGACGGCGCGTCGGCAGGCGACGCGCAATACACTGCGGCGCGACCCTGCGCCAAAGCGAATCCCACCGTCGCGCGCAACAGGTGCGTCTTGCCTGCACCCGGCGCGCCCCACAGCAGGATTCCCGTCTCGGGAACCTCGCCGCGTGCCGCGCGGTTGAGCAGCGCCATCGCCTCCGCGTTGTGTCCCGCGACGAAATTGGCGAACGACGGCGGCTCGGCGCCCGCAAGTTCGAAGATCAGCTGCTCGGCCACGATCTGCAACCGCGGCTGCTATTGCTCGCGGTAGAGCAGGGATTCGGAATACTCGGCCTTGAGGTGGCGCAGGCCCACCAGCAGTACCGCTGAAAGTGGCAGAGCAAGCAGCACGCCCGCGAAGCCGAACAGCGCGCCGAAAGCGAGCAGCGCGAAGATCACCGCCAGCGGATGCAGGCCGATGCGATCGCCGACGAGGTAGGGAATCAGCACGTAGTTCTCGAGCAGCTGCCCTACACCGTACACGGCGCAGACCGCGAGGAAGCTTGGCCAGCCGCTCCACTGCAGCAGCGCCGCGGTGATACCGAGCGTCAGACCGAGCCCGTAACCCACGTACGGGATGAACACCAGCAATCCGGTCAGGACGCCGATCGCGAACGCCTTGTCGAGCCCGGCGAGCCACAGCCCGAGCCCGTAGTATGCGGCGAGCACGAGCATCACGAGCAACTGCCCGTGCAGGAACTCGGCCAGCACGAGGTGGATCTCGTACGCCAGCTTGCGCACCAGATGGCGCCAGCGCCGCGGCACGAGCTCGTCGACGCGCGCGAGGATCATGTGCCAGTCGCGCAGCATGTAGAACATGACGACCGGGATCAGCGCGAGGTTGACGAGCAGCGAAAGCAGGAACAGTCCCCCGGTCCTGACACCCGCGAGGAGCCGCATCCCGAGCTCGCGCACGTCGGCGACATTGCCGGCAATCACGCTCTTCAGCGTCTCGAGATCGAGCGCGATGCGCATCCCGAGATGCTCCTCGACCCAGGGCTCGACACGGTCGACGAATTGCGAGAAGAGGTCCGGCAGGCGGTGCGCGACCAGCATGATCTCCGCCTGAATCAGCGGGACCAGGATCAGGAACAGTGCGGCGATCGCGATGCCGAAGAGCAGGATGACGACGAGCGTGCCGAGCGCGCGCGGCACATGCCGCCGGTGCAGCGCAGTGACGATCGGCGTACCCAGGAACGCCAGGATCGCGCCGATCAGGAACGGTGTCAGCACGGCGCCCAGCCAATGCAGCGCGGCAATGACGACCAGCGCGAAGCCCGCGATCCAGAGATAGTGATGCGGCGTGAGCGGCTGCGGCGACGCGACCATGATCGTCTCGGGCGGACCGCCGCGTGCCCGAGCGGCATCGCCCGCGTCGGACGGGACGGCATCCGCGGGCGCGGTGGAAGGACGGGAGGGGTTCATTTCCGCTAGAATGCGCGCGACAAAAGCGTCGCAGCATACCGCGCCGCGCGCCCTTCCCTCAATCCCGCGCCCCGGGGCAATCCCGCGAGCGACGCCCGCCCCGTGACCACGCCCGCGAGAGAGCTGTCCTACCGAGATGCCGGTGTCGACATCGATGCGGGCGATGCGCTGGTCGAACGCATCAAGCCCTTCGCGAAACGCACTATGCGCCCCGAAGTGCTGGCCGGCATCGGTGGCTTCGGTGGCCTGGTCGAGATCGGCAAGCGTTTCCGCGAACCGGTGCTCGTCGCTGGAACGGACGGCGTCGGCACCAAGCTCCGGCTCGCATTCGAGCTCGGCAGGCACGACACGGTCGGCATCGACCTGGTTGCGATGAGCGTCAACGACGTGCTCGTGCAGGGCGCCGAACCGCTGTTCTTTCTCGATTATTTCGCGTGCGGCAAGCTCGACGTGGACATTGCCGCCTCCGTGATCAAGGGCGTGGCGACGGGATGCGAACAAGCCGGCTGCGCGTTGATCGGCGGCGAAACCGCGGAGATGCCCGACATGTACCCGGCCGGCGAATACGACCTCGCGGGATTCGCGGTCGGGGTCGTGGAGAAGTCGAACATCGTCGACGGTCGCACGATCTGCGCGGGCGACGTCGTGCTTGGGCTCGGCTCCAGCGGTCCGCACAGCAACGGCTACTCGCTGATTCGGCGAATCGTGAGCGCGACCGGTGCCGATCTCGCCGCGCCGTACGACGAGCGCGCCGGCGAGACCACGCTCGGCGCTGCCCTGCTCGCGCCAACTCGCATCTATGTGAAGCCGCTGCTGGCGCTGATGCGCGACCTTGCGGTGAAGGGCATGGCGCACATCACGGGCGGAGGCCTGACCGAGAACGTGCCGCGGATGCTGCCTGCCGGATTGCAGGCGCGTCTCGAGCGAGTGCGCTGGCCCCGCCCGCCGATCTTCGACTGGCTGCAGCGCGGCGGAAACGTCGCCGATGCCGAAATGCACCGCGTCTTCAACTGCGGCATCGGCATGGTCGTCGTCGTCGCACCCGGGCACGCCGAGCGCGCCCGCCTCCTGCTCGCGGCGGCAGGCGAAGCCGTGCATCGCATCGGCAGCATCGTCGCCCAGCCTGCGGGCGAGCCGGCAACCATCGTCGTCTGATCCGCCGCGCACCATGGCGCTCGCCCGCATCACTGTGCTGATCTCCGGACGCGGGACGAACCTTGCGGCGTTGATCGCTGCCTCGCAGGATCCCGGGTTCGCCGGCGCGGTCACGCAGGTGGTCAGCAACCGGGCAGACGCTGCCGGGCTTGCCGTTGCGACGAAGCAGGCCATCGCGACCGCCGTCGTCGACCATCGCGATTTCGCCTCACGCGAAGCCTTCGACGCCCGCCTGATGGAGGTGATCGATGCCGGTGAACCGGATCTCGTCGTGCTCGCCGGCTTCATGCGCGTACTGGGCGCGGTGTTCGTTGCGCACTATGCGGGTCGGCTCCTGAACATCCACCCCTCGCTTCTGCCCGCCTATCCCGGGTTGCACACGCACCGCCGGGCGCTCGCCGACGGCGTGCGCGTGCACGGCTGCACCGTGCATTTCGTCACCCCGGACGTCGATGTCGGCCCGATTGTCGCCCAGGGCGTTGTACCCGTGTTGCCCGACGACGACGAGACGATGCTGGCCGCACGGGTGCTGGTGGCCGAGCACCGGCTCCTGCCCGCCGCGGCGGGCTGGTTCTGTGCCGGCCGGCTTGCGCTCGATGGCGGGCGGGTGCGTCTGCGCGACGCCCCGGTGAGCGAGGACCAGTTGCTCTCGCCGGCGATCGCACCCCGCTGAGCTTCAGGCGAACCCGGACGGCCGACCGTCGTCCAACCCAAGTGCAGAACCTGCGCACCGCCGATCCGCAATCGCGCGCGCCTTTCGCGGCGGAAGCCGCACGCGCCATTTTTCGCCAACGCCGCGCGCTCATAGCAGCGTTGGTGCTGTCGTTGTTCATCCATGCCGGCGCGTCGCTGGTTCCGGAGGTCGAGCCGGCGGCACCCGAAAGCGTACCGCTGACCGCAATCCTGACGACACTTCCGCCCCCGCCGCAGCCGGTGGCGGTCGCGCCTGCCCCCGAAGCACCGGCTTATGCAAAGCCCAAGCGACGCGCGCGACCCGCGCCGTCCGTTCTCGCCGCACCTGTGCCCACGGATTTGGCGGCGCAGACCACCCCGGACGTTGCTGCGACGGCCGACGCGGAAAAGGACGCGACCGCCGCAATTCCCGAGGCCGAAACCAGGGCCGCGCCGCCTGCACTTGCCGAGGACGTCGTCGTATCGGGTACGGAAGCGGTGCAGGCAAAAACGCTGCCACCCCGGGTGGATCTCGCCTACAAGGTGTACCTGGGGACACAAGGCTTCCAGATCGGCGAGGCGACCTATCGATTCGAGCACGCGAACAGCCGGTATCGCATCTCGACCGTGGGCCAGGCGCGCGGCCTCGCCGCTCTTTTCGTGCGCGGCCAGGGCCGCGTCGAAAGCCGGGGGATCATCACGGCCGAGGGCTTGCAGCCGCTGCAATTCAGTGTGGATCGCTTCAATCGCCGAGGCCGCGAAACGGCGGAATTCGACTGGGAGGCCGGTGTCGTCATGCTCGCCGACGACCAGAGCGCCGCGCTCGACTTGCCGACGTTCGACCCGCTGACGCTCATGTGGCAGTACTACTTCACGCCACCCGACGGTGACCGCCTGACGCTCAGCATCGCCACGACCAAGCGCGTCGCGCGCTACATGGTGACGCGCGAGGGCCATGAAGCGATCGCCTGGCAGGACGGCACGATCGACACCGAGCGCTGGGTGCGCACCAGCGACGATGGCAAGACCGAGGCATTCGCCTGGCTCGCGCCCAGCTTGCGCTACATCCCGGTCAAGATGCGCATCACCCACACGACCCGGGGGACGTTGGAAGCGGTGCTCGACGCGATCCGGGTAGATGAGCCCGGCGAGGCTGTGGTCCGCGACGATCTGCCGCTCTTGCCGTCGCCGCCCGACGTACCTGCCGCCGCCGCAATGGCGATGCCCGGCTACCCGCCCCCCGGCGCCACGTCCCCATCGATGACGCCGTGACGGTGCGCGCCCACCAGGTTGCCGGGCTCGCCTCGGCGATCGATCGCCTGCGCACGCTCGATGCACCCGCCGACGCGACACTGCGTGCGTACTTCCGCGCCCATCCGGCGATGGGCCAGCAGGATCGCGCATTCGTTGCGGAGGGCGCATTCGCCTACCTGCGCCGAAAGCGCTCGCTCGCCGCACTCGTGCAGTCCGACGATCCGCGCCGGCTCGCGCTCGCGGTCCTGGTGCGCGATCGCTCGCATTCCGTGCGCGAGCTCGAGCCGCTGCTTTCCGAGTCCGAAGCGGGCTGGCTCGCCGCGTTCAAGGCACGGATGCACGAGCCGCTGCCGCCGGCAATCGCGGCCGATCTTCCCGACTGGCTGTGGAATCGGCTGGGGGCCGTATTCGGTGAACCCGAGCGCGACGCGCTTGTGCAAGCGTGGAGCAAGCCCGCGCCGCTCGACCTGCGCGTCAACCCCCTGAAGGCCACGCGCGAGGCAGCGCTCGCCACGCTGACCGCAGAAGGCATCGAGGCCGCGGCGATGCCGTTCGCCCCGCTCGGCATCCGCGTGCGCGGACGGCCGATGCTTGCGCGGCACGCCTGGTTCAGGGACGGCAGGCTCGAAGTGCAGGACGAAGGCAGCCAGCTCGTCGCATACCTGGTCGCTCCGAAGCGCGCGGACATGGTCGTCGACTTCTGCGCCGGCGCCGGCGGCAAGACGCTGCTGCTCGGCGCGCTCATGCGCTCACAAGGACGGCTCTACGCGTTCGATGTCGTGGATCGCCGTCTTGCGAACCTGAAGCCTCGACTTGCGCGCTCGGGCCTGTCCAATGTGCACCCGCAACTGATCGCAAGCGAGCGCGACGCCAAGGTGAAGCGGCTCGCGGGCAAGATCGACCGCGTACTCGTGGATGCGCCATGCACGGGCTTCGGCACGCTGCGACGCAATCCGGATCTCAAGTGGCGGCAGGGCGAGGCGGATCTCGCCGAGCTGACCGCCAAGCAGGCGGCGATCCTCGACGCCGCGGCCACGCTCGTCAAGCCCGGCGGACGCCTCGTTTACGCCACCTGCAGCGTGCTGCCTGAAGAGAACGAAGCGATCGTCGCGGCGTTCCTCACCGGCCACACGGACTTCGCGCAACTGGATGCAGGCGCCGAGCTTGCGCGCGCCGGCATCCCGTTGTCCACCGGGATCAACCTGTCGCTGTTGCCGCACCGGCACGGCTGCGACGGATTCTTCGGCGCGGTGCTCGCGCGACGTACGAGCACCGCGTGACGCGCGCTGTTCGCCGTCACCTCGCCCGGGCGAACCCGACCTGCGGCGGGGCGCCACCCACGCGCTTTCCGGTCCGCCGATTCCTGTAGACTCGCGGCCGTGCTGGAACCCGTCGACATCCGCCACATCGAGAGCGCGCTCGCCACCACGCGTGGCTGGATCGCGCTGGCGCTGGTCGGTGCCTGCTACGGCCTCGCGTGGCTGCTCGATCACCTCTTCTCGCGCTACCGCGCGGCACGCAAGGCCGAGCTCTCGCGCATTCCCGGCGGCATGGTGCGGGTCTTCTATCCGCTTGTGGTGCTCCTGCTCCTCGTCGTCGTGCGGTCCGCATGGAAGCGTTACGGGCCGACGTTCTTCTTCGACATCGCGATCCCGCTCGCGGTCGCGCTCGCCGCGATACGCATGTTCGTCTATGTGATGCGGCGACTATTCTCGAAGGCCGAGTGGCTGCGCACCTCGGAGCGCACCATCGCGCTCGCGATCTGGGGCTTCGCGATCCTCTATTTTGTCGGTGCGCTGTCTGGCATTGCCGCGGAGTTCGACGGGATCGTGATCCCGATCGGCAGGAGCCAAATTTCGCTGCATACGATCATCACCGGATCGTTCGTCGTCGTCGCGACGCTGGTCTTCACGCTGTGGTTGTCCGGCGTCGTCGAGGCGCGGCTCATGGCGGCGCAGATCGACGCCAACATGCGCGTCGTGCTGTCCAAGGTCGTGCGCGCCGTGCTGCTCGTGCTCGGCATCCTGATCGCGTTGCAGGCGGTCGGGATCGACCTCACGCTGCTTTCGGTATTCGGCGGCGCGCTCGGCGTCGGGATCGGCCTCGGCCTGCAGAAGCTCGCGTCCAACTACATTGCGGGCTTCACGATCCTGCTCGACCGCTCGATCCGGCCGGGCGACATGATCACCGTGGACAATCGCCACGGCGTCGTCTCGCGCCTCACTTCCCGCTATGTGGTGGTGCGCAGCCTCGACGGCATCGAGGCGATCGTGCCGAACGAGACGCTGGTCACGACCACGGTCCTGAACCACTCGTATTCGAACCGCGACGCCCGGATGGTGATCCCGATGGTCGTCGCGTACGGAACCGACCTCGAGCGTGCGATCGCGATCATGGAACAGGTTGCGAACGGCCATCCGCGGGTGCTCAAGACCCCTAACGCGCCGAAGGCGTTCGTCGTGCGCTTTGGCGACAACGGCATCGAGCTCGAGCTCGGCGTTTGGCTGGGAGATCCGGAGAACGGCCAGTTGTCGTTGCGTAGCGAGCTCAATATCTCGATCTGGCGCGCCTTCCAGGCAGAGGGCATCGAAATCCCCTTCCCGCAACGGGACGTACGTCTGGTCGGCCAGTGGCCGGGCGCCGAAAATGCCGCAAGACTTTGAATTTCAAGCAAAAGAGCGGTATAATATTTTTTTGGACACTCTGCGGCGCGCTTTGCCCCGAATTCGCCAGTTGACGCCCCGTCATTAGGGCGCCGCGCATGGCGCACGGTACAATCCGGCGCATCCATTCCGAAAAACCGGCAGCCGACCAGGCCGCCAAGCCAAGGACTTCATGTCTACCGATTTTCTCGCCCTGGCAAGCCATGGGCTGTTCGACCTGCGCTGGTGGGGTTACGTCGTCGTCGCGCTCGTGCTCACGCACGTCACGATCGCCGCCGTCACGATCTTCCTGCATCGCAGCCAGGCGCACCGTGCGTTGGACCTGCATCCGGTCGTCGCGCATTTCTTCCGCTTCTGGCTGTGGCTCACGACCGGAATGTTGACCAAGGAGTGGGTCGCGATCCACCGCAAGCACCACGCCAAGGTCGAGACGGTGGATGACCCGCACAGCCCGATGACGCGCGGCATCGAGACGGTGCTGCTGCAGGGTGCGGAGCTCTACCGGACCGAGGCGGCGAACCGCGAGACGATCGAGCGTTACGGCCGCGGCACGCCTGACGACTGGATCGAGCGCAACCTCTACACGCGCTATTCGTGGCAGGGCGTGGGCCTGATGCTCGCCGTGAACCTCGTGCTGTTTGGGCCGATCGGCGCCACGATCTGGGCTGTGCAGATGCTTTGGATTCCGATCTGGGCGGCCGGTGTCGTCAACGGCATCGGCCACTACTGGGGCTACCGCAACTTCGCCTCGGCGGACACGTCGACCAACATAGTGCCGATCGGACTCCTCATCGGCGGCGAGGAACTGCACAACAACCACCACGCCTACGGATCGTCGGCCAAGTTCTCGTCGCGCTGGTACGAGGTGGACCTGGGATGGGGCTACATCCGCATGCTGCAGGCGCTCGGACTCGCCAAGGTGCTGCGCGTCGCGCCCAGGATCCACTGGGCGCCGGAGAAGGCGGCGCCCGATCTCACGACGCTGCACGCGATCATCACCCACCGCTATGCGGTTGCATCCTGCTACGCGAAGACGCTCAAGGCGACGTGTGCAAGCGAGCTCGCCGCGCTCCGCGTGCGTGCCGGGGATCGCGCCGCGGCGGTGCCCTCGGTGCGGCGCCTGAAGCGGTGGCTCTCCACCGAGCCCGATGTGCTGCCCGATGCCGATCGCGCACATCTCGCGGTGGCACTCCAGGACAGCAAAACGTTGCAGAAGATCTATGCGATGCGCACCGAATTGTCGTCACTCTGGTCGCGTTCGACCGAATCCTCCGAGCAGCTGCTCGTTCGACTGCAGGACTGGTGCCGGCGCGCCGAGAACTCGGGGATCGACCAGCTCGCGCGCTTTTCGGGGCAGCTCAAGCGCTACGCCTGACGCGCGCAATCCGGGCACGCGCCCGACCAGGAAGAAGACAGCCGCCTGCGGGCGGCTGTTTCATTGTGCCTCCGGCGCGCCGACCGCCGAATGCGCTGGAACCGCTCGGCACCACCAAAACAGAAGGCCCGCACGCGGCGGGCCAGCTTTGCTCGATCCCCGCATTCGCGGGCCGGCGCTCACTTGAGTTTCGTTTCCTTGTAATCGACGTGCTTGCGGGCGACCGGATCGAATTTCTTCATCACGATCTTGTCCGGGGTCGTCTTCTTGTTCTTGGTCGTCGTGTAGAAATGGCCGGTACCGGCCGACGATTCGAGCTTGATCTTTTCACGCATGGGGTTCTCCGAGAGCGGGGGTCAGGCGTGCTGACCTTTGGCGCGCAATTCGGCCAGGACGACGTCGATGCCCTTCTTGTCGATTGTGCGCAGCGCGGCGTTGGTCAGGCGCAGGCTGACCCAGCGGTTCTCGCTTTCGACCCAGAACCGCCGGCTTTGCAGATTGGGCAGGAAACGGCGCTTGGTCTTGTTGTTCGCGTGCGAAACGTGGTGGCCCACCATCGGGGCCTTTCCGGTGATCTGGCAGACTCGAGCCATGGCTCGCTCCTTGAATCTTTGAAATGTGGCGGAATGCGAAAAAGCCAGTAATTATAGCGGCAAAATGCTCGACCCGCCAGCGTGGGGAATTGCCGCAACAAGCTGCGGCGGGGGCCGCTGCCGCCCCCGCCCGACCCACCCACCCCGCCCTGCTCCAGTCGCTCCGGGTCGCCTTTCCTGGCGCTTGATGCTGCCGGTCGCCTACAGCAAGCCGCGCTCCGCGAACGAGACGACGTGCGGACCCGCAACGACGAAGTGGTCGAGCGTTCGGATGTCGACCAGCGCCAGCGCCGACTTGAGCGCCTGCGTGAGCAACTCGTCGGCACGCGATGGTTCCGCCACCCCCGAGGGATGGTTGTGCGCGAAGATGACCGCTGCGGCATTGTGTCCGAGCGCCGCCTTGACCACCTCGCGCGGGTAGACGGATGTCTGCGCCAACGTACCGCGGAACATCTCTTCCGCCGCGAGCAGCCGATGCTGGCTGTCGAGGAACAGCACGACGAACACCTCGCATGGGCGTGCCGAGAGCGCGAGCTTCAGGTAATCGCGCACCGCCGTCGGCGAATTCAGCGCATCAGCTTGCGCGAGCCTCTCGCCCGCCGCCCGCCGCGCGAGTTCCGCGCCCGCGGCAAGCTGAGCGTATCGGGCGCGCCCGAACCCATGCGCTGCCGCGACCTCCTTCCCCGCGGCGAACAGCGCCGCCACACCACCGAAGCGCGCGAGCGCGGCACGCGCGACATCGACTGCACTGTGCCCGCGAACACCGGTGCCGAGCACGATGGCCAGCAGCTCGGTGTCGGACAGCGCCGTTGCGCCGGCGGCAAGCAGGCGCTCGCGCGGGCGCTCCTTCGCGGGCCAATGATCGATCGACATCGGGTGGCGACAGTGGCTAATCCGGGCATCGACAACGTGGCGCAGTGTAAACTCGGCGCGACATCGCCGCCCCTCGTCCGCACGGATGAATCAGTCATGACCGCCGCCACGCACGCACCAACAGCCGCGCTCCAGCGGATCGTGCTCGGAGTCACGGGCGGCATCGCCGCGTACAAATCGGCGGAGCTCGTGCGCCTGCTGGTGAAGGATGGCGTCGCGGTCGACGTCGTGATGACGGCCTCTGCATGCCGCTTCGTGACGCCCTTGACGTTCCAGGCGCTGTCGGGTCGCCCGGTGCTCACCGACCTGTGGGACTCGGGCGCGAGCAACGCGATGGGCCACATCGCACTGTCGCGCGGCGCGGATGCGATCGTGGTCGCGCCCGCGTCGGCGAATTTTCTCGCGAAGCTCGCGCACGGCCTCGCCGACGACCTTCTCGCGACGCTTTGCAGCGCCCGCGAATGCCCACTGCTCGTCGCGCCCGCAATGAACGTGCAGATGTGGAACAGCCTGGCAACGCAGCGAAATGTCGCGACATTGCGCGATGACGGCGTGACGATTCTCGGCCCCGGCAGCGGCGAGCTCGCGTGCAACGAGACCGGTGATGGCCGGATGCTCGAGCCGGAGGAAATACTGGCCGCGCTGATCGCGTTCCGTCAGCCAAGGGTGCTTGCCGGAAAGTCCGTGCTCATCACCGCCGGGCCGACGTTCGAGGCGATCGATCCGGTGCGCGGCATCACCAACTTGAGCTCGGGCAAGATGGGCTTCGCGCTCGCGCAGGCCGCGGCGGAAGCGGGTGCACAGGTAACGATGGTCGCCGGTCCGACGAGTCTGGCGGCACCGCCGCACGTCGGCCGCGTCGACGTGACGAGCGCTGCCGAGATGGCGGATGCGGTTCTTGCCCGCGTGGACTCCTGCGACGTGTTCATCGCGGTCGCCGCGGTCGCCGACTACACGCCGGACAAGCCAAGCGCGCGGAAGCTCAAGAAGCGCGCGGAGCCGATGACGCTGGCGCTGAAGCCGACCGTCGACATCCTCGCGACGGTCGCCGCGCGGCCGCGGCCTCCCTTCTGCGTCGGGTTCGCGGCCGAAAGCCACGACGTGCAGACGCAGGGCGAAGAAAAGCGCAGGCGCAAGAAGCTGCCGCTGCTCGTCGCCAACCGCGCGCAGGACGCGTTCGGCAGCGACGAGAACGAGGTGACGCTGCTGGACGACGCAGGCGCACATCCGCTGCCGCGCATGGACAAGGTTGCGCTCGCTCGGCGGCTGGTGAAAGAGATCGCCCAGCGGGTGGCAATGCCATGAACCGGGTCCCGATCGCCATACCGGGATGCGCGCCGGCAGGCCGCAGGCCTTGAGAGCGGCCGTTCGCCGGCTTGTCACGAGCAGCGTATCGTCGGCGCAGCTCGGCTCCAAAACATCACCAGAGCGATGCCCGGCATGTTCGGGTGGCTGAAGTCGCGCCGAAAGGCGGAAACATCGCAGGCTCCGCACACGGCAGAGCCCGTGGCGACCGTTACCGAGATCTTCGCCTCCGCCGACGCGGCCCGTGAAGCAGGAGATGTGAAGGCAGCGACAACGCTGTACGACAAGGCGCTGGCGCAGGACGCCGGAAACCTTTACGCGCTTTTCTGGCTTGCCTCGATGCGCCACGAGGCCGGGGATCTCGTGGCCGCAGCCCGCGATTGCGAACGCGGGCTCGCGATCGATCCCGACCAGATCGGCCTTCTGCTGTTGCGCGGTCGGATCGCGCACGACGCCTTCGATCCTCTGCGTTCCCTCCAATGCTACCAGCGGATCGTCGAACTCGACGCTGATGTGCCCGAGATCGACGCAATGCTCGCGGACCAGTACTGTTTCCTCGGCAGGATCGACGAAGGCGCTGCCGCCTTCGAGCGGGCATTGGCGCGTCAACCCGACTCGGTCACGCTGCAGAGCAATCGGCTGTTCGTGCTGAACTACAGCAGCCGCATGTCGCCGGAAGCGCTGTTCGACGCCCACCGTGCGTGGGGTGCGGCGCACGAGTCCGTGATCCCCAGGGGCTCCCGATCGTGGCCGGCGCCGCTCGATCCCGACCGACGACTTCGAATCGGATTTGTCTCGCCGGACCTGCGCCAGCATCCGGTCGCCTTTTTCGTCGAACCGCTGCTGCGCCACCTCGATCGCACGGCGTTCGACGTCGTATGCTTCGACACTTCTTCATTGGCGCCGGATGCGTTCACCGAGCGGCTCAAGCAATGTGGGGTCACCACCTGGCGTCGCGTCGGCGATCTCGACGATGCAAGGCTCGCGGAAACGATTCACGCAAGCGCCATCGATATTCTCGTCGACCTGTCAGGACATACGTCGGGGCACCGGCTTCTCGTGTTCGCGCGCAAGCCGGCTCCGGTGCAGGCGACCTGGCTCGGCTACCTCAACACCACCGGACTCACGACGATCGACTACCGCATCACCGACAACTTCCTCGACCCCGAGGGCATGACCGAGCACCTGCATACCGAAACGTTGTTCCGGTTGCCGCACCACAGCTGCTTCCTGCCCGCCGAGTCGAGCCCGCCTGTCGCTGCGATCGCCGCACCAGAGCGCCCCCCGACATTCGGCTCTATCAATCATTGGGCAAAGGTGACGTCGGAGGTCAAGGATACGTGGTCGGCACTGCTCCGGATGGTTCCCGAGGCGAAGCTGGTTGTGATCGCGCGCGGCGGGCAGAATCCGGCAATGCGCCACGCGATCGTCGCGGACTTCACTGCGCGAAGCGTGCTGGCGGATCAGATCGAGGTTTGCCCATTCCTTGCGCTGCCCGCTTTTCTGACGCGCATCGGCCAGATGGACGTGACGCTCGACCCGTTTCCTTACGGAGGCGGAACGACGACCATGCAATCGCTCTGGATGGGCGTCCCCGTCGTGACGCTGGCCGGTTCCACTGCATTTGCCAGGAATTCCGTCGGACCATTGACGCTGGCGGGATTGGGCGATCTCGTCGCGCAGAATCGCGAAAGCTATGTCGAAACGGCCGCGAGTCTCGTTCGTGACCGGGAGAACCTCGCCCGCCTTCGTTCCGGGCTTCGTCCCCGAATGCAGGCTTCGTTGCTCACGAACGCCGCGGCTTTCACTCGCACGATGGAGGCTGCGTTCCGAACCATGTGGCGAGCCTATTGTGCCGGCGCCACGATTGGCGGAAGGTCGGCGGAGCAACGGTGAGCGGCACGACAGGCACACGTTCGCGCTCACAGCAGGAAACAACGCGGGAAGCAGGCGACTCAGGGAGCAATCATGTTCGGGTTCGGCAGAAAGAACGTAGTGATCGACACGTGCGCGATCGAGATCGCGAATGCCATTGCCCAGCGTTTCCCCCCCGCGATGGAAGCGAGTGGCACGCAGAAGAAAGCGCTTGAAAAGCTGGCCAAGGCACTCGACCATGCACGGACGCGGGCGCTCGCAATCCAGCGCGAACAGGAACTCGGCGTGTATGGCAAGGCGCGTCTGTTCAGCACGCTCAAGGGGGAGCTGCAGAAATTCGGCTATTCCCCGGGTTTCGTCAGCTCGACGATATCCTCGCTTGCGACTTACGTCGGCAATCAGGGTCGCGGCTAGGGCCTGTTCTGCAAGGCAGCCTGTCCCGTTTTCGGACACCCGAAAGGGGTGATGGGCGTCCTCCTCACACGTTCCGGATCGTCACCAGCTTCGACAGCCCGAGCAGGTTCACCGCACAAACGGATTGAATCTCCCAGTCGTGGCAGCGTACGTGCTCCTCGAAGTCGAAGTCCGAGCGGAACCCGATCTTCGCTGCGAGCGGCCGGACTGCGGCCTCGAGGAGCGACCAGACCCGGCTCCCGCTGAAGTGATTGAGCAGCAGGATCGTACCGCCCCTTCGGCACACGCGCCGAGCTTCGCGAACCAGGCGCGAAGGGTCCGGCGTGACCGACAGCACGTAGGGCAGGAC
Source organism: uncultured beta proteobacterium (assembly GCA_963750585.1). Taxonomy (GTDB): domain Bacteria; phylum Pseudomonadota; class Gammaproteobacteria; order Burkholderiales; family Casimicrobiaceae; genus VBCG01. Next base: position 150,582 of record CAVVRH010000049.1, read on the forward strand.
GACACAGTCGAACGTGCCGCCTTCGAAGGCCATCGCTTCGGCATTCATGCACTCCAGCCGCACGTTCGCCCTGTCCAGCTTGGCCGCGCGCTCTTGCGCAACGTGGAGCATCTCGGCGGAGATATCGATGCCGACCACATGGGTCGCGGCCGGGTACCGGGCGAGCGTGAGGCCGGTTCCGACGCCGACCTCGAGCAGAGAACGCGGCGCGAGCGCGGAGATGGCGGCGGCCAGCGCGCGCCTGCCGGGTTCGAGGACGGCCCCGAACAAGCGGTCATAGACGGGAGCATAGCGACGATAGGTGCGGATGACTGCTTGTTCCGAAACGCGCTTCATTTCTTGTTCGAACGGACGATCGCCGCGGTGCGGGACGCTGCGGCCCGGAACGGAGCTTACAATGCGGCCCGGCGCTTCCGCCGAACCAGGGAAACTCGCTTGGCCACGAACCGCACGATCATCGATCTCAAAGTGCTGGACGCGCGCGTGCGCGACCTGCTGCCCGCCTATGCCACCCCCGGCGCCGCCGGAATGGATCTGCGTGCCTGCATCGACGTGCCGCTGACGCTTTCGGCCGGCGATACACACCTGATCCCGACCGGCATTTCGATCCACATCGAGGATCCGGGGTACGCCGCGATCATCGTTCCCCGCTCGGGAATGGGCCACAAGCACGGCATCGTGCTCGGCAACCTGGTCGGCTTGATCGATTCCGACTATCAGGGCCCGCTGATGGTGAGCTGCTGGAACCGTGGCCGCGAGCCCTTCACGCTGCAGCCGCTGGACCGGCTTGCCCAGCTCGTGATCGTGCCAGTGGTACAGGCTACGTTCCGGGTGGTCGACGACTTCGAGGCCAGCCACCGGGCGGAGGGGGGATTCGGCAGTACCGGGCGCTAGTCCGCCACTGCGCACGATGGCATTCGGTGAGCACTGCCGCTTCGTCGCGCCTCAAGCCGCCACACCCCCCAAAAAAAAACGGGGCGATCGCTCGCCCCGTCTTGGCCTTGCTGACAGCGGTTAGCTGCGGCACTGCGCCGGAAGGTACTTGTTCGGAACAGTCGACGTGTTGCAGGTCCATGCCGTCACCTGGCCGGCCGCGATTTGCGGGATGAGGATCAGGTCGCCAGCGGCGGCGGCGACGATGTTCGCGGCATTGACCGTGACCGTGATCACACCCGGGTCGGTGACATCAAGCGAAGTGACGTATTGCGTGGCGACGCTCGAGCATCCGGCTTCCGCGAGGGTCGTCGGGGCGGTTCCCGCTTTCACCATGATGAATTCGGACACGGACGTCTTGCAGGCGCCGGCCGCCGCGAGCGCCTCGCTGATCTTCGAGCGGGCGACGTAGTCCATGTACGCCGGGATGGCAACTGCGGCCAGAATGCCGATGATCGCCACGACGATCATCAGTTCGATCAACGTAAAGCCTTGTTGTACGCGCTTCATTACTGTCTCCTTGTTTAGAAATCGACCCGAAACCCACGCACGCAGCGATGCTGGACCCATTTCAGCAATCGACATGCCACCCGGGTTTCCCGGTCGTCGGTAGTAGTCTCGCGCGCCCAACTACCTTGTTCCCATTGGCTATTCGGCCGATGGCCGGCGGGAGAGGGCAAAATCGGGGAAGGACGTTGCGGCTAGTTGACGATGGGCGAGTCGAGCCAACCGACGCGAATCGAATTGGCGAAGTGACGCGCAGCGTCACTTGGTGGCGACAGCGGGGCGAGCGGCTCGACGCTTGCCACCGGAGCCGCCGCCGGAATTGCGATGGACAACACGACACGCCGCGTGGCGCCGCCGGCTCAGGCTGGCGCCGTGAATTCGAGCTCGGTCCCGGCGACCTCGAAGCGGTCGCCATCGCGAATCGTGGCACCGCCCGGCGGCAGCGGGTTGCTGTTGAGGACGATCGGCCCTTCGCCTTCGAGCTTCACCAGACGATAGCCCTCCTCGGCGCGACACACTGCAGCGATGCACTCGCCGACGCGCCCGACGACCAGTTCGTCGCGCGTCATCGCCACGATGCGGCCGGCGCTCCGGCCGGTCGCGATGCGCACGCTGGGGCCGGCGGGAGCTTCGGGCGGTGGCGGAACGCCGGCTCGCGACCCTGGTTCCGACGCGGGACGAAAGGATCGCTGGTCCCGCTCGCCCGCGCCGTCGATGAATCTGCCAGGCTCTCCCAGGAGGGCAGCCAGATCCGCGCGCACCGTGCCGAGATCGGCCGCGTTGGCGAATGGCCACGCCGATCGCGGCGCGGGTACGGCGGCGGGCTCGGCGATTGCACCGGCCGCGGGTGCGGGTTCGGGCCGCCAGTCCGGCTTCGGCGGAAGCGGCACGGCATCGGGGACACCGTTGCCGTCGTGCCGCGCCTGCTGCGCGCGGCCGCTCTTGACGGGCGCATCCTCGACGGACGCCACCATCGCATCGCCCTCCCAATAGACGAGCTTTTGCCGTCCGATGTCGATCTCGTCGCGATCTCGGAGGAAGTGCTTCGCAATGAACTTGCCGTTGACGAGCGTGCCGTTGGTGCTGTTCAGATCCTCGAGAAACGAGTCGTCGAGAATCGTCACAACCGCGGCGTGCGCGCCGCTGACCGCGGGGTACGGCAGGCAGACATCGTTGTCTGCGCGACGGCCGATCGTGACGCGCTCGCGGTCCAGCGGGATGTCGAGCGTGGTTCCGTCCGGCAACAGCAGTACGAGCTTTCCCATGATCGTCGCTACGACGCCTTCTTCCGGGCGAGAAAGCGCTGCGCCCAGCCGCTGGCAGGCAGGAACTCGGGCGGGACGCGCAGCAGGATGACCGAGATGTTGTCGCGGCCACCGTTCTGGTTCGCAAGCTCGACCATGTCGGCGGCCGCCTCGGGCAGCAGCATCCGCTTTTCGTCGACGATCGAATGCACGACCTCCGGATCGACCATGTCCGTCAGCCCATCCGAACAAAGCAGGTAGATGTCGTTCGCTTCGAGCCGGTACTCGGCGATGTCGGCCGGCACGATCGCCTCGATGCCAAGCGCACGGGTGACCAGGTTCTTGTTGAGCGAATACTTGGCTTGCTCCGCGGTGATCTGGCCGCTGTCGATCTGCTCCTGAAGGAGCGAATGGTCGTGCGTCAACTGCTCGAATTTTTCGCCCCGCAGCCGGTAGCAGCGGGAATCGCCGATATGGCCGATCGATACGCGGTTGCCGAAAAACACCGCGGACACGAGCGTCGTGCCCATGCCGGCGCACTCCGGACGGGCTTGCGCCGCTTCGTAGATCCCCTTGTTCGCGGCGGCGATCTGCTGCTGCAGCAGGAGCGCCGCGTGCGTAAGCCCGCTCTGGACGTCGACCTTGGACAACTCGCGGCCGGAACGCAACTCGGGCAAGAGCCCGTTGCTGACGACGTTGACCGCGATGCCGCTCGCCACCTCGCCGGCGTTGTAGCCGCCCATGCCGTCGGCGAGCACGGCGAGCCCGGCATCGGCGTCCACGAAGACCGTGTCCTCGTTATGCGTGCGCACCATTCCCGGATGGGAAAGGCTCGTGACGTCGAGGGGCACTTTTTCGGACATCGGCTGCAGCTTCGAATCGGTCAGCGTGCGAGTGTAGCGGAGGCCGCCTTAGGCGCGACACCGCCGCTTGTCATTCGGCGCCGGAGGCGACGTGGCGCCGTTGCAGATACTTCGCAGCGCCGACCACGACAGAGATACCGGCAATCGGAACCAGCCACGAGAATTCGTGCGCATGCGCCGCGACCCAGGGTTGGACGGCAACGTCCTCGACCAGCATCCCGCCGGCAACGAAGCCCAGCAGCCCGCCCCGACGAACTTGAGGTAAGGAAACGCGAGCAGAGTGACCGCAAAGTCAGAGCACCGACTTCAGCAGCATCCCCATTTCCGCGGGGTTCTTCGTGACCTTGATGCCGCAGGCCTCCATGACCGCCAGCTTTTCCTGCGCCGTACCTTTGCCGCCGGAGATGATCGCGCCCGCATGACCCATGCGCTTGCCCGGAGGTGCGGTGACGCCGGCGATGAAACCGACAACCGGCTTCTTCATGTTCGCCTTCGCCCATTGCGCGGCGGCTTCCTCGTCGGTGCCGCCGATCTCGCCGATCATGATCACGGCATCGGTGTCGGGATCTTCATTGAACAAATGCAGCACGTCGATGTGCTTGAGTCCGTTCACCGGGTCGCCGCCGATGCCGACCGCCGTCGATTGCCCCAGCCCGAGTTCCGTCAGCTGCCCCACGGCCTCGTAGGTGAGCGTGCCGGAGCGCGACACGACGCCGACGCGGCCCTTCATGTGGATGTGACCGGGCATGATGCCGATCTTGATCTCGTCCGGCGTGATGACGCCGGGACAGTTCGGACCCAGCAGCAGCGTCTTCTTCCCCTGCATCCGGTAGCGGGTGCGGATCATGTCGCGCACCGGGATGCCCTCGGTGATGCAGACCACGAGATCGAGGCCGGCGTCGACCGCCTCGTCGATTGCCGCGGCCGCGAACGGCGGCGGCACGTAGATCACGCTGACCGTCGCGCCGGTCGCCTCCTTCGCTTCCTTCACCGTCGCGTAGATCGGGATGCCCTCGAAGTCCTCGCCAGCCTTCTTCGGGTTCACGCCGGCGACGAAGCAGTTCTCGCCGTTCGCGTATTCGCGGCACATGCGGGTGTGGAACTGGCCGGTCTTGCCGGTGATGCCCTGCGTGATGACCTTCGTGCCCTTGTTGACCAGGATGCTCATTCTTTCGTCCCTTCGTCGTTCCGAAGTCCTGTGACCGGTAGCCCCGCGTCGATTCGAGAACCTGGAACCGGTAGCTCCGCGTCGTTCCCGCGAGGGCGGGAAACCAGTGTCGTCATTCGTCGACCGAGTCCGACAGATCGTTCCAATACGGATTCCTGCGCTCGATGGCTTCGAGCTTCCATGCCCGCCTCCACTTCTTGGTCTGCTTTTCCCGAGTGATCGCGGCGTAGGCGGTGTCGTGCCTCTCGTACCAAACGAGCCGATGCACGCCATATCGCTTGGTGAAGCCTTCGGCGACACCGTTCCGGTGTTCCCATGCCCGCGCAGCGAGACGTGACGTGACACCGACGTAAAGCGTCCCGTTGCGGCGGCTCGCCATCATGTGGACCCAGTACCTCCTCGCCATCACGCAGCAAGGAAATACCCGGCGCCGGACAGGTGGGTCGATTGGACAAACGAGGGAGCCGCATCCACGGATCAGGCAGCCAACCATAGGCGGCGGCCCGCCGCGGCGACGCCGACGAAGCGTCGCTGGGTCCCCGCTTTCGTGGGGACGACGCCGTTGGCGTCACTTGCCCGCGACCGCGGCCACGATCTTCTGCGCGGCGTCGGCCATGTTGTCCGCCGCGATGATCGGCAGCCCGGAGTCCTTGAGAATCTGCTTGCCGATGTCCTCGTTCGTGCCCTTCATGCGCACGACGAGCGGGACCGACAGATGCGTTTCCTTCGCCGCCGCGACGATGCCGTTGGCGATCGTATCGCAGCGCATGATGCCGCCGAATATGTTGACGAGGATGCCCTTGACCTTCGAATTGGCCAGCATGATCGTGAAGGCCTCGGTCACCTTTTCGGTCGTCGCGCCGCCACCGACGTCGAGGAAGTTCGCGGGCTCCGCGCCGAACAGCTTGATCGTGTCCATCGTCGCCATCGCCAGCCCCGCCCCGTTGACGAGGCAGCCGATGTTGCCGTCGAGGGAAATGTAGGAGAGGTCGAACTTCGACGCCTCGATCTCGGCGGGATCCTCCTCGTCCAGGTCGCGCATCTCGACGATCTCCGGATGGCGGAACAGCGCATTGGAGTCGAAGTTGAGCTTCGCGTCGAGCGCGATCACCTTGCCGTCGCCGGTCAGGATCAACGGATTGATCTCCGCGAGCGAGGCATCGGTCTCGTCGAACGCCCTGTAGAGGCCCTGGAACACGGCACGCGCCTGCGGCACGCTCGCGTCCGGCACGCCGATCTTGCGGGCAACGTCGTCGGCCTGCGCGTCGGTCAGGCCCTTCACCGGGTCGATCGCGACCTTGTGGATCTTCTCGGGTGTCCTGGCCGCGACTTCCTCGATGTCCATGCCGCCTTCCGAGCTCGCCATCAGCGTGACTCGCTGCGCGGCGCGGTCGACGACCATGCCGACGTAGAGCTCCTTCCGGATGTCCGCCCCCTCTTCGATCAGAAGCCGGCGCACCTTCTGTCCCACGGGGCCGGTCTGGTGCGTGACGAGCTGCATGCCGAGGATCTGGGAGGCGAGCGCCTTCACCTCGTCGAGCGAGCGAGCAAGCTTGACGCCGCCGCCCTTGCCTCGGCCGCCGGCATGAATCTGCGCCTTGACGACCCACACCTTCCCGCCAAGCGACTTCGCGGCCCGGACCGCCTCGTCCACCGAGAACGCGGGAACGCCGCGCGGGACGGGCACGCCGTACTTGCGGAAGATTTCCTTGCCCTGGTACTCGTGGATCTTCACGGGAATTCCTCAATCGTTGAATGCGATCGGCCTTGACGGCCGCACGGGGGAACAGCGTTGGAAGGCGCGGCAGCGGCACGACGGCTCGGCAGGCGGAGTAGCCGGCGACGCGCGCATGCTACGCGGCTCCCCGGTACCACTTGGGGTAATAGCGGCGGACGGCGTCCGCGCCTGTCTCGAGCGCATGGCAGCGGTCCAGCTGATAGGGCTTGCGCGAGCCGTCGTCTTCGGGCTGAAGGCTTGCAAACATCTGCACAGCCGCGGTTGGCAGGAAGGCGAGCATCTCGGTGATGTGGGTGCAGCCCTTGACGCCGCCCATCGCTCCATAGAGCGTCTTGCGGAAGCCGTCGACGAGGCTCGCGCCGACGAGCTTGCGGTACGCGCTTTCGATCCGGTTGCAGTCACCGGGGTAAGGCATCCAGTCGGCGCGCACCTCGATGTCACGGATGCTGCAATGCCGGTCGACCGTCACGCGCACGGCCATTTCGTGCACCGGCATGCCGCGTGGCCGCACGCCGGAAAGCAGCGTGTAGTCGTGATCCTTGGTGTCGACCAGGCGCGCTTCGATGTCGAACAGACCATCCTCGCGGACGAATCCTTCGTACGAGACGGCACGTTCATGAAGCCGCTTGCGGGGTGCTGGGGGGCTCAGGGGCATCGGGCAGGAAGACGCAGGGGATGCGCGCGCAACCGCACGGGTCGCGCGGCAATCGGGCGCGGCTACAATGGGCCGCAAAACCAACATTTTAGGGCTCGGCGCACGTCGACCGCAACCCGCGCTTAATCCGGAGGGACTCGATGTCGTTCATTCTCGCGCTCGACCAGGGCACCACGAGCAGCCGCGCGATCGTGTTCGATCACGCTGGCGCAGTCTGCGCGGTGGCGCAGCACGAGTTCCGGCAGATCTTTCCACAGCCGGGATGGGTCGAGCACGACCCGACGGAGATCTGGGCGACGCAGTCGGGCGTTCTGCACGGCGCGCTGGCCAAAGCGGGGATCGGCGCACGCGACCTCGCGGCGATCGGCATTACCAACCAGCGCGAGACGACCGTGGTGTGGGAGCGGGCGACGGGACGTCCTGTGGCCAACGCGATCGTGTGGCAGGACCGCCGCACCGCCGGCATCTGCGATGCGCTGCGCGAGGCGGGCCACGCGCCGATGATCACCGCGAAGACGGGGCTTGTGCTCGACGCCTATTTCTCGGGCACGAAGCTCAAGTGGCTGCTCGACAACGTGTCCGGCGCCAGGGCGCGCGCGGAGGCCGGCGAGCTCGCATTCGGTACGATCGACAGCTGGCTCGTCTGGCAGCTGACCGGCGGCCGGACACACGTCACCGACGCGTCCAATGCCAGCCGCACGATGCTCTTCGACATTCATCGCGGGGTGTGGGACGAGCAACTGTGTGCGCTGCTCGGCATTCCGCACAGCGTGTTGCCGCGGGTCGTCGCCTCCTCGGGCGTGTGCGCGCACACGGCGCTGGACGGCGTCGACGTGCCGATCGCAGGCATCGCCGGCGACCAGCAGGCCGCGCTGTTCGGCCAGGCTTGCCATGCGCCAGGCCTCGCGAAGAACACCTATGGCACCGGCTGCTTCCTGCTGCTGAATACGGGGCCAAGCGCCGTCGCCTCGAGGAACAACCTGCTCACCACCATTGCGTGGATGCGCGACCACGCGACCGAATACGCTCTCGAAGGCAGCGTGTTCATCGGCGGCGCCGTGGTGCAATGGCTGCGCGACGGGCTCAAGATCATCCGCCATGCCGACGAAATCGAATCGCTTGCGGCGAGCGTGCCCGACAACGGTGGCGTCTATTTCGTGCCGGCCTTCGCTGGACTGGGCGCACCTCACTGGGATGCGTACGCACGCGGCACCGTGATCGGGCTCACCCGCGGCGCGACGGGCGGGCACCTCGCCCGCGCCGCGCTGGAATCGATCGCCTACCAGAGCGCGGACGTGCTTGCCGCCATGGAGCGCGATGCCGGCATCACGCTCACCGAATTGCGGGTGGACGGCGGCGCCACTGCGAACAACCTGCTAATGCAATTCCAGGCCGACATCCTCGGCGTCCCGGTCGTGCGGCCGAAGGTGCACGAGACGACGGCGCTCGGCGCTGCCTACCTTGCGGGACTGGCGGTCGGCTACTGGCAAAGCGACGCCGACGTGCGCACCAACTGGCAAGTGGACCGGCGCTTCGACCCGGTGATGCCGCGCGAGCGGACGCTGGAACTGCGCGGGCGCTGGGAGCGCGCACTCGAGCGCGCTAAGCGGTGGGAATGAACGTGCCACCGCGCGTCCGGGTCCCCGCCGGAGCGCCCGCCCGAATCGCTTGACGGCAGCGCGACACGTGCATATGCTCCCTTTCGCGTGCATATGCACCTTCATCCACAGACGACATGCCGGCTTCCGCCTCGCCGACCAATGCCGCCCGCGCCACCTGCACCTGCGGACGGCTGCGCCGCGCCACCCGGGCACTCACCCAGCTCTATGACGACGCGCTGGCCCCGGCCGGCCTGCGGCTCACCCAGTTCTCGCTGCTGCGCACGCTTCAGCGACAGGGGTCGACGCGAATCACCGCGCTGGCTGCGGTCGCCCTGCTCGACCGCACGGCGCTGTCGCGCAATCTCGATCCGCTGGTGGCGCGCGGACTTGTCGCCATCGCGACCGGGCGCGATGCACGTACACGCGTGGTCACGCTCACCCGCACCGGATCCGACGCCATCCGTCTGGCCGAACCGCACTGGCAGCGCGCACAGGCGCAGGTCGCGCGCCGGCTCGGCGGCGCGCGTCTCGATGCGCTGATCGCAACGCTCGCTGAAATCGAGACGCTGCATCCCGCGCCGGCCGGTTCCCGCTGAACGCCGGCCCGAAATCCGAAGACCGCCGATGACTTCGCAGCGCCGCGCCGATTGGCGCACGCCCACCGTCGTGCTCGTGTGCAGCGGGCTCGTGCTGGTCCTTTCGATGGGCATCCGTCACGGCTTCGGGCTCTTCCTGCAGCCGATGTCGGGAGACCTCGGCTGGGGACGCGAAACGTTTGCGCTCGCGATCGCCGTGCAGAACCTGCTGTGGGGCGCGACACAGCCGTTCGCCGGCATGGTCGCCGACCGCTACGGCACCGCAAGGGTCGTCGTCGCGGGCGCGCTGCTCTATGTGCTCGGCCTCGTCACGATGGCCCACGCGAGCACTGCCGCTCACGCTGGTGCTCACTGCCGGAGTGCTGATCGGCGTCGGGCTCTCCGGCCTGACGTACAGCGTGATCGCCGGCGTGCTCGGACGCAAGTTTCCACCGGAGAAGCGCAGCATGGTACTCGGCATCTCCGCGGCGCGCTGGGCTCGTTCGGACAGTTCGCGCTGCTGCCGCTCACGCAGTGGCTGCTGATGCATCTCGGTTGGTACGGCGCGCTGTTGACACTGGGCGCGCTCGGCCTGCTGATGCTTCCGCTCGCCTCGGCACTCGTCGAGCGCCGCGATTCCGTTGCGCACGCGTTCCAGCAATCGGCCGGCGAGGCGCTGCGCGAGGCGCTCGGCCACCGCGGCTACGTGCTGCTCACCCTCGGCTTCTTCGTCTGCGGCTTCCAGGTCGTCTTCGTCGGCGTGCACCTGCCCGCGTACCTTGCCGACCGCGGCATGGCGCCGCATGTCGCCGTGACCGCACTCGCGCTGATCGGGCTTTTCAACATCATCGGCACCTACACGGCCGGCTGGCTCGGCAGCCGCGTGCCCAAGCGATACATCCTGTCGTTCATCTATTTCGGCCGGGCCGTGGTGATCGCGCTGTTCGTGTTCCTGCCGCTGTCGCCGACTGTCCGTGTACGCGTTCGCGGTCGCGCTCGGGCTGCTGTGGCTGTCGACCGTACCGCCCACCAACAGCATCGTCGCGCAGGTGTTCGGCGTGCGCCACCTGGCGATGCTCGCCGGCTTCACGTTCTTCAGCCACCAGATCGGCAGCTTCCTCGGCGCGTGGCTCGGTGGCAAGCTGTACGACACCACGGGCAGCTACGATCTCGTCTGGTATCTCTCGATCGCGCTCGGGGTGCTCGCGGGCTTGATCAACCTGCCAATCGACGAGCGCCAGATCGAGCGCTCGATCGCGAAACCGGCGGGGGCGTGAAGCGCGGCGTCAGTCCGGCCTCAACGCGTCGACCGCATCGGTGATGATGCTGTCGACACCCCACGCGGTCAGGTCGGCGGCGCGCCCGGGGTCGTTCACCGTCCATGTCGCCACACGCAATCCGGCGGCATGCGCCTGTCCGACAATCGCAGCGGAGAGCAGCGTGTGGCGTGCATCGAGCGCGATGCACCCGAGTGCAAGCGCGCGATCGCGCCAATCCGGCAACAGTTCGTCGCACAGGAATGCTCGCGGGAGCGACGGCACGGCAGTCGCCGCTGCGGCCAGCGCCTCCTCCGAGAACGACGAGAGGAGCGGTGGAACGCCGGCTTCCGCCCAAAGTGCCGCGGCATCCAACGCGATCGCCGCGCCGCTTTCGCGCTCGCGGCCAGGTGTGGGCTTGATCTCGATGTTCACCGCCAGTCCGTTCGCGCGGACGTAGCGGGCGACCGTTGCGAGCGTCGGAAGCGGTTCCCCGGCGAAGGGCGCGGAGTGCCAGGCACCGGCATCGAGCTGCGCCAGTTCCCGCCACGTGAGTGCATCGGCACGCCCCGAACCGCTGGTCGTGCGCTCGAGCGTCGCGTCGTGCAGCAGGAACGCGACGCCATCCGCCGAAAGCTTGACGTCGAACTCCGCCATGCGATAGCCGTGCGCATGACCGACCCGAAGCGCCGCGAGCGTATTCTCGGGCGCGAGCTTGCCCGCACCGCGATGCGCCACCATGCGCGGGTACGGCCAATGTGGCAGCGCCGCCATCGTCAACGCAGCCGGGCGCCGCTCGCTGCGTCGAACAGGAAGATGCGCGACGGGTCCGCGTTGAAATGCATGGTGGAGCCGATCGCCGGCCGCGAACCGTGCGGCAACCGGGCGACGACCGGTGTCTTGCCGTGGGCGACGTGGATCAGCATGTCGGCACCGAGCTGTTCCACCATCTGCACCGCTCCGCTGACGATCGCGTTCCCGTCCTCCCCGGGATGCAGATGCTCGGGCCGGATCCCGACCGTGACCGCGCGGCCACCTTCGGTGGCGTGGGCCGCTATATGCGCAACGCCGCCGTCCGTCAGCGCGACCTGCACCTCGCTATTCACGCGTCCGGGCAGGAAGTTCATCGACGGCGATCCGATGAAGCCCGCGACGAACTGCGTGGCCGGATCGTCGTAGACATCCATCGGGGTGCCGATCTGCTCGGCCCGGCCGGCGTTCATCACGATCATCCGGTGCGCGAGCGTCATCGCCTCGACCTGGTCGTGCGTCACGTAGAGGCTCGTCGTGCCGAGGCGGCTGTGCAGCTGCTGGATCTCGAAGCGCATCTGCACGCGCAGCTTCGCGTCGAGGTTGGAAAGCGGCTCGTCGAACAGGAACACGGCAGGCTCGCGCACGATCGCACGCCCCATCGCCACGCGCTGCCGCTGCCCGCCGGAAAGCTGGCGCGGCTTCCGCGTGAGCAACGGACCGAGCTCCAGGATATCCGCCGCTCGCTGAACGCGCGTCGCGATGTCCGACTTCGCGAAACCGCGGATCTTGAGTCCGTAGGCCATGTTGTCGAACACGCTCATGTGCGGGTAAAGCGCGTAGTTCTGGAAAACCATCGCGATGTCCCGGTCCTTGGGCTCGAGATTGTTCACCACGCGGGTCGCCGATCGCGATTTCCCCGGAGGTGATCTGCTCGAGGCCGGCGACCATGCGCAACAGCGTCGACTTGCCGCAGCCGGACGGCCCGACGATGACGATGAACTCGCCGTCGGCGACCTCGACATCGATGCCGAAGATCACTTCGAGCGTGCCGTAGCTCTTGCGGACGTTGCGGAAGCAGACGTTGGCCATTTGCCCATCTTGGTTTGAAATTCGCCGGATCCTGGCGTTCGCAGCGGTCGCGCGAACATTCTCATGCAAGCGTCACTTCTCGGTCTCGACAAGGCCCTTGACGAACCACTTCTGCATGAGCACCACGACCACTGCCGGCGGAAGGAGCGCCAGCATGGCCGTCGCCATGATGAGCTGCCACTCGTTCGCCGCGTCGCCGCCCACGATCATCCGCCGGATGCCGATCACCGCGGTGTACATCGACTCGTCGGTCGTGATGAGCAGCGGCCAGAGGTACTGGTTCCAGCCGTAGATGAACTGGATGACGAACAGCGCCGCGATGCTGGTCTTGGACAGCGGCAGCACCACGTCCCAGAAGAAGCGCATCGGCCCGGCGCCGTCGATGCGCGCGGCCTCGGCCAGCTCCTCCGGGATGGTCAGGAAGAACTGCCGGAACAGGAACGTCGCGGTGGCGGAGGCGATCAGCGGCAGCGTCAGGCCGGCATACGAGTTGAGCATGCCCAGGTCGGCCACCACCTTGAACGTCGGGATGATGCGCACCTCCACCGGCAGCATCAGCGTGACGAAGATCATCCAGAAAAAGAAGTTCCGCAGCGGAAAGCGGAAGTAGACGATCGCGAACGACGCGATGATCGAGATCGCGATCTTGCCGATGGCGATCGCCAGCGCCATGATCAGGCTGTTCTTGAGCATCGTCGACACCGCGGCGCTGGAACCCTTCGTGGAACCGGCGGCAAGGACCTGCGAGTAGTTGTGCACGAACTGGTCGCCAGGCAGCAGCGTCATCGGCACCGTGAGGATCTGATCGAGCGTCAGTGTGGAAGCGACGAAGGTCACATAGACCGGAAACGCCACCACGACGACGCCGACGATCAGCACCGCATTCGAGAACACCGTGAGCCAGGGCCGGTTCTCCACCATGGTCAGTACTGGACCTTCTTTTCGATGAAGCGGAACTGCGCGACCGTCAACGCGATCACGATGATCATCAGCACCACCGACTGGGCCGAAGAGCCGCCGATGTCTGCCGGACTTGATGCCGTCGTGGTAGACCTTGTAGACGAGAATCTGCGTCGCGCCGGCCGGTCCGCCCTGGGTGGTGGCATCGATGACGCCGAACGTGCTGAAGAATGCGTATACGATGTTGACCACCAGCAGGAAGAACGTGGTGGGCGACAGCAGCGGGAATACGATCGTCCAGAAGCGGCGCATCGGCCCCGCGCCGTCGATCGCCGCCGCCTCGATCAGCGATTTCGGAATCGACTGCAGGCCAGCGAGAAAGAACAGGAAGTTGTAGCTGATCTGGTTCCACACCGACGCGATCACGACCAGCAACATCGCCTGGTTGCCGTGGATGATCCAGTTCCAGTCGACTCCGAAGCGTTTCAGCATGAAGGTGAGGATGCCGATCGACGGCGCGAACAGGAACGCCCACAGCACACCGGCGACCGCGGGCGCCACGGCGTAGGGCCAGATCAGCAGCGTCTTGTACGCCAGGGCCCCGCGCACGACTCGGTCCGCCATCGTTGCGAGCAACAGCGATATGGCGATGCCGAAACCGGCAACGAGGACGCTGAAGATCGCCGTAACCCTGAACGAATCGAGGTAATGGCTGTCGCGGAACAGGTCTTCGAAGTTCCGCAGCCCGACGAACTCGCTCTTCAGACCGAATGCATCCTGGAGCTGAAACGAGAACCAGATCGCCTGCGCGGCAGGCCAGAAGAAGAAGACGATCGTGATCGCGATCTGCGGCGCGAGCAAGGCGTACGGCAGCCACGCCGAGCGGAAGACGACGCGCTTTTCCATCGCCGGGGTCGTTCGAAGGGGGCCTCGGTGCGCGACCGGAACGCCCCTTGCCGATTCTACTTGTTGGCGGCCTCGAACTTGCGCAGGATCTCGTTACCGCGCTTCACGGCGTCGTCGAGCGCCGTCTTTGCGTCCTTCTTGCCGGCGAACACGTTTTCCATTTCCTCTTCGATCACCTCGCGTCCCTGCACGAAGTTGCCGAAGCGAAGGCCCTTGGAGTTCGCGGTCGGCGGCTTGTTGGTCAACTGCTTCACGGCAATGTCGGCGCCGGGATTCTTGTCGTAGAAGCCCGACTTGCGCGTCATGTCGTAGGCGGCCATGGTGATCGGCACGTAGCCGGTGCCGGTGTGCCATTCCATCTGGATCTCGGGTTGCGACAGGAAGGCGAAGAACTTGGCGACGCCCTTGTAGTCGTCGGGCTTCTTGCCGGACATCACCCACACCGACGCGCCGCCGATGATCGAATTCTGCGGCGCGCCCGGCACGTCGTCGTGATAGGGAATGAAGTTCACCGACCAGTCGAACTTGGCGTTCTGCCGGAAATTCGCCTGCGCGCCCGTGCTCGACGTCAGCATCGCGCATTCGCCGCTGGCGAACTTGGCTTCGGCCTGGTTGGTGCGCCCGGCGTAGGTGAAGAGGCCCTTCTTCGCCATGTCGCCCAGCATCGTCAGGTGCCGCACGTGCAGCGGCGAATTGATCGTGAACACCGTATCCATGCCGGCCATGCCGTTCTCTTTGGTGCCGATCGGCACGTTGTGCCAGGCGCTGAAGTTCTCGATGTGCATCCAGGACGGCCAGCCGGTCGTGTAGACGCATTCCTGGCCCCTCGACCTTGAGTTGCAGCGCCGCGGCGTTCATTTCCTTCCAGGTCTTGGGCACCTGGTCC
Organism: uncultured beta proteobacterium; assembly: GCA_963750585.1. Taxonomy (GTDB): domain Bacteria; phylum Pseudomonadota; class Gammaproteobacteria; order Burkholderiales; family Casimicrobiaceae; genus VBCG01. Next base: position 165,656 of record CAVVRH010000049.1, read on the forward strand.
GGATTGAGTCCGGCCTTCTTGAAGGCATCCCGGTTGATGTAGAGGACGACCGTCGAGCTGTTGAACGGGAACGACAGCATGTTGCCCTTGCTGTCGGTGTAGTAGCCGGCGACCGCCGGCAGGTAGGCCTTGGGATTGAAGGGCTCCTTCGCGTCGGCCATCACCTTGGCGACCGGAACGATGGCGCCCTTGGCCGCCATCATCGTCGCGGTGCCGACCTCGAACACCTGCAGCAGATGCGGCGCATTGCCGGCGCGGAACGCCGCGATCGCGGCAGTCATCGACTCGGGATAGCTGCCCTTGTAGACGGGCACCACCTTGTATTCCTTCTGGCTCGCGTTGAACTTGGTCGCGAGCGCATTCAGCTTTTCGCCGAGCGCGCCACCCATCGAATGCCACCACTGGATTTCGGTCTGGGCGTGGGCTGAGACCGCGAAAGCGAGCCAGCGCGCCGGCGATGGCCAGGCGCGCAATTCGGGCGATGGGACGCGACATGGACTCTCCTCGGGGGCAGGCGCATGTCCGGCAAAGGCCGGGATGTCGCCTTGTGTTGTGGCCGTGATTCTATTGCAATTGTGACGGCCGTAACAATTGCCTTCCATCTGCGGTCCCAGGCATTGGCCGGCGCGTCGCATCCATGCACCAAGACGGTCCCGGCCTCCGGGCACGAATGAGCCCCGAAGCACGACGACGTTGGTGCGGGTATGCGGGCGTCGCCAGTCAGTCTGCGTGCGCCGGCTTCGCAGCGACGCCCGGACGCTCCGACTCGAGCCCGTGGGCCTCGATATGTGCCCGCCCCGCGAGCAGCGTATAAGCAGTCGGCACGACGAACAGGGTGAGCAGCGTACCGAATGTCATCCCGCCCACGATCACCCAGCCGATCTGCGAACGCGATTCGGCGCCCGCGCCGTGGGCGAGCGCGAGCGGCACTGCACCCAGCACCATCGCCCCGGTCGTCATCAGGATTGGCCGCAGGCGAAGCGTGGCCGCGTCCACGACCGCTTCCATCAGCTTTTCGCCCTTCGCCCGCAACTGGTTGCTGAACTCGACGATCAGGATGCCGTGCTTGGTGATGAGACCCACCAGCGTGACGAGGCCCACCTGGCTGTAGATGTTGAGCGTGCCGCCCGCGAGCCACAGCGTGACGAGCGCACCGGTCATCGACAGCGGCACCGACAGCATGATGATGAACGGGTGCACGAAACTCTCGAACTGCGCGGACAGAACGAGATAGATGAACAGCAGCGCCAGCACGAACGTGAAGTAGATCTCGCCGCCGGACTTGCGGAACTCGCGCGACTGACCGTCGAGATCGGTCTGCGCGGTGGGCGGCAGCACCGCCATCGCGGCCGCATTCATGGCCTTGAGTGCGTCGTCGATCGTATACCCCGGCGCGAGCGTGCCGGTGACCTTGACGGAACGCAGCCGGTTGAAGTGATTGAGCGACTGCGGCGCCACGCCCTCCTGGACTTCGACCAGGTTCGAGAGCTGCACCATTTCGCCGTTGCGGCCGCGGACATACGTGTCGCGGATGTCGGCGGGTGTGGTGCGGTCGAGCGGCGCGAGCTGCACGATGACATCGTACTGCTCGCCCTCGCGCTTGAACCGGGTGACCTGCCGTCCTCCGAGCATCGTCTCCAGCGTACGGCCGACGGTATCGACGTTCACCGCGACGTCGGAAAGCTTGTCGCGGTTGATCTTCACGCGCACTTCCGGCGTGTTGAGGCGAAGGTCGGTCTGCAGGTTCTGCGCGCCCGGGAACTTGCGCATCTCTTCCAGAAATCGATCGACGATCCGCTGCAATTCGGCGTAGGGAACCTGCGACATGATCACGAACTCGATCGGCGTCGAACGGAACGACTGGCCGAGCGACGGCGGGTTGATCGGGAACGCGAGCGCCCCCGGGATGCTCGCGAGCTTCGGCCGCAGCTCGTCGGCGATCTGCTGCTGCTTCTTCGTGCGTTCCTCCCACGGCTTCAAGCGCAGGATCGCGTTGCCGTCGACCACCGTCGGGAAGCCCGAGAACGCCGTGTACGCAGCCGCTTCGGGGATCTCGCTGTAGAACTTCTCGATCGGCCTGACCACATCGCCCGTGTACTGCGGCGTCGATCCCTGCGGGGCCGTGACGATCCCGAACACGACGCCACGATCCTCGACCGGCGCGAGCTCGGACTTGAGCAGAGTGAAAAAGCCGATGCCCGCCGCCAGCGTCACGAGCCAGAGCGCGATGACGATCCAGCGATGGTGCAGCGTGCCGGTCAGGGCGCGTCGGTAGCCTTGCGTCATCGCATCGATGCCGGACTCGACGCGGTTGTAGATCCACGAGTGTTTTGTCTGATGGCGCAGGAGCAGCGAGCACATCATCGGCGAGAGCGTCAACGCGACGAAGCCCGATACGAGGACCGCTCCCGCGAGCGTCAACGCGAACTCGATGAACAGGCGTCCCGTGCGGCCGGTGGCGAATGCGAGCGGCGCGAACACCGAGGCCAGCGTGAGCGTCATCGCCAGCACGGCGAAGGCGATCTCCCGCGCGCCCTGGATCGCCGCCTGCCTGCGCGGAATCCCCTCCTCCACATGCCGGAAGATGTTCTCCAGCACGACGATCGCGTCGTCCACGACAAGGCCGATCGCGAGCACCATCGCAAGCAGCGTCAGTGTGTTGATCGTGAAGCCGAACAGGTACATGAGCCCGAATGCGCCGATCAGCGACACCGGGATCGTGACCAGCGGGATAACCGTGGCGCGGAGGCTGCGCAGGAAGAAGAAGATCACCAGCACGACCAGCAGGATCGCCTCGGTGATCGTCCTGAACACCGACTTGATCGAGCGGTCGATGAACACCGACGTGTCGTAGGCGACGACCAGGCGCATGCCGGACGGCATGCCGGGGTTGATCCGCTCGACTTCGCCGCGCACCGCATTGGACAGGTCGAGCGGGTTCGCAACGGCCTGCTTGATCACGCCGACGTTGAGCGAAGGCTTGCCATTGAAGCGCGAGATCGTACGCTCGTCCACCGGACCCACCTGCGCGCTGCCGACATCGCGCAGCCGCACCGGATAGCCGCCGACGTTGGCGATGATGATGTTGTTGAACTGCTCGGGCGTTTGCAGGTCGGTTTCCGCGACCACGGTGAATTCGCGCGCCTGGGATTCGATGCGGCCGGCGGGAATCTCCGCGTTCTGCCGGCGGATCGCCTCTTCGACGTCCTGCACCGTGAGCTTGTAGGCGGCAAGGCGAGTGCGGTCGAGGTCGATGCGCATCGAAACCTGCCGCTCGCCGAAGATGCGCACGTCGGCGGCGCCGGGCAGCACCGAAAGGCGCGGTTGCACGTAGCGCTTGATGTAGTCGGACGCCTCGAGCGGCGAAAGGCTGCCGGCCTCGACCGCGATGTAGATGATCGGTTGCGAGTCGGACTCGACCTTGGCGATCACGGGCTCGTCCACCGTGTCGGGCAGCTTGGCGCGGACCCGCGAAACCTTGTCGCGCACGTCCGCGGCCGCCGAGTCGGGATCGCGCTTCAGCGTGAAGCGCACGTTGATCTGGCTTCGCTCGGAGCGGCTCTGCGACGTCATCAGCTCGACGCCCTCGATGCCGGCGAGCGAGTCTTCCAGGACCTTGGTCACCTGCGACTCGACGACCTCCGCCGAAGCGCCCCGGTAAGTCGTGTTGACCGAGACGACAGGCTCGTCGATGCGCGGATATTCGCGCACCGACAGCCGCGTGTACGAGATCATCCCGATCAAGAGGATGATGAGCGACAGCACCGTCGCGAAGACCGGCCGCTTGATGCAGATCTCGGGCAGTAGCATGGCTTTTCGCTAACGCGGCGTCAGGAGCGTGTCGCGCCCGCGGGCGCGGCCGCCTTCTCCGGCGCCGCCGGCGCCGTGCCGCCGCCATTCGCGCCCTGCTGCGCAGCGGCAGCGTCCGCGCCTTCGGGGCGCGCAACCACGACCGGCACGCCGTCGCGGAGCTTGAGCTGGCCGGCCGTCACCACCAGATCGCCTGCGGCAACGCCCTGCAGGATCTCGACCTTGCCGTCCGCGCGCTGGCCGATCTCGACCTTGACGCGCTGTGCCCTGCCGTCCAGCACCCGAAACACGAACTGCTCGGTGCCCTGCGGCACGAGCGCCTGCTCCGGCACGATCAGCGCGTCCTGCCGCTGGTCGGTGATGAGCCGCACGCGGGCGAACATGCCGGGGCGCAACGTGGTCCCGACGTTGCCCACCTGTGCGCGGATGACGATGGAGCGACCGGCTGCATCGACGAGCGGGTTGATCGCGTAGACGCGTCCTTCGAAGACTTTGCTCGGTTGCGCGTCGAGCACGACCTGCAGCACCTGCCCGACCTTGATCAGCTTGAGATACACCTCGGGCACGCGGAAATCGACCTTGAGCGGGTCGATGGACTCGAGATTCACGAGATCGGCGCCTTCCTTGACGTAATCGCCGATCGAAACCTGGCGCAGCCCGATGACGCCGGAGAACGGCGCGCGGATCTCGGTCTTCGCAAGGCGCGCCTCGACGAGCTGCATCGCCGCCTGCGCGACCTTGTAGTTGTTCTCGGCCTCGTCGCGCGCCTGCCCGGAAATGAAGTTGCTCTTGGCAAGATCGACCGCGCGCTCGTATTTCGACTTGGCGAGCACAAGGTTGGCGCGCGCCTGTTGCAATTCGGCCTCGTTGACCGACGAATCGAGGCGGATGAGCACCGTCCCCTTGCCGACCGGCTGGCCTTCCTTGAAGCCGATGAAGCTGATGCGTCCCGCGACTTCCGGACGTACGGTGACCGACTCGTCGGAACGAAGGCTGCCGACCGTGGTGATCGACTGCGGAAGTGACGCGGTAGTGACCTTGATCGCCTCGACCGTCACGCCGCCGCCCGTCGCGCCGGGACCTCCAGGGCCAACCGCAGCGCCCTTTGCGCCAGGGCCGGCTGGCGCCGCAGCCATGGGTGCTGGCGCCTGCCGCTGGCCGATCCAGTAGCCGCCGCCTGCGGCCAGAGCGAGTACGAGCAGGGCAATCGTGCCCCACAGGGGTTTGTTCATCGAAATCGGGCTCGAAACGCTTGCGACAGGGGTTTGCGATTATGCGCCGCCGCCATGCTTCCCGGCAAACCAGGAAGATATTCGGCCGCCGATTGCTAGAATGGACAGATCGCCGGCAGGCAGGCGAAGTTCCGCAAATATCGGACGGTCATCCACAATGAAACGATTTGATGCACTTTTCGCGCGATTCCGGCGTGCGGCCGCGCTCGCATCCCTGCTCGTTGCGACTGCGGTCGGCCTCGCGCTGACGGCAACGGAAGCAGCGGCCCAGCCGTTCCCATCGCGCCCGGTCAAGCTCGTCGTCCCCTTCCCGCCGGGTGGATCGCTCGACAACGTCGGGCGCCTGATCGCGCAGAAACTCTCCGACATGTGGGGGCAGAGCGTCGTCGTCGAGAACAAGCCGGGTGCGGGCGGCAATATCGGCGCCGACTTCGTCGCCAAGTCGCCGCCCGACGGCTACACGGTCGTGATGGGAGCGCTGTCCACGCATGCGGTGAACCCGAGCCTCTATCCCAGCATGCCCTACGACGCGCGCAAGGACTTCATCCCCGTCTCGCTCGTCGCGATCACGCCCAACGTGCTCGTCGTCAACGCCTCGCTGCCGGTCGATTCGCTCAAGGAACTGATCGCCTACGCCAAGGCCAACCCCGGCAAGCTCAATTTCGGCTCGGGCAGCAACGGCAGCGCCGGCCATCTCGCCGGTGAGTTGTTCAAGGTCGAGACCGGCACCGACGTCCAGCACATTCCGTTCAAGGGAGGCGCCCCGGCGACGCAGGCACTGCTCGCGGGCGAGACGCAGTTCATGTTCGACAACCTCGCCAACGCGATGGCGCAGTTGAAAGGCGGCCGCATCAAGGCGCTCGCGGTTACCACGGCGCAGCGCTCGAAGCTCGCTCCGGACCTGCCGACGATGGCGGAAGCGGGTCTGCCGGGCTTCGACATCTCGACGTGGTTCGGCCTGATGCTGCCCGCCGGCGCACCGAAGGACGTGGTCGCGAAATGGAACGCGGACCTCGTCAAGGTGCTGAACATGCCCGACGTGCGCGAGAAGATGCTCGCGCAAGGCGCGGAGCCTACGCCGATGACCTCTGCTGAATTCGGCGTGTTCATCGACCGGGAGCTCGTCAAGTACGCGCGCATCGTCAAGGCATCGGGCGCCAAGGTGGATTGAGGTCGGGACCGATCTCATGATCGGCCGCGGCGTGGCAATGAGATAGCTTTCATGCACCGCCGACGCAAGCCCGACGAGGCGCGCGGCACAACCAGGAGGAACGATGGAACAACACGCAAGGCGAGCGATCCTCGCCGTGGTCGCCGCGCTTTCCACGCTGTTGTTCGCGCCGGCGCTGTCGGCCCAAGCGCCCGGGTATCCCAACAAGCCGATTCGCATCGTCGTGCCGTTCCCGCCCGGCGGCGCGACCGACATCCTCGCGCGCGCTGCAGGCCAGCGGTTGCAGGAAGCGTTCGGGCAGCCGGTTGTGATCGACAATCGCCCCGGCGCCGGCGGCAACATCGGCGCGGAGCTCGTGGCGAAAGCGCCAGCGGACGGTTACACGTTCCTCATGGGCACGGTCGGCACGCACGCGATCAATGCGAGCCTCTACGCCAAGATGCCCTACGACCACGTGAAGGATTTCGTGCCGGTGGTCCTGGTGGCCGGCGTGCCGAACGTGCTCGTGGTGCATCCTTCCGTGCCGGCGAACAGTGTTCAGGAGCTGATCGCCTACGCCAAGGCCAACCCGGGCAAGCTCAATTTCGCGTCGTCGGGCAGCGGTACCTCGATCCATCTCTCCGGCGAGCTGTTCAAGGTGCTGACGGGCGTGCAGATGCAGCATGTCCCCTACAAAGGAAGTGCGCCGGCGGTCGCGGACCTGGTCGGCGGCCAGGTGCAGCTCATGTTCGACAACCTGCCCTCGGCACTGCCGCAGATCAAGGGCGGCAAGCTCAAGGCGCTCGCGGTGACGAGCGCGACACGCGCACCGGCGCTGCCGGACGTCCCGACCGTTGCGGAGGCGGGCGTTCCGGGCTTCGAGGCGTCGAGCTGGTTCGGATTGCTGGCACCTGCCGGCACACCGCCGGACATCGTCGCCAAGATCAATGGCGAGGTCGCGAAGTGGCTCGCCACACCGGAGGCCAGGGAGAAGCTCGCTGCACAGGGTGCGAACGCCGCGGGCGGCACGCCGGCCGACTTCGCGAAGCACATCGCAACCGAAACCACCAAGTGGGCCAAGGTGGTGAAGGAGTCGGGGGCGAAGGCGGAGTGAAAAGCGGCAGAATGCGGCGCGACCGTGACGTCGCGCTGCATTACGGTGCAGCGGCTGCGTCAGTGGTGCGGATGCGTGCGTCGTTCCGTTGTCAGCGACAACTCCAGCGTCGTGCCATGGCACGACGCCCGCATCGGCGCCACGCGCGCAGACTGTTGCAGCGCGCCATCCGAACAGGATTCTCGCTCGTCGCACACTGCAATCGCGGCGGCGATCTGTGTGCGGTTACGCACGTATAACAATTAGCGGTTGCGCAGACCATGCGGCAGCGCTATGGTGTGCGGCAAGCGTGCAATAGACCTCGGCCGATCAAGCTTTGCCAACACGCACACGTGCGGGCAAGGTCCGACAACCGGGCACACGCTGTCCACGTCGAATTTTCGACGCGCCAACACCCGCAATCAACAGGGGAACCACTCCATGCAGATCCATGCGCATCTCCGTATCGCAGTCGTGTTCTGCGCCGCGCTGCTCGGCATCTCCGTCGCCAGTGGACAGATCACGCCGTTCACGACGATCAACGTCGGCACCAATGCCAGAGGTCGACACGGCGGACACGATCGACGGGAAAGTGTTCGTGCGCAAACCAAGGCTTCGAATACGGTCAGCGTCATCGACGCGGCGACGTGGACCAAGATGACCGACATCGCGACGGGCGCGCGGTCCGCGTCGGATCTCGCTACAACTCGGCCAGCAGCAAGCTGTACACGGCCAACCAGGGCGGCAACAGCGTCACCGTCATCAACATCGCGACCAACGCGGTGATCACGACGGTCGCGCGTGCCCGGCAGCACCGTTGCATGCTCGAATCCACCCGGGAACGGCAAGGCTCTACGCGCGCTGAACGCGGCGGACCAGGTGTCGATCATCGACGGCACGGCGAACACGCTGATCACCTACGGTGGCGGTCGGAGACCAATCCCACGGCATGTGCTTCAACGGGACGACCGGCCGGTGTACGTCACCAACAGACAATGCGAATACCGTGACGGTCCTCGACGGCACGACGAACACCGCGGTCGATCGGCTCGCCGATCGCGGTCGAGTGACGGTCCGAACGTCTGCCGGGTCGACGAGTCGACGAACCGGATCTTCGTCTCGCAACGACGACCGCGGGCACGTTCTCGATGATCGACGGCAGCAGCAACACGGTCGGCGGCACGATTGACGACGGGCGCTGGATGCGATCGATGCGTGCACTGTCGAGCACCGTGCCAACTTGCTCGTCGTGACGAACTACAACTCCGGAAACGGTCTCGCTGTTCAGGCTCGTCCGACTTTCGTCGCTCGCAACGGTCACGACCGGCGTCGGCTCCGTGGAGCGTGCTTCCTCGACACAGGCTTCTACGCACTTCTCGTCACCAACCGGACCGCGAACACGGTCTCGGTCATCGACCTGTACGACTACGCGGTCAAGCAGCAGATCCCGACCGGACACCAATCCGCAGGGCATCACGCGCCACTTCCAGAACTTCTACGTGGTCAACAACAACAACGGCGGCGCCGGCAGCGTGTCGGTGATACAAGCGCCCGAATTTCTCGAAATCGGCGGACATCTCGAAGGACGGCCGTTCCGATCTCACGTGGCGGCGCACGGGTAGCGGGGAGGTGGCTGCATGGCTGATGAACGGTGCCAGCATCGACCTCGACGGCATTCCTGACCGGCGCCGGGCCCTGGGAACCGATCCTGCAGGACGACCTCGACGGCGACGGCTACGCCGACTACATGTGGCGCAACACGTCGACCAATGCGACCGCGGTGTGGCTGATGCAGGGTCTGACCCCGAAGCCCGCGGGAACGGGCATCGTTCTCGGCCCGAGCACGTACCTGCCGATATTGACCGGCGGATTCGACGGCACCATCGCCCGCGGCATCCTCTGGCGCGATTCGGCCACCGGCGCCTGCGCGATCTGGCTGATGGACAACGGTCTCGTTCCGGCCAACACCAAGATCATCTACAGCGGCTCGCCGGCCTGGTCACCGCTCGCTCTCGGCAACTTCGATGGCGACTTCCACTCCGACATCCTCTGGACCCACACCGACGGCTCGGTGGCGATCTGGCTGATGCAGGGCGATGTCAGCACCGGGCCGAGCGCCAAGGCGACCAAGACCATTCTGGGTCCTGGCACGAATTGGGTGCCCGAATTCGTCGGCGATCTGAACGGCGACGGCCGCGCGGACATCGTCTGGACCAATTCGGTGACCAAGGACACCGCGATCTGGCTGATGGACGGGCTGAACATCAAGGCGAGCGCGGTGATCATGCTCGGCTCATCGGGTTGGACGGTGCAGCACGTGCGCGACCTCGACGGCGACCTGAAGTCCGACCTGATCTGGCGGCATACCAGTGGCCAGACGGCGGCATGGCTGATGGACGGACTCGCGTCCAAGCCGGCCGGCACCGCCGTCGTGTCCGTCGACCCGAACTGGACGGTGACGCACACGTTCGACACCAACAACGACATCAAGGGCGACCTCGTGTGGCGGAACACGGCCAACGGGCAGACCGCGCTGTGGACAATGAACGGCCTCGTGTCGACGGCTGCCAGCGATCATCCTGAGCGATCCGAGCTGGACGGTCGTTCCGCCCGACCTCAACTGACGTCGCTCGGTTTCCTCCAACGCGGCGGTCCGCGACAGCCATTGCGGACCGCCGTTTTCACGTGCAGCGTTGGAAACGCGACCCGTGGCGTTCAACGCCGTCGCTGCGCGGCCTTGCCGTCACTCCAGCTTGCCGATCTTCTGCACGACCTCGGTCATCTTCTTCGCGTCGGCGTCGACGTAGCGCTGGAAGTCGGGCGTGTCCTGGAAGAGCACCGGGCTGCCCGCCTTCAACAGCACGTCCTTGACCTTGGGATCGTTGCCGGCGATGCGCGCCGCCTCGCGCAGCCGCGCGACGACCGGCTCCGGCGTCTCGGCGGGAACGAAGAGGCCCGACCACTGCGCGTAGTCGATCGGCACGCCGAGTTCCCTCAGGCTCGGCACGTCGGGCAGCGCGACCAGCTTGCGTCTCGCCCCAGTGCGCGAGCACGCGCACCTTGCCGCCCTGCACGTGCTGCAGGATCGACGCCGGGCCGGTGGCAAGCGCATCCACCTGCCCGCCGAGCAGGCCGACGATCGCGGGGCCCGCGCCGGTGTAGGGCACGTGCGTCATCTTGGTGTCGCTGGCGAGCATCAGCATCGCCATCGGGATGTGCATCGTGCCGTAGTTGCCGGACGAGCCGAAGTTGAGCTTGCCGGGATTGGCCTTCGCGTACGCGATGAATTCCTGATATGTCTTCCACGGCGAATCCGCGCGCACCGCAAGCACCGTCGGATCGGCGGTGAAGCGCGCGATCGGCTTCAGCTCGCGAAGCTGGAACGCGGGCGCGCGGCCCTGCACCTTGTCGGCCTCGGGCAGCACGACCAGCGAAGACAGCGCCATCAGGATCGTGTAGCCATCCGGCTTCGCCTTCGCCACGAACGACATGCCGATCGAGCCGCCCGCGCCCGCCTTGTTCTCGATCACGACCGGCTGCTTGAGCGCATTGCCCATCGCTTCGGCAACGGGACGCGCGACGGTGTCGGCGACGCCTCCCGGCGGGAACGGCACGATCATCGTCACCGGCCGCTCCGGAAATTGCGCGAATGCGGCGGGAAAGGGCGCGGCCAGCGTCAGCGCTGCCAGCACGAAAGCAATGCGTCTCATGAGTCCTCCAGGGAAATTCGCCGCGGCGTCATCGCGTCGCGATCGGTGAACGCGAGTTTACGGGAAATGCCGCGTGGCAATTTGCTCGCGAACCGAGCCAGGACGTCCGCTACGTGGCGCGAACGGCGGCCCATGCGAACGCGAGCCACCCCGCGAGGAATGCGATGCCGCCGATCGGCGTGATTGCACCCAGTCCCTTGACACCGGTGAGCGCGAGCGCATAGAGGCTGCCCGAGAACAGAACGATGCCGGCAAGCAGCAGCCAGCCCGCAACCGCCAGCGCGGCGCGTTCCGGATGTTGTGCCAGCGCGAGCCCGACACCGACGAGCGCGAGCGCGTGCCACGCGTGGTACTGCACCGCGGTCTGCCAGATCGCCTGCAGGTCGGGCGTGAGCCGCGCCTTGAGCGCGTGTGCGCCGAACGCGCCGAGCGCAACGGCCACGAACATGAGGACGGCACCAAGAACGAGAGCGAGCCGGGAGGTCATCGGGGCGAGCTTAGCGACACATGCTGGCAGGGTGCAAGCGACGATGGGCCGCGTATCGAATGCCGGCGGCGCCCGGAAGCGTGGCCGGCATGCTCTAGAATGTGCAATTGCCCTCCACGCTTGCAGGAAACCAGGATGACCATCGAACGTCGCCACGTCGGCAAACGCCTGTCGGAGCTCGTGATCCATCGCGGCGCGGGGCTCGCGTACCTCGCCGGACAGGTGGCGAGCGACCCGAGTGCGGATATCACCAGCCAGACGCGACAGGTGCTCGCCCAGATCGATTCGCTGCTCGCGGAGGCCGGCAGCGACAAGTCGAGGATCCTGTCCGCGACGATCTACCTGCCGGACATGACCGACTTCGGCTCCATGAATGCCGTATGGGAGTCGTGGGTCGTTGCAGGGCAGACCCCGGCGCGCGCCACGGTGCAGGCGAAGCTCGCCGCCCCGGAGTACCGCGTCGAGATCCAGGTGGTCGCCGCGCTTTGATTCCCCGAAACGAACGGAGCCTCGCATGAACTCCCCCGCCGACGTGAACGCCGCCGCCACCGCCGCGATCGCCGCGTCGGCGCGCCGCGAGCCGGTCCCTGCGGCGAAGGCGGCGACGATGCCCGTCAGCCGCGCCACGTTCGACCAGCTGATGGTGCCCTGCTTCGCCCCGGCGCCGTTCGTGCCGGTGCGCGGCGAAGGCTCGCGCGTCTGGGACCAGGACGGGCGGATGTACATCGACTTCGGCAGCGGCGTCGCAGTCACCGCGCTCGGCCATTGCCATCCCGCGATGATCCGCGCGCTCGAGGAACAGGCGAAGAAGATCTGGCACGTCTCCAACTGGTTCACCAACGAACCGGCGCTCCGGCTCGCCCAGCGGCTCGTCGACAGCACGTTCGCCGAGCGCGTGTTCTTCGCCAACTCGGGCGCGGAATCGAACGAAGCGGCGCTGAAGCTCGCGCGGCGCTGGGCGCACGACCACTTCGGGCCGCATAAATTCCGCGTGATCTCGACGCTGAACGCATTTCACGGCCGCACGCTCATGACCGTGACGGCGGGCGGGCAGGCAAAGTACGCGCAGGGCTTCGGCCCCAATCCCGCGGGCTTCGCGCACATCCCCTACAACGACGTCGACGCGCTGGAGGCCGCATTCCGCGAGGAAGGGGGCGAGGACATCTGCGCGGTCATCCTCGAGCCGATGCAGGGCGAAGGCGGCATGCGCCCGGCTACGCCGGCGTTCCTGCACGCCGCGCGGCGCCTTTGCACCGAGCACAACGCGCTGCTGATCCTCGACGAGATCCAGAGTGGCATGGGACGCACCGGCGCGCTCTTCTCGTACATGACCAAGGGCATCGTGCCGGACATCATGACGAGCGCCAAGGGCCTGGGCGGCGGCTTTCCGATCGGCGCCATGGTGACGACCACCGAGATCGCGGGCGCGTTCTCGGTCGGCGTGCATGGCACTACTTACGGCGGCAATCCGCTCGCCTGCGCGGTCGCCGGCGCCGTGTTCGACGTGATCAACACGACCGAGGTGCTGGACGGGGTCAAGGCGCGGCACGCGCTCTTCATGGAAGGCCTGAAGGCGATCAACGCGCGCCGGCACGTGTTCCGCGAGGTTCGTGGCGAAGGGGTCTGGCTCGGCGCCGAGCTCGACGATCCATGGCGCGGCAAGGCGATGGACGTCGTCAAGGCTGCGGGCGACGCAGGGCTCATGCTGCTCGTCGCCGGTCCGGATGTCGTGCGTGTCGCGCCCTCGCTCGTGATATCCCTCGACGAGATCCTCGAGGGCCTGGCGCGACTCGAGATCGCGCTCGGTCGTTCGCTTGCCTGAGCGACGAAGGCAGGCGCGACAGCGCGGCCGATGAACGGACGGCGCGACACTGCGCCGGCATTCGAACCGGCCAGTCCAGCGCGGCGGCGTGCGGACGCCCGCTTCAGTCGCCGGCGAATGCGATGGTGACACGCCGGTTCTGCCGGCCCTTGTTCTCGATCTTCTCCACGACGATCGACCCGATTTCGGCCGTATTCGGCGACGTGCGTGCCGCCGCAGGCCTGCAGGTCGATGGCGCCGATGCGCACCAGCCGCACCTTGCCGGTGCCGCGCGGCGGCGCGACCGCCATCGTGCGGACGAGCTCTTCCCGCAGGTCGAGCTCGGCGTCTTCGATCCACTCCGATCGCACGCCGTGCCCCGCCGCGATCCAGGCGTTGAGCTTCGCCGCGATCGCCTGCTTGTCGACCGCATCGGCCGGCATGTCGAAATCGAACCGGGCCGAGTCTCGGCGGATGGCGCCGCCGGTCACCGGAAAGGGCAGCGCGGCGCACAGCAGGTGGCAGGCGGTGTGCATGCGCATGTGCGCGTGGCGGCGCTCCCAGTCGAGCACGAGTTGCACGGCCTCGCCGGGCTCGGGGAGCGGCACGCCGGGCGCGATCACGTGGACGACATCGTCGCGGAACATGCCCTTGTGCGTATCGATCACCGGCACCAACGTGCCGTCGGCCCGCACGAGCATTCCCGTATCGCCGGGCTGACCGCCGCCCTGCGGATAGAAGATCGTCGCGATCGAGCGTCACCGCGTGCCCTTCCGTGCCGTCGACGCACGCGTCGAGCGTCCGGGCGTACGGATCATCGCGGAAAACCCATTCGGTCATCGGCAGGCGGTGGAGTTGGCCGCACTTCGATTCTACGGCCCGCCGTCGCGGATCCGTCGCGGACGCATTGGACAGACCCGATGCTCGGCGCAATCCTGCAACAATCGGTACGGAGTCGAGCCAAACAGTGCGCGCTAGAGTTGCTGCTCGGGCACGAACGGCCCGAGCAGTAGGTTCTGCAGCCGGAAGAGCAACGTCGTGTCGGGCTCGGCGGTGAGCACGACTTCCCGGTCGTCGTCCATCGTCAGCCACTCGAGTCCCTGCCCGTCGGGGCCGAGCCGAAGACGGTAGGCGCCCTGTAGCTTGCTGATGTGGACGACTCGCGCGACCTCCTTGGCGAGCGCAGGGCTCTCGACGACGACCCCGAGCTCGGTGTTGATCGTCGCGGAACGGGGATCGAGGTTCATCGAGCCGACGAAGACGATGGAGCGGTCGACCACCACGGTCTTTGCGTGCAGTCGGCCGGTCGACGAACCGGGGAAGCCGAGCCGATGGCTGTGCTGGATGCGCGTGGGGCTCAGCTCGTACAGGTCGACGCCGAGCTTCAGCAGCGCGGGACGGTAGCGGGCGTAGCCGGTATGCACGACCGGCTCGTCGGTCGCCGCAAGCGAGTTGGTCAGGATCGACACGCCGACCGATCGGCCGCGCAGTTCCGCAAACCACTTGACGCCCGCTTCCCCGGGGACGAGGTAGGGTGAGCAGATGATCACTTCCTTGCGCGCGCCGTCGACGAGCGTCATCACGTTCATCCGGACGCTCATATCTCGCGCTTCCTCGTCGGTGCGCGCCGCCGCCTTGCCGGGCGGATCGGCGAATGCGACCGCCTTCGCCCAGATCAGCCCGACCCGCCCCGCATCGAGATCCTCGGCAATCGGACCGTAGCCGAGCGGATCGTTCGGCGGCAGCGCGAGCGCCATCATCTGTTCGCCCTCGTCGACATCGTGGTCGAAGCGCCGCTGCAGCTCGGCAGGGCCGAGGTCGGTCCGCACGATCGTCTCGACCGGGTAGACGTAGGGGCTGTTCCAGTACGTATCGAAGATGCCGGCAAGCTGCGTGACGACGGCCCCGACCATGAAGACGTCCATGTCGACGAAGTTCCCGGACATGCTGCGCATGAAGTACTCGTCGCCGATGTTGCGGCCCCCGGCGATCGCCATCGCGCCGTCGGCGATGAAGAGCTTGTTGTGCATTCGCCGGTTGAGCCGGCGGAACTCCAGCGGGGACGCAGCGAATCGCGTCAGGAAGCCCTCGCGCCCGCAGCAGAACGGATTGAACAGCCGGACCTCGATATTGGCGAACGCGGCAAGGCCGCGGAACAGCGGGTCGCCGTCGGCGGTGTAGAGATCGTCCACCAGCAGGCGGACACGCACCCCGCGCAGCGCAGCGTCGCGCAGCGTGCGCAGGAACAGGCGTCCCGTCCGGTCGTTGTGGATCTGGTAATACTGGACGTCGAGCGACTTCCGCGTCCGATGGGCGAGCTCGAGCCTCGCATCGAGCGAGTACAAGCCAAGCGGCATCAGCCGGAATCCCGACAGGTCACCTGCCGGCGTCGAGTCGCGCGCGATCGCGACCAACGGACTGCCCGCGGCTGGCGCCAGCGCCTGCGAGGACGTGCGCCCCGGTTGCACGGGAAGCGCGCCGCAACCTGTAAGAACGACCGCCGCAAGCGCGACAGGAAACCATGCTGCCCAGGATCGCGGGGAGGCCGCCCGATTCCACCTGCCGGCCGCCGGCTTGCCCGGGCACGCCAGAGGCGCAAGAATGCGGTGCGCTGGCATTGTCGATTGCATCACGAAGGAGACAGCGATGAAGCGACTACTGGGCTGGACGATGCTGCTGCTCGCATTCGCATCCCCCACACGCGCCGCCCTCGACATTGGGGAACGTGCACCGGACTTCACCACCCGGGCCGCGCTGGCCGGCAAAGTGTACGAGTTTTCCCTGGCCGACGCACTGCGCAAGGGACCGGTCGTGCTCTATTTCTTTCCGGCCGCCTTTTCGGAAGGGTGCTCGGTCGAGGCTCACCAGTTTGCGGAGGCCGTCCCGGCCTTCGCGCAGCTCGGCGCCTCGGTGGTCGGCGTATCCGCGGACGACATCGACACGCTCTCCAAGTTCTCCGTCCAGGCGTGCCAGAACAGGTTTCCGGTCGCTTCCGACGAGAATCAGACCGTCATGAAATCGTACGACGCCGTGCTGCAGACGCGTCCGGAATACGCGAATCGGATCACCTATCTGATCGCGCCGGACGGAGCGGTCGTCTACCACTACATGAGCCTCAACCCGACCAAGCACGTCGAAAAGACGCTCGAGGCACTGCGCAGCTTCGTCGGTGAAAGGCAGAACCGGCGCTGACCGGCGCAACGCTGCGCGCGAACGCGAAGTTCGAGAGCGCGCACAATGACACGGACGTTGCGTCGGTAGGAACGCGATCCTCCGCGCGGCAGATTTCCTTTGACCGGACGTCGTGGATCGGTATAGGCTTGTAGCGTTGCTGGATTGCTTGCGCGAATCTGGGCTGCATACCGGCGATCCGCGTCGGAGATCGATCCTGACGCGAAAGAATGACAGACGCCCCGCCAGAGGGCCCGGACAGGAGATGGGCGGCCAACCGGCCGCCCTTTTTGTTGCGAGCGTCCTACGCAGAATCGACAGCGGCGGCGGGCCCGAGAGTCACGCCGGCCCGGTCATCGCCTCGGGCTTCACCCAGCGATCGAAGTCCTCCGCACTCACGTAACCCAGCGCAAGCGCGACATCCCGCAGCGTGCGCCCCTCGAGGTAGGCGGTGCGCGCGATCCTCGCCGCCTTCTCGTAGCCGATGTGCGGCGACAGTGCGGTGACGAGCATCAGCGAATCCTCGAGATGCGCGCGCATGCGCGCTGCGTTCGGCTCGATGCCCTGTGCGCAATGGCGGTCGAAGGCGTCAATCGCGTCGGCGAGCAGGCCGATCGACTCCAGCACGTTGTGCAGGATCACCGGCTTGTACACGTTGAGCTGGAAGTTGCCTTGCGAACCGGCGAACGCCACCGCGTGGTCGTTGCCGTAGACGTGCGCGACGACCATCGTCAGCGCCTCGACCTGCGTCGGGTTGATCTTGCCCGGCATGATCGACGAGCCGGGCTCGTTCTCGGGGATGCGGATCTCGCCCAGTCCCGCGCGGGGCCCGCTCGCGTACCAGCGCACGTCGTTGCCGATCTTCATCAGCGCGCCGGCGAGCGTGCGCAGCGAGGCGCTCGAATCGACCATCGCGTCGTGCGCCGAGAGCGCGGCGTACTTGTTCGCCGCGCTGACGAACGGCTGCCCTGTTACCGCTGCGAGATCTGCCGCCACCGCGGCGCCGAACGCCGCGGGTGCGTTGAGCCCGGTGCCGACCGCCGTGCCGCCAATCGCAAGCGCATGCAGCCCGGGCAGCGCGCGGTGGATGCCGGCCATTCCGGCGTCGAGCTGTGCGACCCAGCCCGACACCATCTGCCCGAAGGTCAGCGGCGTCGCGTCCTGCAGGTGGGTACGGCCGATCATCACCAGCGACTCGTGGGCTCGACCACGGGCATCGAGCGTCGCTCGCAGCGCTCCGAGCGCCGGCAGCAGGCGTCGTTCGATCTCCTCGACCGTCGCCACGTGCATGACCGTCGGGAATACGTCGTTCGAAGACTGGCTGCGATTGACGTCGTCGTTCGGATGGATCGCGAGGGGCTTGCCCGACGCCGCCGCGAGCGCGGCCGCGCGCCGGGCGATCACTTCGTTCGCATTCATGTTCGTCTGCGTGCCCGACCCCGTCTGGAAGACCGAAAGCGGGAACTCGTCGTCGAATCGGCCCTGCGCGACCTCCTCGGCGGCGGCGACGATCACCGCGCCCCGGTCGGCCGGCAATTCACCCAGCGCGACGTTGGCCCGCGCGGCGGCGGCTTTGACGAGGGCGAGCGCGCGTACGACCGCGCGACCCCAGCGCAGCCGTTCGCCTCCGATCGGGAAGTTCGTGCGCGCGCGCTCGGTCTGCGCGCCCCACAGTCGGTCGGCGGGCACCGCGACTTCGCCCAGCGAATCGTGCTCGATGCGTATAGCGGATTTGCCTGGTTCGTTTCCGGCCATCGTCGTCTCCTCCGCGTGCCGACCATTTTCCGCCTACTTCCATGCAGGTCGGTGCGGCCGCGGCGCATCCGCACCACGACCGCACCCCAGCCGCTGCTCAGTCGGCGGCCGCCAACGGCAGCGTGCGATGCCGCCGCACCCGCGACAGCGCGATCGCGCCGGCAGCGAGCGCGGTGCCGAGTCCCGCGATAACCCACAACGTCGGCCGCAAACCGATCGCGGTAGCGAGCGCGCCGCCCGCGAGCGAGCCGAGCGGCGCCGCAGCCACGGTCAGGAACCGCATCGTCGCCGTCATGCGCCCGAGCAGCCGGTCGGGTGTGATCGCCTGGCGCAGCGCGAGGTAGTTGATGCCCCACAGCACGCCACCGAAGTCGAACACGAGCATCGCCATGCCGAGCGCGATCATCGCGGACCAAGGCGGACCGCCGACCAGCCCGTACGCCTGCCAGCCGACCACGGTGAGGCTCAAGCCCGACAGGATCATCGGTCCCACCCCGTAGCGCTTCGAAAGGCGCTCCGCAGAGGATGCCGCCAGCACGCAGCCCACCCCGGCGAAGACGTAGGCGACTCCGATCGCGCCCGCCGACAGGCCCAGTTCGCGGGTTGCAAACAGCACGAGCACCGCCACCTGCATGTGGTGCAGCACCTGCCACAACCCTGCGATCCAGGCGAGCGTGCGCAGCGTCCGGTTTTCCCAGACGAGCCGCAGGCCTTCGCGGATCTCGTGGTTGACACTCTGTCTCGGTCCCCGGTGCGCAACGTCGTGCGGCGCGCGGATCCGGCGCAGCATCAGAGCGGAAACTGCGAACGACAACGCGTCGAGCGCGATCGCGAATGGCGCCGTCACTGCCTGGATCAGACCACCCGCGATACCGGGGCCGACCAGGCTCGCCGAGGTCTCGCCGAGCGAGATCTTCGCGTTCGCCTCGACGAGCCGCTTGCGTCCCGCCATTTGCGCGATCAGCACCTGATATGCGGCGCCTCCGACGACGTTCTGCACGCCGCAGAGGAAGCCCACGAGGAACAGCAGCTCGATCGACAGCCAGCCCGTGAATGCGGCGAGCGGAATCAGCGCGAGCGAAAGGGCGCGACCGACGTCGGTGGCGATGGCGATCGGCAACCTGCGCACGCGGTCGAGCAGCACGCCCGCGTGCAGCGACACCAGCGCGAAGGGCAGCGTCTCGAGCGCGACCAGCACGCCCATCTGCATCGGCGTCGCCTGCAGCAACAGTGCGGCCGTCAGCGGCAGTGCGAGATTGGTGATCTGCGCGCCGAACGAAGTGATCGTCAGCGATCCCCAGAGCCGCCGGAAGTCGCGGGAGAGCCATAGGCCCTTGAGCCTGCCCCGCAGCAGGCGCTGCACCGTTTCCATCGCCATGCCCGTCCACGTTGCGCCGAGCCTCGTGAGCTCGACGGGCGCCAATCGGCGCCACGAAAGCAACCGCGGAAAGACCAGGTGGCCTGGATGAAGCCGGACCCGGAATCCCCGCCTGCCCGGCGGGAGTCCCGGCCGGGCGTGTCAATGCGACATGAGAACCTGTCCGGGCTGCCACAGCCCGGCAATGCCGCCGCGTTTCCCCGTCGCTTCGATCAACGGGGCGCGCGCGCCGTGCGACGGCGCGCTCATGGCGGACTCCTGCGTACGGAAGGCATTGACATGGGCTGAATTCTAGCCGGGCCGGACCCGAACCGGCAACGCGAATCGTCGCGATTCGTCGCAACCGGCCGCCTTTTGTCGCGCGAAATCCACGGCACGCCGACACGGCGGCGTTCAGCCGCCCGCCTGCCGCCTTCGCTCGAGATCGATGTCCCAGTAGAGCCACGGGTTGGCGTTGAACGGCGTGTGCTTGTAGCCGATCAACCAGGGGTGCAGCAGCACGTTCTCGTAGCGATAGGCAAGCAGCTTCCATGGCGCGTAGACGGAAACGAGCTCGGACATCTCGCGGATCACGCGATTGCGCTCGGGCCCGTTCGGCATCCGCTTGCCCGCCTCGTAGCGCGTGTTGAAATCGGGAAGATCGAATCGGGCGAAGTTCGACATGCCCGCATTGGGGCCGTACAGCAGACCCATCATGCCGAAGCCCTGCGGCGAGGACGACGTATTGCCGAGGCCCCACATCTGCAGTTGACCGGCACGCGCCTGCTTCAGCAGGTCCGGGAACTTCTGCCTGACGAAATCGGTGCGGATGCCGATCGCGGTAAGACTGCGCTGCCAGAGTTCCTCGAGCTGGCGGTCGAACGCCGTGGGATTCACGGCGATCCTGAGTGTCAACGGCTTGCCGTCGGGCAGGTCGCGCCAGCCGTCGCCATCGCGATCGACATAGCCGAACCGGTCGAGCAGCGCGCGCGCCATCACCGGGTCGTACTTCGCGTGGCCGTTGAAGCCCGGATCGTGGCCGATCATGTTGGGCGGAATGATCTGCGTTGCTGCGACGGCCTGCCCTTGCCGAGCGATCCTGATCTCGTCGTCGGTGTTGTAGGCCATGCTGATCGCGCGGCGCAGCGCGACCTTGTCCCGCGCGTAGCCTCCTACGACCGGATCGTCCATGTTGAAGAATTCGAACGTGATCGCGGGCTGCATGCCGCGCACATGCACGATGCCCTGCTCCGCAAGCTGCGGCTTGAGCCTGTTGCCCGGATCCAGCACGTTCCAGATCATGTCGGGCGGGACGGGATTGGCCATGTCGATCTCGCGCCGCTGAAAGGCGAGCAACCGCGGGCTCGATTCCTCGATGATGCTGATCTCGATGCGCCCGATCGCGGGCAGCTTCTTGCCTTTCATCGCCGCCAGGACCGCCTTGTCCTCCGGGTCGCCGCTGTCCGGAAAATACATGTCGCGGTAGGACGGGCTCGCCTCCAACACGATCTTCTGCGCACGCCGCCATTCCTTGAGCAGGTACGGGCCGGTGCCGACGGGGTTGGCCATGATGCGGTTCCCCTCGTCGCCGTAGGCTTCGACAACCTCGCGCGCAACCGCAGCCATCGTGCTGCTGGCCAAGTCGTCCAGCAGGTCGTAGTCGGGCGCCCTGAGTTTCAGCTGGATCGTGTAGCGGTCGATTGCGCGCACGCCCTCGAATGGCATTTCGTAATCGAGTCTGCCCGCCGCCTTCGCCGCCGCGAGCACCCCCTCGTCGCCGACGAAGCGATTGGTCACCGCCTCGATGTTGGGCGCCCGTACCTTCGGGTCCATCAGGCGCTTCCAACTGTAGACGTAGTCGGCGGCAGTCAGCTCGCGCTTCTTCCCCTTGAATGCCGGATCAGCGGCGAAATAGATGCCGGGCCGGACCTTGATCGTCCAGGACGTGCCATCCGCCGAGATCGTCGGCATGCCCTCGGCCGTGTTCGGCACGATCCTGAAAGGACGCGCGAGATAGTCGTAGCGATAGAGCGGATCGAAGACCACGCGCACTACGTACGCCGAATAGAGATCGTTGATCGCCTGGGGATCGAATCCCGTCTCTGCGCTGTTGAAGGCGACGCGCAGCGTCTTGTTCATGTCCGCGGCACCGACCGCGGCACTCAACAGCAGCGCCACCAGCGCGCCGACGACGCTGCGGGATCTCGGTCCGCGAAGGGCCAAAGGCATCCACTCCATTGCAGCAGGTGGTTGCGGGACTACAGCAGCTTCTCGACATCCCCGGCGATCGACTCGGGCGTGTCGTTCGGTGCAAAGCGGGCCGTGACGTTGCCCTTGCGATCGAGCAGGAACTTGGTGAAGTTCCACTTGATCGTCTCGGTGCCGAGAAGTCCGGGCTTCGCGTTCTTCAGGTACCTGTACACCGGGGCGGCGGCGTCGCCGTTGACGTCCACCTTCGCGAACAGCGGGAAGGTGACGCCGTAGTTCAACTCGCAGAACGAGGCGATCTCTTCCTCGCTGCCCGGCTCCTGCGCGCCGAACTGGTTGCACGGGAAGCCCAGGATCTCGAGGCCCTTACCCTTGTACATCTGGTAAAGCGCCTCGAGCCCCTTGTACTGGGGGGTGAAACCGCACTTGCTCGCGACGTTGACCACCAGCACTACTTTGCCCTTGTAGCGGTCGAGCAAGACGGACTTGCCATGGATGTCGTCGACCTTGAAATCGTAGAACGAGGCCATGCCGGCTTCCTCTCTTGATTGACGAAGGCTGCATTATCGCTCTGGCCGGTACCGGTCGGCGCGACGGGGAATGCGCGCAGCCGCCCTCGGCGCCACGCCGAGGGAAAGGAATTCCAGCAGTCAGGGCGCGAGTGCCCGTTTGACGCGCTCGCCCAGTTCCACGAGCCGCGCCGCGGGCGGCCGCTTGGCGGGCCAGGCGAGCGCGACGCCGTCGCCATCGTGCCGCGGCAGCACGTGCAGATGAAAGTGCGGCACGGTCTGGAAGCCGGCCGGCTCGTTCGCCTGCAGGATCGACAGGCCGGCGGCGCCGAACTCGTGCTTCACCGCGCGCGCAATGCGCGCCGCCGCCCGGAACACCGCGGACGCCTCGTCGTCGTCGATGCCGTAGATGGTCGGTACATGGCGCACCGTGGCGACGATCACGTGTCCGTCGTTCACCTGGCCCGCATCCATGAACGCGATGACCCGGTCCTCGCGATGGACGATCGACGCCGGAATCACGCCTGCGACGATGCCGCAGAACACGCAATCGCTCATTGACTCTCTCCTTCGGGCGGAAGCGCGCCGAAGCCGCCACCGCCGGGTGTCTGGATGACGAACACGTCGCCGGCGCGCATTTCGACCTCGCAGGTGGCACCGAACTCCTCGCGCGTGCCGTCGGCGCGTTCGACCCAGTTGCGTCCGACCGCGCCCGGTTCGCCACCCGCGACGCCGAAGGGCGCGATCCGGCGATGGTTGGCGAGCATGACTGCCGTCATCGGTTCCAGGAAACGCACGCGCCGGTCACCACCGTCGCCGCCATGGTGTCGCCCGCGCCCACCGCTGCCGCGGCGAATCGCGAACGACTCGAGCCGCACCGGGAAGCGCCACTCGAGGACCTCCGGGTCGGTCAGCCGGGAGTTGGTCATGTGCGTCTGCACCACGCTCGTGCCGTCGAAATCGGGGCCCGCGCCGGATCCGCCCGAGATCGTCTCGTAGTATTGATATCGCTCGTTGCCGAACGTGAAGTTGTTCATCGTTCCCTGCGAGGCCGCAAGCACGCCGAGCGCGCCATAGAGGCAATCGGTGATCGCCTGCGAGGTCTCGACGTTGCCCGCGACGACCGCCGCCGGATAGCGCGGCGCGAGCATCGAGCCCTCGGGAATGACGATTCGCAACGGCTTGAGACATCCGGCGTTCATCGGGATCTCGTCGTCGACGAGCGTACGGAACACGTACAGAACCGCGGCCTTGCAGACCGCGGACGGCGCGTTGAAGTTGGTCGGTTGCTGCGGGCTCGTGCCGGTGAAGTCGATCGTCGCCTCACGCGTCGCGCGGTCGACGGTGATCGCGACCCGGATCGTCGCGCCGTTGTCCATTTCGCAGGCGAACGCGCCGTCCCTGAGCGCACCGAGCACCCGCCGCACCGCCTCCTCGGCGTTGTCCTGCACGTGGCGCATGTAGGCGCGCACGACGGGCAGCGAGAAATGGGCGACCATCTTGGCAAGCTCCTCCGCGCCCTTCGTGCACGCCGCGACCTGCGCGCGCAGGTCAGCGAGATTCTGGTCGACGTTGCGGGAAGGGTAACGCCCGCCCGCGAGGATCGCGCGCATCTCGTCTTCGAGGAACCGGCCCGCGGCGACGAGCACGACGTTGTCGAGCAGCACGCCCTCCTCGTCGACGTGCGTCGAGTCCGGCGGCATGGAGCCGGGTGTGATACCGCCGATGTCCGCGTGGTGGCCGCGCGAGGCGACGTAGAACTCCACAACGGGCGGCGATTGCGCCGAATCGCCGAGAAAGACCGGCGCGATCACCGTCACGTCCGGCAGGTGCGTGCCGCCGTTGTAGGGCGCGTTCAGCACGAACACGTCGCCGGGTTGCATCGTCCCATGGCGGCGGTCGATGATCGTCTTGACGCTCTCGCCCATCGATCCCAAGTGCACCGGCATGTGCGGCGCGTTGGCGATCAGGTTGCCTTCGGCGTCGAACAGTGCGCAGGAAAAATCGAGCCGCTCCTTGATGTTGACCGAGTAGGCGGTGTTCGCGAGCGTGACGCCCATCTGCTCGGCAATCGCCATGAACAGGTTGTTGAACACTTCGAGCAGGACCGGATCGGCGGTCGTACCGATCGCGTGCGCGCGCTGCGCGGCCTCCGTGCGTTCCAGCACGAGGTGATCGCGGGAGGTCAGCATCGCACGCCAGCCCGGCTCGATCACCGTGGTGGCGTTCCGTTCGCGAATCACCGCGGGGCCCGCGATCGCGTCGCCGGGGCGCAGGTCCTCCCGCGTATAGACCGCGGCCTCGCGGAACGCGGCGTCCGTGTAGATCCGGTTCACCTTGATCGGCGCGAGGGGTCCCGCGCGCGGCGCGAACACCGGTGCCTCGTCTGCCGCCGACTGCGTCTTGCCCACCGCCTCCACACCGACAGCCTCGATGACCAACGGCTTGCCGGGCATCAGGAACCCGTACTGCTGTCGGTAGCGCTGCTCGAACGCGGCAAGGATGCGATCCGAAGCGTCGCCCGCCGCAACTTCGATCGTCGTGTCCGTTCCCTCGTACTTGAGATGCAGCGTGCGCATGCAGCGGATCTGTGCCGGCGCAATGCCCTGCGCGCAGATTTCTCCGCGCGCCGTTTCCTCGAGCGCTGCAAAGGTCTCGTCCACCGATTGCAGCGCTGCCTCGGAGAGCCGCGACTCGACCGCTTGCTGCCGCAGCGCGCGCACGTCCGCGAGCCCCATGCCGTATGCGGACAACACGCCGGCGAGCGGGTGGATGAACACGCGCGTCATGCCGAGCGCGTCGGCGACCGCGCACGCGTGCTGCCCACCCGCGCCGCCGAAACAGCACAGCGTGTACTCGGTCACGTCGTAACCGCGCTGCACCGAGATGTGCTTGATTGCGTTCGCCATGTTCTCGACCGCGATCTTGAGGAAGCCGTCGGCCACCTCTTCCGGTGCGCGCCGGTGGCCGGTTGCCTGCGCAATATCCGCCGCCATCGCCGCGAATTTCGTGCGCACCACCGAGGCATCGAGCGGCGCATTGCCGGAGGGCCCGAACACGTGCGGGAAGAGTTCGGGATCGAGCTTGCCGACCATCACGTTGCAATCCGTCACCGCCAGCGGTCCGCCACGGCGGTACGACGCCGGCCCGGGATTCGCGCCGGCGGATTCGGGCCCGACGCGAAAACGCGAGCCGTCGAACGTGCAGATCGAGCCCCCGCCAGCCGCGACCGTGTGAATGTGCATCATCGGCGCGCGCAGTCGCACGCCCGCGACCTCGGTGACGAACGCTCGCTCGTAGTCGCCGGCCCAGTGCGTCACGTCCGTCGACGTGCCGCCCATGTCGAAGCCGATGATCCGGTCGAAGCCCGCGAGCCGCGAGACCTCCACCGCCCCCACCACGCCGCCGGCCGGGCCGGACAGGATTGCATCCTTGCCCTGGAATAGCCTGGCGTCGGTGAGCCCGCCGCTCGACTGCATGAACTGCAGGCGTATACCGGTGCCGGCCCGTCCTCCCGTCAATTCGCGCTCGACCTGCTCGACGTAGCGACGCAGGATCGGCGAGAGGTAGGCATCGACCACCGTCGTGTCGCCGCGCGAGACGAGTTTCATCAACGGCGACACCCGATGCGAGACCGAAATCTGGGAGAAGCCGATCGACGCGCGCGAGCCGTTCGAGCGCCTGCTCGTGCGCGGGGAAGCGATAGCCGTGCATCAGCACGATCGCGACCGCGCGGATACCGGTGTCGAAGGCGGCCCGCAGATCCCGCTCAGCAGTCGCAAGATCGAGCGGTCGCACGCTCTCGCCGCGCGCGCCGATCCGCTCGTCGACTTCGATCACGCGCTCATACAGAAGGCTGGGCAGCTCGATCCTCCGCACGAAGAGCTTCGGACGGTTCTGGTAGCCGATGCGCAGCGCATCCGCGAAGCCCCGGGTGATCGCGAGCACCGTGCGCTCGCCCTTGCGTTCGAGCAGCGCGTTGGTCGCGACCGTCGTACCCATCTTGACCGCTTCGATCGCCGAGGGCGCGATTGCGGCGCCAGGCGCGAGGCCCAGCAACTCGCGGATGCCCTGCACGGCGGCGTCGCGATAGCGCTCCGGGTTTTCCGAAAGGAGCTTGTGCGTGACGAGCCGGCCATCAGGCCTGCGGGCGACGATGTCGGTGAACGTGCCGCCGCGGTCGATCCAGAATTGCCACATTCAGGTGTCAGTTGGCAGTTGACAGTTGTCAGAGGCGCGGTGCGGACTCAGCGCCCGCTCGCAGGATCGTGCATTATAGGAGTGGCGCGGTCGCAACATACCGCCGCTGCCGACTGCCGACCGACTGACGTCTGACAACTGACAACTGCCAACTGACACCTGAATGCTCGGCATCCTGACCCTCGAAACCGCGTTCCCGCGCATCCTCGGCGACGTGGGCTGCCCCGAGACGTTTGCCTTCCCGGTCCGGCACCACGTCGTGCAGGGAGCAAGCGTGGACGATGTCGTGCACCGCCGCCAGGCCACGCTGCTGCCGGCGTTCGTCGCGGCGGGTCGCGCACTGGCGAGCGAAGGCTGCGTCGGCCTCGCGACCACGTGCGGATTCCTCGCACGCTGGCAGCGGGAGCTCGCCGCGGAACTGCCGGTGCCGATCCTCACGTCGTCGCTGCTGCAATTGCCGCTGGTCGAACGCACGCTGCCTGCGGGAAAGCGCGCGGGCATCGTCACCTACTCCGCCGCCGACCTGACGCACGAGACGCTGGAAGGCGCCGGCGTCCACCCCTACACGCCCGTTGAGGGAGTCGACCCGACCGGGTACTTCGCGCGGACCATCCGCCTCGGCGCCACCCGACTGGATGCGATCCGCATGCGCGACGACACGGTGGCCGCCGCGCGGCGCCTGATCGGTGCGCACCGCGACGTCGGTGCAATCGTGCTCGAATGCGCGAACATGCCGCCGTATCGCGCCGCGGTCGAAGTCGCGGTGCGGGATGCCGGTGTTCGACGCGGCGCAGCTGATCGAATGGTTCCATGCCGGGCTCACCGGCGTCCCGGCGCGTTACGCCTGCGGGATTTGTGGTAAAAACGTGCGAATTCTTCCGCTTGCCGCGTTTTCGCGTCTTTTCCAGGAGACTTTCATGAAGCGCCTGACCGTTCTTGCCGCTGCGCTCGCATTCGCAGCTTCGGTGCCCGCCGCAGCCCAGACCAAGTGGGACCTGCCGACCGCGTACCCGGCGACCAACTTCCACACCGAGAACCTGCAGCAGTTCGCCGCGGACGTCGACAAGACGACCGGCGGAAAGCTGAAGATCCAGCTGCACCCGAACGCATCGCTGTTCAAGGCGCCCGAAATCAAGCGAGCTGTCCAGGGCGGCCAGGCGCAGGCGGGCGAAATCCTGCTCGTCAATTTCGAGAACGAGGATCCGCTCTACGGCGTCGACGGCATTCCGTTCCTCGCCACGTCCTACGCCGAGTCGTTCAAGCTCTACAAGGCGTCGCGGAAGGCGCTGGACGACAAGCTCGCCAAGCAGGGCATGATGCTGCTCTTCACGGTGCCGTGGCCGCCGCAGGGAATCTACACGAAGAAGCCGCTCGCCAGCGTGGGGGACATGAAGGGCCTCAAGTGGCGCGCGTACAGTCCGGCCACCGCCAAGGTCGCCGAACTGGTCGGCGCGCAACCCGTCACCGTGCAGGCCGCCGAGGTCTCGCAGGCGCTTGCCACGGGGGTGATCGACTCGTACATGTCGTCCGGCGCGACGGGCTACGACTCGAAGACGTACGAGCACGTCAAGAACTGGTACGACACGCAGGCCTGGCTGCCCAAGAACGCGGTGATCGTCAACAAGAAGGCGTTCGACGCACTCGACAAGCCGACGCAGCAGGCGCTGCTCAAGGCGGCGGCCGAGGCCGAGAACCGCGGCTGGAAGCTCTCCGAAGAGAAGAACGGCTGGTACCTCGATCAATTGCGCAAGAACGGCATGAACATCGCCAAGCCCTCCGAGCAGCTCACCGCGGACCTGCGCAAGGTCGGCAACGTCATGCTTGCAGAGTGGCTGCGCAAGTCCGGCGACGACGGCCGCAAGGTGATCGACAGCTATCGCAGCATGTAATGGCGCGATCCGCATCCGTCGCGCGGTGGCCGCGTCGATGACGCTGCGCCGCGCGCTGAATGCGTTGTACGAGGGCGCCGGTTTCCTGGGGGCTTTGGGGATGATCGGCACGCTTGGCATGGTGCTGACCGGCGTGACCGGCCGCCTGCTCAACTTCCATGTGCCCGGCACCGACGCGTACGCGGGATACTGCATGGCAGCAGCGGGATTCCTCGCGCTCGCCTACACGTTCAAGCGCAACGAGCACATTCGGGTATCGCTGTTGCTCGAGCACCTTCCGCCGCGGCCACGGCGCGCGTTCGAGATCTGGTCGCTCGCCGCAGGAGCGCTGCTCGCTGCGCTGTTCGCGTTCTTCAGCTCTCGGCTCGCATTCCAGTCGTTCGACTTCAACGACATCTCCACCGCCAGCGACGCCACGCCGCTGTGGATCCCCCAGCTCGCGATGGCCGTGGGCACGCTGGTCCTGTTGATCGCGTTCGTCGACGAGCTGATACTCGAGCTCGCGAACCGTCGCACCCCCAAGTTGCCGGCGGAAGCCGCGCGCAGCGAATAGCGCATGGACGCGCTGATCACGACGCTGCTGATCGTCGCGCTGTTCGTGCTGCTCGGCAGCGGCGTATGGATCGGGCTCGCGCTCGCCGGCGTGGCCTGGATCGGCATGGAGCTTTTCAGCTCGCGGCCGGCGGGCGACGCGATGGCGGTGACGATCTGGGGCAGCTCCTCGTCCTGGACGCTGACCGCGCTGCCGCTGTTCTGCTGGATGGGCGAGATCCTGTTCCGTACGCGTCTGTCCGAGGACATGTTCAAGGGTCTCGCGCCGTGGCTCGAACGCCTGCCCGGCCGCCTGCTGCACACCAACATCATCGGCTGCACGATCTTCGCGGCGGTGTCGGGCTCTTCGGCGGCAACGGTGGCGACCATCGGAAAGATGACGCTGCCGGAGCTCAAGAGTCGCGGCTATCCCGAGGGCATCACGATCGGCACCCTCGCCGGCGCCGGAACGCTGGGGCTGCTGATTCCGCCGTCGATCATCATGATCGTTTATGGCGTTGCGGCGAACGTCTCGATCGCCCAGCTGTTCATCGCCGGCATCATCCCCGGCATCCTGCTTGCCGGCCTGTTTTCCGGGTTCATCGTCGCCTGGGCGCTCGTCAATCCCGGTCAGGTGCCGCAGGCGACCACGCGCACGACATTCGCGCAGAAGATCTGGGCGTCGAGGCACCTGATCCCGGTGATGGCGCTGATCGCCGCGGTGCTCGGGTCGATCTACGTCGGCCTTGCCACTGCCACGGAGGCCGCCGCGTTCGGTGTCGTGGGCTCGCTTCTCATCTCTGCGCTGCAGGGCTCGCTCAACTGGACGACGTTCCGCGACAGCCTGCTCGGCGCAACGCGCCTCTACTGCATGATCGCGCTGATCCTCGCCGGCGCCGCATTCCTGACGCTGTCGATGGGCTACATCGGACTGCCGCGCAACCTGGCGGAGTGGATCGGCTCCCTCGGATTGTCGCCGTTCCTGCTGATCGTCGCGCTCGCCGCCTTCTACATCGTGCTTGGTTGTTTCCTCGACGGCATTTCGATGGTCGTGCTGACGATGGGCGTGATCCTGCCGACGGTCGAGAAAGCCGGCATCGACCTGCTGTGGTTCGGCATCTTCGTCGTGCTCGTCGTCGAGATGGCGCAGATCACGCCGCCGGTCGGTTTCAACCTCTTCGTGCTGCAGGGCATGACGAAGAAGCAGATGACCTGGATCGCGCGGCAGGCAATGCCGATGTTCGTGCTGATGTGCATCGCCGTCCTGCTGATCTGGTTCTTCCCCGCGCTCGTCACATGGCTGCCGCAGCAGATGAAGCTCGGTTGAGCGTGGGCTCGGTGACGGGTTCCCGCCGACGGTATCCCGCGGCAGAGGCCGCGCACCGGGGATTCGTCTGTCGCCCCGCGTTCACCGCCAAGCTGCGCACGCCGTTCGCCGTGCTCGGACTCTCGTCCGACGGACACGCGCTGACCGAAGTCCGCTACCTGCCGCTCTCCGAACGGGCGCGGGCGCCCGGCGATCGCATCGCGGAGCGCGCCGCATGCGAGATTGCGCGTTATCTCCGCGATCCTTCGCACCGGATCGATGTCCCGATCGCCCCCAAGGGCACGCTGTTCCAGCGGCGCGTGTGGGAGGCGATCGCAGCAATTCCGCTCGGCGAGTCCCGCACGTATGCCGAGATCGCGCGCGTGGTAGGCTCGGCGCCACGTGCGGTGGGGCAGGCCTGCGGCGCCAACCCGCTTGCGCTCATCGTTCCATGCCATCGCGTCGTGGGCAGCCAAGGCGCGCTTGGCGGCTTCATGAATGTGGCCGTTGGCGATCCGATCGCGATCAAGCGCTGGTTGCTGACCCACGAGGGCTACCGCTTCGGCAGGTGAGCGGGTGCAGAGAGACGTTCCCGCAGCGCCATCGCCGCCGTTACCCGACACTTGTGAAAGTCGTCTCCGAACCGTCCGACGACGCCGCGCTGATAGACGCGTTCTGCGACCAGCTGTGGCTGCAGGACGGGCTTGCGACGTCCTCGCTTGCCGCCTATCGCAATGACATGACCAGCTGGGCTCGCTGGCTCGCACAGAACCAATCTGGACTGCTGCGTGCCGGACGCGCCGACGTCGAGCGTTGGCTCGCCACGCAATTCGTCGCAAAGGCGAAGGCAAGCTCGATCGGGCGCAGGCTCTCTACCTTGCGCCGCTTCTACCGGCTGCAGCTCGAGCGCGGCCGGATCGGCGAGGACCCGACGGTGCGCGTGCGCACACCGAAGCGCCCCCGGTTGCTCCCGAAGAACCTGAGCGAGGCGCAGGTGGAAATGCTGCTCGACGCGCCGCAGGTGGAGACCGAACTCGGGCTGCGCGACCGCGCGATGCTCGAAACACTCTATGCGACGGGATTGCGCGTGTCCGAGCTCGTCGGGCTCAAGCTCGGCCAGGTGGCGCTCGACGCCGGTGTGGTGCGCGTGCTCGGCAAGGGCAGCAAGGAACGTATCGTCCCACTCGGCGAGGAGGCAGTCGCGTGGCTCGTGAGATACCTGCAGAAGGTGCGACCCGGGCTTGCCGGCAAGGCCAAGACGGATCATCTGTTCCTGACTGCGCGGCATGGCCCGCTCACGCGCCAGGCGTTCTGGTCGCTCATCAAGCGCTACGCGGTGCGCGCCGGCCTGCCGGCGGCGACGCTCTCGCCGCACGTTCTGCGCCACGCGTTCGCCACGCACCTCCTCAATCACGGCGCCGACCTGCGCGTCGTGCAGCTCCTGCTGGGCCATGCGGACATCACGACGACGACGATCTACACGCACGTGGCCCGCGAGCGGCTCAAGCAGCTGCACGCGCAACATCACCCGCGAGGCTAGCGCATCCGTCGCGTCAAACTCTGGCGACCCCTATTGCGGAGATGTCCGCTCTGGGATAATCGATCCGGCAGCGAGCGGCCCCCTCCTCGCCGCAACGCCAGCGAATACCCAACCCGATGATCTCCCCCGAGGTTCTGCGCGACGCAGCGCGCATTCGCGACGCCTTTCAGCACGCGAAGCCGTTTCGGCACGTCATGATCGACAACTTCCTCGACGCGACGGCGGCCGAGGCACTGCTCGCCGACTTTCCCCGCTTCGACGAGCGAAAGGCGATCAACGAGCACGGGACGGTCGGGCGCAAGGCCGTGATCGAATCGGTCAGCGGCTTGAGCCCGTTCTACGGCGAGTTCCACGCTTACATCGGATCGCCGGGGTTCCTCTCAGCGATGTCCGAATTGACCGGAATCCCCGACCTCATCGCGGACGAGACGCTGTTCGGCGGCGGGACCCACGAGAACCTCGAAGGACAGGGACTCGACATGCACGTCGACTTCAACTTCGACGAGCGGCGGATGCTGCATCGGCGCGTGAACCTGCTCATCTACCTCAACAAGGAGTGGGACGCCTCCTGGGGTGGCGCGATCGATCTTCACTCGAATCCCTGGTACCCGGAGGCCGACGACGTCCGCTCGTTCCTTCCGCTGTTCAACCGGGCAGTGATTTTCGAGACCAACGAGTACTCGTGGCACGGCTTCAAGCGGATCGAGCTGCCGGCGGGCCGCAAGCATCTGTCGCGCAAGTCGTTTTCGATCTACCTCTACACCAAGGATCGACCGTCGGAGGAGGTGGTTGCGCCACACACGACGTTCTACGTTCCCCAGCCACTTCCCGCCACCGTGCGCGCCGGGGTCACGCTGTCAGAGCGCGATGCACAGGAGATCCGCATCGCGATGCAAAGCCGCGACGCCTTCATCCGGATGTATCAGAAGCTGCTCGTCGAGAAGGAACAGCGGCTGCGCGACTACGTCGGGGTCCGGCAGGGCAGCCTGGCGGCCGGCATGCCGGCGGATTACGACGTGATTCTCCGGTCGCGTTCCTGGCGGATGATCATGAAGGCGCATCGCTTTCGCTACCGTTTCAGACAGGCGCTACGGCGCCTTGCTCACAGGGCACGCGGTGGCGCCGCGTGAACAGGCGCGCGTGCCCAATCGGATGTGGTGCGGAAATGCCAACGCAATCGTCGCGAGGATCAACGCGCAGCTGGCCCGCGAGCGGCTGAAGCAACTGCACGCCCAGCATCATCCGCGCGGGTAGCGCCGCGCTTCTGCGCGGCCGTAACGTGGCTCAGACCACTGGCGCAGCATGGCGGCTGCGCAGCAGCATGAATGCCCGCTCATCGCCCTCGGCTGTCGCCGGATCCGATTCGGAGGTGTTGCCGAACGTCATCCAGTTGACGACATCCCAGCCGGCTCGGTCGAGGATGCGTCGAAGTCCCGCTTCGGAGAACATCCAGTAGTTGGTTGCGTCGTTGTTCGTTTCGTCGGGGGCGACGAGATAGGCAACCGGGACGTCACGCATTTCCACCCGCGTTGCGTTGACGGCACCCTCGGCGTCAACCCGATGCCTGGCGACGTTGTAGCGTGCGATCCGCGTGCTCACGAGCGCATGGCGGCAGTTGCGCGCGAGCGACTCGAGTGCGAGGAAGGGGTTCTTCAGGTGGTAGAGGATGCCGAGGAAGAACGCGAGCGTGAAGTGCTCGCCGGGCTGCCAGGCCGCGCGATCGAGGTCGAACTCGCGGATCTCGATCGCCGAACCGAGCGTGTCTTTCAGGAGCCGCAGCCCCCGGCAACCGTTGTAGTTCGTCGGGGGATAGTCGATGACCACGCCGCCGAAGCCGCAACTCTCGAGGAAGAACGCCGTGTCGCCGTCGGCCGCGCCGATGTCCACGAAGCGGCCTTCCCCGATGAGCTCGAACAGCTTGCGGCTTTCGCCTTGGAGCAGCCTGGAGAACAGATGAAAGTTGTTCAACGTCCCGTACGGGTACCAGCCGAAATCCGCAGGTGCGAGCTCCTCCTTCTTCGCATCCAGCGTTTCCCCGAACTGCCGCACGCGGTCGCAGATGACGTCGATGTCGGCATTCCTGTCCAGCATCAAGCGCCTCCCTTGCGCTTCTGAGCGAAAACAAAGACGACTTCTCGAATCGGTGCGGCTGCATATCCCTACACGGGATCGTCGCGTGCATGATGATGCGGCGTGACAGCAGCCGTCAAACATCGCACGCACGGAATGCTCGTGGTGCCATGTCGCCCACGACAAATTCAGGCAGCCGGTTGCCGCGAATCGGGAACGCGGATAGTGTTCCACGTAAGGGTCCACCGGCGCCTCTCCCGGCCACGGCGTCCGCCTCGCCCACTCGCGCCTTGCCGCACCGAATTTCCAGCGACCGCCTTCCCGTCACCGCCGCCGTGCGCGTGTTGCGCGAGCACGGTGTCGTGTTCACCGATCATCCTTATGCATACGAGGAGCGCGGTGGCACCGCGGTGTCGGCGCGTGAACTCGGCGTCGACGAGCACGCGGTGATCAAGACCCTGATCATGGAGGACGACGGAAAGCGGCCGCTCGTCGTTCTGATGCATGGCGATCGCGAAGTATCCACGAAGAACCTTGCCCGGCAGATCGGTGCCAAGAGCGTCGCGCCGTGTGCTCCGGCCGTTGCGGATCGCCATTCCGGATATCAGGTCGGAGGAACGAGTCCGTTCGGCACGCGCAAGCGCATGCCCGTTTACCTGCAGAAGTCGATCGCCGACCTGCCCTACCTGTATGTCAACGGCGGGCGCCGCGGCTACCTCGTCGGGATGGCGCCGGCCGATCTGATCCGCGTACTGCAGCCCACGCTCGTCGACATCGCGAGTGCGGCCTGATCGCGCACGGGGGCGGCGACCCGTGATCGCTCCTCGCGCTGCGGCAGCATCCGGGTGGCGTGGTGCCGCGGCGATACCGGCTCGCGGCCATCGCCGTGTCAGCGTGTCCCGCGCTCGATCGTGATGCCGAGCTCGCGCACACCGGGCAACGCGCCGAGCTTGGCCACCCTGACCTTGACCCACGGCGCCCTGAACTCGTTGCGAACGATGTCGGCGATCGCCTCGGTGAAGCGCTCGAGCAGCGGATGGCCGTGGTCGGTGGCAAAGGCAGTCAGCCGGGCGACGACCGCCGCGTAATCGAGCGCGTCGACGAGCTCGCCGGTCTGGAACGCGCGTTCCGACGGCAGCCCGATTTCCAGATCGAGCCGGATCGTCTGCGGCAGTTCGCGCTCCCACGCGTAGACGCCGATGCGCGTCTCGATGCGGAAATCGTGGATGAATATGGCGTTCATGGGTGCTGGCACCGCGGCGACCCGAGCGGGTACGGCGAGCGGCTTTGCCAGCCTGCTAGAATCGATTGCGATTCTACCTGCATGCAGCATTCCCCCTCGTCATGCTTGCCGCCGTGCTCATCGCGCTCGCCGCCTACCTTCTCGGCTCGGTGTCCTTTGCGGTCGTGGTCAGCCGCGCTTTTCGGCTGCCGGACCCCCACGAGTACGGCTCCGGCAACCCGGGCGCGACCAATGTGCTGCGCACGGGCAACAAGAAGGCTGCCCTGCTGACACTCCTCGGCGACGGCCTGAAGGGATTCGTCGCGGTGTTCCTCGCGCAGAAGGCAGCCGCGCTGACCGGTGCGCCGGAGTGGGCGACCGCCGTCGCGGCGCTCGCGGTGTTTCTCGGCCATTTGTACCCGGTGTTCCACGGCTTCCGTGGCGGCAAGGGGGTGGCCACCGGCGCGGGCATCGTGTTCGCATTGCACTGGCCGCTCGGCCTCGTGCTCACCGTCATCTGGCTCACCATGGCCTATGGCTTAAAGATCAGCTCGCTCGCCGCACTCACGGCCGCGCTGCTGATGCCGCTCGGCATGTTCTACGTCTACGGCCCGACGCTTACGGCGTGGGCGATGGTGCCGATCGCGGTGCTGCTCTTCTGGCGGCATCGCGAGAACATTCGCCAACTGGTCACAGGCAAGGAACGCGCAATCGGACAGTAGCGGCCGATCAGCCGGCAGTGACAACCGCGGGGGCGTGCAGAGTCTCCAGCGGCCAACGCGGCAGCACGTTGAACGTTGCGTCCCACGCCGTGCCATTCGCAAGCCGCAGCGCACCGACCAGCGCGATCATCGCACCGTTGTCCGTGCAGAACGCGACATCCGGGAAGAACACGCGTGCGCCGCGGAGCGCGGCTTGCGCAGCCAGCCGCGCGCGCAGTTCGCGATTCGCCCCGACGCCGCCGGCCACCACGAGCCGCACATGGCCGGTCGCTGCGAGCGCGGCGAGCGACTTGGCGACCAGTACGTCGACGACGGCCGCCTGGAACTCGAATGCGATGTCGGCGCGGGTCTTCGCGTCGAGCGGCGCCTGGGCGCCGAGACGCCGCACGAGCGTCAACACCGCAGTCTTGAGCCCCGAAAAGCTCATGTCGAGATCGCCCGAGTCGAGCATGGGCCGCGGCAGCCTTGCTGCGCCCGCGGTTCCCTGCAAGGCGAGCTGCGCGAGCGACGGCCCGCCGGGATACGGAAGCCCGAGCAGCTTCGCCGTCTTGTCGAACGCCTCGCCCGCCGCGTCGTCCAGCGTGTCGCCGAGCAGGCGGTAGCGCCCGACACCGCGGACCTCGAAGAGCTGCGTATGACCTCCGGAAACCAGCAGCGCGACGAAAGGAAAGTCGGGCCGTGGCTCGGCGAGCAGCGGCGACAGCAGGTGACCCTCGAGATGGTGCACGCCGATCGCCGGCTTGCCGAGCGCATGCGCAAGTCCGCTTGCGACGCTGGCGCCGACCAGCAACGCGCCCGCGAGGCCGGGCCCCTGCGTATAGGCGATCCCGTCCAGGGCTTCCTGCGGTGTCGCGGCGGCTTCCAGCACGCGGCGGATCAGCGGGACGAGCCGGCGCACATGGTCGCGCGAAGCGAGTTCGGGGACGACCCCGCCGTACGCCTCATGCATTGCGACCTGGGAGTGCAGTGCGTGGGCGAGCAACCCGGTGGCCGTGTCGTAGACAGCCACCCCGGTTTCGTCGCATGAGGTTTCGATCCCGAGCACACGCATGGCGGCGATTATAGGCGGGCGGCTTCGCGCCCACGGCGAGGGCAGCGACCGCAAATGCACTGGCTTTGCGCGCGGCGCTTTCCCTCGTCGCTCGGACCCCCGGGGTTGCGTGCCGGGCCCGGCTTGGTTATACTTACCGGCTATCGTAAACACCGGATTTCGAAGGAAAACACCCGATGCCATCTGTCCGCGTCCGCGAAAACGAGCCGTTCGAGGCCGCCCTTCGCCGCTTCAAGCGCACGATCGAGAAGACCGGCCTCCTGACGGAACTTCGCGCCCGCGAGTTCTACGAAAAGCCGACTGCCGAGCGCAAGCGCAAGAAGGCGGCCGCGGTGAAGCGCCACTACAAGCGCCTGCGCAGCCAGCAATTGCCGCCAAAGCTGTACTGATTCGGCAACGACGACCATCCTTGCAAGGGGCGAAGCGATTCGCCCCTTGTGCTTTGGGGCCTCCGCTCCCCCTGCTTCCCGCCACGATTCCCCCAACCGGACTTCCGCAATGACACTCAAGGTCCGAATCACCGACGACATGAAGGACGCGATGCGGGCGAAGGATTCCGCGCGGCTGTCCACGATCCGGTTGCTGCTCGCCGCGATCAAGCAGCGCGAGGTCGACGAGCGCAAGGAAATGGGCGACGCGGACGTCGTTGCGGTCATCGACAAGATGATCAAGCAGCGCAAGGATTCTGTCGCACAGTTCACCGCCGGCAACCGGCCGGAGCTCGCCGCGAGCGAGCAGGCGGAGATCGCGCTGTTGCAGGCCTACATGCCCCAACCGCTCGCTGATGCCGAGGTCGATGACATGATCGCGGCCGCCGTCGTCGCCACCGGGGCCGCCGGCCCTGCCGGCATGGGCAAGGTGATGGCGGAACTGAAACCCAGGCTCGCCGGGCGCGCGGACCTTTCGGTCGTCTCGGCCAAGGTCAGGGCGCGGCTCGCGGGTTGAACCTGGTCCTCACAACCGTCGCCGCCGGGCTCGCGCCGCCCGGCGGATGCGCGAAGATCGATGCCGGTATTGGCGCGCCTCTTGCGCGCCCATCGGCCGCGAATACGGTGCCACAATGGGTCGCAATCGGGGCAAGGACACCTAAGCTCGCGAAGCGATGATCGTCTGACGCTGGCAGCATCGCGTGGGCCCTGGTTCGAGGACCAAGGCTCCGACCCCGAATCCGAACCGCTGCCGCTCCGACCCCGATTGACGATGATCCCCAGCGATTTCATCCAGACGCTGCTTTCGCGCGTCGACATCGTCGAGGTGATCGATCGCTACGTGCCGCTCCGGAAGGCCGGCGCGAACTACGCAGGCGTGCTGTCCGTTCCACAACGAAAAGACCCCGTCGTTCACCGTCAGTCCCGGCAAGCAGTTCTATCACTGCTTCGGCTGCGGCGCCCACGGTACGGCGATCGGTTTTCTGATGGAGTACGGCGGCAAGAGCTTTCCCGACGCCGTCGAGGAGCTCGCGCGCGACGCCGGGCTCGAGGTGCCGCGCGTCGAGCGCCCAGGCGAGCGCGAGCGGCGCGACGAGGCGGCGGACCTCACCGAGCACCTGCTGACCGCGGCGAAGTTCTACCGGAGCGCGCTGCGCGAATCGCCCCGCGCGATCGAGTACCTCAAGGGTCGCGGACTGACCGGTGCGATCGCCGCGCGCTACGGCATCGGCTACGCGCCCGATGGCTGGCAGCCGCTTGCCCGCACTTTCCCCGATTACGGCGACCCGGCGCTCGATGCCGCCGGACTCGTGATCAAGGGCGACGGTGGAAAGCGCTACGACCGTTTCCGCGATCGCATCGTGTTCCCGATCCACGACGGACGCGGCCGCGTCATCGGCTTCGGTGGACGCGTGCTCGACAAGGGTGAGCCCAAGTACCTGAACTCGCCGGAGACGCCCGTGTTCTCGAAGGGCCGCGAGCTCTACGGCCTGTTCCATGCGCGCAACGCGATCCGCGAACGCCGGAAAGGTCGTCGTCGTCGAGGGCTACATGGACGTCGTCGCGCTCGCCCAGCACGGCGTCGAGTACGCGGTCGCCACACTCGGCACCGCCACCACGCCGGTTCACGCACAGAAGCTCTTCCGCCAGACCGACACCGTCGTGTTCTGCTTCGACGGCGATGCTGCGGGTCGCAAGGCCGCGTGGCGGGCGCTCGAGAACACGCTGGCAGTGCTGGTCGATGGCAAGAACGCCCAGTTCCTGTTCCTGCCCGACGGCGAGGATCCCGACGACTATGTGCGCAAGCGCGGCAAGGCTGCGTTCGAGACGGCGCTTGCGAAGGCGGTGCCGCTGTCGGAGTTCCTGCTTTCCGAGCTCGCCGCGCAGCATGCGCCGATTTCCGCCGAGGGCCGCGCAGCGCTCGTCGCAGCCGCGCGGCCGTATCTTGCACAGATCACCGCTCCGATCCTCACGTCGCTGCTGCGGCGCCGGCTCGCCGAGCTCGCCGGCCTTCCAGAGAACGAACTGCGCGGCCTGTTGCGGGCCGGAGGCGCCGCGAGCGCGCCCGAGCGTCCGGCCGGGGGGAGCCCTCGAAGTGGCGGACAACGCACGAGCGGGCGGCGCAGCGCCCCTTCGCTGGCACGTGAACTGATTGCCGGCATCCTGCTCCAACCGGAGGTGGCACGTACGTTGGCGCTGCCGCGCCCCGCCGATGTGTCGCCGGATGCGGGTGCGCTCACGGCGCTTGCCGACTTCTGTGCCGGCCACGGCGGCACGCTGACGACTGCGGGCGTGATGCAGCACTTCGCCGGGACGCCACACGATCCCGTGCTGGCCAACGTGCTCGCCATGGTGCAGGACCAGGGCCTCACCCCGGAGCTTGCGGAAGCGCAATTGCGCGATGGCGTGCAACGGTGGTGGCTCAACGCGCAACGAAGCGGCGCCGTCGACGCCGCACCGGAGGATCTGGATCCGGTGTCGGACGAGGAGGCGGAACGCCGGCGCCAACTCGACGTCGTGCGCAAGGCCGCGGGCGGGATGACATCCGGCGAAGATGGGCGTTCGCGATGATGCATGGTTTGTCCGCGCCAGTATCGGGCCGCAGCCGGTGCAACTTCGCCGGCGGCGGACCGATCGATTCGCAGGCGTGGCCCGTCGGTGGAAGCGTTGTCCGATCGAACCGACCGGTCTAGCGGCGCGCCAGGGATGGCCACAACCATGCGCGGGTTGTCGCCTGCGCGGGGCGAGGCTTCCAAGCTATAATTTGAAGTTTTCTCGCGCTGGCCCCAACTAGGGCGCAAGTGCAATTCGCAAGGACGGCGCACATGCCACCGCCCGAGCGCCGCCGAATACAGGATGAACATGGCCAAGAAGCCCGCCCGAAAGTCGCCCGCCAAGGCAGTGAAATCGGCCCACGGCAAGACCAAGCCGGCGCGCAGGCCGGCCAAGCCCGCCGCAAAGAAGCCTGCAGCTCGCAAGCCTGCACGTCCGGTCGCACGGAAGCCCGCGCCAGCGAAACACGCAACCAAGACCAAGCCTGCCGCGACGGTCAAGCCGAAGCCCCAGCCGGCCAACCGTGGCAAGGTGGCGGCGAAGAAGCAGGCCGCACGCCCTGCCGTCGAGCCCAAGTCCAAGGCAGGCGTCAAACCCATCGCCAAGTTCCCGGCGAAGGGTGCTGTCCCGGCGAAGGGTGCTGTCCCGGCGAAGGGTGCGGTCCCGGCGAAGGGTGCTGTCCCGGCGAAGGGTGCGGTGCCGGCGAAGGGTGCGGTGCCGGCGAAGGGTGCGGTGCCGGCGAAGGGTGCGGTGCCGGCGAAGGGTGCGGCCCCGGTAAAGGGTGCGGCCCCGGCGAAGGGTGCGGCCCCGGCGAAGGGTGCGGTACCGATGAAGGGTGCGGCGCCGGCCAAGGGTACCGCGCCTGCAGCCCCGGTGGCCAAGCCGGGTGCGCCGGTCGCAAAGCCATCGGCTGGCGAGATCGCCGCGCGTATCGCGGGCAAGCGCGCCGAGGACGCTGCGGCGCGCAAGGGCAAGAGCGGCAGGGGTGCCGACGTCGCGCCGCGCGAGCTCACGCCCGCCGACGTCGAGGCGCGCAAGCGGCGCCTCAAGAACCTGATCGTGCTCGGTAAGGAACGCGGCTACCTGACGTACGCCGAGATCAACGACCACCTCCCGGACGACGTGCTCGACGCCGAGCAGATCGAGGGCGTGATCTCGATGATCGGCGACATGGGCATCCAGGTCTACGACGAGGCACCGGACGCGGACACGCTGCTGATGGCCGAGTCCGCGCCGGCCGCACCCACCGAAGACGTCGAGGAGGAAGCGGAAGCCGCGGCTTCCACGCTCGACTCCGAGTTCGGCCGCACGACGGACCCGGTGCGG
Source organism: uncultured beta proteobacterium (assembly GCA_963750585.1). Lineage (GTDB taxonomy): Bacteria > Pseudomonadota > Gammaproteobacteria > Burkholderiales > Casimicrobiaceae > VBCG01. Next base: position 206,777 of record CAVVRH010000049.1, read on the forward strand.
ATGTACATGCGCGAGATGGGCTCCGTCGAGCTGCTGACCCGGGAGGGCGAGATCGAGATCGCCAAGCGCATCGAAGATGGCCTGAAGCACATGATCATGGCGATCTCGGCGTGCCCGATGACGGTAGCGCAGATCCTCGAGCTCGCCGACCGCATCGCGAAGGACGAACTCAAGATCGACGACGTCGTCGACGGGCTCATGGACTTCAACGAGGAGCTCACCCAGATCGAGGAGGCCGCTGCCGACTCCGACGAGGACGAGGACGCGGAAGAGTCCGAGGACGATGCCGGCGCCATCGCTGCCGAGAACCTCGAGCGGCTGAAGGTCGCCTCGCTCGAGCGCTTTGCGACGATCCGCCGCCACTTCACGCGACTTGTCGCCGTGCTGCAAAAGGAAGGCCACAAGGCACCGAAGGCCCTCGACCTCCAGAAGAAGATCAGCGCGGAACTGATGCAGATCCGCTTTTCCGCGCGGCTGGTCGAGAAGCTCTCGGACAGCGTGCGCGGCGAGGTCGACAACATCCGCCAGATCGAGCGCAAGATCCAGGACCTGGTCGTGCACAAGGGTGGCATGCCGCGCCCGGAGTTCATCAAGGCCTTTCCGAACAACGAGACGAGCCTGCGCTGGATCGACCGCGAGGTCGCCGCGCATCACCCCCACAGCGAGCAGCTCGCCAAGTACCGGCAGGCGATCGTCGAGCAACAGCAGAAGCTTCTCGACCTTCAGAACCGCGTGATGATCCCCTTGAAGGACCTGAAGGAGATCAACAAGCAGATGTCGACCGGCGAGGCCAAGGCGCGCAAGGCGAAGCGCGAGATGACCGAGGCGAACCTGCGCCTGGTGATCTCGATCGCGAAGAAGTACACGAACCGCGGGCTGCAGTTCCTCGACCTGATCCAGGAAGGCAACATCGGCCTGATGAAGGCGGTCGACAAGTTCGAATACCGCCGCGGCTACAAGTTCTCGACCTACGCAACATGGTGGATCCGGCAGGCGATCACGCGCTCGATCGCGGACCAGGCGCGCACGATCCGCATTCCCGTGCACATGATCGAGACGATCAACAAGATGAACCGGATCAGCCGGCAGATCCTGCAGGAGACCGGTCAGGAGCCCGACCCCGCCACGCTCGCCGTGAAGATGGAGATGCCCGAGGAGAAGATCCGCAAGATCCTCAAGATCTCCAAGGAGCCGATCTCGATGGAGACGCCGATCGGCGACGACGACGATTCGCATCTGGGCGACTTCATCGAGGATCTCTCGACGGTTGCACCGTCCGATGCGGCAGTCAACGCGAGCCTGCGCGACGTCTGCAAGGACATTCTCGATACGCTGACGCCGCGCGAGGCCAAGGTGCTGCGCATGCGCTTCGGGATCGAGATGAATACCGACCACACGCTGGAAGAGGTCGGCAAGCAGTTCGACGTCACGCGCGAGCGCATACGACAGATCGAGGCGAAAGCGCTGCGCAAGTTGCGCCATCCCTCGCGGTCCGAAAAGCTGCGGAGCTTCCTGGAGGGGGAGTAGCGGCGCGAGCAGCCGGCGTGGGCGCCCGCGAAGCGGGCTCGACGGCAAGTGCGAGTCGACGCTTGGCGGCCGACGCGCGACCCCTCGTTCCGTTCGGCGCGTCCAACGAGGCCGCGGCGCGAGCAGCCGGCGTGGGCGCCCGCGAAGCGGGGATCGACGGCAATCGCGAGTCGCCAGCGGGCGGCCGACTCGAAACGATCGCGCAAATCGTTTTCGTCCAATGAGGCCGCCCCGCGAAGCGGGCTCGACGGCAAGTGCGAGTCGACGCCTGGCGGCCGACGCGCGACCCCTCGTTCCGTTCGGCGCGTCCAACGAGGCGGCGGCGCGAGCGGCCGGCGAGGGCCCCCGCGAAGCGGGGATCGACGGCAATCGCGAGTCGCCAGCGGGCGGCCGACTCGAAACGATCGCGCAAATCGTTTTCGTCCAATGAGGCCGCCCCCGCGAAGCGGGGATCGACGGCAATCGCGAGTCGCCAGCGGGCGGCCGACGCGCGACCCCTCGTTCCGTTCAGCGCGTCCAACGAGGCCGCGGCGCGAGCAGCCGGCGTGGGCGGCGGCGCGAGCGGCCGGCGAGGGCCCCCGCGAAGCGGGGATCGACGGCAATCGCGAGTCGCCAGCGGGCGGTCGACTCGAAACGATCGCGCAAATCGTTTTCGTCCAATGAGGCCGCCCCCGCGAAGCGGGCTCGACGGCAAGTGCGAGTCGACGCTTGGCGGCCGACGCGTTGACCTGCACCCGGCATTGATAGCACATAGAGGCCGACGAGGCGGGCGAGGCGCCAGCCGAGCCAAGGCCCGCAGGGCCCGTCGCCGAGCGATCGAGCGCGGCCGACGCGCGACCGCCGATTGCGATCGACGCGTCCAAGGAGGCCGGGAATTGGCGTCCAAAGCCCCGCGTGGCAGAGCGCCCCGCGCGGGTTTCAGCGCAACAGCAGTACCGGGATGCGCGCCGAGGCCAGCACCTTGGTCGCCACCGACCCCATCAGAACGTTGGCAAGCGCGGTGTGGCCATGCGTGCCGACGACGATCAGGTCATACCCGCCTTCGCTCGCGTGCCGGACGATCTCCGCCGACGGATCGCCGACCTTCTTCACCGATTCATGAGCGACGCCTGCGACATTCAGGCGCTCGCGGGAAGGCGCGATCGCCGACTCGCTTTCGTCGTTGCAGTAGCGTTCTACCGCCTCCTTGCCAACCCACGTCGCCGCAGCGCTGTAGGGCACCGGCGGATGCACGTGAATGAGGTCGACAACCGGACGCTCGCGGAACCAGTGGATGCGCGCAAGAAGTGCGTCGAGCGCGATCAGCGAATGCTTCGAACCATCGACCGCCATCAGGACTTTCATTGTGTATCGCCTCCTCCAATGCGGTTGAACCGCGTGAAACGTTTGCCGCGAGCACGGGAGTCTCTCGCTAGACGAGCTTGTAGACCGCCACCACCTGCTCGGTATCGGTCGGATCGTCATGGATTTCGAAGCCCAGCGCGGTGACGAACCTGATCATGTTCGTGTTGTTGCGCAGCACGCTCCCCTCGAGACGCTTCAGGCCCTTGCGCCGCGCGCAGGCGATCAGGCGCTCCATCAGCAGGCGGGCGATGCCGCGGTTCTGCCACGCGTCGGCCACGACGACGGCGAATTCCGCGGACTCCTGGTCCGGATTGCCGATGAATCGCGCCACACCGACGAACGACTGTCCGCCCGGGCCTTTGGCATCGGCGACGATTGCGACAAGCGCCATTTCGCGGTCGTAATCGACCTGGGTGAAGCGCGCGAGCATCGCCGGAGTGAGCGACGTCAGTCGATAGAAGAAACGGAAGTAGCGCGTCTGTTCGGAAAGACCGTCCACGAACTGCCGCTCGAGCTCGGCATCCTCCGGCTGGATCGCCCGGATGTGCACCGGCGTTCCATCGCGTGCCTTCACATCCTCCGTCAGCTCGGAAGGATATGGATGGATCGCCATGTGGCGGTAACCGACAAGCGAGCGGCGGCGATGGTCGAGCACGACCCGCATGCCGGCGACCTCGGCCCGGTCGGACTCGAGCAGCACGGGATCGAGCTCCAACTCGCGCACCCAGGGCAGTGCGCACACCAGCGTCGAGACCTGGAGGAGCAGGCGGACGAGCGGCTCGTGCTCGGGATCGCCCGCGGACACCCAACGATGCGCGCTCGCGATCAGGTCGCTCGCGAGGCGCCGGTTGAGCGGTGGCAGCATGAGTGCGCGCTCCCCCGGCGGCATAGGCGGGCGCGTTCCGGCGCCGAATGCGATCACCGGCCCGAACACCGGGTCGGTGTAGACGCCGATCGACAACTCGCGTCCCACGCCCGGCGGCGGCTGCTTGGTGACGAGAAAGCCGACCTTCACGTCGTTGCGATAGCGATCGTGCGCCGCCTGGGCCAGGTCCCTGAAAGCACGCGCGAGTGCACGTCCGTCGCGCAGGTTCTCCCGCCGGATCGCGAGCGGCGAGCGCGACGGCAATGTGGCGACGTCGAGACGGAGCGAGACGGGATAGCCGAGCTCGCGGGCGAAACTTTGTGCCTCTTCCAGCGCGAACGCGGTGTGCGAGGACAGCACCTCGATACCGAACGAGGTCAGCAGCCGCACTGCCTGCGACTCGGTGAGCAACGTGCGACCGTCGGTTTCGGCCTGCTCGCGCACCGCCTCGGCGGTTGCGATCTGCGGTGGTTCGGGCTCGGGCTGCGGCGGCGGCACTTCGAGCAGCCACTCCTGGTGACGGCGATACGACGCGAGGAACGAGAACGCCTCGACCGCGTTCTCGGGCGTGAAGAAGTTTGCGATGCCGCCCGCCTCCAGCGCCTCGCGCGTTTCCGCGCGATCGATAGCGCCGAGCCAGGCGCCCAGTACAGGTTTCGGCAGGCCCCGCGTGACGGCGGCCACCGCGCGAGCTGCATCCGTCGCCCCGGTGGCCGGCCGCGGAACGTGCAGCGCGAGCACGGCGTCGACATTCCTGTCGGAAAGCACCGCGGCCACGGCAGCGGCGAAGCGCTCCGGGGGCGCATCGCCACGCACGTCCACCGGATTCGAACGCACGCTTTCCGGCGGCAACACCGTATCGAGCGCCTTTATCGTCTGCGACTCGAATTCCGCGAGCTTCACTCCGCGCTCGGCCGCGCTGTCGGCAGCGAGCAATGCTGGTCCGCGTCCGTTTGCGACGATCGCGAGCCGGTCCCCCCGCGCCATCTTGCCCATCGACAGGATGCGTGCAGCCGCGAAAAGTTGCGTGTAGGTCTTCACGCGCACCGTTCCCGCACGCCGGACCGCGGCGTCGAACACCGCGTCGGGCGGCGGCGCGTGGCTGCCCACCTCCTGCGCCTGATCGTGAGAGCGGCCCGCCTTCAGCACGATCACGGGCTTCGTGCGTGCCGCCGCCCGGAGTGCGGAAATGAAGCGGCGCGCATCGCGCACCGTTTCGACGTAGAGCAGGATGCCGTCAGTGCCGTTGTCGAGCAGCAACGCGTCGAGCAGTTCGCCGAAGTTGATGTCGATGCCGGCGCCAAGCGAAATCACGCTCGAGAAGCCGATGCCCATTGGCGCAGCGAAATCGAGCATTGCCGTGCACACGGCGCCGGACTGCGCGATCAGCGCGAGCCGTCCTGGCAGGACCGGCACGTCGCTGAAGCTTGCGTTGAGGCCGAGATCGGTCCGAATCAGACCGAACGCGCCGGGTCCCACCAGGCGCACGCCACGACGCAGCGCAAGCGCGGCAACCTCGCGCGTCCAGCGCCGCGCCGCATTGATGTCTCCCGCAGGCGGATCTGTCAGCAGGATCGCCGCGTGCAGCCTTCCCTTCGGCAGGTTGGCGATGATGTCGTGCGTGGCACTGGGTGGTGCGGTGATGATCGCAAGATCGACAGGCTTGCCGATCGCGGCGACCGAATGCCACGACTTGTGCCCGAGCACCTTGCGATGGCTGGGATTGACCGGGAACATCTCGCCGTGAAACTGCTCGGCGAGCATGTTCTCGAACACGATGCGGCCAAGCGATCCCGGGCGGTCGGACGCGCCGACCAGCGCAACCGACGACGGAGTGAGGAGCGGGCGGAGATAGTGGTGCAGCATGCGGGCACGCGGTTGCGGCGGGGCATTTCGCCACGCGTGAGTTTAATCTACGACCATGACGGGCAGGCTGCGACAGGTCAAGGGCGGCCCTGGGCCTATAATCGGCGGCGCCGCCGCGCGGGCATCCGCGCACGTCGAACGCCGCGGACGGGCCCGTAGCTCAGTCGGTTAGAGCAGGGGACTCATAATCCCTTGGTCGCTGGTTCGAATCCAGCCGGGCCCACCATTTGCTCAATCACTTTGGCGCACACACGCTCGGATACAACCGATCTTCTGCGGTGCTGTGCCACTTCTGTGCCACTTACGCCGAAATGCGGCGGCGCGCGTAGCGCTTCAGCACCGCATGTTTGCCGGCGTCCTCGCTCCTCAGTAGTTGGCCAGCAACGACCGCACGTCCTTGAACGACTCCTCCGTCAGCTCGAGCACTCGTTCGTCCACTGGTAGCGCACCGTACCGATCAAGCATCTCTCGACTGAAGGCGTCGAATATCGCCAACGCCTTTCCCCGATCAACCTGCGCACCCTTCGCCAAGGCGCGAACCGTTGCCTCAAGCGCAGTTGCACGGGCAGAAAGTTCCGCAAGGGCGTGGGCGGTGTCCTGCTCGTCCATGAGGCGTTTCTCCAAGTTCCTGCCAACGTCTACAGAAGGACAAGAAGCCCGGTGGACCGGGCTTCGTTTGTGGGCGGCGCGTCTAGGGCGCCTGCGCGATTCGATGAGTGGCCCGGCGAATCCTTACGACAATATGCAGGCCGAGAGCTTCATGAAGGCGCTCAAGGTCGAGAAGGTGTATCTTGTCCGTTTTGCGAGACCCTTGCCGACGTGACAGCACACCTGCCGCGATTCATCGACGAGGTTTACAACGCCAAGCGCATGCACTCCGTGCTCGGCTATCAATCACCCGAAGGATACGAGGCTCAACTCGCCCAACGCGCAGGTTGAATTCGATATGTCCGGTGGTCCAGTCCCAAGGGTTCACTTCAGTCAAACGGAAATCCGTCGATGAATAAGAAATTGCTCGTCCAAGCCGTTGCCCTTGCAATTGCAGGTTGGCACGGTCCCATACCCGCGGCGACGTTCGCGCCGATCAAGCCCGACACGCTCATGGCGGTCGACCAGAACCGCACGACCGTGGTCGAGGGCATCGTTGCCAATTGGGGCCCCGCACTGGAGAAATCAGCGAGCCGGGTCAGCCAGGACCAGCTGCGGACCATGCTGTACAAACTGCGGGCCGATCACCTGCTCGCCGCCAGCCTGGCCGGCTCGCTGTCCGGCCTGCGCGACGTCCTCGAGAAGGCCGCAACAGCTAGGGATACGTCGGGAACGGTGGTCACGCTCGCGGCGGGCGGCGCCAAGGCAAGTGGAAGTGCCTCGGCGGCGGACGGTGCGGCGGCGCTTGGCAGCCTGTCCTCCGATCTCGTCTACAACCCGGTCACGCCCTGTCGGCTGGTAGAGACGCGCCCCGCAAGCTTCAGTGCCGTCTACCAGGGAGCCGGCGCCTTCGCCCCGGGCGAGGTGCGCAATTACGTTCTGCAGAGCGGCAACGGCGTATGCATGACTCAACTGCCGAGCAGCGTGAAGCCCTCCGCGGTCGTGCTCCAGGTGTTCGGCATTCCGACGTCCTCTGGCTCCGGCGACATCGAAGTCCTGCCCTTCGGAAGGACCTTCGGCTCGACGGCGACCCAAGTATTCCTCGGCAATAACCCGTTCACCTCGACCTCGACCACGACCGAGGTCGATCTCGTCACGAACGAGATCAGCGTCCAGGTGCGCGCCGCGCCTGCGAACCTTGCCATCGATCTGGTGGGCTATTTTCTACCGCCGCAGGGCGGATTCGTCAGCAGCGTGACGGCGGGAACGGGAGTGACCGTGAGCGGCACGGCCGCCGATCCGATCGTCGGCATCACCGGCAGCTATCAGTTGCCGCAGACATGTACCAACGGCCAGACTGCCATCTCGAACGGTGCCGGCGGCTGGACCTGCGGTGTGGCGGCCGGTCCGACAGGCGCGACCGGACCGACTGGGCCAGCAGGGCCGACGGGCCGCAAGGGACGCAAGGTCCGCAGGGTGCCACGGGAGCGGCCGGCGCCACAGGACCAACGGGCGCAAACGGCAAGACCATCCTCAACGGCAATGGCCCGCCTGATGGTGCGACCGGGACCGTTGGTGACTATTACGTGGACAACCAGAACGCGATTTTCTATGGGCCGAAGGGTGCCACCGGGTGGAACACCACCCCGAGAACACCCGTGGACTGGTGGGGCACTACAGTCAATAACAGCCAAGCGGGTCCTGGAATAGTGCAACAGTTGGGCAATGCGTTCGTCGTGGCCCGCCCGGGGAGGGTTACGAAGATCCGCTTCTACAAGTTCTTGGGCGAATCCACGCCGGCGACGCGCACGGGTCGGATCTATGACCAGGCTGGGGGCGAGTTGACGAGCCAGACATTCACCGGTGAGGGTTCGAGCGGCTGGCAGGCGACGACGCTGACCTTCCCCGTATCGGTCGTGCCAGGCAAGGTGTACGTGGTTTCGTATAACACGGGCGACTACGCCACCTGGTACATAAACGCGCTCAATGTATACGTGTTCGGGAACAACAACGTCTGGCCGGTGCAGGCTTATTACAACGACACGGTAGACGTGTTCCCTAATCAGGCCGTTGGAGGTGGGCACGTGTACATGTTGGACGTCGAGTTCGAACCGGGACCAGGGCTATATCTCGGCAACTGAGTGCCGCATCACGGGTTGCGTCCCATTTCGCCTCCCGCGTTGTTCGCAGGAGGTGAGATTGGCGCAACGCTTCCGCAAAGCCCGTGGCAGGCGGCAGCAATGAAAACACCAACGGTCTGTTGCGTCAGTACTACCCCAAAGAAACAGATCTCTGGGGCTACTCTCGGTCGTACTTGAACAAGACCGTCGGAACGGCCGCAGTATGGGCCGCGGCGAGCGGTGCGGCCGACGTTGGGCCCGTTCGAAGCGTATTTGCACGAGCGGATTGCGGCCGCCGGTGCAGAGCGGATTCCCCCGGTCGTGTTGGCGCGCGAGATCCGGGAGCGCGGCTATCGCGGCGGTGATCGCCAGGGTGGTGCGGCTGGTGCGCGCCTTGCGGCCACGCCCGGTCGAGGAGCCGCTGGTGCGGTTCGAGTCCTTCGGCGGGGTGCCGCGCACGGTGCTCTACGACAACATCAAGACGGTGGTGATCAAGCGCGACGCCTATGGTCCCGGCCGCTGTCAACCGACATCCAAAATTGATACAGGGTTGACTGGTTTCGGACATCGAAAACTGATACAGGCTGGTTGGTCCTGCCGGCAGTCAGGCCGGCTCCTGCGCCGTCACCGGGTTGGATCGAACGAGGACCCCGGCGCGGCGTTTCTCGCGCAGTCGATAGCTGTCGCCCTGGATCGCTACGACGTGCGCGTGGTGTAGCAGGCGGTCGAGCATCGCCGCGGTCAGCGTGGTGTCGCCGGCAAAGGTCTGATCCCACTGCGCGAAGCCGAGATTGCTGGTGAGGATCAGGCTGCCGCGTTCGTAGCGTTTGGCCACGACCTGAAAGAACAGATTGGCCTGCTCGCGCGACATCGGCAGGTAGCCGATCTCGTCGATGATGAGCAGCCGGTAGGCGAGGATGCCGCGCTTGAGCGCCTGCGCGAGTTGGTTCTGGCGCAAGGCGGTGGTCATGGTGAGCAGCAGATCGGCGGCGGTGATGAAACGCGTCTTGATGCCGGCCTGGGTGGCGGCGTAGCCGAGCGCGATCGCCAGGTGCGTCTTGCCGACGCCGGAAGGCCC